>DAIPYG010000005.1:0-70618 GCA_036782875.1 Bacteroidota bacterium | reverse complement strand
CCGCCGTAAATTTCATTCCATCCGCCGACCGAACCTGCCGTTCTGTTAGTTCCGTTATCCTGTGCGCCGCCGAGTATTACATCAGGATTGCTGTAGTCTATATCGCCGGCATAGAACTGTGTAATGGGAAGTGTCTGACTGTAGCTCCATGAGCTCCCGCCGTCTGTGGAATAATCAATTCCACCGTCATTGCCGATAACAATGTAACCCGGATTTGATTTTGAGAAGGCGACAGCGTGCTGATCTACGTGCGAACTGCTGACATAGTTGAATGTTGTGCCGCCGTTACCGGATAATTCCATATCAAGTCCGCCGCAGAAAACTTTATCCGAATTATCAGGAGCGACTCTGCAGATCCTGTTGAACCATGCATAAGAAGATGACTGAGCAACCGAAGAATTTACAAGCGTCCAGTTGATCCCGCCGTTTGTTGATTTATACAAACCTCTTGAAGCGCCTGTTGTATTTGCGGTAAGAGCATATATGATCTGAGAATTTGAGTTTGAAATATCAAGAGCAATTCTTCCCATAGTCGGATCATTAACGGGAAATCCGCCGCTGACCTGCGACCAATTGTCTCCTGAATTTGTCGAAACATATATTCCCGAATACCTGCCTCCGTATTTTACATAATCTTCCCTTCTCTGTCTTTCCCACATTGCTGCAAATACTTTTGTTGTGTTGTTTGGATCAATGACTACATCAATTGCAGCAACAGAATCAGACAGATATAGTTTTTTTGACCAGCTGATTCCACCGTCAGTTGATTTATAAATTCCCCTCTGAGTATTTTTTCTTCTTGTCCATCCGCCCGCAGCGGCATATATTTCCTGTGTGTTATTTGGATTAATGGAAATGTTACCGATCGTATAAGAACTGTCAAGTCCGATGAAAGTCCAGTTCAATCCGCCGTTAATCGATTTATAAATTCCCGTTCCGGGATAATAGCTTCGGAGAGAATTTGATTCGCCTGTTCCGCAGTATATTATTTCAGGATTTGCGGGATCAATGGCAACAGTTCCTATAGAAGAAGTATTCTGATCATCAAAAACGCTTGTCCAGCTCTGGCAGAAATTTGTTGACTTCCACAAGCCGCCGTTGGCTGTGCCTGTATAGACTATCTGCGGATTTGAAGGATGAACGGCAATTGTTGTGATTCGTCCTTCTATGTTAGTCGGACCGGCAAGTGTCCATACAGATGAGTTATCTGTATTGTTTGCATTCTCAAAACTTTTCACCAGCATATTTTCCATTACATACTTAACCGACTTCAGATATTCTTCCTGCGGAATTTCATCAAATGGAAAAGCTCTTTGTTTTGCGAACCAGTCTTCGGCGGGAACAAAATCCGGAGCTTCCTCCCGTTGAGAATATTTATTTTCCGTAAAAATATTTTCTGTGAAATTATTAAAGTATAAAAAATAAGAAGCTGCCGCAAGAATAATTAAAGTTGAACTTAAGATTAGTTTTCTTTTCATTTTAAAATTTAATTTTGACTACTGTTGTATATTACCGTTGTATTTTACCTTTGACTAAAGTCAACGGCAATGAAAGTTTTATAGATTTTATGAATCTTATGAATCTTATGAATCCTTTTTTTTCTTATCATATTTCTCAAAAGCCCATTTAAGCGCCGGCGGAGTAATGAAAGTTGTTAGGATGACTATAATTATTATTCCCGAAAACAAAGTGCCGTTTAGAACTCCTATGCTTTTACCTATGCTTGCAAAGATAAGTCCCACTTCACCCCGGGGGATCATCCCGATCCCGATGATCCTTTTATCCATTCCTTTTGCAAATATTCCCGAGACAAGCTTACCGATTATAGCGACAGCAGTAAGAGCTAGGGCAACGCCGAGAATATTGAAATTCAGGAATGCAGAAAGGTCAACCTGCAGTCCCATTATCACAAAAAAGACAGGAGCAAAAATTGTTTCAATCGGTTCGATTACGCTTTTAACTGTTCTGTTTTTGTCTTTTAAAGCATCGTTGAAATATTCTTCCTTAATTATCAGTCCGGCAGTGAAAGCTCCCACAATACTTGCAAGTCCTATCTTATCGCTTACCCAGGCAAGAAGGACAAGCAATGCAAACGGAAACAAAAGACGTATGTTTTTATTATCCAGTATTGCTGCCACCTTTATCTGTTGTCTCAGAAATTTTGCTCCGATGAATAAAGTCACACCCAGAAACAGTACGGCTTTAAGAAGAATGATCCCGACTGTTGATATTTCCAGTGAACCGCTGGAAATGATTCCGGCTACGACGGCAAGAATTATTAGACCGAGAACGTCATCAATTACAGCCGCGCCTAATACTATTTTTGCCTCCGGGATATTCAGCTTACCCAGGTCTTTGAAGACCCGCGCAGTAATACCAATACTCGTCGCACAAAGAGTAGCGCCAATGAACAGATAAAAATTCGGATCGTGATCCGGCAATAATAATTTCGCAGTGAAATAACCAAGCACTGACGGAACCACAACGCCAATAACAGCCGTAGAAAGCGCAGGTCCTCCCACTTTCAGCATATCCTGAATATTTGACTCAAGCCCGACAGCAAAGAGCAGCAGCAATACGCCGAAACTTGAAAGTAAAAATACTGCTTCGACAGTCATGTTAAATCCCGGAAATTCAGGACTTTCCATTATCTTGATCATCTCTATTCCGTAGCCTCCTTCCTCAAAAGATTCTTCCGGAAGATTTTCCCGCACTGCTTTTTCCCAGGTTACATTTTCCGTAAGACTACTCTGGACAATTTTATTTACGTCATCCTGATGCCGTATAAGTGTCATTACAGGAGAATTGATCTGAAAGAGAATTATTCCCAGTATCACACCGGCAATAAGCTCTCCCAGTACTGCAGGTTGGTTTACTTTTCCCGCAAAATATCTTCCAAGCACTGCTCCTGTAATTATTAAAAATAAAAGGATATATATCGGAGCGAACCTGTCTCCGTGGCTCTGTTCTTCTGAATGAGTAGTGTTTTCAGATTTCTTTGCAGAGTCAATTGCTGTTTTTATTTTTTCATTTGTTACAGCCGGACTGTCGCAACTTGAGTTTTCATAACTCTGAAAGACAATTATAAATGAAAACAGTAATATTGCAAGAACATATCGGATATTTATAAGCGGGTGGTTTATCTTCATTTGTTAAAAATTTTTCTTTTGAAAATCCAGAATAAAGGTGATGACTTCTTCCAGTGCTTTCGTGGTTCCTTCAAACGGATGTACAGCTCCGAACGTATGTCCTGTATTTTCAATCAGTATAAGCTCAGTTCTTTCTTTAGCCGGTTCATTATTTTCCGTATGACGGACGTAAAGATCTTCAGCATTTGAATAGTCAACAGAAATATCCTGTGTTCCGTGAATCAGTAATAAAGGAGTTGTGATCACAGTTATAGCTTTCTGAATATCCAGACGCGGAAAATTCTTTTCGAGATCTTCTATCAGACTATAATTCTGCCTCATCATCTGATTAGTCCTTGAATTCAGGACCTCAAGATAACCGGCTTCTTTCCATTTTTTCTTTAATGAATCAGTGTACCTGTCGAAATTATTTACAGAAGCCAGAACTATAAGCTTTGTAACTCTTTTGTCTTCGGCAGTTTTTAAAATTGCCACCCCGCCTCCGCGGGAATGACCTATCAGAGTAACATTATCCGTATCGTAACTATAATCATTTTTATTCTCAAATAAGAAATCTATAACGCTGCCGAGGTCATCGAGTTCGCGGGTGAAAGTATTCTTTGCAAACAGGTCCAGTCTCGTAAATTCACTCTGCTCATTTTCCTTATCACCTGTGCCGTTATATGAAAAATTAAATGACACACAGAAATTATTTTCGGAAGCTATCTTATCCATCATATACGGAAAACAGCCCCAGTCCTTGAACCCCTTGAATCCGTGACAGAATATTACAATCGGGAGTTTTTTCCCGCCGGAAATGTAACGCAGATCTGTATTAAGATTGTCACCGTGTATGTTCTTAATTTTTACAAAAGCTTTATTGATTATTTTCTCAGTCATAATTCTATATAGTATTTAAAATTGTAAACTTAACAAAAACTTAGCAAACTTAATGAACTCTAAGAACTCTAAGAACTCTAAGAACTCTAAGAACTCTAAGAACTCTAAGAACTTTAAGAACTCTAAGAAATCTAAGAACTCTAAGAACTCTAAGAACTCTAAGAACTCACAGGCTCACCCACATTACTATATGCGGTCCGAGATCTTCAGGATAAAAAACTTCACCTTCTGTTTTCATACCGAACTTCTCATAAAATCCTTCCGCTGTAATTCTTGCATTGCACCAGAATAATTTTCCGTTCTTATTCTTAATATGCTCAAGACATTTATTCATAAGTTCCTTTCCGTAACCTTTTCCTCTTCCGGTTTCGGAAGTTGCCATGCCGCGCAGTCTCCAGGATTCCGGCTCATCATTATCTTTCAATTTGTCTTTATAAACGGAAGCGATTCCTACTAATTCATTATCCTCAAATGCACCGAAATGAACTGTATCTGTGTCATCATCACCCGGATAGATTAGTGTTTCTGCCGGCTGATGCTGTCTTAATGTTAGCTGGCGGAGGTTTCGTGTTTCGGCGGCGGATATGGTTTTTATTTTCAAAAGATGAAGAGTTAAAAGTTAAAAGTTAAGAGTTAAAAGTCATTAATGTTCAGGAGCACATCAGCATTTTTCCATGCTGCATTAAATTCATCTGAAACAACTTTCGCTTCGTCATTCTTTCCCTGCGCTTTAAGGCTTTCCAAAAGTCCGAATAATCCTCTGCCGTTATGCGGATATTTTTTCAGTTCATCACGGAAAACTTTTTCTGCTGCGGCATATTCACCGTTAAGAAATAATTCAGAGCCAAGAGATAATCTGACGGAAGGATACCAGTCAGGTGGTTCATCATAATTAACCTGATCTTCTATAAGCACAGCGCTTTTTAATAGTTCTATTGCCTTTGATCTGTCTCCTTCAGCTCCGGCTATTTTCGCTTTCAGAATTTCTTCAGACAGATTCAAAATAAGTGAAGCCGGATTAAGTCCTATAATCGCTTCCGAAGGAATGCTGTTTTTAAATTCATTAAATAATGCAAGTTCTTTTTTTGCATCTGCTGTATTTCCTTTTTCCGCATAGGCAACACCTTTGCTGTAATGATACAATGCTGAATAAATTTTAAAAGATTTATCAGTTTCAGGAAAATTTATAATCTTATCCCATTTGCCAAAAGAGAGATATATCATTAAAGGATTAGCGTAAAAAGCTTCGAGCATCTGCATTTCGCTAAGAGCAGGTCTGACATTTTCTGCAATCTTATCTGCATACTTTATTGCATCACCGTATTTTCCTTCCATCATTCTGGAAACAGACAGGAAATTTATATTATGATTGTAATACATTACGGGATAAACGCCTTGCGGATTATGTTCTTTTATATAAGACTCATCTGTCTGCATAGCAATAAGATTGGCATCTGAAGCGCCGGAATAATTTCCTACCCGGAAATAGATATGCGCCGGCATATGAACGAGATGACCGGCTGCAGGAATTAGTGTTTCAAGAATATTACTGCTTGCAAGACCTCTGCCCGGATCATCAGAAGCTTCGACTGCGTGAATGTAATAATGATTGGCTCCTGGATGATCAGGATAATTTTTTAATACAGATTCAAGAACAGAAACTATTTCTTCGGTTCCTTCAGCCGGAGTTCCGTCCTTATTCCATAGCTGCCATGGCTTTAAGTCCATAAGACTTTCAGCATAAAGAGTCGCTGCATCAGGGTCATTCGGATATTTTACATGCAGCGATTTCATTGCCTGCTTGAATTCCAGATCGAGAACTGCCTGTTCAGTTTTTGTAACATCTTTCACATATCTTTTCGAAAGCGCAGAAATATAGTCTTTTTCAATTTGAGAAGCATACTTTGAAAGCTTTATAGCTTTCTTCATTGAACTATATGCCTGCTTTCTCTGATCGTTGTCAGCGGGAAGATTATAATTCGGACCGAGCGCAAATGCGATTCCCCAGTAAGCCATTGCCAGTTCAGGATCCAGCGATGCCGCTTTTTTAAAAGAACGGATTGCCTCTTCGTGATTGAATGCATAAATTAGTGTAAGCCCCTGATCAAAAAATCTCTGTGCATCTTTGTTTTTTGTACTTACTTCATGATGATAACTTCCCAGCCCGGGAATTATGACAGCGGGATTTGGATATTTCTGTTCCTTTTGATCCATATTCATATTATGATCCTGCTGTGTATAAGCAATATTTAATAAACACAAAAATATTGCAGTCGAAAAAATTAGTGTTTTAATCATGATTCAGTATTTAAATTTACTTCATTTGCTTTAAGCTAAACCTATTTATGTTTTTTAATTTTTTTAATGGTGAAAGAATTTAAGATATACTTCTTAAAATTGTAATGATAATTTTTTAGATTTGCCTGATCGCATTATACGCAATAAAAACGGAAAACGGATAACGCGGATTATGTTGAAAAATTACGGATTATTTTCTGCTTAAAAATAATTCTGAATGATTTCTAAATATTTCTGCAACGGCTGATCTCTGAAAAATTTGACGGTTATACTTTTGTATCTTTCTAAATAGCTTTAAAATCTATATTTTAGAGCAGTAAAAAATTTATCTAATCAATTAACACCATCAACAAATCATTTGAAACTCAAAGGAAAAGTAAAGTTCGTCAGTAAAGACAAAAGTTCTTTTTTTGACATTCTAAAGGCAAGAGTTGATGAGTATTTCACCAGAAATAACTTATCAAAATACGCCAATAAAACAATGGTCATTAAGACCATCTCAATGCTCCTCATATATTTCACGCCGTTTGTAATGATACTTGCATTCAATCCTCCACTCTTGGTTGCTTTGCTGCTCTGGCTTGTAATGGGCTTAGGGCTTGCAGGCATTGGAATGAGCGTGATGCACGATGCAAATCACGGAGCATATTCTTCAAACAAAAGCATTAATTTTCTGGTTGGTCACACGCTGAATCTTATCGGCGGACATGTGGATAACTGGAAAATGCAGCATAACATACTTCACCATACATATACTAATATTGTTGAAATGGATGAAGATATAAACGACAGGATAGCTCTGCGGTTTTCCCCGCATACTGAAGTAAAACCTTTTCATAAAAGACAATATATCTTTGCATTCGTACTGTACGGTTTTCTTACAATATACTGGGCTTTTGCTAAAGACTTTATGCAGTTCTTTCAGTTTAAGAACAGCGGAGTCGCTCCGGCAGCTTCCCCATTAAGTAATTTTCTTACATTTACAAGAATATTGCTTGTAAAACTGTTTTATTTCTCTGTGTTCCTTATAGCTCCGATCATGTTCTTCGGAATTCCGGTACTTGAAGCCTGTCTTGGATTTTTTGTAATGCACTTTTTTGCAAGTGTCATTCTTTCCACTATTTTTCAGCTTGCGCATACAGTAGAAGAGACCACTCATCCGCTTCCCGATGAACACGGAAATATTGAAAATTTATGGGCTATACATCAGCTTAATACAACCTGTAACTTTTCGCGAAACAGCAAGATCCTTACGTGGTATCTCGGTGGATTGAACTATCAGGTCGAGCATCATCTGTTTCCGAGAATCTGTCACGTTCATTATCCTGACATTGCCACCATCGTAAAAGAGACAGCAGAAGAGTTTGATATTCCATATCTTGAAAATGAAACATTCAGAGAAGCTCTGAATTCACATATACTTACATTGAAAAGATTCGGAAAACTTCCGGATCTCAATGAAGTAATGGCTTAAAATCTTGCTCTATTTTTTTATAAATTTATCTTATTATATTTCACAAACTAAACAGAAAGGGTCATGAAAACAAAACATTTATTACTCACAGTATTTGCAATTCTCTTTTCAGGTCTGTTTAATTATTCTTCGGCTCAGTATTCTCAATGGAATCTGGGATTTGAAGGCGGACCAAGCGCAACCTTTACAGTAGGTAATGATGCAGTAGATCTTGATACAAAACCTGATTTCGGTTTTCTTGCCGGGATATTCGGTCAGTATAATTTTAATTCAACTTACTCTCTAAAGCTTGCTGCAAATTACCAGCAGAAAGGATCCAAACTTGAAATAAGCCAGCAGGATTTAAAGGGTTACGATTATGTACTTGACGGAAAGATCAAGCTTGAATACATAACCATTCCGCTTTTATTCAGAGGAACTTTCGGATCTTCTAACGTGAAGTTCTTTGTGAATGCCGGACCATATCTCGGAATTCTGATGACTAACAAAACTACTATTAATGCCAACTCGCAGTATAATGAACCGGGAAGAACAGTTGACAATACAGACAGTACGAAGAGCACGGATTTCGGAGTCTCTGCAGGTCTTGGTTTACAGATTCCTATAGCTACTAAATCCGCGCTGACTTTTGAAATCAGAGATGATATCGGACTTACCAACATAAGCGATTATACATCCGATGGAAGCACTAAAACCAATTCGCTTAGTTTTATTGTAGGCTTAACTTTCGGCGCAGGTAAACAATACGGAATACAAAAGAAAACTTATTAATATTGAATATATCCGGAATATCCGGAAAACTGATTTAATATAATTTGACCGTCAGCATAAAAGCTGACGGTTTTTTTTGTATAAACAATACTACAGGAATTTTTAGGATCTTCAGGAATCTTGACTCTTTAGTATTATTTTAAATTAAGTATTTGTATTTTGACAAATATATTTTTATGAATAACTTTGATGTAACAATAATCGGTGCCGGGATTATCGGGCTTGCTGCAGCTTATAAACTTATTGAAAAGAATCCTTCCTTTAAGATATGCATACTGGAAAAAGAATCGGGAGAAGCAAAGCATCAGACCGGCCACAACAGCGGAGTTATTCATTCAGGAATTTATTATAAACCCGGAAGCCTGAAAGCAGTTAACTGTATAAAAGGCTATCAGATGCTTCTTGATTTTTGCAATGCAAACGGTATTCAGTATGATATATGCGGAAAGATAATTGTTGCAACAGAGGAAAAAGAGCTGATGCCTTTAAAGACACTTTTTAACAGAGGGATTGAAAATGGTTTGAAAGGAATTAAAGAACTTTCCATAAAAGAGCTGAGAGAAATTGAACCAAAAGTAACCGGCATCAAGGGAATTCACGTACCTGAGACCGGGATAGTAGATTATAAAACTGTATCGGCAAAGATCGCGGAGAAAATTTCAGACAGTGGTACCCGGTTATTTTTCAATGAAGAAGTCAGAAGCATTAAACTAAACCAGGGTCAAGCAGTTGTAAAAACAGACAGTAACACTTTTACTTCTTCAGTTGTAGTTTCCTGCGCGGGATTATATTCAGATAAGATCGCTTTAATGCTTAATGATAAAATTGATTTCCGCATCATACCTTTCAGAGGAGAGTATTATAGTCTGAAGGAATCAAGCAGACATTTGATAAGGAATCTCATCTACCCTGTTCCCGATCCTGAATTTCCTTTTCTCGGTGTGCATTTCACAAGAAGGACAGACGGAATGATCGAAGCCGGACCGAATGCAGTACTTGCTTTTAAGAAAGAGGGATATAAAAAAAGTGATTTTAATTTAAAGGAAGCATTTGATACTTTCACTTACAGAGGGTTTCATAAGGTTGCGGGGAAATTCTGGAAAACAGGATTTTATGAAATCTACCGTTCGCTTTCAAAAAAGGAATTTGTAAAATCACTGCAGAGACTGGTTCCGGAAATATCCGGAGATGATCTCGTTCCCGGCGGCTCCGGCGTAAGAGCGCAGGCATGTGATAAGGAAGGAAAGCTGATAGATGATTTTCTGTTCATAGAAAATGAAAGAGTAATAAACGTATGCAACGCTCCATCTCCTGCAGCGACTTCGTGCTTTTCTATCGGAGACACAATATCAGGAAGAATAATCTCTGAATATTTTTAGACAGGTGATGTGAAATTCAGCGATCCGGTATTGAAAATTTTATTTCCTGTATTTATAATTTTATCTGCTTAGTGAAGTAATTTTGCAGAATAAGAATTTTCCGGCTGAAAAAAATAAACATAATAACAGAATTTAAAAAATATTATAATTTAAACCGAATGAACGAAAAGGAACAAATTCATAATAAGATCAAATCTGATCTTTTGGTTAAAGGTTTGAAAATATCCGGTGAAGATTTTGAAAGACCCTGGGGAGGATTCTTTAAAATAGGTGACGAAAGTATGATTGATTTTATGTCAATATATTTTTCCGGAGTAAAACTTCCGTTTGACATAACTCAATTAAATGTAAGTCCTAAGATATTAGTAGTAGCTCCCGGAAAGAAATTATCCTGGCAGTCACACGAAAGAAGGGCGGAGCTATGGAGAGTTGTAAAAGGACCGGTTGGAATTTATACGAGCCCGACAGATGTACAGCCTGATGAAATGAAAGTTTACAAAGATGATGAAATTGTCGAGATGGAACTTGGAACAAGGCACAGGCTTGTCGGACTTGATGACTGGGGAATAGTGGCGGAAATATGGATACATAGATTTCCCGGCAATCCTTCTGACGAGGATGACATAAGAAGGATCTCGGATGACTTCGGAAGATGAGATAGAATGTCAAAACTTTTTGAAAAGTAATTGAGATTTCAAAAGCCTGAGAGCTGTCAGACTGCTGGAAAATGACAGCATATTAAATTTAATCTGACTTCAAATATTAAAATTTCTTAATGAATCTCTTTGAAGCAATAGTAAACCGAAAGACTACAAACACCGCATTTGCAGATAAGAAAGTCTCCGATGAGCATATGGAACTGCTTATCAAAATGGCTTCACACTGCCCGAGTCATTTCAATTCACAGCCGTGGAGATTTATACTTGTGGAAGATAAAAATATCATAAATAAGATCGCAAAGATCGCAGGAAACTCAATGGTGCAGCTTATGGATGACGGAAGATTCTGGAAGCAGTACAGGAAGTATTTTCGCTTCAGTGAAGAAGAGATAGAAAAGACAAAAGACGGAATTCACATTGATCATCTCCCGGCATTTCTTAAGCCATTTGCCAAAAGCATTTTCTCGGAAGCAGGAGGGAAGGTCATTTCAAAGTTCAGGGTATCAAGAATACTTGGTAACGATGAGGAAAAACTGGTTGCAACTTCGCCGCTGTTATTTGTCATACTTCTTACAAAAGACGAATATAAAAAAGAAGAACTGTCCGGGTTTTATTCTGTCATATCTATGGGTGCTGTGATACAGACTCTCTGGCTTTCTACCACTGCAATTGGAATGGGAATGCAGTTCATTTCAACTCCCGGTGAAATCCCTGACAACTGGAAAGCGATATCTGACATGCTGAAAGTATCTGATGAGTATGAAATGATGGCGATATTCAGAATGGGATACATTGATCCTGAAATGAAACGTCCGGCAATAGACTGGAAATCTTCACAAAGAAAGGGAATCGATGAGCTTGCATATAAGGATCTTTTCGGAAACAGGTTTTGAGCAATGATTAATGAATAATGAATAATGAAAATGAATAAAGAATAAAGCAATGATTATTGAGCAATGAACAATGAGTAATTTTTACAGACAATATCAAATAAATTTTAACTACTAATTACTAACTATATACTATTAACTATCTCCTAATCACCGGAACAATTCTTTACATCACCAACTACCTGATCGGCTGGATGTTACATTTCGGTATAATTTCCATGTCAAAGATAACACATCAGATATTTTTTGCCTCTATAATAGCAAATTTAATTTTAATACTTTTATTTACTGAACTGAATACTGTGAGATTTATAATGTGCGGCTTTTCATTATCAGCAATGATACTTCTTCCGTTCGGAAGAAAAGGCGGAATATATCACAGGGTGCTCAGCAGCATAGGTCTGATATTATTTGTATTGGTATTACTCATTGCAAATTAATTCAGAAATGTTATATTAATGTAAATTTTATAAGCAGGTTAAATGTGGAAGACCATTGAGGGCAGTACGGGACGGCTTATTCAACTTTGCATAGGCTATTTTGTATTTTACGTGATCACCGGTGTAAGTGTGAAATATTTCCTCGGAATCGGTATGCCCGATATGCAGTATCTTGTTTACAGTACGATCGGAGGAAATCTGATCGCTCTTTTAATAGTATTGTCATTAAAATGGTACAGGCTTCAGTCAAATAAAATAATAAATTTTATCGGCATTAATATTCCTGAGGAATATCTATACATAATTCCTTCCGGAATATGCACTGCAATTGTAATTCCAACCACGACTCTTATGTATTCACTTCCTATATCTGTAATGGTGGCAATGGTAATCATGAGAGGCAGTGTAATAATTATAAGCAGGCTGATCGATGCGATACAGATCAGGCAGGGAATACTTAAAAAACGTGTGTACATGGAAGAAAATATTGCAGTTGTTTTCGCACTTCTTGCAGTAGCAATAAATCTTTTTTTTGCTAACGGAAGCGGCGGATTTGATTTTATTTACAATACTGCGGCTGTTGTAATTCTAACAAGTTATATTATAGCTTACTTCATTCGGATCTATATAATGAACTATTACAAAAACACGCGCGGTAAAGGAATAAAGCAGGACAATAAAGGTTTCTTTGCAGTTGAGCAGATTGCCGCAACCATCACAATGATTTTCATTGGAGTGATTTTTTACAATTCACAGGAGTTATTCGGCTGGCAGAGCAAACAGATCACTGAATTTATCGGGGCATTCCATACACCTTCATCATTGTGGGAATACGCAATAATTGCGGGAACAGCATTCGGCGCAGTAGCATTCTTTTCGGTTTTCATATTTATGTTCAAAGGGAGAACGGCAACATTTGCAGGACTGGTTAACCGGTTAACCTCGCTGATAGCAGGTACGGCATCCACACTACTGGTTTTTTATTTTTTCGGAGGAAAATTTCCCAGCCCGGAGGACTGGATCTCGCTCATTTTCATACTGATCTCAGTAGCTTTCATATCCAAAGCAGAGAAAAAGAGAATATCCGAATTGAAAGCTTTAAAAGAGATAAGTGATATTCCTGAAAATTAAGTAGTAAATATGTCTGAAGTTCTCAGATATATATTTCCCTGAAGATCCTGTAATAAAAAGTTAGTTCTGAAAATAAATAAATGAATCTATCCTTAAATAAAAAATCTTATTATAAACTAATTTAAAATATATAACCTTATGATAAATTTTATCCTAAGCCTGCCTTCATTTTTAATGATATCGCTTGCAATTCTTTTGAGCGCGGTATTTTCCGTAACAGCTCTTTTTATATTAAGAAAAAAGCTGCACTGGGAATCTTTTAAAGAAAATCATGAAGTGGGAGGTTTCTTATTCAATGCGCTTGGACTTATTTATGCCGTTCTTATAGCTTTTGTTGTTTATGCAACGTGGGAAGATTATAATGCAGCAAGGGAATACTGTGACAATGAAGCTGATGTACTGCAGAGCCTTTATCTCAATACAGAGGGTCTTCCTGAAAAAAGCCGGCCTGTTGTAAGAGAGGAAATTCTTGAGTATATGAAAGTGATTATTGAAGAAGACTGGCCTATGCTTTCCAAAGGAGAGTCTAATCCAAAATCCAGGCAGGAGCTTATAGAAATTTGGGATGCATACAATAGAATAGATTCACTGAATACCAACAAGGAGCAGATATTTTTTTCGGAGTCTCTAGACAAACTCAATAGTGTGACAGAGTACAGGAGACAGAGGATATTAAGCTGTCAAAATCATATTCCGGTAGTAGTTTGGACAGTTATCATAATTGGCGCTCTTACATCAATTGGTTTTTCGTTATTTTTCGGCACAAGAAGCTTTGTAATTCAGGCAACGATGACTACTCTTTTTACAATGACCAACATTATTGTTATTCTTATGATTCTAGCACTTGATCATCCTTTTACCGGAGATATAAAGGTATCATCTGATGCTTTCGAACAGATATATAAAAATTTAGTGAATGAAATGCCGAAATAATATTTGTTTCATTTGCAGAATCAGCAAAATCCTTTATCTTAGATTTTAATTTTGTATTGAATATTACATTTGCAAAAAGGATTTTGATTTTAAAATAAAAATAACCGGACCATGCTTATCAAATTTCTAACTCTCCCGACATTTCTTTTATGTTTAATTACAATTATAATAAGTGCGGGCATATCAGTTGGTTTACTGATTTTACGCAGGAGAAGAATTCACTGGGAAACATTTAAGGATAATCACGAGGTCGGTGGTTTTTTATTCAATGCTTTAGGGCTTATATATGCAGTACTTGTAGCATTTGTTGTATATGCAACATGGAGTGATTATGAAGCTTCCGGCAGTGTATGCGACAGGGAAGCGGATGTCATTCAAAGTTTATATATGGATTGTGAAGGACTGCCGCCCGAATCCCAGCCGGAAATAAAAAAGGACATAATAGAATATCTCGAAATGATAGTAAAGAATGACTGGCCGCTGCTGGCAAAAGGTGAATCAAATCCCGAATCAAGGGACAAGCTCATAGAGATATGGAGAAACTTTAATAATATAAATGATCTCGGGAATGAAAAGCAGAAGATATATTTCAGTGAATCGCTTAACAAATTAAATGATATTACAGAACTAAGAAGGCAGAGGATTTTAGGAGCTCAGAATCATATCCCGGTGATCATCTGGACGGTCATAATCATAGGCGCGCTGACTTCTGTAGGATTTTCATTGTTTTTCGGAACAAGAAGTTTTACCATACAGGCAACAATGACTTCTCTGTTTGCAATGACAAATGCAATTGTAATTCTTATGATAATAGCTCTCGATCATCCCTTTACCGGAGATATAAAAATTTCCTCTGATGCTTATGAACAGGTGCTCTTATATCTGAAAAACCTTTTATGATAATTGCTATTTAGATAATGTAGGAAATACCTGAACCAATGCGTGAAAAATCATTTCTACGGCAATAGCTGCTACAAGAAGTCCTGATATTTTAGTTAGTACTTTTACACCGGTATCATGGAGAAATCTTTCCATTTTTGTAGCAGCTTTCAAAGACATTCTTACTGCTATGCCCACCATCAGAACAATCACTGCAAGAATCAAATCATCCATTATACCCGAGCTTGTGCTCCCGTAAACAATGACGCTGCTTATAGCTCCCGGTCCAGCCAGAAGAGGGATCGCAAGAGGTACAATAGCAATGTCAGAAGGATTATTAACAGGATCATTCGGCATGCTCTTTTCTCCCGAATCAGATTTTCCTATCACCATATCCAGAGCTATCAGAAATATTATAATTCCGCCTGCCAGTGAAAATGATGCAATTGTTATTCCGAAAAGCTGCAGAATGTATTTTCCGAAAAAAAGCGACAGTACAAGAATTAAAAAAACAGAAAGGGAAGCCTTTTTTGCAATTGCAGTTTTTTCTTCAGGAGTACAATAACTGGTTTTGGAAAGAAATAAAGGAATTCCTTCTAAAGGATTTACAAGTATCATCAGAGCTATAAATACCTTTATATAGTAAAAATTTCCGCCGGCATGTTCCATTTATTAAATTTTTTACTGCGAAATTAAAGATATTTAAACTCATAAACAATTATTAGATTAATCCTTTCAAGTAAGCCCGGTTTTACTTTGCACCGAAAAATTTCAATCAATAAAAAAATCCGGCACAATATGAATAATTCAATTCTACCGGATTTAATTGATCCTCTAATTAATACAAACCTAAAGGTTTTAGACAATAGAATAAATAGGTATACACTCACTTTATATATAAGTATATACTCACGATTTATATAAGTGTAAATACTAGTCTATTATGCAGAATCTTAAACTGAATTGGGTTACAAATTGCCGTTAATAGAAATACTGCTTATTTCGATCCTTAAAACACGTTTTCAGGATTTAAGAAAAGAATTAAGCAGCATTAAATAAAAGGACAGGATTTGATAATTTAATTTCTATTCGTCAGAATCTGTTTCAACAGGTGCCTCAGGAGCTTCCGGCTCCTCTGTATTTTCAAATCCATCTTTTGGATATACTTTTATTTTCTGATTTATTGAATCCGGAATCTTAATCTTTTCCACATCTTTCATTGCTTTCCTCATCTCTTCATTTGCTTTCTGCAGTTCTTTTTTCAGCTCTTCATTATTAAGGTTCAGATTTTCCCTGAGCTCTGACTTCATCTCTTCAAGATTATTCTTTAGATCTTCCATATCTGCTTTTAACTGTTCCTTATTAAATTTGGAATTATTCTTTATATCCTCTTTCATTTCTTCCATGTCTTTTTTAAACTGTTCTTTATCAAATTCAACAGTATCATCATCCCATTCATAAGTTCCATCTGGGGAAGTTTTTATCTGAAATTTCCAGTTCTTAGCAAGATCTTCCAGTCCGTTTATTGTTTCCGGATCTATTGTTTCCAGTTTTTTTAACTGCTCAAGACTTTTTTCAACATTCTTCATGCTTCTTTCTACATTTTCCTGAACTTCTAACTGGATCTTATCAACCCATTTATTGATTTCTTCTTCATTCATAAAAGGAATGCTGTCACCCCGGACAGGAGTCGGAGGCGGAACAAATGCTGCAAGTTTAGTATAGACCTGATCCGAATATTCCTTATTTACATTTGGAATAAGATTCACAAGCGTAACTGCGTCTGACATTTTAGCAGAGTTTAAAAGTGTTTTAACGCAGGCATCGTTACAGTTTCCGAAGTCATAATTAAAAAGGGCAGACTTGAATTTTGCCGACGAGTTTTCATTAAAAGGAGTTCCGACACCGAGGTTTCTTTTTGTCAGTACAATACTTCCTGCCGGTATTATAGCATCCCTGTTCGGTGAAGCTATTTCTACTTTTCCTGATCTGACATACACCAGACCGTCACCCGTGGAATCAACAGTCATTGTGTATGATCCGCCGTTATCCGTTGCTACAGCTGAAGGCATTTCTACAAAAAATGATCTTGTGTTAGGATTCATAACAGTATTAATTGTTCCGTATTCAACCATTATCCTGTTGTTTCCATCTGCGCCTTTTAAGAAGACTATTTTTGAATTCGGCTCAATGATGACCTTTCCTATATTTGCTACAATAAGTTCTGCGCGTGAATCTCCGTTTGTCTGAATCCACTGACCTTCTTTAATGCTGTCAGTACTGCTCATAGAAGAATTTCCAATTAAAGAGTTACCCTGTATGTTTGAAACTTTCCAGTAGTTTTCCAGTCCGAAAGTGCTTTGCTGCGTAAGGCGGTCATTATCCAGCTTTAGATTCTTTACTCCGAAAACAATAAATCCTACAACCAGTGCGGCTGCAAGACCGGAAAATATATATCTGTATTTATAAAAGAAACTATTCGGTCCGGCATTTTCTGTCTGATAGTAGACGGATTTATCAGGTTTTTTATCTGAATATTTATTCTTGTCTATTTTCGATTCAACGGATTTCCAAAGATCATTCTTTTTCTGAACGGAAAGATTCACAGCATCCTGAGGTATTGAAGCTGTTTTCTTTAAAAGAGATTCAGTTTCCTGCAGATATTTTCTGCAGCTATCGCATTTTGAAATATGTTCTTCCATAATTTCCTTGTCCGATAATGCGATCATTCCCTCCAGATGTTCATCTATAAGAAGTTCGATCTCCACGCATTTTAATTGTTCAGTATTTTTTTCAGTTTTCATTTTAACAGCTCCTTTCTTAAAATTTTTCTTGCCCTGTGAAGATGGGCTTTTGAAGTTCCGGTCTGTATGTTCATCATTTCTGATATTTCATTATGCTTATATCCTTCAATGTCATGCAGCACCAGTACCATCCTTGCCTGCCCGGGTAAGCTATCAATCGCTTTCTGCAGGTCTATTCGTAAATCCTGATGCATTTTTGCATCCGTTTGATTCAGGTCATTTCCTTCTTTACTGAACTCATCAAGTTTTTCCGAATATCTCTTGTCTGATCTCAGCTGCATGAGGAACTGGTTAACAGCGATGCTGTGCAGCCAGGTTGAGAACTTGCATTCGAATTTAAAAGTACTCAGTTTTTCCCAGGCTTTAATGAAAACTTCCTGTGTCAGATCTTCTGCCTGCTGAACATCAGCGGAGATCCTCAGACATAAAGAGTGCACGCGCGTGACATTTTTCATGAATAATTCTTTGAAAGCTTCACCGCTTCCTTCTAATGACTGTTCGACGAGTTTAAAATCTTCATCCGGATTTTTTACAATCAGGTTTAGAGAAATAGCTGAGCTCATACTATTATTTGCGTTTCATTAATAAGATGCCGGTAAAATGAAAAAGGTTTATATGGTAAATATAATTATTTTTGATGAGATTAGTTAGAACCTGAAAAATTCTACGAAAATATAAGATTAATGTTTTTCTAAGCGGAAATAATATTTAAATTAAGAATCTTCACGGATCTATAATAACTTTGTGAAAAAATTTATTTATCAAATTACATTGATAACTTTTACTATCTTCTTTATGTTGATTATGAAACAAAACTGTCTCAATTCAGTTATACTTAATAAAATTTACTTATGAATATTTCCGGTTCTGCTGCCTCAATATACAAATCATTCGAAAAGAAACTCACTGATGTTAATAAAAGAGAGCTTCTGTTTGATCTCACAAAAAATCTTATATATACATTTATAATTATTTTCTCACTGGCTTTCATACTGATATTGCTTGAAGCTGTTTTTCATTTCAATTCTCCCGTGAGAAAATTCTTTTACTGGACTTTCCTGCCGCTTTCGGTTACTACAATTGTTTATTTTCTGATCAATTATGCATTAAAAAGGATCGGCATTCTAAGTTCATTTGATATTATTTCATATTCAAAGAAAGTCGGGAATAATTTTAATGACATAAAGGATAAACTTTCGAATTCGCTTTCTTTATATAAAACATATCAAGGCACATCTTCAAAAACAGTTTTCTCGGATGAGCTTATAGATGCTGACATTAATGATATGAATGAAAAAGCGGGAAAAAGAAACTTAGCCTCAATGATTGATTTTGGTACGTTAAAAAAACCTGCATTGATACTTTCGGCTGTATTTTTAGTGAATGTGATTTCATTTACTGTATTTCCTTCTGAAATGTTTGCTTCTGTAAAGAGAATAATAAATTATAACTTTAATTTCGTTGATAATGAACTGGGTATCTCATTTGAAATACTACCGGGTGATATTGAAATATCAAAGGGTGAGAAAATCGATGTTACAATAAATGTAAGTTTGACAAAGTCCGACCACAGAATAGAAGAACTTGAGTTTTTCACAAAGCAGATAACCACGGACGGAGTAGAAGTTCTTTCGGATCCTGTAACGCTTAAAATTAATGCTGAAGGAAATTTCAAAACAGTTATTGAAAATACAAATACAAACCTGCTTTACTTTGCACAGTATAAAAATGTCAGGTCTTCTGAATATAAAATAAGCGTTAAGGATAATCCGGTCGTAAAAAGTTTCAGCATAACTGTTTATCCCCCTGATTTTACCGGTATCCCTTCAAAGACACTGCCTGAAAATGAAGGCGATATTTTCTGTCCCGAAGGAAGCAATGTTTACTTTGATCTGAGATCTGACAGAACTTTGTCATCTGCCGGAATTCTGCTTAATGATAATTATATAAATTTTGAAGTCAGCGGTGACAGAGCGAGGGGTTCGGTGAAAATTAAGGAAAGCGGTAAATATAAATTTTTATTGAAAGATGAAAAAGGAACAGAAAGCCGCGGGACACAAATTTATTCAGTTAAAGTGATCACAGATGAAGCTCCAAAGATCACTATCATAGAACCTGCACAGACAAATTACACACTGAATGGAGAGAAAGAGATTTTATTGAGAGCCAGGATCTCAGATGATTTTGGTTTTTCAAAACTTACTGTTGGGTACAGGAAATTAAAGTCGCTCGCAGGAAATGCGGGAGCTCCGGAATTTAGTTATGATAATATTCCGATAAAAAATCTTAATGCGACTTCACTCGAAGTTCCTTATATGTGGGAACTCTCTAAGCTTGGAATGCGTCCGGGAGAAAGTACGGAGTATTTCATGGAAGTAACCGATAATACCGGAAAATCAACACGCTCGGATATTAGGACCCTTTTATACAAATCTCCCGAAGACTTGTTTAAGAAAAAAGATGAAATGACAAAGGAGCTGAAGACTGAACTTAAATCCGTATTTGATCAGGTTCAGGATATAAATAAAGAAATAGAGGAGATGAAGAAAGATATTCAGAAAAATGAAGAGCTCGGACTGAATGAAGAAAGAAAGAAGCAGATGGAAAGCAAGCTGGAGAATTTTAAGAACAATATGAACTCGACTCAGAAACAGCTTGATCAGAATATGAACGAGATGCAGCAGAAAAATATGCTCGATCAGAAAACTCTCGAACAGTATATGGAACTTCAGAAGATGTTTAATAAAATAAATACTCCCGAACTTCAGAAGATGCTTGAAAAATTAAGAGAAGCTCTGAAGAAAAATAATCCTGATGAACTCAAGGAAGCACTGAAGAATTTCAAGTTCGACGAAGAAGCATTTAAAAAGTATATGGAAAAAGCGATGGAGCTTCTGAAGAAGATAGAGAACATGCAGAAGTTCGGTGAGCTGAGCCAGAAACTCGATGACATTAAAAAGAACCAGGAAGAGCTGAAAAAGGAAACTGAGAATTCGGATAAGAACGATCAGAATAAAATGAAAGAGCTTTCCGATAAACAGAAAGATATTAAAGACCAGACAAAGGAATTCAGTGAAGAACTGAAAAAACTTATTGATGAGATCAATAAGATGAAGGAGCAAATGAGCGCCGATGACCTGGAAAAACTGCAGAAAAAAATGCAGCAGAAAAATCCTGAAAGCAAAATGCAGAAATCGGGTGACGAGCTTCAGAAAAATCAAAAGGGCAATTCCGAGAAAACACAGGATGAAATTATGAAAGATCTCGAAGATATGAATCAGGAGATGCAGGATGCTTTGTCAAAAATGATGGATTCGCAGGATATGCAGAACAAACTGAAGGAAAAACTTGAACAGATAAAAAAAGAGCTCGAAGAGATGAGTAAAAAACAGCAGGAGCTAAAAGATAAAACAGATGAACTTGACAAGTCGGATAAAAATGAATTTCAGGAAAATCAGAAAGATCAGGGAGATCTTCAGAACCGGCTTTCGCAAAGCATTGATGACCTTATGAATGCTTCCAAAATGGGAATGCAGATGAGTCCGGAGATGGGCAAAGAACTTGGAAACGCTTTCAATAAAATGGATAAGGCAAAGCAGGAACTTGGGGAACAGAAAAAAGAGAACGCTTCATCTAATCAGAGTAAAGCAAAAGAGTCTCTCGATAATGCAGCCAAGATGCTGGGAGATATGCTCGGTCAGATGGGTGAGGACGGGAAAAGCGGAAAAGGCGGGAAAAAACCCGGCCAGGGAAGCATGGGACAGCTTATGCAGAGACTCGGTGAGATTATTGCCCAGCAGATGGGGCTTAACGGAAAGACCGGAAAAATGGGACAAATGGGTGAAGACGGACAGAGTGGAGAAAACGGCAAGAAAGGAAATAACGGAAAAGGTACAAGCCCGAATGACCTTTCAGACAGACAGAAGCTTGAGATGCAGAAATTAAGCATGGAACAGCAGCAGATTCAGAAATCCATGGAACAGCTTAATGAGGAACTGAAAAAAGAACAGGAAAGAAGCGGTGATAAAGTATTAGGAGATATGGATCAGGTAAAAAAAGAAATGGAAGAAGTTGTTAAGCAGATGGAAGAAAACAGATACGATGACAAGCTGTTGGAAAAGCAAAACAGAATTCTTTCAAGAATGCTCGATGCTCAGCTGTCACAGAGAGAAAAGGATTTTGAACCGAAACGTGAATCCAGACCTGGAGATAATGTAGTAAGAACAACACCTCCTGAAATAGTCTTAAAAGGACCAAACTCTTTTAATGCACTTAAAGAAGATTTCCTTAAGCTTCAGAAAGAAGGATATACAGAAGACTATGAGGCTCTGATCACGAAGTATCTGATGGAACTGAAGAAGAGCGGAGTGAAGGAAAACCAGTAATATCTTTCTATGTGACAGTAAGAGTAAATCAATTCTTATTTTTCAGACAATATACAATTCCTTCCGTACTGGTAAATACCAAATATCCGTTAGTGATCACAGGAGTTGAAAATATTCCTCCCAGTTCCATTTCAACTTCAAGAAACTGTTCATTGGATTTTATTATCGAGTAAATGTCATCTCTGTATGAATCATCGACTTTAAAATATTTCATCCTGTTGTTCAAATATCCGTCAGTTGAAAATGTCCATACTTCACTTCCTGTCAGCTTATCTATTGCATGAAGTTTTCCAATGGTGGTACCGGCGTAGAGGATTGTCCCGCTGAATGCAGCTCTGCCGAACATTAAAAATTCCATATCACGCTTCCAGTATTCTTTTCCTGTCTGAGGATTCATAGCGGATATTATTCTTTCATCTGCTCCTTCTATGTAAAGAGCGGTATCATTTACCATACTTGTCAAAACCCATCCTTTCTTAAAAACTTTATTCCAGTGACAATAACCTTTTTCTTTATCGATCGCATAGAAATTATAATCTCTCGCTCCTATAAAAACAAGATCATCACTCAGAGAAGGGCTTCCCTGTACTTCACCTTTCGGGAAATATGTATGCCCGACAGTTTTGAATTTCCATAATAGTGATCCGTCTGAAATGTTCAGGGCATATACATTTCCGTTAAATGAACCTATGTACAGCCGGCTGCTGTCCAGAACCGGGGTGGAATGAACAACATCTTCTGTCCGGAATTTCCATTTTAACTCGCCTTTATCCGAATTCACGGCATAAACAAATCCGTCTCCAAGACCGAAGAAAACAGTGTTATTGAAAAATACAGGTGAAGACTGATGGTAATCCGCGAAATCATATTGCCTTTCCTGACCTGCATTTACCGTTCGGATTAGTTTTCCTTCCGTGTTCAGAATATAAAGATTTCCGTCTCCTCCGTTTAAATATATCTTATCATTTTCTATAAGAGCAGTGGAGCGGATCTTTCCTTTAGTTTTGAATTCCCAAAGCAAATTTCCATTTTCAAGATCGAGTGCGCGAAAAATACTGTCGTCACCACCAATGAAAACTGAATTGCCGTCAGTTACAGGAGAAGAAAAGAAAGGTGCGTTTGAAGTAAATTTCCAGTTGAGAGATGGGGTCTTGACTTCGGATAAGCAAGCCTTTGAAGAGCATAATCCGAAAGAAAGAATTAAAAAAGTTATCAGGTAAGTCACTGCATTCATTTTCATAATTTTATTCCTGGTTATAAAGATTTACGGTAAAGATCGCATTTGGTTTAGAGAAACATTACTGAAATTATTTCATCAATGCCTTCAAAATATATCTCTCCATGATTTTATCCGTCTGAACATGCATGTAAGGCATATTATAAGCAGTTGCAGTGATCACAACTACAAGCGGCTGATCATTAAAAATAAATATTTTGTTACCTCCGTTACCCCCGCAATAATAAGTTTCATATTTCTTTCCGTCAATTTCATAAATCTTATTCCAGAATAAGTAACCATAATTATCTCCGTAATCAGTTTGCTGATATGGCTGAAAAGATTTTGTGACCCATGACGGCGGGAGTATCTGCTTTCCGGACCATTTACCTTTGTTTTTGTACATCTGTCCGAACTTAGCAAAATCAAGTGCGGTAAGCTCTAAACCGCCGGCAGTTGATGGTATATTCTGTGGTGTATATTTCCATTTATAATTGTGAATACCCAGAGGAAAGAACAATTTCTTTGCGGCAAATTTTTCAATTCCTTCCGGAACATTTTTGTCGATAATATCACCTAACACAACGGCGCCGCCTGTAAAGTAAGCCCATTTATTACCAATTTTTCTGTCACTCATCGGAAGATTCAATGCCCACTCTACCCAGTTATCCTTATCATACATATTTTCCTCATTCCCTGATGATTCTTCGTTGTTGTCATCCGCGTCAAATGCTGAACTCATTGTCAGAAGACTTTTAATTGTCACACTGTCTTTTTTCTGAGTGTAATTTTCAAACTTACTTAAGTCATAAAAATCCTTCAGACACTGATTCTCATTTTTAATATATCCCTCTTTGATAGCAATTCCCATCAAAGCTGAAGCAATAGACTTTCCAACAGATCGCATATCGTGCAGTGAATTCCGGTCGGCTCCGTTGAAATATTCCTCAATGAGAAGTTCACCATTCTTGATCACAATAATGCCTGTAATATTTTTAAAAAGATTCCGAACGATCTTCAGATTCAGCTCTTTTATTCTTTCCCTGTCATAAGTATCATTTGAAATTTTCCAGCCGCTTCCCGGATTTATTTTCTGAATTTCTTCTGATCCCTGTTCATCTTCGGGAGGTTCAATTTTTAATTTTATCTCTCCCTCAGCAATCAATTCTCCGGTAATAACATCAGGCGCTTTTATATATGGCCGTATTTCAATTTTCAAATTATGTTCACCGGGAGTTAATGCATCGTATCCTGCTTTCATCATTAACCTGTTCCACAGATACCATCCCCACGAATCAACACGATCAGAATTTTCAAGCGGAAGTGTAAAAGCAGTTTTAGTGTTCTTGTTTTCTTTTCCGAATGCTCCCGGATTTAAATTTTCGGCGTATGCAAGACTGTCGTCGATATAAAATGTAAACTGAAAATTGCCGTTTTCAGTAAGCTGTTCTTTAGACAATTCAGACTGCAGCTGATGAAGATAATTTGTAAGAGTATTTCCCATAAAAACCCTGATGAAAAAATTATTGCCCTGTTTAAACTCAAACTCTTTTAAAAAACTTTTATCACTGTATTCTTCAGTTGGTATCAGGGCAGGCATAAATTTGATCTTGCCAATATTACTTTTGTGAATAGAATCAGTTATTTCTACCGGTTCGAAAACCTTTTCTGTCTGTGCGTAGACTTTAACAGAAATTAAAAAGAACAAAATAATCTTAGCTGTGTGAATGTACATTAATATGTTGATTAATTTTGAGTTAAATGTTTATCAGTTACAAAATTAAGTTATTTAAAAATTTATAAATAGAATGGAATTAACATTTCATTACCAGTACTAAACAGCGAACAATGATCAAACGGAAATAAAAATTTTTAAAAATAATCAGTGAACAATCCGTTAAATCATCTTTAGCAGTTTTCTGATATCTGTTTTCGTGCAGGCAGAACTTACTGCAAAATTATGTTAAATTAACTCAGCAATATTTTTCTGAAAGGGAAAGGTTTCATATAATTGATTTTTTTAAAGCAGCGGATGAAATGGCTTTGATCGGAGAAGCCGCAAATGTGGGCGATCTCTGTTAAAGAAAGCTCTTTGTTTGAAAGAAGGGACATTGATCTTTCTATCTTTAATTTTCTGATATAATCTCCGATGTTGCACTGAAAATACTTTGGAAAGTCTCTTGAGAGGTGAACCGGATGAATGCCGAGTGATTTCGAAAGATGCTCTAAGCAGAGCGGCTCTGAATTATCATCATTCAGAATTTCAGTAACTTTTTCTACCCACTCCGGTTTGCTTCTTGATCTCTTTTCATCCATGCGAAGCATAAATGAAAATATTTTTAAAAGCAGACCTTCTATAGCAACCTGGCAAAGCGCTGAGGCAACTTTCGATTCATTAAAGATCCTGTAAAACAGAAATTTTATGTCCGGGTTTGAAATAATATAGCTTCCGTCCAGACTATCAATGTTAAATGATAACTTATCAAACCAGCCGGGCAGTATCTCGATATGAAAACCACGTGTATAACCTTCCGGCTTTATGTTGTAATGAGGATCCTGCCAGTTATGAAAAATCAAACTCCCGCCTGAACAATTATAAGTTTCCTTACGGTTTCCTTCCGTTACATTTCCCTGAAGTATAAAAGTAAAATAAGCATTATCATGATAATGCCAGTCTACTTTATCATGGGTATATTCAGTATCTGTCAGAGTAATTCCGTTTAATTCAATGATCCTGTTTGTCTGTCCGAAGAATTGTCCCGTACTGAGCTGATTCAAATTTTATTGTTTTATAAGTATAACCTACGAACGCAATAATATGAAGTTGCAGAGCTGCTGAAATCATCACTGTCACAAAGTCAATTGTTTTATGTCTAATAGATAAAGAATAATTGTAAACCGGAATATTTAAATTTCAATTTATGAAAAATTTTATTTTGTCAATCTTAATTATGGCTTTTTTAGTTTCATGTAATCAAAAGACCGAAGTCGATACTGAACAGGTGATACAGGAGTTATTAAAGACAGAGGCATCTATGTGTGAACTTGCAGTGAAGAAAGGTTTCAACAGTGCTCTGAGTCATTATGCTTCAGACGAATTCGTAAAATTTACTGACGGATACTATCCGATCATAGGAAAAAAAGTTTTTGATGAACAGTATAAAGACAAGCCGGGTTCAAAATCGCTCACATGGGTTCCTGTCAAAGCTGATGTTGCAAAGTCAGGAGATCTTGGATACACCTGGGGTAACTGGAAGTTTGTAGCTAAAGACACAACTCTATACGGAAATTACTTTACAGTCTGGAAAAAACAAAATGACGGAAGCTGGAAGATGTCACTTGACGGAGGAAATTCAACTCCTGATCCGAAATAGAGATTCATTAATCGTAATTCGTTAATCGGATTTTATAAATCAATGATCGTTAGACGTTAATGATAATCCGGTAAACAAATAACAAATATCTGTTACCCAAGCTGTCCGCCGATTCTGTTAAAAAGATATTCAGGATGCAGGATCCTTGCATTTCCAGATCTCATTCGTTTTGAATTTTTTATATGAATTGAGCCAATGTTACAGCAGAATTCATAAGCAGCTTTATTATCAACAGGAAAAGCTGCATCCGATTCTGACTGTAGCCGGAATTTCATTAATTCAATTCCGGCAGAAGGATCATCCGCAATTATTAATCCGTCTCCAAGCTGCGGAAAATATGCGCCGTTTACTTTACCGTTTACAAGAAAAACAAAAGAACTCCTAATACATCCATTTAAAATTACTTCTCTGAATTCACCTGTTGTGTCTCGATCAAGCTTAAGTATTTCGGATTTATATTTATCTTCATAAGGTATTACAAACGGTGAAGCTACCGGTATATTTAAACCGGATTCAAATTCAAAGTGGGCGTATTCAGACTCAGGTTCAAATCCGGATTTTAAGTAAACAGGGTAACCAAGTTCTGTAGCGATCAAATAAACAGTTTTATATTTTCTTTTGTCCAGACTGCGAAGCAGAGCATTAGTTATGCTTTTGCCTATTCCCCTGTTTCTGAATTCAGGATGAACAATAATATGTGCCAGCCACGCTGAATTCCTGTGTTTAAGTGTTGTACCTACACCGACAATATTATCATCCATTGTAATTTTAATCGGATCACAGAAAACAGAGCTGTAATAATAATTAAAATGCTGTCTGATATCTTCTTTCCAGTCAGGAGGCTGTAACTTTACCAGTGAGTCAATGTCTGAAATTCTTATCGGCTGTATGTTTAAAGTTGAATTTTTAATTCTCAAATAAAATATCAAGTAAATATGAATTTGAAATAGCTTTGCAGACTAACTGAATATATTCATAACATTGCTTAACAATAATTACATTTATATTACACGAAAAACAGTAGCTGTCCATATTTTTATTTTTGTTAATAAGGCATTTCATCATAGTTTTATTGAGTTTATATTTTAAAATCTTTTACGGATTTTAAAATATGAAGAAAAAAGTTTTAGCTGACAATAAATCAGAGATAAAAAAGCTCACGCGTAAAGCTGTTGAGAAAATTTCTCAGTTCGAGGAAAGCAGACCTTTCGAAGTGCTCGGTCCCCACAAGATGAAATTAAATCACACTGTTGTAATCAACGCTTACCTTCCTCTTGCTCTTGAAGCCTGGATAAGAATAAAAGGCGAAAAGAAGAAACATGAAATGAAACGGCTTAATACCGATGGAATCTATCAGACAATTTTTACAGACAGAAAGGATATTATTTCTTACAGGATCATTTTTCTGAATGAAAAAGATGAACTGATCGAGATTGACGATCCGTATTCTTTTCAGGTAGAGATCAGTGATCTTGATCTTCACCTTTTAGGAGAAGGAAAGCATTATAAAAGTTATGAGAAACTCGGTTCGAAGTTAGTGACAATTAAGAAAACGAAGGGTGTTAAATTTACTGTCTGGGCTCCGAACGCGAAAGCGGTGAGTGTGACTGGTGAATTCAATGACTGGAAAGCCGGTGTTCATCCTATGGAAAATATTGATCAGTCGGGATACTGGAGTCTCTTTATACCGGGACTTAATGAAAATACAATCTATAAATATGCTGTTAAGATTCAGAACGGTGAAGTAGTTTTCAAATCAGATCCTTATGCTTTTAAAGCTGAATTAAGACCAAACAATGCATCCATTGTTGATTCACTGAAAGTTTATAAATGGAATGACAAAGAATGGATGACGAAAAGAAAAAAATTCAATGCAGCAAATCCTGTTTATAAAAAAGCTCCCGTGTCAGTTTATGAAGTTCATCTTGGTTCCTGGAAAAAAGATTTTATAAATCATTTTAATGACAGCGGGGAAGTTAATGAATGGGGTTATAAAAGTTACAGAGAGCTGGCGCATGAACTTGCTGAATATGTAAAAGAAAATAATTACACGCATATTGAACTGCTTCCTGTAATGGAACATCCTTTGGATATTTCGTGGGGATATCAGGTTGTGAATTACTTTGCTCCGACGAGCAGGTACGGTTCGCCGGAAGACTTTATGTATTTCGTAGATCATTTTCATCAGAACGGTATCGGAGTAATACTGGACTGGGTGCCGTCGCATTTTCCGACGGATGCTCACGGGCTTGGGAAATTTGACGGTCAGGAAATTTACGCTTATGAAGATCCGCGCAAAGGATTTCATAAAGAATGGGGGACATATGTATTTGATTACGGCAAGAATGAAGTCAGGAATTTTCTGATTTCAAATGCTCTGTTCTGGTTTGAAAAATACCACATAGACGGATTGAGAGTAGATGCGGTTGCTTCAATGCTGTATCTTGATTATTCAAGAAAAGAAGGCGAGTGGGAGCCGAATATACACGGAGGAAATGAGAATCTTGAAGCAGTCAGTTTTCTGAAAAAGCTGAATGAGATTGTTCACAAGAAGCAGAAAGGCATAATGATGATCGCCGAAGAATCCTCCTCCTGGCCCGGAGTCACTGCGCCTGTGCATATAGGCGGACTTGGGTTTGATCTGAAATGGAACATGGGATGGATGCACGACATACTTGCTTATTTTTCAATGGATCCGATATTCAGGAAATTTCATCACGGCAAGCTTACATTTGCTATATGGTATGCTTTTAATGAAAAATTTTTACTGCCTATATCACATGATGAAGTTGTTCATTTGAAAAAATCTGTAATTGAAAAAATGCCCGGAGATCAGTGGCAGAAGTTTGCGAATCTCCGGCTGTTATACGGATTCATGTTTGCTCATCCCGGAAAGAAACTTAACTTTATGGGAAATGACATTGCGCAGTACAAAGAATGGAATTCAGAATCCTCACTTGACTGGGAAGTTCTTGAATCTGAATACAATGAAAAGTTTCATCTTTATTTTAAAGAAATAAATAAACTGTATAAAGACTATCCGGCATTTCATGAAGTTGATTTTGAAAGCAAAGGATTCCGCTGGCTTGATTTTTCCGATATGGATAACAGTGTGATAGGATTTGTAAGGTACAACACAGATAAAAGTGAAATGCTTTTATTTACATTTAACATGACTCCGGTTCTGAGAGAGAATTATGTTTTCGGAGTTCCGGCAAAAGGTTATTATAAAGAGATACTCAACAGTAATGCTGTGGAATACGGAGGAAGCGGGATTGGAAACCTTGGCGGTGTTCATTCTGAAGATGTTCCGAGATTTGAATTTCAAAATTCAATTAAAGTGACATTGCCGCCGCTGGCTTTGAATGTTTATAAGTTTGAATCCGAGAAAGAAATTGAAAAAGAATTTATGGAACACATTGAGGAAGTGGTAAATTGGTCAGATAAAATTGAAACGGCAGGAGAGTTGGAGCTATTGGAAAAAATACAGGATAAAAAAGCTAATGGAATAAAAGGACTTGATGAACCGGAAATCGAAGTAGAGGAAAATAATTTGCAAAAAGAGCTTCCTGAAAAACCTGCCGAACTTAAAGTAGAATTAAAAGATAAGATAGTTGATAAATCAGAAGCAGATAATGTTGAAATCGGTTTGCAAAAAGTAATTCCAAAAAAATCCATTGAGCTTACAGATGATGAAATGGTTGAAAAGCTTAAGGAGGTTATGAATAAGATAAAGAAGTTTTGAATAAAGTTATAAAATTCCTTTTAGTATAGATTAAAAAGCATTATTTTAAAAACTCAGAATAATATTCAGCGCATTATAAAATATTAATATACATTTGAACAAAAACGAAAAACATTTCAAAAGCATTTTTGTAAAATATGAAGAATATAAATAATTTTCTAAATATGTTTAACTTAAACATCGACGAGATCGGCGCTAAAGAAAGAGCTGCATCTCTTGCCTCAAGAAGCATAAAGTCCGACAGCAAATTATGGGCATTGAACACGGCAATTTCAATGATCGATCTCACAACTCTTGAAGGAAAGGATTCGGAAGGCAAGGTCCATGCGATGTGTCAGAAAGCGATTCATCCGAAGCCTGGAGATGATACGATCCCACACGTTGCGGCTGTATGTGTTTATCCGAATATGATAAAATTCGCAAAAGAAGCTGTGAGAAATTCCGGAGTACACATTGCTTCAGTTGCTACAGCATTTCCTTCCGGTCAGTATCCTCTTAAATTAAAACTTGAAGACGTAAAGAAATGTATTGCTGACGGAGCCGATGAGATTGATATGGTAATTTCGAGAGGCGAGTTTTTGTCTGGTGATTATGAATTTGTTTTTAATGAAATAAAATCGATCAAGGAAACCTGCGTAAGTTCGGCGATACAGTATTCGGAAAAACATAAAATGAATCACGAAGTTCATTTAAAAGTAATTCTTGAAACCGGCGAACTCGAGACTTACGACAATGTCCGCAAGGCTAGTTTTATCGGTATGATGGCAGGTGGCGATTTCATTAAGACCTCGACCGGGAAAGTTCAGCCGGCTGCTACACTGCCTGTGACACTTGTTATGCTTGAAGCTATAAGAGATTATTACAATGAAACAGGAATAAAGATCGGAATGAAACCTGCAGGCGGTATCAAGACAGCGAAAGATGCGATTGCTTATTTGGTTTTGGTAAAAGAAACCTTAGGTGAAGACTGGCTGACACCGGATCTGTTCAGGCTTGGTGCAAGTTCTGTGCTGAATGATATTCTGATGCAGATAGATAAACAGAAAACTGGATTTTATCAGGGAGCGGATTATTACAGTCTGGACTAGTGGAATTTGGGATTTCGGTTTTGGAATTTTTCAATTTTAGATTTACACTTTTAAACTTTAAAACTTTAAATTGATATTTTTGTTTTTCCGTTTCTCTGTTGCGGTGTTATTTTTTTTTATCTGTTCAGAACCGTATTCCCGGGATAAGAAAGATGAAATAAAAAAAGATATTTTTGTCGGCGAATACAAAATAAGTTTAATAAATAACGAAGCAGATTTTTTTACAGGATGTATTAATATTACTGACAGGAATAACAACATAGTTTTTAATGCTGACAGTATTTTTTCGCGATACAATTGGGATACTTTGATAGATTTGAATAATGACGGCAGCAAAGAATTAATACTCGATCTAAGTACAGGAGTTAATATGTATGACTACAATATGTATCTGATCTTTGATCTCAAGAATAATTCGTTTGAACCGTTTGAGATACACAATGCTGATCTTGTTTCTAATGTTGATGAAGTTCCGAAAATAATTTCTTATGTGAGAATGAGCCCTGCTGTAATGGGAGCAGGTTATACATATTCACTGAATTATGACGGTGATAAATTAATAATGGAAAGCGACATTACTAAAAGTAAGGTGCTGAAAAGCCTGGATCCGCTGGAATCGGACGAGTTTGATTTTATTAAACAGTATGAAGAAGGATTTGATGAATGTGAAAGTGACAGTGAAATTAAAATTTATTTCGAAGCTTACCTGATACAGCAGAAGATCCTTGGACAGGAAGACAAAGGATGGAAGTTCTTTGAAAAGCTTTATAAATGTAAAGATAAAAAATCTTTGAGAGCGGAGTTAAAACAAACAGTTGAAGAGAATTACAATTATCTGAAAAATGCAGATTATAAATTTCAAACATTAAACTAAAAATATCATGGCAGAGATACAGGAGTTCAAAGGCAATAAAGTTCTAAACTTAAATCCTGAAAGTAAATTTCCGTTTTCGTTCGGACTGGCGAAAGCAAAGCTGGTCCTCGAAAATATAGATGTTATAAAAAAATTCGTCGAGACCGAAGGTAAAGATCTCGGAGAGTTCGCGACAAAAAAATCCGGTGACAGTTCGCAGGAAGCCTTCTAATTATTTTGTAAAAAATCATATTTACGTATTCTTGCAACTTAATGCCAAAATCCGTTTGTCTGAAAAGCATGCTCATCAGCCCTGATAAATGTTTTTATTGGTTCAGGAATATTTTTTTCTTAACCGTTATAAAGCGAAGCATAAGGTTCATCAATTACCCTCTCTAACTTCCTCAGATTTTTCAAATTCATTGACAATCCTATATTCGCCTGAGAAATATAATGATTCCTGTTTACTTTATCTAAGTTTTTATGAGCAGTTATAGCCCAGCAGGTAGAGCTTCCATATTTCGCAATATCAACACTCCATCTCAAAAACAGCTGCCATAATCTGAACCAGTAATTACCGTATTTAATATTTATGTAATCTTCATTCCTCATCCAGTTATGATACCAGCTGTGAATAGTATGAGAATAATGTATCCCGATATTTTCAATATGTCCGACTTCAAAATTAGCTTTCTGCAGAGCGCCCACTAAAAATTTCAAAGGTAGTGAAGCATCAGCACCGCTGAAAATATATTCGCTCATGAACATGCCCCAAACAAGGTCCTGCCAGTGTTCACCTTTTTTAAAGATCCCGGGATTAGCGCGCAAACCCGCCTGCTGTAAATAGAATTTTCCGTCATCTTCTAACTCGTCATAGATCATTTTTATAAATCCATTGAACTTACGGACGCCAACGTGTTCACCCATTTCAAGACAGGAAATTCGATTCCATTTCTGACCTTTCGGAATGTCACGATAGTCCTTTCTTAGTATTCTTGCCTGATCACTGCTTATTCCGTGATCCTTTATCTGTTATGTTCCCCAGTCAGTTCCTTCCTGCGCGAGTGTAACACCTGTTGCATTTACTCCGAAATATTTAGCTGCATAAGTAACAAGCGTACCCCATCCGCATCCTATGTCCAAATATTTTTCTTCCGGCTGCATCATTAATTTTTTGCAGACCATTTCCATCTTTCGGTCCTGAGCTCTTTCGAGAGTTTCAGTTTTCGGATCTTCCCAGAATCCGCTGGTATAGACCATGCGCGGTCCTAAGAAAGCTGCGAAGAAATCATTTCCCCTGTCATAATGCTCCCTGACAATTCTCTCATCCTGCTTTTTAGAGTGAATCAAAACTTCAGGTACAAATCGTGAGAATAAAAATTTAAAGTGATGTGTAGTAAGAGCATATTCAAAATGATTATCTCGGCATTCCATGAAATCTTCAAAGTTACCTGCTACATCTATATTCCCGTTAATGAAATCTTCCGTAAAAGTTGCAAAAGAAATTTTCTTTCCGGCTTTATATCCGGAGCGCGTTGCATTTGTCTTAGTAACTATAAAATCTAAGGGATTAGTTTTCATAACTCTTAGTGTTTTGGTTGTGTTAAGTTACCTTTTAAATTTTTGACTCTTATCAATTCACATTACTGATTCTCAGCAGAGAGATTTAATTTAGCTCCAAGACCTTCATTAATTATTTTCATAAGTGTGGAAAATCTGATATCGCTTCCGCTGTTTTCTATCCTGGAAATATAGGATTTGGTGGTTCCTGATCTTAATGCCAGGGCATGCTGAGTGAGCTGTCTGAATTTTCTTGATTCCTGAATTACTGTTCCGAGGCTGAGGGATTTTATTTCGCTTTCAAAAACTTTTTTGTTACCGCCTTTTTTATTACTGTATTCTGCTTCCGGTTGATTACCGAAAGTTTAATTTCCTGCTTTTCAAAGTTTCAATCCCTTCTTAGTTTTAGCTTACCTTATGGCATAATCTCAGATCCTTAAAACATCATTCCGAATCAGTCAAATTAAGTTACCTTATCAGACAACTAATAACTAGTGTGATGCTATATAATAAGTTAGAGAATTTACAGATAGCAATGATTGATTTACGCTCCACAATAATCAGATGAATCTAAAGTAACCGGTAAACAGATTACTGTATGATGCTTGTTGACCGAAAAACATCAAAGTGATTAACCATACTGCTTTTCTAAAAATAGAATTTATAAAAGAATTAATAATTTGTAACTTAACTGAAAGACAGATCTGATATAGTATTCTTGCAGGAATCTCTGTATTTAATGAGTTAAAAATTTTATAAACAGATCCGGTAAATAATTAAGTTTAAATAAATGAAAACCATAACCGAACAAAAAAAGAAGACATCCATTGGCGGAAATTTTCTTAAGACCAACGGTAAAAGCAATGGATTTAAATCCAACGGCACTTTAATAAAGCAGCAATGGAATTATTCAAAATCCATAGAAGATAATAAACACATAAAATTAAGACCAGAGTATGATCTTTTTATTGGCGGCAAGTGGTTAAAGACAAAAAAATATTTCGATACTATAAACCCTTCGAATGAAGAGGTGATTGCAAAAGTAGCCTATGCATCAAATGAAGATGTGAACAAAGCTGTCAACGCTGCAGAGAAAGCTTATGATAAGGTCTGGAGTAAAATGCCGGCTAAAGAAAGAGGAAAATATATTTTCAGAATTGCCAGGATACTGCAGGAGAAAGCCAGAGAGTTTGCTGTCATCGAATCAATGGACGGCGGAAAGGCAATTAAAGAATCGAAGACAGTTGACATACCTTTGGCGATCGCACACTTTTTTTATTACGCCGGCTGGGCGGACAAGCTGGATTTAGCTTTCGCGGGGAGAAAAGTTTCTTCGATAGGCGTTGCAGGTCAGATCATTCCGTGGAATTTTCCTTTGCTGATGGCTGCGTGGAAGATAGCGCCGGCGCTGGCATGCGGGAACACAGTTGTAATTAAATCTGCCGAGACAACACCATTAACTTTATACAAACTCGCTGAAGTAATGCAGGAAGCTGAACTTCCTGAGGGAGTTGTAAACATTATTTCCGGTGACGGTGCAACCGGAGCTGCAATTGTCAATCATCCGAAGACTATGAAGATCGCTTTTACAGGTTCGACGGAAGTAGGGAAACTCATCATGAGGCAGATTGCCGGTACTGATAAGAAACTGACTCTTGAGCTGGGCGGTAAAGCCGCGAACATTATTTTCGAAGACGCTCCGCTTGATGCAGCAATTGAAGGAATCATTAACGGAATTTACTTTAATCAGGGACACGTATGTTGCGCAGGTTCGCGACTGCTTGTACAGGAAAGTGTAAAAAACCTTGTTATCAAAAAATTAAAACACAGACTTAACTCCTTAAGAGTCGGAGATCCTTTGGACAAAAATACTGATGTCGGAGCTATCAATTCGAAAATGCAGCTTAATAAAATCAAAGAACTTGTACAGATCGGAATAGATGAAGGGGCAACTTTTTATCAGAGTGATTGCGAATTACCCCAAAGAGGATACTGGTTCAGACCGACGTTCTTTTCAGATGTCGCGCAGTCACACAGAATTGCAAATGAAGAAATATTCGGACCTGTGCTTTCGATACTGACTTTCAGAACACCTGCCGAGGCAATAGAAAAAGCAAACAATACTTTTTACGGTTTGTCTGCAGGAGTATGGACGGATAAAGGATCGAAGATATTCAAGACATTAAGCAAGATAAGAGCCGGAGTAGTCTGGTCAAACACATATAATAAATTTAATCCTGCATCTCCGTTCGGAGGATACAAAGAAAGCGGATTCGGCAGGGAAGGCGGCAGGCACGGCCTGGCAGCTTACCTTAAATAAATTCAAATTTCAAATGTCAATTAGGTTTAGATATTTTTTCTTCTGAACCTTTTATTATGTAATCAACTAAACCTTCAGCATACGATTACATTATAAATTCAATCAATTAAAATTATTTGTTTTGAAAGAAGTAATAATTGAAGTAAAAGATCTTTTAAAAAAATATGGTGAGCTTACAGCCGTGAACGGCATCAGTTTTGAAGTACACAAAGGAGAGATCTTCGGTTTACTTGGTCCAAACGGTGCCGGGAAAACCACAACGCTTGAGATAATGGAAACACTTCGTGAAAAAACTTCAGGGGAAGTTATTATTGACGGACTTTCAATTGACAAAGATCAAAATCAAATCAAAAGAATTATTGGAGTTCAGCTGCAGTCAGCCGGGTTCTACCCGAATTTGTATTTGTATGAGCTCATAGAACTTTTTGCAGGTCTCTACAATGTCGAAGTCAATCCGGATGAAATGCTGAAACTCGTTGATCTTACTGAAAAGAAAAAATCAAAATTCAAAGAACTATCAGGCGGGCAGAAGCAGAGATTTTCAATCTGCACTACTCTTATAAATGAACCTAAAATAATATTCCTTGATGAGCCAACGACCGGACTCGATCCGCAGGCAAGAAGAAATCTCTGGGAGCTGATTAAACAGATCAAATCAAAAGGAACAACGATTATGCTGACGACTCATTATATGGACGAAGCGGAAGTCCTTTGTGACAGAGTCGGGATCATAGACAAAGGACAGATTGTAATTATTGATACGCCCGATAACCTGATAGACGATTTAATAAAAACAGGATTTGAAAGACCTAAGCTTCTTAAGCTTGCAACACTGGAGGATGTTTTTTTGAATCTCACGGGAAAAGAATTACGCGATGAATAGTTTGTTTTCAGATATTTATTTGCATTAATTTTATAAATATTTAAATACACTCAATGAAATACAATCAACTCAGGGCAATGCTGTCAATTACTAAAGCGAGCTTACATTCAATCGTGAGAAATCCTTCAGCGGTTGTTTTCAATCTTGTGTTTCCATTGATATTTATAATAGTATTTGGATTTATCAGCGGCAGCGGATTTAAGATTGATGTAGCTGTTGATAAAAATTCTGATATGAATAACCCTGTAATAAATAGCCTGCAAAAGGTCAATACACTCAAACTCATTACCGGTAAGCCCTCCGATGAATTTTATTCTGAATTAGAAAAAGGTAATATCGATGCGATCATATTGTTAAGCAAAACTGAAAATGGTGTATTGGTAATAAATTTAAAGACTACAAAAGCATCCCCCGAAAGAGGATCAATTTTTAAAATGATGCTCAATGAGATCATAGACAAGCAGAATCTCGCAATGAACAAATCCGATATCCCGATGACGGAATTAAAAGAAGAAGTAGTAGAGGGGAGAAAGTATAGGACGATTGACTTTATACTTCCCGGTCAGTTGGGTTTTTCACTCTTAAGCGCGGGAGTATTCGGGACCGCATTTATTTTTATCAGCCTGCGGCAAACACTTGTAATAAAAAGATTTTTTGCTACACCAATAAACAAGGCTCATATCATACTCGGGGAATCATTGAGCAGACTTATCTTTTCAATGTTCAGCTCGGTAATTATTATACTAATCGGAACATTTTTTTTCGGTTTTACGCTTGTTAATGGTTTTGTGACTTTTGTTAATATGATTTTTCTTTCTATAATTGCACTGATAGTTTTTCTCGGATTCGGATTCGTTGTCTCAGGAATAGCAAAGAACGAAAATGCTGTTCCACCGATAGCCAACCTGATAACTCTTCCACAGTTCCTTCTTGCCGGAACATTTTTTCCGATCTCCAATTTTCCTGAATGGCTGCAACCCGTCAGCAGGGCATTACCTCTGACCTATCTCAATGAAGCAATGAGGAAAATATCATTTGAAGGTGCAAGCCTGTTTGATGTCCGGTATAATATTTTAATTTTAGTGATCTGGGGAATAATTGTATATGCGATTGCGGTCAAAGTGTTTAAGTGGGAATGATCCTGGTTTGGTAATTAGGTATTAAGGTTTTTTTTCCCACGGTTCTGCTTTTCCTACAACAAAAGTATCCTTCTCATTGATAACTGCATCTATCACTCCGTTACTGATCTCTGTATCTGTGAGCCACCGCGAAGTATCATCTTCAATTACAAATCCAAGTATAATTTTTTTATAGATCAGATTTACAAATCGCTCAAAAGTGAAATGCAGATTTTCATTTTCCTTAGTTGGAAGAGAATACTCACAGCCAAGGACATGAAAATATTTACACTTTGTATTCTGATCGTTCAGGATATCAGCAATGATATAAGGAGCTTCAGGAGCGGTTGAATGAATCCAGCATACAGCAGATTCTATTTTTCCGTAATTGTCAATTGCAGATTTTAATTTATCTTCAAGCAGATAATAATCGGAATAATCAACTTTAATAGGGTTAATAAATCCGTGTTCGGATTTTGATTCGATTAAATTATTCAGACCGTTTGGATTTCGGGCAATAACAGATACTGTATAACCGTGCTGTGTGAAGTAACCGGGAACACCTTTGAGCATTCCTGTTCCGCCGACTATCAGAGCGTGTGGCATAATATTAAATTTGAAAAAAAACCACTAAGAAACAACGAGCACTTTATTATTTAAAATATAAAAATAATTTTCTAAGCGGTCATTGTGAATCAGTGGGAAAATTAAAAACTAAATGATATTTATCAGCTCTTCCTCATCATTTACCAGAACTTCCCTTGCATTCGAACCGTTCTTAGGACCGACTATGCCGGCAACTTCGAGCTGATCAACTATCCTCGCAGCTCTTGCATATCCGAGTTTAAGTCTTCTCTGTAAAGTGGAAGTAGAACACTGCTGAAGCTTGAATATCAATTTTGCAGCTTCTGCAAACAATTCATCCCTGTCATCCATATCTCCGTAAACGGAAGTTTTCTTTTCTATGATCGAAGGTAAAAGATATGGCTTTGTGAATCCCTGCTGCTCTTCAATGAACTCAGCAACCTTCTCACACTCTTCAGTAGTAATAAGAGCATTCTGTATTCTTATCGGCTTTGATGAAGCAGCTGATAAATACAGCATATCCCCGTTTCTCAAAAGCTGATCAGCTCCGCCCATATCTAATATAGTTCTTGAATCAATCTTAGATGCAACCTGATATGCTATCCTCACAGGGAAATTTGCTTTGATAACACCTGTAATTACATCAACTGAAGGACGCTGTGTTGCAACTATTAAATGAATCCCTACAGCTCTCGCCATCTGAGCTATCCGGGCAATCGGTTCTTCAATTTCTCTTTTTGCTGTGATCATAAGATCTGCAAGCTCATCTATTATAACAACTATGAAAGGCATCTTCTTATGACGAATGACATCGTTGTCTTTTAATTTGCCTTCTGAATATTTAAGGTTGTAAGATTCAATATTCCTAACGCCTGCGTTTGCGAGCTTATCATAACGAGTCTCCATCTCGCTTTCAACGCTTTTCAAAACAGACACTGCATTCGAAGGACTTGTAACAATACTTTCATTGATATCAGTGGAAGTCGCAAGAAAATGTTTCTTTAATTTAGAATATAAACTAAGCTCTATCTTTTTTGGATCTATCATCACAAATTTCAGGTCTGAAGGATGCAGTTTATAAAGCAGACTTGCGATGATAGTATTGATACCAACACTCTTACCGGAACCCGTAGCTCCTGCGATAAGAAGATGCGGCATTTTTGCAAGATCATCTATGAATACTTCACCGTCAATTGTCTTGCCGAATGCAACCGGCAGACTTTTTTTACTGTCATGAAATTTCTGTGAAACGAACAGACTCTTTATTCTTACGAGCTGTGCTTTCCTGTTCGGGATTTCCACACCGACCGTTCCTTTTCCCGGAATCGGAATTATCATACGGATGCCCTTTGCCTTCATTGCAAGAGCAATGTCATCCTGTAAGGATTCTATCTTGGAAAGCTTAACATCAGCAGCAGGAACAAGTTCATATAAAGTAACTACCGGTCCGGGTGTAGCAAAAACTTTTTCAACTTCAATTCCGAACTTCAGTAACTTTGCCTGAAGCAGTCTTCCGTTCTCTGACAGCTCTTCATTTGAAATAGAATCAAACTCTTCTTTCGTAGGTTCGATCAGAAGATCAGGCTTTGGATATTTATACTTTTCGAGTTTCTCTTCTACAAAATCTTCTTCACGGTTGCTTTGTAATTTATCAACTTCATTTGAGTTTTCAGGATTGATGTCAATTTCATCTGCAGTTTCCTTTGAAATGGTTTTGCTTACTAATTCGGGCTCGAGTTTTAATTCCTTCGGCTTCTTTTCTTTTATCAGGATCTTTGCGGGCTCATCCTGTTTCGGTCTGTTTATCTCAGTCACTTTGATCAGATCTTCTTCTTCATAAGATTCGGCTTCCTGCTGTTTCGAATACTTATTTTTTAGAATTCTTTCACGTTCTTTCTTCATTGCCTCTTCTACTTCCCTGTCTTCAGGACTTGACTCTTCCTTTGCTGAATTTTTACCGGCAGATTTTACTGAATCTTTTATATCTTTATCCGATGCAAGTTCTTCTTTTTCCCTGTGAAAACTTTCTTTTATTTTTTCAAGGAACAGTTTGAATCTTGCAAGTGTCTTGATCAGATTGCCGTCAAGCAGCAGCAGGGAGAAAATTATTAAAGCAAGAATAAAAAATATTGAAGCTCCGACACTACCGAGAGTATGATAAAATACTGAGGCGAAAAAGTCACCTGTCGTCCCGCAGAGTTTGGATGAGATATATTCCTTACCTGCAAATATTTTTAATAATCCGAAAGATGATCCCAGGCAGATCATTATCAGTATTGAATAGATACTAAACTGTATGGTTCTGCCTAAAGATTTTTTTCTTATAAGAGTTATTCCGAATGCAAACAGTATCACTGATATGATAATTGAAAAGTATCCGAAGAAGCTGTTAATGAAAAAGTTTGAAAGATATGCGCCTGCAATTCCCAGCCAGTTATATGTTACATAAACGGATGAATAGGCTTCCTTCCTGAAGATATCGATCATGCTTAGTCTTTCAAGAGTGGACTGATCTTTTTCAGAATAGGAAATTATTGCAAGACCCAGTAATAATCCGAAAATAAAAATCAGAAATCCGAGTAATTGTTTTTTCAGGTCTGTCGATATGCTAAAATCTTCTTCAGAAGTTTTTTTTCGCCGGGGAGCAGGTTTTACGGGAATGTTTTTTTTGCTTAAGCGTGAAACTTTGCTTTTTTTCATTTTAAAAAATTAAATTGGCAAATTATTTTTCGCTTATCTTTTCCTTTTTTTCATCATCTCTTCGTAAGCCTATATTAACCCTCTTCATTTTTGATTTCTGATCAGAGTCACCCTGAAACTGTTCCTTGAATCTGATAACCCCGTTCCTCAAAAAAGGAATGAAGGGATGAGAATCTATTTTTGAGCTGACTTCAAGATCCTGACCAAATCCTATCTTTGTCAGATATTTTCCGTGCTCGGACATTTTCAGCATTTTTAAAACTTTGTCCTGTGATGGTACATTAAGTAACATTGCAAGATCACTGCTGAGATTCATAGCGGCGATTTCAGAATCCTTCATCTCAAGTTCCCTTCCAACGCTCAATTTATTGAGAAGCATTCCAGCGCAAATGGCATCTTCCAGACAGAAGTCATTCAGTTTTCCGGAACATATTATGGTGAAATCCTCATCAAGAGAATTTACATATTCCACTACGGCCGAGATGTTTACAAAGCTGCAGAGAATGCAGATCTTGGCAAACTTTGATTTTATTATTGCAAGAGTTCCGTTAGTTGTGCTGAATATAAGAGATTTATCTTTAACGACATCAGTAGTATATTCCAGCGGGGAATTTCCAAGATTGAATCCTTCAATGGTCTTGCCGTTTCTTTCTCCGCATAAAAGCGAATTTTTTGAACCCTTTGCGACTCTTACTGCAGTTGCAATATTCTCTGTCGGTATGATTTCCTTCGCACCGTTTGCCAGTGCTATTGTCATTGTAGTTGTTGCTCTTAAAACATCGAGAATAATTACGTTCTTATCTTTTAAAATAAGATCATCCTGTATTAACGATTGTGTCAGTAATATATTAATGCTTTTCATTTACTTTGATATTTTTAAATTCTAACTTTTTAACTTTCAACTTAGGAAAGGTGTCTTAGTAACTGTTGCTTTGATCTTTTTGTCTCTTATTAAGATTTCTATCTGTGATCCGGTTTTATTATAACCGTTGTCAATGTAAGCCAGCCCGATATTCTTGTTCAGAATTGGTGATAAACTTCCGCTTGTTACTACGCCGATTTTTTTATCTCCGGAATAAACTTCCTGTCCGTGTCTTGCCACCATTCTGTCATCGACAATAAATCCGACTAACTTTCTTGTTGAATTTTCTTTCGCTTTTAAAATAACTTCCTTACCGTTAAATTCACCTTTATCAGGTTTAGTGATCCAGCCAAGACCCGCTTCGATAGTATTAGAAGTCTCATCCATATCATTGCCGTAGAGTCTGAATGCATACTCCAGACGAAGTGTATCCCTGGCGCCAAGACCAATCGGTTTAATGTTAAATTCTTTGCCGGCTTCAAATATTGCATTCCATAGTTCTTCTGATTTATTGACATCAGAAGATGAATAGATCTCAAAGCACACTTTTTCACCGGTGTATCCTGTATGAGATATTATTGCGTTTTGACCTGCTAACTTTCCGAAAACAAATTTATAGTATTCGATCTTTGACAAATCAACATCTGTCAGCTTCTGCAGAGTGGCAAGGGAATTTTTTCCCTGAACTGCAAGAAGCGAAATATTGTCCGAAATGTTTTTTAAAGAAACATCCCCGGACAAATTTTCCTGCATCCATTTAAAATCTTTTTCAATATTAGATGCATTGATCACAAGCATGTAATAGTCTCCGCAGTTGTAAACTAGAAGATCATCAACGATACCGCCGTCTTTATAACACATCGCTGAATACTGAATGTCACCGGCTTTCAGTTTAGAAACATCATTGGTTGTGATCTTCTGTACAAAAGCAAATGCATCTTTCCCACGGACTTCCACTTCACCCATGTGAGATACATCAAAGACTCCGACGGAATCCCTCACAGCCTTATGTTCTGCTATTATTCCTTCGTATTGAATCGGCATCTCGTATCCGGCAAACTCAACTAACTTTGCCCCGAGCTTTTTATGAATATTATTAAACCCTGTCTTTTTCAAAAAGTATTAAGTATTAGGTATTAAGTATTAAGAAATATGTATATTTTTTTACTAACTACTAACTACTAACTACTAACTACTAACTACTAACTACTAACTACTAACTACTAACTACTAACTGTTAAGCTTCTTCCAGTCATTCAAAAATGTATTCAATCCGATATCAGTAAGAGGATGCTTCAGCAGCTGCTCTATCACTTTCAACGGCATAGTAGCAATATCAGCCCCTATCAAAGCTCCGTCAACAAAGTGAAGCGGATGTCTTACCGATGCAACAAGCACCTGCGTCTGATAATTATAATTTCCGTAGATCTGAACTATCTGTGAAATAAGCTCCATTCCGTTCTGTGAAATGTCATCGAGTCTTCCTACAAAAGGACTTATGATATAAGCGCCTGCTTTGGCAGCAAGTACGGCCTGTGATGCCGAGAAACAAAGAGTAACATTTGTTCTGATGCCTTCTTCACTGAAAACCTTTACTGCTTTTAATCCTTCTTTAATCAGAGGAACTTTCACAACAATATTCTTGTGTATCTTCGCAAGTTCTCTTCCTTCTTTGATTATATCATCTGACTTCACTGAAACTACCTCTGCGCTTACATCTCCGTCAACAATTGCGCATATCTTTTCAAGCATTGACCTGAAATCTTTATGACCTTCTTTTGCAACTAATGACGGATTTGTAGTAACACCGTCAAGTATTCCCATATCATTAGCTTCGCGAATCTCATCGAGATTAGCTGTATCAATAAATATTTTCATTATTTAGATTGGTTAGAAAATTACTTTATGTTTGATTATTAAGTTGCTGGAAAATAGTTATAATAAATTTTTATAAAAAGTGAGAAGTTAATAAATTTGGGATCTGAATTTCGGATTTGGAATTTATTCGATTTAAGATATTGACGATTCACTATTCACCATTGAACATTGCTCATTGACGCTATTCCGAAGAGATCTCCTATTCTTTTTCAAATAATTTCTGAGCTTTTGTGATTCTGCTTTTCCCAGTCCGTGTGATACAGGTATTATAAATTTCCTGAAACTTTCACAGCAATATTTTTTAACAGATCTCCGGAAACCGTCGGCGGAACAAGAAGGATCATATCAATTTTTTCACCGCTGAATTTATTCTGAAATGCTCTGACGGTTTGCCTTAAAGATAAACAACGTATTGATTTTGGCTTTGAATTTAGAATGTTTAAGCTGCAGATGAAATTCAGACATTGCACGTTGAAGATTGAAAACCTGTCATTGTACAATATTCTTTTCAAACATTACACATTCATTCACTCGTTTATATGAATTTCTTATTTTGTCTTTATCGCTTTTTGTATAATGTGCAAACATGTGAACAGGAATGATACCTTCGGTATTGGTTTTGAATAATCCTTTAAGCTCTTCATGATCAAAATTTATATGCAGGTAAGAATCAGCAATGATGAAACCCTGTAGAAGATACCAGTCTCTGACCCATTTATCATCTCTTGTCCATGCTTCGATTCTGTATATTCCTTTTTCTTTACAAATCCGTTCTGCTTCATTTAATAATTTTGCGGCAATTCCCTTTCTGCGGTAATCCGGATGAACAGCAACATGCCAGATCATTGCACTCAAAACGGAATTCTTCTTACAAACCTTTCTTTCTTCAGTATCCAGTTCCAGATCGAGAATCCCTGTAATTATGCCTTCTTCCTCCGATACCAGCTCAATTGCAGGATTCTCATATTTCTCTTTTGAATTATAGACACTGTCATAATATGCTGTGTCAAGAAATGCCAGTACGCGGGTTCTTATCCACCGGATCTCATCTTCTGATTTATAGTTTCTTATATGCATTTAAATATTTTGTTCTGTTATTTTTTGTATAATTTACCCTTTAAATCTGAAAGAAAAAAAACCGGGCTTTAATTACTTTGAATTAATAAAATTATGTAACTATGTTACTGCCAATATTAAATATTTATTGACACTTGAACAATATTGAAAAAAATATACAGCAGTTAGTAGTGAAAGCTGAAATTATATAATTTTCTATGATCGGGAAGACAGAAGAATCTGAACTTATAGAAAGGCTTATTCAGGGAGATGAAAAGGCATATAAAATTTTTTTCGATTTTTATAAGACAAAAGTATTTAACACCGCATCCGGATTTCTGGTCAATTTAAGCGAAGCCGAGGATATAACTCAGGAGGTTTTTATTCAGGTTTTCAGATCTATAAAACAATTCAGGAAAGAGTCGCATCTCTCAACATGGATCTACAGGATCACAGTTACAAAATGTCTGGATCATTTAAGAAAAACCAAAGCAAAGAAACGCTTGTCATTTATTACGGATATATTTGAAAAAGATGACAAAGACAAGAAAGAATCCTTTGTAAATTATGAACATCCCGGAATAGAAACCGATAAGAAGGAATTATCAGTAATTCTTTTTAAAGAAATAGAAAAGCTTCCTGAAAACCAGCGAATAGCCTTTGTACTGAATAAAGTTGAACAGCTTGGCTACCGTGAAGTAAGCGAGATCATGGATATTTCAGTTCCTGCTGTCGAATCATTAATCTCCCGCGCAAAAGCAAGTTTAAAAAAGAGGCTCGAAAAATATTACAGAAACTGAGCGAAGGTATTTTATATTTTTCACGTCTAATAAATAAAACAATAATTAATCGTTATGAATGAGAAAGAAATTAACAGGATTGTAGAAGAAACAATTCACAGTATAGACAATGTAAAGATTACTGTTCCGGATGATATTTTATTTCAGAAAATTATGACCGGTATAAAGCAAAACGAAAAAAGCTTTTTTAAAGAAAACAGTTATGCCGGAAAGTATATAATTGTATTTGCAGTTCTGGTGTTACTCAATATTTTTTCCATTATTGTCGATCAGAAAGCTATTAAAAAAACATCTGCTAATGATATGAAATATTATTTAAAAGGCATTAACGAATTTTCAAGAACCTATTTTTCCTCAAATGATGAATACAGCTATTAAAACTCAATGAATTACTTCGACAAAAATAAAATATTAACAATTGCGGTTGTAGCGCTTATAATTACAAATCTGGGAATACTTGTATATTTATGGTATGAGAGATCGCAGAATTTTAATTCAACCGGCAGAATGTCTTCGGGTGAAAGAATGCAGAGACCTGAAGGAAAACCTCCTCAGGACAGAATGACTTCCGAAGGTGGTCCGAAAGAATTTCTTATCCTTGAACTTAAGCTTGACGAGAAACAAAAAGAGGATTATGGAAAATTAGTGGATGAGCACAGAGCAGAAATGAAAAGGATCAGAGAAAAGATCAGAAATGAAAAAGATGATATGTGGAAAGAAATTACGAAACCAAAAAACGAAAACAATACAGCGGAAAGATCTGCAGCTGAGATAGGAGAAGATCAGAAGCAGATAGAGCTTATTACTTTCGCGCATTTTCAAAAAGTAAGAGAGCTGTGTAATGATGATCAGAAAAAAAAATTTGATGAAGTGATACAGGAAACTTTAAGAATGATGGGACCGGAAAATCCCCCTCCGCCTTTACATTAAATATAAATAAATGAAAAATAATTTATTAATATTTTTGATAATATCAGTCTTTTATTCCTGCGGTAGCAATGAACAACCGGAAAGTCATCCTGATCTGTCCAAAGCAAATAAGATCAGATTTGATTTTAAAACTGATTTTGATTCAACAAATAAGATCATCGTAATATCCAGAGAATTAAGTGATTTGAAAAGCATAAGCTCGGTAAGAAATATTGTTACTTATGATCCGTTTACATATATATACTGTACTTCTTCCGGTTCGATGAGCTTTTATAAGGACAGCACTTTAATAGTTACGATGGTATTTAATACACTCCCAGACCAGAGACATATAGCATTCAACTATAACGGAAAGCTGACTGCAATGAGCCTTTCCGATGAGAATGCAAAACTTCTTGACAGCTTTAAAAATTAATTTTATAAAATAAATAAATCAAACTTGAAAATTATTCTATCTGCATTCTTTGTCTTACTCGGGACAATTGTTAATGCGCAAATGGTTCCGGAGATATATACCTGGAAGCAGAATACTACCGGTGCAACAGGCTATAGCGGAATAGCCGCAGATGTACAGCAGGTTTTTTATTCTGCAAATTTTGTATACGTAAAATGCACAGGTATTCCTTCTTATACAATTGGACCATGGTCTATGAATCCGAATACACCTTCTAATCAGAACTGGGTATTTAAGATTACAAGATTTCCCGTTCCTAATCCGACTCCAGTGACAGCAGGTAACGGGCAGATAGGAGTTCTTAAAAACGGCGTTGTGCTTTTCAATGCCGGAGATGCAATGTCTTATAATAATCAGAATATCTGGCACAGACTTGCACAGTATTTTGAAGCAGTGAGTTTCGATACATCCGGCGGACACCCGTCTCCGTCGAGAGCTTATCATTATCACATCAACATGAAAAAATTATATTCACCGGATTCAACACAGCACTCTTCTATACTCGGATATATGTTTGACGGTTATCCTCTTTACGGACCTTACGGTTATTCAAATACAAACGGAACCGGAGGTATAAGAAGAATGAGAAGCGGATATGTAAAGAGAAACATTACGACAAGAACTACTTTGCCCAACGGAACGGTTCTACCGTCAAATCAATGGGGACCTTCTGTAAGTTCAACATATCCTCTCGGATGTTTTACAGAAGACTATGAAGCAGCTGTCAGTAATTCTGATCTCGATTCCCACAACGGCAGATTTGCCGTAACTCCTGAATATCCCGCAGGTACATATGCTTATTTTATAACTATAGATTCGCTGGGAAATCCTGTGTATCCGTATATTATCGGAAGTACTTATTACGGTCAGGTTGTCGCCGGAAATGTACCTCCGGGCGGTCATGTAACAATTGCGGAAACCGTAACACAGTATCTGCCGAAATTAAATTTAACTTTAAAAGTCATACCCGAAGGATATTATAATTATCAAACAAAAAAATTGAATAACCGGGACACGGTAAAAGCATATCTCAGACAAAACTCAGCTCCTTATACAATAAAAGATTCATCTTTATCTTTAATTGATTCTGTTACGTTTTCAGGAAACTTTGTATTTTCTAATGCAGCATCGGGTAATTATTACATTCAGATCAGGCACATAAATTCGATAACTACGTGGAGCAAGAATCCGGGAGAATTAATAGAAGCTGAAATACCAAAAACTTATGATTTTACTTCCGGTCAGGTTCAGTCATTCGGATCAAATTCCGTGCAGGTGGATAATTCTCCTGTCAGATACGGAATTTATTGCGGTGATGTGAATCAGAACGGCATAGTTGATCTTTCTGATGTTGTACTTATATCCAATGATGCAGGTGACTTTCTTCATGGTTACCTAAATACGGATATAACAGGCGACAGAACAGTTGATCTGAATGATATTACCATGACATATAACAATGCAGGTACTTTTGTAAATACGATCACACCTTAAATAAATTTATTAATAAAGTAATCAAATTAGAAAATGAAAATACTTCTCACGGCAGTACTGTTATTCTTTGTTACTGTTTCCAATGCTCAGATAACACCGGAAATTTATTCCTGGAAACAAAACCTGACAGGAGTCACAGGTTATAACGGAATACCTGCAGATGTTCAGGAAGTTTATTACTCGGCAAATTTTTCATATGTAAAATGCACAGGCATACCTTCTTATACAATCGGTCCCTGGGCAATGAATCCAAATACTCCGACTAATCAGAACTGGGTATTTAAGATAGCGAGATTTCCCGTTCCGGATCCTACACCAGCTGTTGCAGGCAACGGACAGATAGGAGTATTGATAAATGGAGTTGTTCTTTTCAACGGAGGTGATGCAATGTCATACAATAATCAGAATATATGGCACAGGCTTGCCCAGTATTTTGAAGCTGTGAGCTTTGATACTTCAGGCGGTCATCCTTCGCCTCAGAGATCTTATCATTATCATATAAATATGAAGAAATTATATTCACCTGATTCGACTGCGCATTCTCCGATACTGGGATATATGTTTGACGGGTATCCGCTTTACGGTCCGTATGCTTATGCAAATGCAAACGGTACGGGAGGAATAAGAAGAATGAGAACAGGATTTGTAAAAAGAAACATAACAACAAGAACGACATTACCCGACGGAACAGTTCTTCCTTCGAATCAATGGGGTCCGTCTGTCAGCACACAGTATCCTCTGGGCTGCTTCACGGAAGATTACGAACCGGCTGTAAGTAATTTTGATCTTGATGCGCACAACGGCAGAACCTGCATTACACCTGAATATCCCGGAGGCACTTACGCTTATTTTATAACTATAGATCAGCAGGGAAATCCTGAATACCCTTACATAATCGGGAGCACATACTATGGTGAAGTTGTCGCAGGCAATGCGCCTCCGGGAGGGCATATCAGTATTACTGAACCTGTCACTCAGTATATATCTGTAACCGGAATTGAAAACAATAACGAGCAGGTTGATTTCAATTTATTTCAGAACTTTCCAAATCCGTTTAATCCCGAAACTAATATTAAATTCAGTATAAGTAAATCAGGACTTACAAATTTAAAAGTCTATGATATGACAGGAAAAGAAGTTGCTTCACTTATGAATGAAAAACTTATTCAGGGAAGTTATGTAGTGAAATTCAACGGAAGCAGCCTGGCTTCAGGAGTTTATTATTATGAATTATCTTCAGGTAACTTTAAGCAGATAAAGAAAATGCTATTGATCAAATGATCAAATGATCAAAAAATATTTTAAGCCGGAATATTTTTATTTGTAATTATTTCCGGATTAATATAAAGACTTTTTCTCTTCAAGCCTATGATCAGGCCTGTTAATGCTATTAAGCAACATATGCCAAACCAAAGAAAAATATTATAACCGGCAGTAAAAAATCTGTAAGCTGCGTCAAAAACAAATAATGCAAGTCCGGTTATTTCCCAGACTTTATCATTCATCCATATATTTCTGTTTTGTAAAACAGGATTAATGTTAATCAGTATTTTCAATTCATTCCAGTCCCAGAGAACAAGAAGTATATTTGCGAGTAACATCAATCCTGTTATATAATATGTGCCGGTAAAATTGTATGAAACTGTTATTACAAAAATATTTGCAATGATCGGCAGGAACATCAAAGCTCCCAGTTTTGCATATCGTTGTGTCATAAGCAAAAATCCCGCGACCGCCTGTCCTGCTCCTAAGAATTTCCAGTAAAGTCCGGACTGAAAAAGGGTTTCCAGAAGATGGAATGGAGAGTTCATCGGTGAGTCAGATCCATCTATCGTAGTGAATCTCTCGCCTTTTATTTTTACAATGCTCGCAAAGACAAAAGCTCCGCCGATCAGGTATCTGAGATAAATAATAAACAGCTGAACAATGATCTTTTGTTTTAAGGTTTTCATCCTGAATGTTAAAGTTAAGAAGATTAACGATTGCTGGCAGTTGAAGTTACAGGAAGGAAAATAAAACCTGTTTCAGAATTTCTTGTATAGTGATTTCCGGATGAGCATATAAACTCACAGTTATTTTAGCATTAAATATTTAATTTATGCTTTCCGGTTTACAATTAATTTTAAGTAAACATATCCCGTAATTCCGGAGATAAGAGAAGCAAGCAGAACAGCTAATTTAGAATTAACAATTAAAGATGCATCTTCGAATGCAAGCAGAGTAATGAAAATTGACATCGTAAAACCAATGCCCGCGAGTATTCCTGCGCCTGCAATATGCCTGAAATTCAGATCAGAAGGCAAATTTCCAAGTCCTGATTTTATAGCGATGAAGCTGAAGAAAAGAATTCCTGCAGGTTTTCCTAAAGATAATCCTGCAATGATCCCAAGGCTGTTTGAAGAAAATATTTCATTGTACCAGCCTGCCGAAAAAATAATTCCTGTGTTTGCAAGAGCAAACAAAGGCAGGACAATGAAAGATACAGGTTTTATTAATGAATGCTCAAGCTTCACAGAAGGTGATTCACCTTTTGTATTATTGAATGGTATTGCAAAAGCAAGCAACACACCTGTGATGGTAGGATGAATGCCGGACTTCAGCATAAAATACCACATCAATATTCCGGGTAGTATATAGAATATCAAGTTCATTACTTTCATTTTTCTTAAAACCAGCAGAAGAAGGAAAACTGATATTGAAAGTATCAGATAAATTAATGAAAAACCTTTAGTATAAAAAAGAGCTATTACAATAATTGCACCAAGATCATCTATGATTGCAAGCGCGGTTAAGAATATTTTCAAAGAGAGCGGAACCTTGTTGCCAAGAAGTGACAGAACGCCTAATGCAAATGCTATGTCAGTTGCCATTGGAATACCGATTCCGGACTGAGTCACAGTGCCATTATTTAAAATGAAATGAAACAAAGCAGGGATAAGCATACCGCCGGCAGCAGCGAAAACAGGAAGCATAGCATTTTTAACTTCAGATAATTCTCCGACATAAAGTTCCCTCTCTATTTCCAGTCCGACCAGCAAAAAAAATATTACCATAAGACCATCGTTGATCCAGAATTCTACAGGAAAATTCAGACCAATTCCGCCTTTATCAAATCCTATGACCATGTGCCAAAAATGTATATAGCCTTCACCAAACCCTGAATTGGCAATTAAAATGGAAACTGCCGTGCATATAATAAGTATGATCCCGCCGGATTTTTTATTCTCAAGAAAATCTTTGAACATCTTAGATATCTTATAGACCATAAAGTATCAGAGTTATGTATTAAAAAAATTATTTTATGAGGATCATTTTTTTTGTCTGAATGTAACTGCCGGTAACTAAACTGTAAAAATAAACTCCGCCCGGTAAGTTTCCGCCGGCAAATTCAATATCGTAACTTCCCGGCTCCTGTTTTCTGTCAACTAAAGCGGATACTTGTTTACCTGAAACATCAAATACTTTTAAATTTACATAATTACTTTCAGATAATGAATAATGTATGAGAGTAACCGGATTAAAAGGATTTGGATAATTCTGCAACTCTTCAATTTTTTTTACAGGCAAACCGTTTTGACTGATATTAGTAATAGTATTAATACTTTTAAATACACCGCTTCCGTTTGTGCCTGTATAAATAAAGCCATTTCGGGCAGCCGTAAGTGAATTAACATTTAAATCAGGCAGCCCGGAATTTTTCTGAGTCCAGAATTCTCCGCTATCGGATGAAGAATAAACTCCTCCGCCGAACTTTCCAATAAAGACGTCATTGTTTGAATTAAATGCAATAGCATAAACAGCAGGTACCGAAGTTATTCCGGAATCTTTTCTCTGCCAGCTCTCACCATTGTTTGTAGATCTGTAAACTCCGTTGAATGTACCGGCAAAAACAATTCCGTTTGCATTAACTGCAACAGATTTTATATCAGGATTTGAAATTCCTGAATCTTTGAGAATCCACTGATCACCGTTGTTAGTAGAACGGTAAAGCCCGGAACCCAGAGTTGCTGCAAAAAGATGTCCGGCAGAATTAATTGTAAGCGACATAACAGAGGAAGCCGGAAATCCTGAAGTGACCGGCGTCCAGTTGCTGCCGATATTAGTCGAACGGTAACATCTCTGACCTGTTCCTGCAAATATATATCCGTTAGGACTGAGAGCAAGAGAATAGATAAACGGATTTGTAAGACCGGCATTTGAAGAGTTCCATGAGTCGCCATGATCGGTTGAAATAAAAATGCCTGAGCCAAATGTTCCTGCAAAAATAATCCCTGAGGAGTTAATGACAATTGTTCTTATATCGGTATTGGTTAGTCCAGAATTGATCTGTGTCCATAGATTGCTGTTATCAGCTGAACGGTATACTCCGCCGTTAGAAGTTCCGGCAAATATCATTAACGAAGAATCCATTGCAATAGAAGTTACCTTCCCGTTCAAAGGTCCGTTTGCTGAATGCCAGAAATCCTGTGAGAAAGCTGATTCCGAAAATATAAGTAAAATAAGAATTGCAGATAGTTTCAATAAATGAAATGAAAGTTCAATAATTTATTAAAAGAAAATATTATGTTAAATATAATTTTAACTCAAAAATTTAGTCAGCTCAACAAACTATAAAATAACATTGAACACAATTAACTTAATGAACTCAACATATTCTATGTACTCTTCCTGTTCCAGAAAATATAAAACGGAATCCCGCTAAGCACAAGCGCCAGTCCTATACCTGCGTCCCGTGGATTCTGTATTATCGTTACGACTACAAGTGTAACGCAGAATAAAACAAATACAAGCGGAACAACAGGATATCCCATTGCTTTGTATGGTCTGTGAGTATCTTTCATTTTCTTCCTTAAAATAAAAACACCGAAAGCACCCGCTCCGTAAAATATGAACGATGCAAAAATAAGCATGTCAGTAAGCTGATCAAATGTTCCGGATAAAACGAGTAAGGAAGCCCAGATGCCCTGCATTATAAGAGAAGTATAAGGAGTTTTGAATTTAGGGTGAATATTGCCGGCTGATTTGAAGAATAAATTATCTTTAGCCATTGCGAAATAAATTCTCGAAGAAGCAAGGATCGTTCCGTTAGTGGTACCAAATGTTGAGATCATTATAAGTATTGAAATGAAAAATGCTCCTCCGTTACCTATAAATTTTCTCAGAACTTCTACAGCTATGATCGTATTTTCTTTGCTTGCAATTTCCATCATTTCGCTTACGGGCATTACATACAGATAAACAAAATTTGTGAGTAAATATACAGCCATAACAGTTCCGACACCAATGAACAAAGCAAGCGGAATATTTCGCTTAGGATTTTTAATTTCCCCGCCGAGATATCCTATATTATTCCATCCGTCATAAGCCCAGAATGCGCCAAGCATTGCAGCAAACATAGCGCCGAATAATCCGAGTGAGGAGCCATACTGAGCTGCAGGATTTTCACCTAAAGGACTTAAATTATCAACGGAGCCACTGCTTAATGTCAGTCCAAGAATTATAATGATCAGTATTCCGATTACTTTTAAAGTTGTAAATAAATTGCTGATGAATCCTCCGAATATTACTCCGAGATAATTTGCAGAAGTGAGAAAAATAATTGTAAAAATTGTCAGTGCTTTTACACCGAAGCTTGCAAAGGGATAGAATATTCCGAACAGAGAAATCTGTTCCATAGAATCACTAAGGTGGGGGAGAGGTATTACGGCATTTACTGACTCTGCAAACACATAAGCAATCGATGCTATAGATGCAGACTGAATTACAGAGAAGCATGACCATCCGTAAATAAATGCGAAAGCTTTCCCGTACATTTCCTTGAAATAAACATACTGACCTCCGGGAGCTGCGATCATTCCTGCAATCTCTGCATTTGTGGCTGCGCCTATCAGCGTCACAATTCCTGCTATCACCCAGCAGAGCAGGATCAATCCTCCGGACTGCAGATCCAGTGACATTGGTGCTGCTTTCTTGAATATTCCGGAACCGATCATTGAGCTGATGACGATCAGTATTGCCGTGTAAAGTCCCAGCTTTGTAAGCAGTCCGCTTGAGTGAACTTCGTGTTTATCCTTCATGAATTTTTTTATTTTCAAATGCTCCAATTTGAAAATACATCTGCATTTTCAAATGTGTAACACTTAAATATTATTTGAAAAATACCTGTGCAGTTTTATAAATATCCATATCGACAGTCTTTAATTTACTAATCGCTTTTTTTATTGTGATGTCAGTTATTTCGTTGCCCTGAAGTGCGCACATTCTACCGAATTTTTTATCATGCACCATTTCAACCGAATATACACCTAAGCGGGTACCGAGCATTCTGTCGAATGATGAAGGGACTCCGCCTCTCTGCACATATCCGAGTATAGTTGATCTCGTTTCAAATCCTGTCTGCTTTTCGATCGCCTCTGAAAGATAATGGCTTATGCCACCCAGTCTGACTCTTCCGAAGTCATCAAGCTTTTTATCTTCAGAACTTTTTGTGAATTCAGGATCTTCGAAAGTTGCGCCTTCGGCTATAACAATTATCGAAAATAGTTTGCCTCTTTTATAACGGCTTTTTAACACACTTAGCACATCATCAAATTTAATTTTCTTTTCCGGAATGATAACTATATCAGCCCCGCCGGCCATTCCGCTGTAGAGTGCTATCCAGCCTGCATGTCTTCCCATAACTTCAAGGATCATTATCCTGTGATGAGATTCAGCGGTTGTATGAAGCCGGTCAATGGCTTCCGTAGCAATGCCTACTGCAGTATCAAATCCGAATGAATAATCTGTTCCGTAAATATCATTGTCGATTGTTTTAGGGACACCGATCACATTCACTCCTAGCTCAAAAGCCATTTGTGCTATGTGCATTGAACCTTCACCGCCGATTGAAATTATTGCATCGAATCCTTCTTTTGATATCTTATGAAGCAGTGTATCCTTTCCGTTCTTTTCCTGAAACGGGGTGAAACGTGAAGTCCCCAGAATCGTGCCTCCGCGGTTTATTATTCCTGCTACAGAGTTCAGATTAAGGGGAATATAACTCTCATCAAATAATCCTTTCCATCCGTTCTTTATTCCTATTGTTTCAAATTTCATCAGATCGGCTTTTCTGACTATAGCCCTTATCACTGCATTCAGCCCCGGACAGTCACCACCGCTGGTTAATATTCCTATTTTCAATTTTTATTTATCCCGTTAAAAATTTATTATTCCTGTGAAGGCTTATCTTTTACAGGAGGATCATTGATAAGGTATTTGAATTTTTCAATGAACTCTTCTGTCTTCATGTTCCCTATCAATGCAAGCCGCGCTACATTTTTTATTTCTTCAAAATCACTTTTCTCAAGCCTTATCATGTACTGTCTTGCTACCTGATAACTGTCGGAATCAACATCCACTTCCCGTGTGTTTATTCTTCCTTCGGAATTAATAATATCCTCAAACTTAATCGGAATAAGCTGACCTTTATCAACAGTTACAATTGCGCCTGAATTATCATTCAGCAGATATCTGACTGCAGCATATCCGAGATCCTGTGTGTATTCACAGTCATACGGAATAGGAGAAGCGCATCTTAGTTCATATCCAATATCTTTATTTACAATAGTGGTAGTTAGTCCTCTTTCACGAAGCCTTCTTCTTACTTCATCTTTTGTAATCCTTCCGATATCTATTTCGGATAACCTGATATTTCCGTGCAGATCCTTTTCAAGATTTACATAAGGATGGTTTATCAGTTCCTGTTCATCAATTCTTGTAATGATCCCTTCGGCGAGAACTGCAACTCCGTACGGATTCCCAAGAGCCATTCTTTTTATGATAGATGCTTCAAGTATATCGCAGATAGTTTCAAAACTGATGGTCTTATTCCTGAACTCTTCCCCGATAATTGTTAAAGTAGCTCCTGCGGCTTTTCCGATCCCCAGAGCAAGATGTCCTGCCTTGCGTCCCATAGTGACCACATAATACCATCTCCTTGTCGTTGCTGCATCCACCATAAGTGACTGTACTATGTGAAATCCAATATCCCTTGCAGTCTGATATCCAAATGTCGGCATATTTCCGGGAAGGGGCAGATCGTTATCAATTGTTTTTGGTACGTGTGCTACCTGAATCTGACCTTTAGCAAGCTGGTCAATTTTATAAGCACTTGTAGCAGTATCGTCACCACCTATTGTAATAAGATAATCAACCGATAGTTGTGTCAGAGCTTTCAGTGATGCATCAAGCATTTCCTTGCTCTTTGCAGGATTGACACGTGAAGTCTGAAGAATGCTTCCTCCTGTAAAATGTATCCTTGAAACATCTTCTATTTTCAGCTCAGTAAAATGTGTGGAGTCACCTTTGCTGAGATGCTCGAATCCGTCATAAATACCGTAAACATCAAGCCCGGAGTTTATCGCCTCTATTGTTACTGATCTGATGACACCGTTAATGCCCGGTGCCGGACCCCCTCCGACAACTATTGCCAGAGTTTTTTTTCTGTAATGATCTTCCATACTATATGTTTGTATTTACAATTTAATAATTAAGATTAAATAAGTTTATGAATGTGATACTATAATTCTTTTATGCCTTCCGGCAATAAGTATCATTGCAATAATATATATTAAAGCCGCAACAATAAAAACAATTCTGAATCCAAATGACATTGCAAGTATGATTGCTGTTACGGTTCCTATGACCGAAAAGAATCCATTCACTCCCCAGGCAAATGATACGAACCTGCTTTCGCCCGGAAGAATCAGTGACATACCGATCGGGAACGGCATCCCCATGAAAAATCCAAGCGGGAATATCAACAATGCAGATATGATAATTCTCCAGTGCAGATCCAGCCTTACAAGAGAACTGAAGATATACGGATTCAATATTCCAATCAGCAATGTAAGTAAAGCTATGACACCGAAAATGATATAAAGGTTTTTAATTTTGTTTTTAAAGAATTTTGCAGATACAAGGCTGCCAAGACCGGATGCAATGAGCATTGTTGATACTACGGTCAGAAGCGTAATTACAGGCTGACCGAGAAAAAGAGTAAACTTCTGTATCATGCATATCTGAAGAATTATATATCCAAGACCAAGGCAGGCAAAATAAAAAAGATATTTTTTATCCATAGAAAATTCTTTAGAAAATTCCTTTACAGAATCCTTAGAATTTTCTTTTGATATTTTCACAGAAGTATCTTCTTTTTTAAAAATTTTCAAAGGCAATAATATAAGAAGTCCGGCAATGAGTATGCACTGTATCAGAATGGCAATCAGAGTTGTCTCTGCAACAGGTTTGTCCTTAAGCGCAAGTATTGCCTTATCATCCTGAGAGAATGTCTCTTTGATCCCCTGAAGTGAGAGATTTGAAAATCCGATATTCTGATCGAAGAAAGGTCTGTCGTCTGTTGCAGGCGGATATTTACTTTCCGGATCATAAATTTTATCGGATTCTATTATTTGTTTGTAATAATTGTCCTGAGCAGAAAGTGGGTCATACATAATATCCATATTCAGTGAGCTTGCTTCCTGTCTGATATCAATTACATCAAGATCCGAAAAACCATCTTTTTTGTATATCACACCTGCAAGAAAGCTCTTATCACTTTCAAAAGTATTCGGAGGTCTTCTGAAAATGATAAAATTCTTTTTACTGTCTTCAAGACCTTTACTGTTTTCAAACCTTGCCTGCCTGAGTGTATTGATCAGTTTAGGGATCTGGGTCTCTGGTCTTGATATATAGATCACCCCGTCCTTTTCAAGATGATTCAGGTATTCTTTGACGGCCTCTTTTGTAAGAATATAATTTTCTACCATACTCATCGCGCCGCTGGATACTGCGGATGCAGAAATGGTATGAGCGGATATGATAACGTCATAGGCAATTCTTTTCGAAGACAGAACTGAACGTGCATCATCTGTTATGAGATTTACATTCTTGTTATTCTTGACTAAAGGTCCCGTCCAGTATACCAGATCTTTTTTTAAGTAGTCATTTAATATTCCGTTAATTTCAACGGCTGTAATGTTCTTTGCATTCCTGTATAAACCTGCGAGTATCTCACCTCCGCCGGCTGAACCAATAATAAAAACTTTCTGTGCAGAATCTTTGAGGGCATAAGCAAGATTGGAAGCATCCGATGGCTTTGTCTGAGGAGGAAGTGATTTTACGTTTGGAATATTTGTCGTTGCATTCCCGGCATCTATAATTGCCATGTATATATTATATCCGTCTTCTGCTTTATCTTCATCCACCATTACGTCGATCTTTGAAAAAGTGTTCCAGTCAGTTCTTACCTTAAGTTCGGGCCGGGCTTTTATGAAATTACCGTAAATCTTGTTTGCAGTCACATTAATAGGAAATCTTTCATCCGGATTTATAAGAAATGTAAACGCAAAAATCAGCAGCACTGAAGATATTAAAGCAATGACTTTATAGTTTTCAAAAGCAAAAAGTACAGCAGCAAAGAAAGCTATTGCCGAGACAATTACAATGCTTCCGTTTCCACCGAGCTCAGGCATTATAATCACGAATATTACACAAGCCAGACCGGCTCCGGTAAGATCGAAAAAATACAGCCTGGAGATATTATCCTTGAACCGTGAAAGCAGTAAGGAAATTATCAGTCCTGCAAAGAAAAAAGGAATTGTTATTAACAGATAGTAAAGCGGAAGATAGAGGAACTGCACCGGGTCGGTAAGCAGACTGAACGGATCAAACGGGATTTTATTCATCAGAATAAATGAAATGATAATGCTTGCTCCGTAAAATATGGAAAGCAATGAAAGCAGCTTATCCGGCTCCATCCTGATTAATTTTTTATCAAGTGACAGCACTACGCCGCTCACGCCGAATCCCAGCAGCGCAACGCTTATGACCATAAAAGCAAAGTGATACCATAAAGATACTGATAAAACTCTTGTTAAAGAAAACTCCAGAAGCAGAGTAGAAAGCGCAATTAAAAATATTCCTGCATAATAAACCGGTTTTATTTTTTCGGAACGAAGGGGTAAGGGTTTTATATTCATTCAGTATTTTTAAAATAAAAATTATAGAGCTGCTGAAATAAAATCATAAAATTTTTAACTTTTTATTTTCCGCTTAAAGTATCTTTATACTTCTTTGTATTTAAGTCGATTTCTTTCAGCTGCGTTAATAGACTTTCCATCTTATCCAGTTTCATCATACTGCTTGCATCACTCAATGCTTTTTTCGGATCAGGGTGAGTCTCTATGAAAAAACCATCCACGCCAACAGCTGCAGCTGCTCTTGCCAGGGGCAGGATGAATTCGGGATTTCCGCCGCTTACACCTTTGTCCTTCGAAGGCATCTGTATCGAATGCGTTGCATCGAATATAACGGGATATCCCGATCTTCTCATAATCACCAGTCCTCTCATATCCACTACCAGATTATTGTACCCGAATGTCGAGCCGCGCTCTGTAAGAAATATTTTCTTGTTTCCGGTGGCAGCAACTTTCTCCGCCTGATACTTCATATCATCAGGCGCAAGAAACTGACCTTTCTTTATATTCACGATCTTTCCGCTCTCGCCGGCTGCTTCGAGCAGGTCTGTCTGCCTGCAGAGAAATGCAGGTATCTGAAGAACATCCGCAACTTCAGCGGCGATCTCAACTTCTATCTCTGAATGAATATCCGTAAGCACCGGAACATTAAATTCTTTTTTAAGACCGGCTAAAATCGACAGCGCTTTTTCTACTCCGATAGTTCTGAATGATCCTGAAGAAGTTCTGTTGGCTTTAATATAAGATGATTTGAATATGAAAGGTATCTTCAGCTTATCTGTAATTTTCTTTAGGGTCTCGCAGGTCCTGAATGCTATGGATTTTGATTCAACTACACACGGTCCTGAGATAAGAAGGAAATTATTCAGATTTTTCAGTTTCAGCTCTTTGGATAAATATGAAGGCAGCATATAATTTTTATCTGTTTATATAATTATTGAGTTTCTCACTCAATTCAGATTTCGAATAATCCGAACGTAAATATTTCCCCTTCGCCTCTCTCTGTCTTAATGCCTCATACAGACTCACTGCTGCAGCCACAGATACATTAAGCGACTGTATCATTCCGTACATAGGTATCTGAAAATTCCTGTCACTCATTTCTTTTACATCATCTGATACTCCGGTATGCTCATTTCCAAATACGAGAGCAGTTCTCTGTGTCAGATTAAGGTCATAAAGAGAATAGTTTTTCCTGTGTTCGCTCAGATGGGTGGAATAAATTTTATATTTATCAGCTTTTAAACTATCAAAACAATCCTTCACGTTTCCGAACCTTTCAAGTGTGATCCATTTTTTTGCGCTGGCAGAAGAAGACTTCCCTATCTTCGGGAATTTATTAGTATTATAAATGAGATAGACTTTATCTATTCCGACAGCATCCGCGCTTCTGAGTATAGCGCTCACATTATGCCTGTCATGAATATTCTCCAGTACCAGTGTAAAATTCTTCTGTCTTTTTTCAACGACATTCTTGATTTTGATAAATCTTTTATCCGTCAAATGTGTTTGGAATTTTAAATCAAAAATTAATTAATTAACTTTCTTTAAACAATAAACAAATATAACTATTATGAAGAGGATAAGTGTTTCAGTCATTCTCATTTGTTTGATATTCATCAGTACTTCTGCCCTCACATATTCACAGCAAACAATAAAATATACTAAAGTAAAAAAAGAAAGAAGAAACAGCTGGAGCCTTGGTTTGAATTACGGAGAAAACGGATTCGGACCTTATGCAGGTCTTTACTCATCATTGGGCAGGACTACGGATCTTGTGTTCGGCATTTCATTTTCAGGGGTTACGGATGAAAGAGAGATTGAGCGCTTTGATGTTTTCGGAAACTCGGTGGTCGTGGATAAGATTAACAGGGTATTCATGATGCCTCTTAGTGTCGGGATAAGAAAAGAATTATTCAAAGACGATATTGACGGGGATTTTCTTCCTATATTCAATATAGGGATAGCTCCGACTCTTGTTCTTACTAATCCTTATAATGAAAGTTATTTTGCCGCATTCGGATCCACTCAGACACATTTTGCATTCGGGGGATACGCCGGTTTAGGAGTCAGCTTCCGGCAGAATAAAAGCATGTCAATGAATGTCAACTTCAACTATTATTACCTTCCGCTTTTTGGAGACGGAGTTCAGAGTCTTCAGTATAATACCATTGATGATGTAGGCGGTCTGCAGCTGTCGCTTGGCGTGATTTTTCTGAAATAATTAAAGTATTGCGTTCTTATCTAAATCAAAGAAAATGAATTCAGTAATTAAATTCCGTCCGGACTTTACATACATATAAGCTTCTTCTTAAATTTTTTACTTAATCTAATTAAAAAAAAATGTCAGATACAGATCTGAATAATAGTCCAGGCAGAGAGCCATTGCGCTTTCTTGTTTTTTCTGCTTCATTAAGAAAAAATTCACTGAATACACGACTGATAAAATTAGCTGCAGAGGTAATAGAGAAAAACGGAAGCAGGGTCGACTTTGCGGATATGAAAGAGTTTGACTGCCCGTCATATAATCAGGATGTAGAAACCGAAGGTACGTTTCCGGATGGAACGACGGAATTCCGTAACCGCATTCTTGCAAATGATGCAATCATCATATCGTCCCCTGAATTTAACAGCTCTGTTCCGGGATTTTTGAAAAATGCAATTGACTGGGTTTCAAGGTTTCGTCCTCAGCCATTCAATGAACGCCATGTATTATTAATGTCAGTCGCCGTCAATGGTCGGTGGCAACCGCGGACTCTGGTCTTTAAGAATTCCGCTGGAGCATCTTGGGGCAAGAGTCTATCCTAATATGTTCTCACTTGCAACTGCACATAAGGCATTTACACCCGAAGGCAAACTTGAAGATACAACTCTCTTTACTCGATTCGAGGATAATATTATTAACTTCATGAATCTTGCAGAAGCGGCAACGCATTACCCCTGCATGAAAAAGGCATGGGTTGAATTCCTCGGCGAAAAGCCCGACCCTGTTACTGAAAGGGTGGAATAAGCGCATCACGAGGCTCCTCAGAATAATTCAGATGCTTACACTTTAATATAAAGAATATTCTTTCGGCAAATGACTCTTCGAAGTATCTCTGTCAGGGTGTGTTCATCGCTTCAGAATAAAGATTGAATATATACTTTATGAGGTTTGAGAATCATAATATATTTTTTTAATCTGACGACAAATTTTCTGATATTAAAAAAATCATAAAGCTTTACAATAATGTTTGAAAAAAAAACTGATCTTTGTTTTTTACCCACTCCGTTACACCCTTTAAAAAACTTATCGCAGAAATATCCGGGACACCGGCTCTATATTAAAAGAGATGATCTTACTGGTCTTGCAGGCGGAGGTAATAAAGCCCGCAAGCTGGAATATCTTATTTTTGATGCGCTTAATAAAAACTGTGATACAATTATAACAGGCGGTGCTCAGCAGTCCAATCACTGCAGACAGACAGCTGCCGCGTGCGCGGTTGTAGGTCTGAAATGTCATCTGGCACTTGGAGGAAATGAGCCGGAAAAATATGAGGGAAATTTATTATCATCTTTTTTATTCGGAGCAAAAATTCATTTTACAGGAGAACACAGAAAAGGCGAAGATATTCCCGGTATTAAATCTGATCTGGAAAGGAAGAATAAAAAATGCTGTGTCATTCCCTACGGAGGTTCTAATGTTACCGGTGCGCTCGGATTTGTAAATGCCGTTTCAGAATTAAAAGATCAGCTTGAAGAAATGTCTTTGAATATAGATCATATATTTTTTGCTTCATCATCCGGCGGAACTCAGGCGGGATTAATTTTAGGTTCGGAGTTATTTAATTTAAAATCAGAGCTTATGCCTGTGAATATTGATAAAGAAGATCAGGAAGGATTAACACTTGAGGAAAACATTCTTAATATATTAAATAACGGCGCTGATCTGTTGAATATCAAAAAGGAATTTTCCGCGGCTGATGTTAAACTCATCAGAGGATATGATTCACCGGGATACGGAGTAGTCACCGGAAATGAATCATCGGCAATAAAACAAATAGCTGAAAGTGAAGGAATTTTACTTGACCCTGTTTATACCGGCAGAGCATTTTATGCAATGCTGGATCATCTTGAGAAGAAAAAATTAAAGACCAATTCCAATATTTTATTTTTGCATACAGGAGGACTTCCTGTTTACCGGTTTTAAGATCAGTGAGACTCCGACAGAACGGACTGCGTGGAATGCAACGCTGAAGGCGGTACTGGCATGAAGCTTCAACTCCGCATCGAAAAATTAATAAATTATTAAATCTGCCTTTATGGAATTGAATATAAATTTGATAAATCTAATTTTTAGCATACTGATAATGAAATCAAAAAAATAATTTAAATGAAATTTAAATTTACAGCTGTAATATTAACTTTAGTTTTTTTCAACACTGAGTTGAAATCGCAGTGGATCCTTTTACAGAATTCAGGCGCAGGGAGGATCTCTGATATTGAAGCGCATAATAATTTCCTGTTCGCCTCCTCGGAATCATCAGGGGTTTTCCGTTCATCTGATAACGGAGTAAGCTGGGTCTCCGTTAATTCGGGAATGAACACTACTTTTATAACTTGTATGGCAGCAAATGACCTTGGTATTTTTGCATCTACCGGCTCAGGAGTCTTCTCTTCATCTGATAACGGGAATAACTGGAACATTACAAATTCAGGTTTATCAGGGGGACATTTCAGAAAACTTACTTCTGTAAATAATGACATATACGCAGGTCATATTCTTGCCGGAGTTTTTAAGACAACAAATAACGGAGTTAACTGGCAAAGATTTGCACTAGGTGAAGGAGATAAGTTGTTTGCGATCTATGGAACTCAAACGGAATTTTACATCAGCATTGCAAATACAATTTTGCGTACCACAGATAATGGTCTGACATTTAATTTTGCTATCAACGGACTTACCAATTTATCTGTATTGACGCTCTCATCTTTTGAAGGAGATCTCTATGCCGGTAGCAGAGGAGGTATTTTTCATTCTGCTGACATTGGATCTAACTGGACCCGTGTCACTGCCGGACTTGATGATTCAGTGTTCAATGTAATTGTAAATAAAGGCGTAAATGTTTTTGCAGGTTCTGACAGCAGGGGAATATTTCTTTCAAACAACAGGGGACAATTATGGACTTCAATTAACACAGGAATGACGGATACGGATATCACATCAATTGCAGTAACTCAGGAATACATATTTGCAGGTACTTCAAACGGAAATATCTGGAAAAGACCATTAAATGAGTTGATTCTGGGAATCCGTCAAAACGAAATAAATATTTCTGAAGATTTTAAACTGCACGGGAATTTTCCGAATCCGTTTAATCCCTCTACTAAGATAATATTCGAAATACAGGCTGCGAATATCGTATCTGTTGTTGTTTATGATATTTCAGGAAATGAAGTAGAAACTTTAGTAAATAAAAAATTAAATGCCGGAATTCATGAAGTTGAATTCTACGGCAGTGATTTCCCAAGCGGAGTATATTTTTATATACTGAATTACGGAGGTAAGATTCTATCATCTAAATTGGCGCTTATAAAATGAAATTTAAAACGCAGCGGGATAACATGTTATCCGCTGCGTTCTTAGTCTGATTTGATAACTTTGGAATACCAATGACAGCGTGATAGTATTGATTAACACAATTAACCAATCAATCAACTACTCCTGAACATTTTCTTTCAGAAGATGTTTGTACTCCTTAAAAAATTTATTCACCTTCGGAGCAATTACTATTGAGCAGTATGACTTCTCCTTATTCTGATTGTAATAATCCTGATGATACGCTTCAGCATCATAGAATGCATCGAAAGGCGTAACTTCAGTAACTATCGGAGCATCCCACAGACCTGATTTGTTAATTTTATCAATGACGCTTTCGGCTGTTTTCTTTTGCTCCTCGCTGTGATAGAATATTGCCGAACGGTATTGTGTCCCTACATCTGCTCCCTGCTTGTTTAAAGTGGTTGGATTATGAATGTGAAAGAAAACATCCAGCAGCGTTTCATAACTGATCACAGCAGGATCAAACGTGATCTGTACAACTTCAGCATGACCGGTGGTTCCCGTACAAACCAGTTCATAAGAAGGTTCTTTTACATTTCCGCCGGAATATCCTGATACTACTTTATCCACACCCTTAAGATCGTTGAATATAGTTTCTATGCACCAGAAGCATCCTCCGGCAAGTGTTGCTGTTTCCATTTTACCCGGGTCTCCTTTCGGTTGAGTTGTTTTTTTTACGGTTGTTTGTTTATCATCTTTGCCGGTAAGGAATTTACATCCCATAGCAGTAACAATAACCAATACTATTACAAATATATATTTCAACATAAATTATTTTTAGATTTTAATCCGTACATTATTTTGTTCGGTACTTAAGTAACGTAAAATAACTTGTAATAGTTTTAATATCTGCCCGGGTTGTTATGGAAAAATCACGTGAACCCGGTCAGGGTTTGGAAATGAGAGAAGTTTTGAGACTCAAGTGGATGGGTTGGTGGTGGTGTCAGCCATACATCTCCACTATCCTCTCCTCTTCCTACGACTTTCTATTCAACTCATACTTCCACAACTAAATACAAGATAATTTTAGAATTCTAATTTCGGGAACAACATTGATGTGAATTTAAAATAAGCATAAGAGATTTTTATTTAAGTATAACTAATCTTTAATTATTTTTATTTTTAAAATAAATTAAATAAATGCTTCGACATTACACCCATGGATGAAGTTGTAATATTCTTATCACGCCTGCAATTCGCTCTCACCAATATATTTCATTATTTCTATCCGCCGTTCTCTATAGGACTCGGTGTATTTCTTGTAATATCCGAAGGAATATATTTGAAAACCAAAAATCTGTTATGGCTACAGGTGAGCAGATTCTGGACGAAAGTATTTGCGCTGACTTTTACGATCGGAGTTGCAACGGGCATACCGATGGAGTTTCAGTTCGGCACCAACTGGGCTAACTATTCACGCTACGTCGGGGATGTTTTCGGCAGCGCTCTTGCTGCTGAAGGTATATTCGCATTTTTTCTTGAGTCGGGATTTCTGGCAATACTTCTTTTCGGATCGGGAAGAGTATCACCTAAGTTTCACTTCTTCAGCACAATAATGGTTTGTCTCGGAGCTCACTTCAGCGCTGTATGGATTGTAATTGCAAATGCGTGGATGCAGTCTCCCGCGGGATTTGAAATTGTAATGGGACCTAACGGTATGAGAGCTGAGATCACTGACTTCTGGGCAATGGTATTCAATCCTTCATCTATGATAAGACTAACTCACGTTCTGATGGGATGCTGGCTTGCCGGAGCTTTCTTTGTACTTAGCGTGAGCGCATGGTATCTTCTGAAAAAGAAACACATTGAGTTTGCAAAAGCATCGATGAAGGTTTCGCTGGTAATTGCAGTAGTGATCTCGCTGGCACAGATGTTCATATCCGGTGATAAGAGCGCAAAGATAGTCCATGAATATCAGCCCGCAAAGTTCGCCGCAATGGAAGGCCACTGGAAGAGCGGACCGGCTGACATGGCAATTTTAGGCTACATAGATGAAAGCGCAGGTGAAACAAAAGGAATAAAGATTCCGGGTCTGACGAGTATTCTCATAGATCTCGATCCGGATTTTCCGATCAAAGGACTCGATTCAATTCCTGTTAATGAAAGACCGCCTTTGCAGATAACATTTCAGAGTTATCATATTATGATCTCCATTGGCGTGACTCTGATATTGTTGTCATTGATTGCCTGTTTCCTCTGGTGGCGCGGAAAACTTTTCAATACAAAATATATTTTATGGATGTTTGTTTTCTCGGTGTTTCTTCCGGTCTTAGCCAATACAGCCGGATGGATAACTGCGGAGGTCGGACGCCAGCCGTGGATAGTTTACGGACTGATGAAAACAGCTGAGGGGATTTCACCGACACTTTCACAGAGCCAGCTTTACTTTTCAAACATAATGTTTTTTATTTTATATCTGATGCTGTTCATTGTTTTTATTTATGTATTGAATAATAAAATTCAGCACGGACCCGAAGCGCTGGATGAAATTGATACGAAGAGTTCACTGGTAAAGCTTCCGCTGAAGATAAGACAAGCGCTTGAGCAGAGAAAGAAAGATAAATGACGTCGTTATGTTAATTACGTATAATATTTATCCTGAATAAAAATTAATTATGGATCTGAACATAATCTGGTTTATTTTAATCGTGGTTATACTGGCAGGGTATGCCATTCTTGATGGATTTGATTTCGGAGTCGGCATTCTGCATCTGTTTCATAAGACAGATGAAGACAGAAGAAAATCTATCAACAGCATCGGACCTTTGTGGGACGGCAATGAAGTCTGGCTTGTTGTCGGCGGCGGAGCTTTGTTTGCCGCGTTTCCGGAAGTTTATGCCACGGTCTTTTCAGGATTCTACAATGCTTTTATAATTTTGCTGATGATGCTGCTGTTCAGAGGTGTTGCCATAGAATTCCGCAGCAAACGCGAAGATCCGAAATGGAGGAAGGGCTGGGATATATTTTTTAGTCTGGGAAGTCTCGGCGCTGCGCTGCTTTTCGGAGTAGCGCTTGGAAATCTCGCAAGAGGAATTCCTTTAGATGAAAAGAAAAATGTGATGAGCGGTTTCATTGATCTGCTCAACCCTTATTCAATTCTTGTCGGACTGACTGCAGTATCATTGCTTACTCTTCATGGCGCTATATTTCTTATTATGAAAACAGAAGGAGAGATGAGAAGCAACATTGTCAGGATCATTAAAAAACTTATCTTCGCATTTATATCACTCTATATTATAACTACTATTTCAACTTTCATTTATCAGCCGCATTTGCCCGAAGTTTTTTTCAAAAATATCTGGCTGGCTGTAATTCCCATAGCAACTTTACTGCTTGTACTTAACATCCCGAGAGAGATACATTTCAATAGAGAATTCTGGGCATTTCTTTCTTCATCCGGAACAATCGCTCTGCTCATTTCATTAGTTGCAATTGGCATCTTTCCAAATCTTGTCGTATCTGATCCGAATCCGGAGAACAGTCTCAACATATACAATTCCGCATCATCCGAAAGTACGCTTACGACTATGCTCATCATCGCCTGCATCGGCGTGCCGCTGGTGTTGAGCTATACAATTGCGGTTTACTGGATATTCAGAGGGAAGGTGAAGTTAGAAAAGGACAGCTACTGATCCTCTATCCATATGACTTTCCGGGATAACGAATGAGAATTTTTTTTCTCTTCATTGGAAAATATTTATTTTTAAAACATGATATAAATCATAGGATGTTAATTAGTATTTATTTAATTTCAAGTAAGTTGAAAAGAACAAATATTGAAACTTTCATTTGCAATTATTTTCGTTGAAAGGAATTTAATTATTATTTAAGAAGTGTTTTAATATTATCAGTTCTTATATTTTTTAGTAATTGGTTAATCATCTAATTTTTTAAATCATGAAAAACATATCATACATAATTTTGTGTTTTTGTATTAATGCTCCCTTTTCCTTTTCTCAATCCGATTGGTTTTGGCTGAATCCGATTCCTCAAGGTAATGAACTAAATAAAATGCAATTCATAAACAAGAACCTGGGTGTGGCTGCAGGGAATTTCGGGTCTTTTATCAGAACAACAGATGGTGGAGATACCTGGTTTAACTGCAATACAAACACAACATCCAGTCTTACATCTGTGAATTTTGTCAATGAATCGCTGGGATTTGCAGTTAACAATACAAATGTCTTGAAAACAACGGATGGTGGTTTTAATTGGAGCCAACTATATAATGAGTGGCCAAATCATTTGATGGACATTTTATTCATTGACTCAAATACCGGATTCATTTGCGGAGAATATTTTGCTGCTCCTGTTTATCATTTCGGAACAATCTCAAAAACTACTAATGGCGGAAGTACATGGTTCCATCCACCATTACCGGTTTTTCTCGGCCCGCTAACCAGTTTGTTTTTTCTAAATTCATTAACTGGTTATGCTGTTGGAGATTTATACAGTTTCCAGGAAAAAATAAAAACAACTGACGGTGGAAATACCTGGTTCCATATAAACAGTTCAAGTTACTCACAATTTATATTTATGGTAAATGATATGACGGGTTTTTCAGTTGGAAGTCACGGAGTTGTGGAAAGAACTTCAGATGGAGGATCTAGCTGGAATACTCTTCAAACAAATATTACTGAAAATCTTAGTTCATGCTTTTTTACAAACGTAAATACCGGATATATTGCCGGAGATTCCGGATTAATCTTGAAAACCACAAACAGCGGTTTAAATTGGAATACACTTAATTCAGGAACAAGTCAGAGGGTAAGGAGTATTTCCTTTAAAGATGATTACACCGGAATTGGAGTCGGTGAATATGGCTTAGTTCTGAAAACTTCTGATTCCGGATTGAACTGGTTAATTCAGAGAGAGGGAATTACTGATGAGATAAAATCCATACAATTTTCAAATTTGAATACCGGTTATTGTGCAAGCAGTAAGGGTCAAATATTAAAAACAACTTCATCCGGGGATACATGGGAAATTGTATACAACGATACAAGTAGTTCAT
>DAIPYG010000004.1:87734-115071 GCA_036782875.1 Bacteroidota bacterium | reverse complement strand
ATTTGTAATTTGTAATTTGCAATTAGAAAGTGTTTACTCTCCGATTATCTTAACAAGAATTCTTTTCTTTCTTTTACCATCAAACTCACCATAGAATATTTGTTCCCAGGGACCGAAGTCGAGTCTGCCGTCAGTTACGGCTACTACTACTTCCCTTCCCATGACAGTTCTTTTGAGATGAGCGTCCGCATTATCTTCATACGAATTATGCTTGTATCTTGAATGCGGTTTTTCGGGAGCGAGTCCTTCAAGCCAGACTTCGAGGTCATTGTGAAGCCCCGGTTCGTCGTCATTGATAAATACGCTTGCAGTGATATGCATTGCGTTGCAAAGGAGTAATCCTTCTTCGATGCCGCTTTCAGCGAGGCAGTGTTCGATTTCAGGCGTTATGTTAATGAACTCTCTTCGGTTCTTTATATCGAACCAGAGTTCTTTTCTGTATGATCTCATTTTGATTTTATTAAAACACTTAGGTATAAAAATACAGTTTTTTTAGTCTAATACTTTTTTAAGTAAACCACAAAGTTACAAATACACGAAGAAAAAAGTTTTAAAACAGATTACTTTGTACCTTCATGCCTCCAGTATAACATAAAACTCTTCACCTTCGATACCTGTCATCCCCGCGCGCTTTTGGCGGGATCCAATCATTAGGGCCTTAAAAGTGTTGCTGTAAATTTAAATGACAGAGAAGCACAATTATAGAAATGTATTCTGTATTATCTGTAAATTGTCCTGAGGATCAATCTTTAATCAGAATATACTGAATGGATCCCCGCCAAAAGTATGCGGGGATGACAATTTAAATAGTTATAATTATCAAAATACAGAACAAGATCTATCAGGATAATTATTGGAATACATTTTTGGATTTTAAATGATCCTGTTATCAAAAAACAGATGAATCAAATTATGAATTCTCAGTTGAATGTATTTTTAAATTTATACATAATCGGTATGCCTTCATAGAAATTATTTAATTCATCCTGAGAGAGTTTTTTCCTGTCGGTAATATCAGGCTTATAAAAATCTCTCCAGGGATCAATGGCAACATAGATATTTCCGCTTGCGTCGAATGTAATGGATTCAGGCGCGATACCGATAATAGAATTAATGTCCCTATGCTTCGGAATGGACAAAGCCATTTCCTTTATTTCGCAGCTGTTCACTGAAAAGTCTTCATTAAAATTTATATAAAACATGCTTCTTCTGTTTCTGTCGATTCCGTAGAGATTGTAATCATCTGCTGCATACAGACCGCAGATAGTACTTATTTTGAATTCCCTCGTACTTATTGTTTTAAGTTCATTTGTTTTGCGGTTCAGTACATAAAGCAGAGTACTGTCTGTAAATTCCGTTCCGTCCCTCTGATAATTTTCCAGACCGAGAAAAAAATAATTTTCAGTAACTGCAAATCCTTCGAAGCCGATATTGTCATATGTATGAGCATAAATTTCTTTCGGAAGCTTAAGTCTTTTTGCGGTAAGAATGGTATCAAAAGTCATTATGTCATTATTGAAAGTCATTTCATAGATCCCTTCTTTTTGTTTATATATTTCAGGGTCCAGAGAACTGGATTCGTGACCTTCCAGAGAAATAAGAATTCTGTTATTTGTTTTGTCAAGATAGATATCTTCCATATCTTTCTTTTTAAACTTATAAAACAGGTCTCTTACTTCCTTTGAATAAGCAATTTCAGTAATTACAGGCTGAGGCGGATTTCTACTTTCATCAATTACAATTCTGTTGATCTTGCCAATGTCATCTGCACAAAGAAATGTCTTTATACTGCCGTTTACGCCTATATAGCAAAGACCCGAAGTCTGGTCTGTATGGTTTCCCAAAGTATCATTTAACCAGATAGGGTAATTACCGACTGACTGAATGCCGTCGGGATGCGCGAAGTAAAGGTTTACAAATACGATTATTGCTATTAAAGGCATGAAAACCCTGAGGATATGTCTCATTATTTGTTAAAATTCGTTTATGCTAACTCTTTAAAATAATAATCGTTCCTTTAAGAAAATATTTAAAAGGAATGGCTGAAAATGTTTGTAAGTAAGTATTGTCCAAAAGGATTCATATGTATCAAATATTGTCGTAGAGACGTTGCATGCAACGTCTCTACCTTACAGAACATCAGTTAAAAGCGCTTCAATGCAGCCATGGAGAAACTTTGCGGATACGACGAGCGCTTTTCCAAACTTTCGGGAACGAAATCAAAATATGTAAGCGTAGAGACGTTGCAAGCAACGTCTCTACTTACAGACCATCTGTTAAAGCGCTTCAGCGCAGAGTCCTCCAGGTGAGATTATCAGGTCTTTGAAATGCAGGCAGGTACCAACACATGGTCCGTTGGTATCAAAGCACAGTGCGTTGGTACATTTATATCAGGCGGATGTACTAAAGAACAGGAAATAATAATTACTTTTTTTGATATTAAGACAGACCTGTTCAGGATGTTTTCATTATTTCAGGCATAAGTTTTTTGACAGACTGTTCACTTGATTTTAATTATACATCTTTTCATGAGGATTTATACTATTTCCAGTACTTTCCAAAATAAAAATGAATAGCTTATTATATGCATAATTTGGTTCAGTATAAAACTTAATTTTCTCTTTAAAAACAACCCCGCATGTGACAAATTGCCGTTAAGAAATTCTGAGAAATTCCGAAAGCAAAAATCACCTGTCTGACGAGCGAGCGAAGCGAGTGAGGAGCTGTGATTTTTGCTGCCATTGCGAAAGAATTTCCGGCAATTTTTCATCCCGAGTACTCTGGAGAGATTTTTCTTTTGCCAAGCTTTTAAATTTATTGTAAAGTCTTTGAATAACGTTTTGGACGGATGTGTACATTTTCAAAAATTTGCATTGCATATCGGATTGTTAATAAAATCACAATTGCTTATCTTAAATGCTTGATAAATAATAAAAATCTAAATAATTACTCAATATGGCATTAAAAATAGGTGATAAAGCTCCTGATTTCAAATTACCTTCATTCACACCTTCGGCAGATCTTGTTGAAATATCCTTAGGTTCATATCTGGGAAAGAAAAACGTTCTTATACTTTTTTTCCCGCAGGCTTTTACGGGCGGATGTACTGCAGAAATGTGTACAATCGAAGAATCTTATGATGAGATTGCAGGCGGAGATACAGAGGTACTCGGCATCAGCGTTGACGGTACTTTTATTCAGAAAGCATTTGCAAAACAAAACAAAATAAAATATCCACTGCTAAGTGATTTTAACAGAGAAGTAATTAAGGATTATGATGTAGTTCTTGAGAATTTTGCCCACGGTATGAAAAATGTTTCCAGCCGTTCAGTGTTCCTTGTCGGGAAAGACGGGCTAGTGAAATATACCGAGACAACTGAAAACCCGGGCGTGCAGGTGAATTTTGAAAAGATAAAAGAAGCTGTAAAAAGTTTATAATGAGTAATGATTAATTTGTAATGAGTAGCTACTGATAAAAACCGTTTTGTCATTCCCGAATGCTCTTTTCGGGAAACAAATAAGCAATTCTAATTCATAAATGGATTCCCGCCAGGAGCATGCGGGAATGACAGCTTCGAGGTTCAGATAATTCATAAGTCTCGATAGTTGCGGTTATTGATTTTATAATATCATCAATATTAGCCGTGTTATTAAAATAAAAGAATTGTTTTGTAATTTTTGTAATTAATATAGTGCCTTTGTGCCTTAGTGGTTTAAACAGATCTTATAAATGCAGGTAATAAACGATATCAATGAAATTAAATACGACAAGAAGAGCGCTGTAACAGTCGGGACGTTTGACGGGATTCACCTTGGTCACAGGGAAATAATAGAGAAATTAAATACAGTAAAAGCTGCAAAAGGTTTAAGAAGCGTGGTAATAACCTTCGAACCGCATCCGCAGATCGTTCTTAGAAATAAAACAGGTAACATAAAAATTCTTACTACACTTGAAGAAAAGCTTGATATCTTCAGTGAATTGAAAGTTGACATAGTCTGTGTCATTAACTTCACAAAGGAATTTTCCGAAACCACTGCAGAAGATTTTTACAAAAATTATCTAATAGATAAAATCGGCCTTAATGATCTTATCCTCGGATATGATCATATGTTCGGAAAGAACCGGGAAGGAAATTTCGATACACTTAAGATGCTCTCAGAAAAGTATGATTTTACTTACGATAAGGTAGATGAATTCAAGATAGACGGAGAGCATATAAGCAGCACAGTCATCAGGAATCTGCTTTCGGAAAATGGTGATGTCAATAAAGTAAGAAGGATACTCGGCAGAAATTATTCGGTTGAAGGAAAAGTAGTCCGGGGAAAGAAGCTCGGAAAGGAATTAGGATATCCTACTGCCAACATTGAAGTTTCAAACAGGTACAAGCTCATACCGAAGACAGGTGTTTATGCAGTGGAAGTGATGCTGGAAGGAAAGAAATATTCCGGAATGATGAGCATAGGAAAGAATCCGACAGTTACTGATGATCAGTCAATAAAGCTTGAGGTCAACATTTTTGATTTTGATGAAGATATTTATGGAAAGAAGATCAGGGTGAATTTCATTGAATACATTAGGGACGAAGAGAAGTTTAATTCACTGGATGAACTTGTAACACAGCTGGATAAAGACAAGGAAAGCACCATTAAATTAATCAACGAAACAGAAAATTAAAAAATAAAAACATTAACAAAAGAAAATGCCATTAACAAAAGAGCAAAAACAGGAAATAGTAACAAGATTCGGAGCATCCGATAAAGATTCGGGAAAGCCGGAAGTACAGGTAGCAATTCTGACCAAAAGGATCAATGACCTTTCAGCAGAGCACTTCAGCAAATTCAAAAAAGACAATCATTCAAGAAGAGGATTGCTTCAGATGGTTGGAAAAAGAAGAAAGCTTCTCAGATACCTTGAGAATACGAATGTTGAAAGATACAGAAAGATCATCAAGGAATTAGAGATTAGAAAATAATTTAAACGAAAGAAAATAAATGTCCCACACAAAAAGTTTAGCAATAGGCGGAAAGACAATTACGCTTGAAACCGGAAGGCTTGCAAAACAGGCGCACGGAGCGGTATTGATCTCGCTTGATGACAGCTATGTATTATGCACGGTTACGGCATCAGATGAAGCAAAGCCGGGTCAGGATTTTTTCCCGCTTACTGTTGACTACAGAGAGAAAACTGCTTCAGTCGGAAAGATCCCGGGAGGATTTTTTAAACGCGAAGCCAGACCAACGGAAAAGGAAATACTTTCCTCAAGACTCATTGACAGACCAATAAGACCGATGTTTCCCGAAGGATTTTTTAATGAAGTTCAGATATTATGTTCTGTTTATTCTTCTGACAGGGAAAACGATCCGGATGTGATTGCAGCGATCGGGGCTTCTGCCTGTCTGATGATTTCGGATGTTCCTTTTGAAGATCCTATCAGCGAAGTAAGAGTAACAAGACTTGACGGTGAACTTATAATTAACCCGACCTATGACCAGGTTGAAAAAGGAGATTTTGATATTACGATCGCAGGAACGACTGATTCGATTATGATGGTAGAAGGCGAAGCAAGAGAGATATCAGAAGCTGAATTTCTTGAAGCAATAAAATTCGGTCATAAGTTTATTGCAGAGATATGTGAATTCCAGAAAGAGTTTGCTAAGGAGATCGGAAAGAAGAAACGCGAGCTCAATCCTGCGGAGGATATATCCGAAATGATAAACGATGTGAAGAGCATATGCGAAGCTGATATCAAAACAGTCACAGGAACTATTCTTTCCAAAGAAGAAAGAAGAGATAAGAATAAAGAGATATTCGATAAGGTGATCACTGCGCTTACGGAAAAATATCCCGAGCAGGAAAAGAAGATCGGTAATATCATTCACGATATACAGTATGATGTGATGAGAGACATGATCCTTAACGAAGGCAAGAGATTAGACGGAAGAGGAATGAAGGACATAAGACAGATCTCCAGCGAAGTAGCGGTACTGCCGAGAACACACGGTTCAGCGCTTTTCACAAGAGGTCAGACCCAGAGCCTTACAACAGTTACTCTCGGAACAAAGAGAGACGAGCAGATGATAGAAGGACTGAAAGAGCTAACTACAAAGAGATTCATTCTTCATTATAATTTCCCGCCGTTCAGTACTGGAGAGGTCGGAGGAAGACCCGGACCGGGAAGAAGAGAGATCGGACACGGAAATCTTGCAGAGAGAGCTTTAAAGAATCTGCTGCCTCCTGAAGAAGATTTTCCTTATACAATAAGAATACTATCTGATATACTTGAATCAAACGGTTCATCTTCCATGGCAACAGTCTGCGCAGGTTCGCTTGCATTGATGGATGCGGGAGTAAAACTGAAGAAGCCAATTGCGGGAATTGCAATGGGACTGATTAAAGAGAAAGAAAGTGTTGCAATTCTTTCAGACATACTGGGAGATGAAGATCATTTCGGAGATATGGATTTTAAAGTTGCAGGAACAGCCGATGGAATAACCGCAATACAGATGGATATAAAGATCAGGGGAATTTCATTTGACATAATGGAAAAAGCTCTTGCGCAGGCAAGAGAAGGAAGACTGCATATTCTGGGAGAAATGAAAAAGACACTCGATACTCCGAGAGAATCAATTTCAAAATATGCACCGCATCTTTACTCTATGAACATTCCGAAAGAAATGATCGGTGCTGTCATAGGACCGGGCGGTAAAACGATCAGACATATAATTGCAGAGAGCGGAGCCGAGATAAATATTGATGATGAAGGTGTAGTTACAATTGCAGCGATCGATAAAGAACAGGCAGCAATTGCGAGAAAGATGATCGAAGGACTGACAGAAGTGCCGGAGATTGGAAAGATCTACGAAGGTAAAATAAAAGGAATAAAAGACTTCGGCGCATTTGTAGAGATCATTCCGGGCAAAGAAGGGCTGCTTCATATTTCAGAGATAGATAATAAGAGAGTAATGAAGGTTGAAGACGTATTGAAAATCGGACAGATAGTCCAGGTGAAATTAATGGGAATTGATGATTCCGGGAAGCTTAAGCTCAGCCGGAAAATACTTCTTCCAAAAGAAAGCGCTAAACCAAAAGAGCAACCTAAAGAACAATAATATGAAATTTGAAATAGACAAGCAAAAAGATAAAACGATATTCAAACTTGAGTCAAAGTCACTTGATCACGAGATCTCCGCTCAGGTGAAAGCTGAATTGATTTTTCTTCAGAAAGAAATCGATAACCAGTTCATCATAGACCTCAAGGACGTAACCAAATGCGACAGTTCAGGACTTTCCGTGCTGCTGCTTTCCGAGAGACTGGAGCGTGATAAGAACAGAAAGCTTATACTTCAGAATGTGAATGCGAATGTAAGGGATCTGATGAAGATAGCGAGACTTGACAGGGTTTTTGATGTAAAATAGTTAGTAGTTAGTAGTTAGTAGTTAACTTTTTTTATATGCCGGGTAAAAGATTATCCGGCTTTTTTATTTTCCACTTATATTTATTGACCACATATATATAATGGAGTGATCATTACAAAATATTTAATCTTCGTGGCAAATTTTACAATAAGAGAAGCAAATCCCAAATCCAAAATTCCAAATAATCAAAACCAGGTATACTGTAAAGTCAGAGCAAATATTTTGTAATTACCCCCGCTTCTGGTTTCAGCTGCTGAATGGTACTGAAGTTTGGCTGACAAATTTTTTGTAATAGGAGTAGAATAAGTAACTCCGATTCTGACATTGTTCTGATAATCATTATTACTTTTCCCGTTAAGAGATGTCTGACCGCCGTTTGAATAATTTGAATTAATCGCCACCCACATAAAGTTTGGAAAAAGATAACTGACATGAAACTGAAAGCTCAATAGCGGATTCTGGCTTAGAGTATTGGTTTTTAGATATTCGTTATTCTTTGTATAAAGCCAAACGCCAGCGTAAGCTTCCACAAAAAACCTGTTGAAGTTATTTGAGATACCGACTTCAGGTTTGAATCCCCATCTGTTAGATCCCAGATTTATTAATTTTTCAGGATAATACTGACCAATTGGAACGGATATTACAAGGCTTGATCCAATGATCCTGCCCTGTTTATACTTTACAAATTCCGCCGGTGATAATGCAGGAGAACCGTAAAAATTTATTCCGAATCTTACTCTTGCATCCGAGAATCCGGATCGTGTTGCACTGGTATCTTTTCCACGGAGCTGAGCATTCCCGGAAAGAAAAGTATAAGGAATATTTACCTGAATTCTGCTCAGACATTTAAACAGACTGAAAGTTCTTACATAACCAAGAACGGGAGTATTTGAAGAAATTTTAAGATCCTGAATTGGTGACGTTCCTTCAGTGACTATATCACCATTTGAATAAGTATATGCTAAAGCAAGCGCGTTGAATCCTTTTGGAATATTAGCATAGAATCTTGGCTCGATTTCCTGAGATTTTAAATTAGAGATATAAATTAATTGTAAAAAAATTACTGTAATGAATATTTCTAAAAGCTTTATAATTTTTTTCAATATCAAATAATATTTTTAAGTTTAGGGGAAATAAAACATTTAACTTGTTTCGGATAATTTCAATTAATTTATGAATTAGTTGTATGAATTTAAATATAATAATCAAAGAAAGTAAGTTCAGGGGACGATCTCACTTATAAAATTCGCAGAATTATTATAGGTCAGAATCAGATCAATAAGATCCGAATTATTATCGCCTGTCATATCAACTGCAAATTAACCGGTTTGGAAAATAATTACATCATTTTAGACTTCTGCAATATCGCTTAGATCAGCGCTTCCGTCTTTATTGCAGTCACCTGCATACAAAGCAAATCCGCCGGGTGAAATATTGCCGTGAATGAAAATCATATTGTTTCCAAATGCTCTGGATTCCGAAGATGTGAAGTCATATAAAGAAGGTGTGCTGTTTAATTTACTGCATACATTTCTGCTGAATGTTCTCAAATAATTCCTGTGCGTTACTTCAAAGAAATGACAGGAGTCTGAATCTGCATTAACAAAATTAAACAGCCCGAAACCATTTGAGTCAAGAACAGATTTTGCTGAATCAATTTTATTATTCGGTGAATTTAAATTTCTTAAAATAATTTTCACGGTGTCGGGATTCATTATAATCTTTTTACACATTGCAATATTTATTAGATACATTAGCATCCGTTTTTAATATTATAATTAACCCCAATTAACTAATCAACTAATCAACCAATTAACTAAGCTTAATTTTGATTAGAAGTTATTTATTTTGTTTTTATGAAAAACGATTTCATTAAAATATGCAGGACCTCGGAAATATACAACCGTAAAGGTAAGAGATTTCAGCTTGATGACGAAAACGAGATTGCTGTTTTCAGAGTTGGTGAAGACTACTTCGCTGTGGATAATATCTGTCCTCATAATCACACATCACAGATGTATGACGGCTTTGTCGAAGAGATGTATGTTTCGTGTCCGGTTCACGGATTTCAGTTTCATCTTAAGACCGGTGAACAGCCGACAAAGATGGGATGCAGGCTCCGAACGTTTGTACTTAAGATCATTGATGATTGGATATATGTGAAGAGACCGGAGGAAAAGAGATTTGATTTTAAATTTTAAACAATGGCTTCAATGATGATAATGTTTACTAAGATTCATAAAGATTTTGAATCACTTTTTAACTTCGAAACTGATTGAATACTAATCTTACATATTTTATAAAACAAAAATGTCTTGATGCTGGGTTTATTAAATCCGGTATTTCCAAAGCAAATGTTTTAAGGGAAGAGGGATTACATTTAAGACAATGGCTTAATGAAGGAAGAAATGCTGATATGAAATGGATGGAAGACTCATTTGAAAATAGGATTCATCCTGAACTGGTAATGGACGATGTAAAGTCTGTAATTTCGCTCGCATATTTGTATGACACTCCGGTTGCGCATTCTGACAATGAAAACATTCCGAAAATATCCCGTTATGCCTGGGGGGAGCGTGATTATCATAAGGTATTAAAAAAGAAACTGAAAGCACTTTGCGGGGAAATTGAAGATGAACAGGAAGGGATCAAAACAAAATTTTACATAGATGACGGTCCGGTGATGGATAAAGCATGGGCTGTAAGAAGCGGGATCGGATGGATCGGAAAGAACACGAATGTAATAAACCCCGAATTCGGAAGTTTCTTTTTTATTGCTACAATACTGATCAATGCTGAACTTGAATATGATAAACCCATAGTAGATATGTGTAAAAGCTGTTCACTTTGTGTAAGCGCCTGCCCGACGGGAGCAATATATGATGAGTACAGGCTCGATTCAAATTTATGCATCTCATACCAGACCATTGAAAACAGAAATGAAATACCTGATGAAATAGATCTCAGCGGCTGGATCTTCGGTTGTGATATATGCCAGGATGTATGCCCTTTTAATGAGAGCAGATTTTTTACAGATGACATTAATTTTTATCCGCGTGATGAGATAATATACAAAACGTATGATGATTATTTAAAACTTATCGAAGATGAATTTGATCTTTTATTTAACGGGACTCCTGTCAAAAGAACCAAACATAAGGGATTTATCAGGAATGTTCAGAAAGCTAAATCAGGAATTTAAGCACTGCTTTATTCTGACTTCCTTTACATTAATTCTAAAATAACAACTGCAATTGCTAATTGAAACTTTCCGCGTTATTATACGTCTAATTTAGTAAGTAATTTCCAAACATAATTCTTAAGGAGTACATCCCATGAAAACACTCAATACAATATTTACATTATTAATAATTTCAGTATTTTTATTGCAGCCGGTAAGTTCAAAAGCGGACGTAGTATCCGGCAGCAAAACAACTGAATTAAGTTCTCAGATAATTCAGGAAATAAAGGAAGTTTTAAAAACCCCTTATCTTAAATTTGAGAGCAAAGATCTTAACGGTGATGTAAAGGTTATAACCACAGTTTCAAATGACGGAAAGATATTATTCAAAGACATAAAAGGACTAAACGAAGACCTTGTTGATAATGTCATAGATAAGCTCAATTCCCTGAATCTCTGGACAAGTCCGGATTATTCAGGAAAAGAGTTCACATACACAATCAAGTATAAGAACTAAGAAATTGTTTTAAATAAACAACCCTCCAATGCTCTGACGGATGAATAATCTGTCAGAGCTTTTTTTGTTAAGATTTTTTTTTAAACATATTAAAATTCAAAGTAAAAACATATTTTTGATTTAAATTTTTAAAAAATGTTTAATGAAAATTGTTCACTCATTTCCTGTAGTATTAATTCTTCTGTTAGCTGATTTTTCATTATCACAGGAAATAGATTCTGCAAAATCCAAATGGTCGGGAGAAGTTACCTTTACAGGACTTTACCAGTCCGGCAACACAAATAAATTTCTTGTTCAGGGAAAAGGCAGTGTAAAAAAAACCAGCAGAATACTGGAAACTATTTTACTGCTATCCGGAAGTTATGGAGAGAACAAAGGCACGAAAGATGACAATTCATATTACGGCTCGCTCACTGTTGATCTCTATTATGAGGATATCTTTTCACCGTTCCTGCTTCAGTATGCAGAATATAATTATTCAAAGGGCATTGATCTTAGGTCGCAGACAGGAGGCGGAATGAAATACCTGTTCATTCCGCACAAGGATCATAAATCCTCTGTTTCGCTGGCACTGATATATGATTACTTAAACCTGCAGGATAAGCCGGGTAATACAAAAAGCAAAGAAATAAGATTTTCATTCAGATTAAAAACCAAACAGATCGTATTTGACAAACATATGAATATAGGATTTGTCGGTATGTATCAGCCTGTTGTCAATTATTTTTCCAAAGCAAATATTTATATAGAAGGAAATATAGAAGTGCCATTAACCAAAATGTTCAGGTTAAATTCAATTTATACTTATACTTTTGATAATGTCGTTTCAGTAGGAAGAAAAAGAGCGGATAATAAACTTACTTTCGGAGCTGGATTTTTCTTTTGATTTTTGGCTGTTGGTATTAAGTGTTGGGATTCTTAGATAAATAATTTACGTTCTTTAAATCAAACAATTGCATTCAATTTTCAACTGGCAATTTGCAAATTGCAAATTGCAAATTATAATTTGCAAATTGTAATTTGTAATTTGCAATTAATTAAGAAATGTATTCTCTGCTTATTTTACTAACCGAATCACATCCGCAAAGAGCCATCGCAAGATGAAATTCTTTTTTGAATATACCGAGTACAGACTTGACACCGTTTTCTCCGTCAGCGCTTAATCCCCAGATTACAGGTCTTCCGATAAGTACAGCTTTTGCTCCGAGAGCAACAGCTTTTAATATATCAGTACCTCTTCTTATGCCGCCGTCGAGAAGTATTTCAGTTTTTCCCCGGACTGCATCTGCTACTTCCGGCAATACATCAATTGTTGCGCGGCAGGTATCAAGTTGTCTTCCACCGTGATTTGAAACTACAATGCCGGCGGCTCCGTGTTCAACCGCGACCAAAGCATCTTCTTTACACGCAATTCCTTTTATCAATACCGGAAGTTTAGTTACAGACCTTAGCCATTCAACATCTTTCCATGAAAGAGATGGGTCCAGATGTTCCTGAACATAGCCGGAAAGATTTGATTCATTCGATTCAGGAAGATTTCCCTTTTCAACAGGAAGTAAATTTTTTACAGAAAGTCCGTCCGGAAGCGTAAAATTATTTCTGACATCCCTTTCTCTTGTGCCTAAGAAAGGCGCATCTACAGTAAGCACTATTGCCTTACAACCGGCAGATTCTGCTCTTCTGACAAGTTCTTTTGTCACTTCCCTGTCTTTATAAACATAAAGCTGAAACCAGACCGGACCTGAGGATGCTTTTACTACTTCTTCAACATCTGTATTAGAAAGTGTACTTAATATCATGATCGTACCTGCAGATCCTGCCGCTTTAGCAACTGCTGATTCTCCACCGGCATGCGCCATTTTATGAAATGCAGTAGGTGCGATCATCAAAGGCATTGAGATCTTCTGCCCGAGAACTTCAGTTGACATATCAATACTGCTTACATCAACAAGGACTCTGTATTTTAGGAAAATTCGCTTATAAGCATCAATATTTTCTCTTAATGTAATTTCATCATTCGCACCGCTTGAATAATAATCATAAGCCATCTGCGTGAGTTTCTCTTTTGCTAGATTTTCAAAGTCAGAAATGTTAACAAGCTGCATATAACCGTTTTATGAAAACTACCAAGTCACGAAGACATGAAGTTAAGGTGAATTTAAATTCAATAGCCGGTACTTCATAACTTAGCAGTCAAACATTAATAAAATATTTTAAAACTAAACTTTATTCTATTTATTAATTCTTAATTGAAGTAATACTTGCCCTTGCAGCAGCAAGTCTCGCAACAGGAACCCTGAAAGGAGAACAGCTGACATATTCAAGACCAAGGTCATTACAGAATTTTATGGAATCAGGTTCGCCTCCGTGTTCACCGCAGATACCGAGCTTAATATCCGGTCTTGTCTGACGTCCTTTTTCAACTGCCCATTTCATAAGCATTCCAACTCCTTCAGTATCAATTGATTCAAAAGGATCGCGTTTCATAATCTCAAGCTCCCTGTAGTCAGGCAGAAAAGATCCTGAATCGTCTCTTGAAATACCGAATGTCATTTGTGTCAGATCATTTGTACCGAATGAAAAGAACTCTGCATACTTAGCGATCTTATCAGCTACAAGTGCGGCTCTGGGAATTTCGATCATAGTACCTACCTTATATTTGAATTTGATCTTCTTTTCTTTCATCACTTCTGCCGCAACTTTTCTTATTATTGTTTCCTGTTCAATGAATTCTTTTTCATTTCCGATCAAAGGTATCATCACTTCGGGATGCACTTTTCCACCTTCTTTTATGACAGCTGCAGCTGCTTCAAATATTGCTCTTGCCTGCATTTCAGTGATCTCAGGATATGATATTCCAAGACGGCAACCTCTGTGACCGAGCATCGGATTGAATTCCTTTAAGGCATCGAGTTTATATTTTATTTCCCCGACTGTTGTTCCGATCAGCTCAGCGAGCTTTGTAATTTCATTTTCAGTATGAGGAAGAAATTCGTGTAACGGAGGATCGAGCGTTCTGATTGTAACAGGAAATCCGTTCATCACTCTGAATATTTCAGTAAAATCCTTTCTCTGATACGGAAGGATTTTTGCCAATGCTTTTTTTCTTCCATCAGTACTGTAAGCAAGTATCATTTCTCTCACCGCATCTATTCTGTCTCCGCCGAAAAACATGTGTTCGGTTCTGCATAGTCCTATTCCTTCTGCTCCGAATGCTATTGCATTCTCGCACTGATCAGGCTGATCTGCATTTGTTCGGATTCCAAGTCTTCTGAACTTATCCACCCATTTCATAAATGTCGAGTAATAATAATAAGGGATTGAATCTGATGGCTTTAATGTCTTATCAATGAGCACCTGTAATATTTCAGAAGGTCTTGCCTGAAGCTTTCCGACAATCACCTCTCCTGTAGAACCATCAATTGATATAAAATCCCCTTCATTGACAACATGCGGCTTTCCTTTCACTTTCATTGTCTTCAGTAAATAATCAATGTCAAGATGTCCGCAGCCTGCAACACAAACCTTTCCCATCTGTCTGGCAACAAGCGCAGCGTGCGAGGTCATTCCTCCGCGTGAAGTAAGAATCCCTTCCGATGCATTCATTCCTCTGATATCTTCTGGTGAAGTTTCTATTCTTACAAGTATAACTTTCTCTCCGCGTGCATTTGCATTCACTGCATCAAAAGAATTAAAATAAACCTTTCCGCATGCAGCTCCGGGACCTGCATTCAGACCTGTAGCGAGAAGCCTTCCGCTTCTTATTGCTTCCTGTTTTTCGGTAAGACTGAATATCGGTCTGAGCAGTTGATTCAGCTGCTCGGGATCAACTCTCATTACAGCTTCCTTTATATCGATCAGTTTTTCCTTTACCATGTCGACTGCAATTTTTACGGAAGCATACCCTGTCCTTTTACCGACACGGCACTGAAGCATATAAAGCTTTTCTTCCTGAATTGTAAACTCTATATCCATCATATCGTGATAATGTTTCTCAAGATTTTTTCTTACCTGCTCGAGCTGTTTATAAATTACCGGCTTTGCTTTTTTAAGTTCTGATATTGGAAGCGGAGTTCTTGTTCCTGCAACAACATCCTCACCCTGCGCATTCATAAGATATTCACCGTAGAATACATTCTCACCATTGGAAGGATTTCTTGTGAAAGCTACACCTGTTCCTGAAGTTTCACCGAGATTTCCGAATACCATTGACTGAATGTTAACGGCTGTTCCCCATTCAACGGGGATGTTATTTAATTTTCTGTAAACTTCAGCTCTGTCATTCATCCATGATCTGAAGACTGCACCGACAGATCCCCAAAGCTGTTCCATAGGGTCATCAGGAAAATTCTTACCGGTATCTTTTTTAATTTCAGCTTTAAATTCTTCCACAAGCTCTTTCAGATCTGAAGCAGTGAATTCAATATCACTGGTAATCTTTCTTTCTTTTTTCTTCCTCTCAATGATCTCTTCAAATGGATCAACCTGATGTTTATCTTTCGGTTTCAGATCCATCACGACATCCCCGTACATCTGAACAAATCTTCTGTAAGAGTCATAGACAAATCTTTCATTACCTGTTTTTTCTATCAGACCTTTTACTGATTTATCATTCAAACCAAGATTAAGAACAGTATCCATCATTCCCGGCATGGAAGCTCTCGCTCCGGAGCGCACGCTCAGAAGAAGAGGATTTTCATTGCTTCCGAATTTACATCCCATATCTTTTTCAACTTTCTTAAGTGCATCTTCAACCTGTTTAACTAATTCTTTAGGATATTTTTTCTTGTTAGCATAATAATAATTACATGCTTCAGTGGTAATTGTAAATCCCGGTGGAACGGGAAGTTTAATGTTAGTCATCTCTGCGAGGTTCGCGCCTTTTCCGCCAAGAAGTGATTTCATTTCAGCTTTGCCTTCGGCTTTACCGTTGCCGAAGTAATAAACGTATTTGTTAGGCATATGTATTAGATTAATTATTTTGAATATATACAAGATTGGAAAATTAAATCAGATTTGAAATTCAAAATCAATTGTATTAACAGAAAAACTGATTCCAGGCCAATCGGCTTCAGCCCGAATATATTTATGTCGAAGAACCCTGCTATACAAGATTGATTTTTGGGGAGCGAGGATAACGCTGATATAGCCGATATATGCTGATCATTTTAAGTAAAATTATAATGCGGTTAAAATTTTAAAAAACAATATATTTTTATATTTAAAATTTCTCTTACCAATTAATAAATCAGATATTATTACGCATAATCCGCGTCATCTGAGTTCAATTTTTCCCGGGTATAAGCAAGAGCTTTATCCAAAAAATACAAACTTGAATTATCCTTCTCAATAAAGCAGATTGCATATAAATTTTTTTAAATTGAGCACAGAAGATTCATCGAAAGATAATATAAGTAAGCCTGATCCTTATGCCGCCCTGCGATTCTGGGAATTCAGGAATTTTACAATTGCCAGACTTTGCATTACGATCGCTTCACAGATTCAGGCTGTAATAGTCGGATGGCAGATCTATGAGATCACAAAGGATCCCTTATCCCTCGGTCTGATAGGACTTGCAGAAGCGATACCTTCGATAAGTGTCCTGCTGTTTGCCGGTCATATCACGGATACAAATGACAGGAAAAAAATTGTTTTGTCATCGGTATTTTTGATGACATTCTGTTCAATATTACTTCTTATAATTTCTACGGACTCTGTAAGTTTATTCTCTTCAAACAAGGTCATAGCAATGTATTCCGCAATTTTTCTCAGCGGAATAGGCAGAGGATTTTCATCGCCTTCATTCTTTGCGTTTGTTTCCCAGCTTGTTCCTAAAGAAACTTTACCTAATGCCATTACCTGGAACACTACAACCTGGCAGACCGGAGCTGTCACAGGTCCTGCTATCGGAGGATTGCTTTACGGATTCATCGGACCTGTAAATACATACATAACGATTGTAATATTCTGGATTATCTCAATATTCCTGATCTCTCCAATTAAGAATAAACCTATACCGGAGATATTAGGAATACAGTCACTAAAGGAGAGATTAACAGTCGGATTGAAATTTGTTTTTGAAAGGAAAATAATACTCGGCGCTATTTCACTTGATCTGTTTGCAGTGTTATTCGGAGGTGCCGTTGCATTGCTGCCGATATTTGCCGGCGAGATCTTGTTTGTCGGACCGCAGGGGCTCGGTGCTTTACGGGCTGCGCCTTCTATTGGTGCAGTTATAATGGCGATCTATATGACAAGACATCCTTTCACAAGAAATGCGGGAAGGAATTTACTTATCAGTATTTTCGGATTCGGAATATGTATTATTATATTCGGACTGTCAAAAAATTTCTTTCTCTCTCTCTGCATTCTGGCTTTAAGCGGCGGCTTTGACAGTGTAAGTGTCGTCATCCGCGCTACAATAATCCAGCTGATGACACCTGATAACATGAAAGGACGTGTATCCGCAGTTAACAGTATTTTTATCGGCTCTTCAAATGAAATCGGTGCATTCGAATCCGGTGTCGTGGCTAAACTATTGGGAACAGTCCCTGCAGTAATTTTCGGTGGTACTATGACTTTGCTCATCGTGTCTGTTGTTACTATTATTTCACCCCGAATGCGGAAACTAAAGTTATAAATTTTCCTGAGATTTCTTATAACCTTTAGAAATCTTAAATATCTTTCAAATCTTATGAATCTTACAAGTCTTACAAGTCTTATGAATCTTATGAATCTCTCGAATCCCACATCTCTTCCATCTCCATTTCAGCACCGCTGGATTTAAGTTTCTCGTGGTTATCTTCAGCTGAATCAGTGAAATAGTTAAATACTTTTTTATCATCTAAAATAACGGGCATCCGTGTATGTATCTCACTCATGAATTTATTTGGGGAGGTAGTTATAAGAGTGAATTCATTAATCCCTTCTTTATTCTTCCAGTATAATCCGGGCACTAAAAACATTTTCCTTTTTATAAGCGTTATTTTTGTTTTTAATTTTTTCTTCTGACCAATGTCCTGCCATTCAAAAAAACCGAACATCGGTATCAGTATTCTGTTCTTATCAAATGTTCTCCACCAGAAAGGTTTTTCTTTAATTGTATCATCTCTTGAATTAAATATCAGCGGGGATTTTTTTTCAGGACTGAATCTTATCCCCCATTTCATCTTTGTAAGAAACTTTTCTCCTTTATCATAAGAAATAACCGGAACATTATGCGTCAATATTGCTTCATAATCTCTTTTATATTTCCTTTCTTCCTCAAGCTCTTCATCTATCTCATCTTCAAGATTTTCTTCTTCTTTATTTATTTCTTCAAACAATCTGATTTTAAGATCTTCATTGTATAATTCTTCCAGTAGCTTTCTAAGCCTGGATAATTTACCTGCTGTAATGAATTGCCTGCACATGTACTTTTTTTAGGCAATATAATTAAATTAAAATGAACAGAAAATTTTAATTTGAATACAAAACTGAATTAAAGTATTTTACATAAATCAGACATGATAATAACTTTCGAAATAAACAGTATTTCTTATACAGCCGATACTTCTTTTCCTTTTATTATTTCCATACCATTGAACTTTAACTCCGAGCAGCCGAATTCCTACAATGTTCCTAAAGCAACATCATCAGCCTATGAAGCAGATGGTTTCGTTGGTGATACGAGACGCGGTGGAGGATGCAATTTTGAAGTATATACGCTCATCACTCACTGCAACGGAACACATACTGAATGTATAGGGCATATTGCAGAAGAAAGAATTTCAGTCAGTAAAGTTTTAAAGGATTCATTTTTTCCCGCAACTCTCATTACTCTTGAACCTGAGAAAGCTTCTGCTGCGACTGATTCTTATGACCCTCCCATGAACGGATCAGATCATATCATTACAAAAAAGATTTTAGAGGAAAAACTCAGGAATGCCGATAAGAATTTTTTAAAAGCTGTAATTATTAGAACTCTGCCCAATGACAGTTCAAAAATGACAAAGAATTATATGACTGACCTGCCGCCGTATTTTACAATCGAAGCTATGGAGTATATATCAAATCTTAAAGTTCATCACTTGCTTATGGATATCCCGTCTGTTGACAGAACTTTTGATAAAGGTAAATTAACCGCCCATCATATTTTCTGGAATGTTCCTTTTGGATCACACGATGTTGATAAAATTGATCATTCACTAAAAACAATAACTGAAATGATATATGCAGCAGATGACATATCAGACGGAGTTTATCTTTTGAATATTCAGATACCGGATTTTACTGCCGATGCAGCTCCAAGCAGAATAATGCTTTATAATATCTTAAAAAATAATTCAATACAAATATAAATTTCAAATAAAAATTATGGGACTGGTTAATACTTTAAAATTTGATACGCACTCGGGTGCGATGATCACAGATGAAGAATTTTTTATTGGAGGAAGAAGACGAGTTCATACAGCAGACAATATGCAATCACTTCTGGATGAGGAAATGAGCAATGAGTTTCAGCTTGAAACGGTTTACGGCGGTTCCGGAAATATAGCTATAACAGGTCAGGTAATTAACGATATAAAAACTGAGCTTAGGAAACAATTTGAAGATTTCAAAAAAAGAGGAAAGACCGGAAAGATCTTTACTACTGTTGAAGATGTTTCCCGCATAGCTTTAAAAATGTTTCAGGATAACTCCAGGAAATATGTTAACAGAAAACTCTCCGGATTATTCGGATTTAATCTCGATGACTTTAACAGAGGATATTTTTTCAGTAATGATAAGAAAATTGAAATTAAAGAAGACAAGATCATTTCAAAGGCAATGGATATTATAATGCTGAAATCATCTTACATGAAAGACATAAACGAACTTGAAGGTCTGATCATAGGATCAGACAGATATTTCGGTTTTAATGCTTTTGATTTCTACGGTCAGATGACTCATTTATATGTTTCCACGAGTCTCTATAATTCATTAGGCGCAGGATCTACGACTTCTTCTCTTGCATTCGGCGAGCTTATCAACACACTTTCACTGGAACAGAGAAGAAACGGAGTTGACAGGATCTTCGGACTGACAGAGTTAATAAGAATCACAAATCAGACCGCAATAAAGAACAGTGAGATCGGAGGATATTATGATATTATTTATATTAATGCAAAAGGTAAGGATCACTCTGAGAGATTCTTTGAGATCACAGGCGATGAATCCCAGTTTTTAAAGGAAGCAGTAACTGCTTATGATAATGGTCTGATTTCTAAAGAAGTCTGTTATTCACTTGTTGATAAACTTGTTTTCGGGAAGGCAGATTTTGATCTTCAGGAAGCTGAAAACTTTCTGTTCAGCAATTCCGGTGACAGCAACAAACTGGAGCTCTTATTAAGAGGTTACAAAATTTAAAATTAAATAGATAATTTATTATGACAGTAATAAATGCAATGATATTTGACAAACATTCCGGAGCGATGTGCTGTGATGAGCAGACCTCCATCGGAGAAGTCAGGAAGATGATGTCTTCAGACAAGATTCAGAACATTGTCCCTTCAAAAATCAGGGAGAATGTAAAGCTGGAAGCTGTATACGGAGGAACTGGTACAACTGCCATAGGGGATGAGATCAGAAGGGGTATCAAGTTGAGACTCAGGGAAAATTATGATAATGCACTGAACAGATCCAAAGACAGCGCAGATAGTTTCACTTCTACAGATGATATCTTTCAGATCGCATATGAAGAAATGATGAAAGTAAAGCACAGGCATATAGATGATGTAATAAACGGTTATTTTAATTTCGGGACAGTTGATTATATGCAGGGATTTTATAATGACATTAAGAAAGAAAAGATCGAAATTAATCAGAAAGAGCTCAAAGAAAAAGTCTTTGATCTCATTAATTGGAAGAATGCAGAAGAAGTTGATTCCATATTTCTTAATGCAGCTATAATTGCCGGCTTTGACAGCTCAGGTGAATTCAAAATCTGTAAACTCAGCATGAAAACCGAGATGCTCCTTCAGATGGCAGGCTCAGTCTTTGAAACAGTCGGATCAGGATCAGATTCTGCTCAGATAATATTTTCAGACTATGCAGGAAGCAAGACACTTGATGAACGCCGTAATCATATTGACAGGGTAGAAGGAATGATTCAGTTAATCAGAGCTACAAACGCTGCGGCAAAATTCAATATGGGTGTCGGCGGATATTTCAATATTGTATTGTTTGACTCTTCTGAAGATGATCCGGCAAAAAGGCTCTTTGAAGTTTATGATGCCAAAGCCAAGCTCACCAGTGAAGTTGTATTTGCTTATTATAATAAATTCATTGATTATGAAACTGCTTATGAACTTACAGATGAACTCATTTTCAAAAGACAAAAATCATTTGAAGAACTCAACAGCAGATTTCTAGATGCATCTGCCGACAGGATAAAAATGCTGAGGTTTTTAAGAGGGTATAAGACTCATTAACATATCACTATGATAAATTTTAATTGGTTAAGACAGACTATTTAATAAAACTATATTGATGAATTTTACTACAGAAAAATCATTCGCTCCTGATATGGATTCAAAAGATCCATTAAGAAATTTCAGGGATAAGTTCTACATTCCAAAACATACTGATGGTGAAGATGTAATATACTTCGGAGGAAACTCTCTCGGGCTTCAGCCGAAAAGTCTCCGGAGTTATGTCGAACAGGAATTACTTGACTGGGAAAATATCGCTCTTGCCGGACATACTAAAGCAAAGAATCCCTGGCTTCCATATCATGAATTCCTTACTGAACAGACTGCTCGTATGAGCGGTGCTAAACCTGAAGAGGTTGTGAATATGAATTCACTTACAACAAACCTTCATCTTTTATTTGTTTCTTTTTACAGACCAACTAAAACACGGCACAAGATATTGATTGAAACGAGTGCATTCCCTTCGGACCATTACGCCGTCCAGTCACAGATCAGATTTCACGGTTATGATATTAAAGACTCTTTAATTGAAATGAAACCACGCGAAAATGAAGATACTATCAGAACAGAAGACATTGAAGCAATGATCGAAAAAGAAGGTGATTCAATTTCACTGATCTGGTTTGCAGGTGTTAATTACTACACCGGACAGGCATTTGAGTTTGAGAGAATTGTAAAAGCAGGTCACAAAAAAGGATGCATTGCAGGATTTGATCTTGCTCACGCGACAGGAAATTTAGAATTAAAACTTCACGACTGGAATGTTGACTTTGCAGTGTGGTGTAACTATAAATATATGAATGCCGGACCGGGTGCAATAGGCGGGGCTTTTGTTCATGAGAAGCATTTGAAAGATCAGTCCATTCCGAAATTTCTCGGTTGGTGGGGACATGATAAGCAGACAAGATTTCTGATGGATCATAAGTACATTCCAATCCCGACTGTAGAAAGCTGGCAGCTCAGCAATCCGCCGATACTTCAGCTTGCTTCACTGAAAGCTTCGCTTGATATTTTTGAAGAAGCCGGAATGAATGCTTTAAGAAATAAGAGCGAACTGCTTACCGGTTATCTGGAATTTCTGATAAATGATATTAAAAATGACAGTGTTAAAATAATTACTCCTGCAAATAAAAACGAAAGAGGATGTCAGCTGTCATTAAGAATAAAAATAAACGGTAAGGAATCATATAACAGTTTAATGGACAGCGGAGTAGTGTGTGACTGGAGAGAGCCGGATGTCATAAGAGTAGCTCCGGTGCCTCTTTATAATAGTTTTGAAGATGTTTGGAAATTTTATTTAAAGTTAATCTGAAACCATTCCTAATCTTAAAATGAAAACTAAAATCACGATCGTCGGAGCCGGACTTGCGGGCTCTCTGCTGTCAGTTTATCTGGCAAAGAAAGGTTTTGAAGTAAATGTATATGAACGCAGACCGGATATGCGAAAGGAAGATACAGGCGGTGGAAAATCAATAAATCTTGCATTGTCTACACGCGGCATACATGCTCTTAAAGAAGTCGGACTGTATGATGAAATAAAAAAGATTTCTATTCCGATGTACGGAAGGATGATCCATTCGCTTACGGGTGAGCTGACTTTCCAGAGATACGGCAAAGATGATACAGAATATATAAACGCCGTATCAAGAGCAGAACTTAACAGATCACTAATGGAACTTGCTGAAAAAAATGATTCTGTAAAAATTAATTTCAACCGGAGATGCGAAGGTATAGAATTTAAAAATGCAGAAGTAAAATTTCACAATGACATTACCGGAGAATCAGAAAAAGTGAGTTCAGATCTTGTCATAGCAACAGACGGCGCAACATCTGCAGTTCGTATGGAAATGCTGAAGATCCCGAGATTCAATTTTTCTCAGGAGTACGAAAATTACGGATACAAGGAACTTACCATACCGCCCGGTAAAGATGGAAGTTTCATGATGGAAAAAAACGCGCTTCATATCTGGCCGCGCGGTTCTTTTATGCTGATAGCACTGCCGAATCCTGATGGCAGCTTTACCTGCACACTGTTTCTCGCTTATGATAAAAATCTCAGTGGTGATCACAGTCTGGAATATCTGGACTCAGAATATAAAGTAAAATCCTTTTTTGAAAAACAGTTTCCGGATGCATTCGCAATGATGCCAACTCTGCTTGAAGATTATTTTCATAATCCTACAGGAAGTCTGATGACGGTCAAATGTTTTCCGTGGATAGTCGATGACAAAGTTGCACTGCTTGGTGATGCCTGTCACGCAATTGTTCCATTTTTCGGACAGGGTATGAATGCAGCATTTGAAGACTGTACCTGTCTGAATGAATGTATTGATAATTTCAGTCCTGACTGGAAGACTGTATTTATAGAATATGAAAAGCTGCGTAAGATAAACTCAGACGCAATTGCCGATCTTGCACGGGAAAATTTCATAGAGATGAGGGACCTTGTTGCTGATAAAAGATTCCAGCTGAAAAAGAAGATAGAGGCGGAGTTGTTTAAATTGTATCCCGATAAATTCATGCCGAAATATTCGATGGTGACATTTCACAGAATCCCTTATTCGGTTGCATTGAGCAGAGGAAAGATACAGGAGGAAATACTTCAGGAGCTCAGCGAGGGTATAAGCGAAATAAGTGAGGTTGATTTAATTAAAGCAGAAAGTATGATCAATGACAGCCTCGATAAATTAATGATCAAAAAAGATTGATCGGTCAGGCTGATGAGCAGGATTATCATTTCATTAGAATATCAATTAAAGTAATTTCATACCTAATAAAAAAATATGTTCGAAAATTTTGTATTTAATAAAATTGAAAATGAGAATTTAATATTTAAGGAACTTCTTGAGACAATACCTGCGGATGAGCATTTGACAAGGATGCATATACTCAACAGCAACCTATCTGATTTTACTAAAAACTATCTGCTTTATGAATTCAACGAAAGAGGTACTGAGGAAGAATTTACTCAAAAAATTTCTAAGTCAAACAAACTCTACTTTAATTACACCATAAGACCGAAATGGACATTGCAGACATTTCTTTTCAATAATTTTGAATCGAGACCACCTTCCGAAATAGTGAAGAAGCTGAATCTGTTTACCTTTTATTCATTCTATTCAGAAGCTATAAAGGATTTTATAACGGATAATTTTCAGATATTCATTACCAAAGGCGAAGTAACTTCCATTATTGATCATACCAATGAAGCAATTCGCAAAAAGCTTACTGTAGATATCAATAATGCAAAAATTAAAAACTTTCTCCTTCAGATATTTTTATTAAAGTATGAGTCAGAGTCAAACTATAATTTAGAATCATCTGTCCCTTTTTCATTTATAGAGATTTTTCTCGAAGATAAATCTTTTACTGATCTTGAAAATAAATTCAGCGTGATCAAAGGACTTACCGGTGACAGTGAAATAAGTCTTAAAGATATTATTAAAGTACTGACGGATAAATACAACGTTCCGGAAAAATCCGAGCTGAATGTTTCTGCTGAAGTCCCGGTTAAAAAAGCAGCTGAAACACCGGTTGTAAAGGAAGAAGTGAAAATTTCCGAAATAAAAAAAGAGCCGTCAATACCTGAAGCAAAAAAAGAAGATATTGTCATTTCCCAAAAGGTCAGGAGTGAGGTTACGGTTGCTCCGGATTCAAAAAAGAATGTTAAAGTGAAACCGGATGATAAATCAATCAGGTCATCTGACAATATTTATTCGGCACAGCTGATAGAGGCTGATAAAGAATCAGATCAGCTGAAGGCGAAAACAGAATCTGACAAATCATTTTCAGAAAGCAGGAAAGAAATAATTGAACTGTTTAATGAGAAGCAGATGGAGAAGATACTCAGCAAGGTTTACGGATCCGATCTAATATATAAGGATAAGTCATTCAATAAATTAAGTAATTATAAGACATGGTTTGAAGCATCAAAGCATCTTAAAGAAATTTTCATAATTAATCAGGTAGACTTATATAATAAGGATATAATTTCATTCGTAAATATTTTAAACGATTATTTTAAAAAAAGGGAGTAAACAATGTTCTTAGATCATGCTAAAATTTATATCAGATCCGGAGATGGTGGAAACGGATGTGTAAGTTTCCGAAGGGAAAAATACGTACCTAAAGGCGGACCGAACGGAGGTGACGGCGGAAGAGGAGGTGATATTATTTTTAAAGCATCATCACAGCTTTCTACTCTCGTTGACTTCAGATACAAGTCGCATTACAAAGCGCAGCGGGGTGAACACGGAATGGGATCTCTGAAGACAGGAAAGAATGGTAAGGATGAAGTGATCCTTGTTCCTTGCGGAAGTATAATAAAAAATTCCGAGACCGGTGCAGTACTGGCTGAACTTCTGACAAATGATCAGGAAATAAAATTATTAAAAGGCGGACGCGGGGGGAAGGGAAATAATCATTTTAAAAATTCAACCAATCAGGCGCCGAGAATAGCGCAGCCGGGAGAGAAAGGAATTGAAGAAACTGTACTTATTGAATTAAAGCTGATTGCGGATGTAGGTCTTGTTGGATTTCCCAATGCAGGCAAGTCAACTCTGATCTCAAAAATATCATCTGCAAAACCGAAGATAGCGGATTATGCTTTTACAACATTGGTTCCGAATCTCGGAATAGTAAAGTATGGAGAGTATGAATCATTTGTAGTTGCTGATATTCCTGGAATAATAGAAGGTGCTTCAAGCGGAAAAGGACTTGGCATTCAGTTTCTCAGACATATTGAAAGAACAAGGCTGCTGTTGTTTATGATCGACGCAACTAATCTCACCAATGCAAAACTTAAAAAAGAATTCCTAAAGGATTATGATACTCTACTGAAAGAATTAAAAAAATATGAAGCTGATCTTCTTGATAAGCCAAGAATTATTTGCTTTACAAAAATTGATGCTGTCTCTGATGAATTAAGAGCTAAACTTAATAAAATGAAAATGAAAGAAGTTAAGATACTGATATCTTCCGTAACAGGTGAGAATCTGAAGGAGCTGAAAGATGTGATCTGGAAAAAGCTGAAAGAGTTAAGCAGTTAACAAATATCAAGCGGTTATTAAAGGATCTGCAAATCAAATAAACCAATTATATAATTAATCAATTAACAAATTGAGCAAACCTGTAATATTAATTTCCAATGATGACGGAATTGAATCCGACGGAATAAGGGCTTTATGGCGGGAGATGAGAAAGATCGGGGAAGTATATGTGGTAGCGCCAAACACACAGCAGAGTGCGGTCGGACATTCCATTACAATTGCCAGTCCCATACGCGCAAGAAAAAATCTTATAGATAGAAATTTCTACGGATATGCAGTGGAGGGAACACCTGCTGATTCTGTAAAGCTTGCCGTGAGAAATCTTTTAAAAGGAAAGAAAATTGATCTGCTGATCTCCGGGATCAATCACGGATCTAATACTGCTATCAATACTATTTATTCAGGAACAGTATCAGCAGCAACCGAAGGAACAATACTGGGAATACCTTCAATAGCTATGTCACTTGCAAGCTTTACTTATAAAGATTTTTCATACGCTGCAAAATTCTCTTCAAAGCTAGCAAAGTTAATACTGAAAACCGGACTTCCAAAAGGGACTTTGCTGAATGTGAACATTCCTGCCGTTGAAAAAGAAAAGATCAAAGGCGTCCTTATCACAAAGCAGGGAAAGTCTTTCTGGGATGATCATTATGAATCCAGGCTTGATCCCAATAACAGAGAGTATTTCTGGCTAACCGGAAAGATGGCAGTGATGGATAAGAC
>DAIPYG010000004.1:76499-87634 GCA_036782875.1 Bacteroidota bacterium | reverse complement strand
AGTTCATTTCCTGATATGGAAGCATTTTGAGGAACGGCTGCAGGCGGCAGCCCTGTTCCGATTGTTCTGTACTTTAATGTCCCTCCGTTTGCAATGAGAGGATTAAATTTGAAAAAATACTGGCCGGCAGGATATTTAAATTCAGCCGTTCCGGGATTAGTATGAAATAAATAGACTTCAAATGTCAGCGAATCAGGAGCGCTTCTGTTAAAGTTTTTTGCCGTCAGAGTATAAGTTGGTACCTGTGAAAAAGATGAGTTTACAAAAAGCGTGAACAGTAATAAAGCGATATATGTATTTAAAATATTTTTCATTTTCATTGGATTTTAATTTATTAAAAAAAAGTTTAATGCAGACAAATCTCAATTTGTCTGCATTAATAAAATTAATTGCAAAGATCAAATAATTACGGCCTGATAACAGAAGTAAATATTAATCCGTTGTTATATCCAATTACAAGATCCGATAGGTCAACTATTTCGTCGTAGTTATTATCAGCGACTACATATCCTGAAGCAAAAACCAGCGCGCTGTTATATACAATAATCAGATCATCAAGGTCAACGACTCCGTCCTGATTATTATCTCCCGAGAATATACCATATTCTCCGCCACCGGGAGTTTTTTGGTTATTGCCATAAGCCTGTGATGCTGAAGAAGTGAAGTCAAAATAATTATCTGCTCCCTGAATAAAAGGCTGCCCGCCAGCTTTGCTCCATGTTTCAATGCTGTTTCTGTGGGCGGTCTGAATATAGTATGTTCCGACAGCAGCATATTTAAATACAAACTTTCCGGTAAATGTGACTTTATCAACAACTGCAATGGAAGAATCTACGACAGAATACGGAGCTGTTGTATTTCTAAGATATACTCTTACCGAATCCGGGTTATTTAACTGGCCGCTGACTGAATTATAAAATCCTTCAGGGAATACGGTGATATAATAATTTGATACCGAGGGAACAGAATAATTTATCGGATTGAATTGCGCCCATTGATAAGTCCAGTTTTGTGTACCGAAAGCTCCTCTGAATGCAACTGTCTGAAATCCGCTGAGATTTGGATTTGAGAAATCAGCGCCGCTCAAAGCAGGTGAACCTCCGACAGGCATCCATTTAGTTACATTATTACCGGGAAGCGGCACGTTTGGATAAACACCGAACGGATCAGAGAGCTGAACCGCTGCACTTGTTGATAATACTGAGTTTGAAAAGGATGGTGTCTGTAACCATGTCTGGCCATTAAATGTTGTGGAAGCTGCTGTATCAGCAAGTCTTACATTACCTGCAAAAATGTTGTTTCTGTATTGAATTGTATCTGCTGTACAGCCGTTATAAACACCTGATCCGTCAAATCTAACTCCTGTTCTCCAACCCATTACAATCGAGTTATAGATACATTCCTTGCTGTTTCTTCTTTCATGTGATCCTCTTCCCCATAATGAATTCAATGATAAATTTGTCTGTGAATACGGACCAACTACAGTCATGTTTGAAAATATTGGAGTTGTTCTCGGTCCGTTGAAATTGCTTGGTGTGTTGGCATTATTATCCGATTCAAATCCATTTGAAGTACTGATGTCAACTATGCCTGTGTCCCTTACACTAAGACCAAACTGTATCTTTCCTCTGAATCCATTATCTGTATCCCAGTCATCATCCAGTCCTTTGTAGGAAATAAGGTAACTACAGTTAACTGTTCCTCCGAACCATTCAAAGGAATCATCACCGCTGTAACTTACCTGAACATATTCAATTACGGTTCCTCTTCCGACTCCGCCCATTGTCAATCCGTTGATCTCATTTCCTGAAATACCGGTCAGGTTAACACCGGGAAACTCAATTCTTACGAATCTGAAAACTCCTGAATTATCATTATCATCATTACCGCCATAAATTGGTCCTAAGCCCGGTCCGAATCCTTCGATCTCGGCTGTTGTCGCGCCGGTCGCTGTATTTATCGTTGCTCTTCCCAGTATTATTACGCCGCCCCAGTCTCCCGCATTCCTGGTACCTACCGGTCTTTGACTGGTAAAAATCACAGGAGCGTCCACTGTTCCGTTTGCAAAGATCTTTCCGCCTCTTTGAATAATCAATGTGCCTTTTGTATTAAACTCTCCGACTATAACCGTTCCGGCCGGGATCGTAATAGATCCGCCGTCCTGAACATAGTTAAATCCTTTCATTAGATACTGTACTGTTTTGTTTAATACCAGATTCCCGGTAATGCTTGAAGAATTCAGGGTTGTTGAATCTACTGTGACCTGTGCCTTTGATTCCGCTGATAATGAAATCAGAATAGCACTTAAAAAGATTGTTAAAATTGAACGCATTGCTTATCTCCTTTTTATTTTATGATTATTTAAATTCTTTATGAATTTGTTATTGCAAAGCTACTCATATTATATATTCAGAAGGTAATGGTAATGTAAAGTTTGTTAAGATTATGTTATTTAAATGTAAATTATGGTTGATCAACAGCAGAATACTTTATTGTCCGAATACCGGATGCACCAATACTGCAATAGAATCTGTTCAGAAGAAAAGTTATTTTATCCGAAATTTATTTAATGTCACTTAAGGTAATAGGTACCGGATTAGGCAGGACAGGCACTCATTCCCTGAAGTTAGCTCTTGAGATTCTCGGATTCGGCAAATGTTATCACATGATGGAATTATTTCAGCAGCCTGAAAGATTAAAATATTTTAAGAAAGCTGAAAAAGGTGAGTCGGTAAAATGGAATGAATTATTTGAAGGTTACAATTCTGCTGTTGATTATCCTGTTGCAAGATATTACAAACAGATCACTCAGTATTATCCGGAAGCAAAAGTCATACATACATTAAGAGATCCTGAATCCTGGTATGAAAGCGCTATGGCTACTATCTTCTGGGCTAGCAAACCATACTCGCTGAAGATCTTAAAGCTCGCAGTTCATCTTCCTTTTTCATCTGAAGCAAGAAGGCGCATACCTGTATTATTGTATAACCGGAAATTATCTGAATGGGAATTCGGAAAAGATCTGAAGAACAAAAAGAAAGTAATTGAAAAATATAATGAACATATTAAAGAAGTTGTAAGAATTATACCGGGGGAACGCCTCCTTTTGTTTGACCCGAAGGGAGGCTGGGAGCCGCTCTGTAAATTCCTTGATGTTCGCGTTCCGCCTGCTCCATATCCCAAATCAAATACAAGACAGGAATTCTTAAACAGAGTTGAAATAATTGGCAGTGGAAAGTTTCTTGATAAATATTTTTTAAGTATTTAAGAGGCTTCTTTTGCTAAGTAACAAATTACAGACATAGAGATTTTAATTTAAATTCACTCTTGGCCTGTAAGCAAGATCTCCGGATTTCCCTCATTGTCAATTAATATAAAAGAAGAAGGGATATCTGTCCAGCAACCGGAATTAAAGTATTCAATATTCATGCTTTTTTTATAAAGTGTCTGATGAGTATGTCCGCAGAAAATTACATTTGCCTCATTTTCAGCAGCATATTTTATTGCCCCGTCAGCTACCTTATTTGAAAGCCTCAGCCAGCCTTTGCTTCTTCTTTTTATAAACCGTGATACACTTTGATTTTCCCTGTCATACTTCTGAACTTTACTGTAGATAAAAGATGCTATATTGCTGATAAAAACATTTTCATTTAAGAATCTGTCAAACTGATGACCATGGATTGCAAGATATTTTTTTCCGTTTGAAATCCAGTAGTATTCTTTATAAACTTTTATACCAATTAAATGAGACATTATTTCTGACAGACCTTCATCATGATTTCCTTCTACCCATATAACTTTTTTCTTTGTATCAGGATTGGAAAGCTTCCGGATATAAGAGAGTAAATTCCAGTGTTCTTTTTTTAATCTGCTGAAATTCAGATCATCAAAAATATCACCGAGCAGTATCAGTCTTTTAAAATCATACCTCTGAAGCATCTGTTTTACTTCTTTCGGTCTTGATACTTCAGAACCGAGATGAATGTCGGAGATGATTATTGTGTTTACTTCATCTTTCTTTTGTTCAGCTGACATCGATCAATTTGAAATTTGCCATTTCATTGTTTTAATATTAAGCAATTCAATATTACGAATTAGATTTTATTGTTTCCTATCGAAAGTGTATAATTTTAAGTAAAAAAAATAGCCGGAGGAAAGTTCTCGCCCCGGCTATTTAAGATTTGGAATATTATTATTTTATTAAAAACATTTTCTTTGTATCAAAAATATTATTGACTTTTAATGTATAAAAATAAATTCCCGATGAAAGATTGTTTGAATTAAACTGATATTCATAAGTTCCCGGTGTCAGATTCTCTCTTACAAGATCTGCAACTTCTTTACCTGTAATATCAAACACTTTAAGAGATGTAAAGCCTGATTTGGGAATTGAGAAACTTATAGTGGTTGACGGATTAAACGGATTAGGATAGTTTTGCTCCAAAGTAAAATTTTCCGGTACAATACTTGATATCTGATTAATACCAATAACTGTATAGTTCTTAGGATTGAACTGCGCCCAGTTTGCTGTCCAGTTATCAGTTCCAAATGCTCCTCTGAAACTAACATTCTCAAATCCCGCGAGATTAGGATTTGCAAAGCTTGCTCCCGATAAAGCCGGCGAGCCACTGAGAGGAATCCAGTTATTTACATTGGTCGCCGGCAAAGGTACGTCGGGATATATATTGAACGGTGCTGTCAATTGCACCGAAGTGTTTTCAGTAAAAATTGTATTGCCATAAGCCGGTGTCTGAAGCCATTGCTGTGGTGAAAATGAACCTGTTCCCGTACTGTCTGCGAGCCGGACATTTCCGGCGAGTATTGTATTTCTGATCTGAATAGTGTCCCCCGTAGCTGCGTTTCCGACTCCGCTTCCGTCAACCCTCAGTCCGACTCTCCATGCCATTATGATGGAATTGTATGCGCTCATCAGTGTATTTCTTCGCAAGTGCCCGCCTCTTCCCCATAAAGAATTCAATGACCAGCTTGACTGCGCATAAGGACCAATCACTGTCATGTTTGAAAATATCGGCTGGGTTCTTGGACCATTGAAATTAGCAGGAGTGTTTGCATTGTTATCTGATTCAAATCCGTTTGAAGTGCTGATATCAGCAAGTCCGCTGTCTCTCACACTCAGTCCGAATTGTATCTTTCCTCTGAAGCCGTTGTCTGTATCCCAGTCATCATCTATACCTTTGTATGCGATAAGATGTTTACAGTTGACTGTTCCGCCGAACCATTCAAACGAATCATCACCGCTGTAACTCACCTGAACATATTCAATTGCTGTTCTGCTTCCCACTCCTCCCATGGTTAGTCCGTTGATCTCATTACCTGATATACCTGTAAGATTTATTCCCGGAAATTCTATTCTTACATATCTGAACACACCCGAACTGTCATCATCTATTCTCGGCTGACCTCCGTAAATCGGACCAAGTCCCGGTCCGAATCCTTCGATCTCTGCTGAGTCTGCGCCGCTGGCCGTATTAATTCCTGATCTTCCCAGAATAATTATTCCACCCCAGTCTCCCGCGGCTCTTTGACCTGCAGGTTTTTCGCTGGTAAACAGGATCGGATCGTTTGCATTTCCGTTTGCAAATATCTTACCGCCTCTTTGAATTACCAGTGTTCCCTTTGTGTCAAAATCTCCGAATATCTTTGTCCCGGCTTCAATAATAAGCACACCGCCGTTCTGCACATAATTGAATCCCTTCAGATAATATGTCGTTGATCTGTTTAAAGTAATATTACCTGTAATACTCGACGAATTCAATGTCGTTGAATCAATTGCTGAATGTGTTACTTTTGCATTTGACAACAGAAGCGTCATGCAAATTACTGCTATTTTTGTTTTCATGGATTCCTCTCTCCATTTGATTTATGAATTTGTTTTTTTATAAAGAACTTGAATTGGTGCAGTTAGTAGTTAGTAGTTAATTGGTAATTCCTAACTCTAAATTATTTACTATTAACTATTAACTACTAACTGAAATTAAAATCTGTATGATAATGTAAAAGCAAAATTTGTTCCGGTGGTTTCCCTTCTTATTACTTTCTCAACTTCCTGATTATCATTCAAAGTAAACTTCTGTGTAAACACAACATCCTCATCAAGAATATCTCTTATTGTAAACTTTCCTTCGAAATTATATAAGAATGTTTTTGAAATGGAAAAATCAAAAACAGATCTTCCCTGTTCGTATATATCACTGAATCCGACACTTCCCACTTCTGAAATTTTATCACCGAATTGATTGTAAAGTAAATTAGAACTTAAACCCAGATCATAATTATCATAATATATTCCGACATTGATCGTATATGGAGACTGTCCCTGGAGTCTTCTTTCCTTTTGCGAAACTGCGCTCTGCAATCCTTCCAGATTTACTTTTGAATTAACCAGTGTCAGATTTCCGTTGAATGTAAAATTGGTTAACTCTTTTGAAATGAAATCCAGTTTCTTTCTTACTTCAATCTCCATTCCGTAATCATAAGCTCCTCCTTTTGCATTAGCAAATGTGTACTGTGGAACGGGACCGGTAATTGTCGGTACAATGACTCTTTCTATCGGCTGATCAAAATGCTTATAAAATAAGCTTAATGCCGCAACCTCTCCGGCATTTGGAAATATTTCATATCTGAGATCGTAGTTCTGTATTAAACTTTGTTCAAGCTCGGGATTTCCTGCGAGCTCGCTTCCGGTCACAAAATCAATATAAGCAAATGGCGCGATCTCCCTAAGCTCAGGTCTTGAAACGGTCTGTGTTGCTGAAGCTCTGATATTTGTGTTACCATTCAGAGCATAGGTCAGATTTATGGAAGGCAGATAATCATTATTCCTTTGATTCACGTTTACAGGATTTCCTGAAACTCTCTGATAGCCGTCGACTATCTGTTCATCATATTCATATCTTAATCCTGCAATGACTCTTAATTTATTAACAGGAAGATCAAACATCAGATACCCGGCATAGGTATTTTCTGAAGCTGAGTATGCATCACTTTTATCCGTTATCTCCACCATATACATTGTATTGGAATCAAAATTCTGAGGAGCGAAAATTGTTTCTATCGGCTGATAACCAATATTAGAAAATACAGCAAGCTTCGGAGCAAAATTTCTTGCATTAAAATTTCTTGTTGTGCCTACTGCAAGAAGTCCGTATTTTATTTTAGATTTTTGCTTTCCCATATCAACGAACTGCTGGTCGAAATTCATCCCGAAGGTTTTGTTTATATCGAACAGCTTTGAATAAAATCTTTCACCGACATTATCATTGGCTACTGTTGTAAGCGGCATGAAATAAGGGTCATCAGATCCGGTGGACTTCTGATAGAAAGTTGTCTTGGTGTCGGGCTGATTTCTTTCTGATTCTGAATATGATGCAGCCCAGGTAAGATTAAGCCTGGATAAATTATTTATGTAATGGTTGCCGGATAGTGTCGTTGAGGATAAAATTCTTTCAGTGAAGTCAGTGCCATAAAGCTTTCTGTCGAAGTTGTCAGGAAATGTTGTAAACCCCTGATAGTACTGTGTATTGTCATCAGAAGCGATCGAGTAAGTATTCTTAATGCTTACTTTATTATTACCGCCGATCTTATAATTCAGGTTTAAAACTCCGCCGTTGAGTACAGTATAGTTAGAAGACCTGCCGTTATAATTTAATAATGATGTAGTATCTGAATTAAATTCTGCTCTGTAAATGTTTTCGCTTATAAAAGCATTTTTATAAGTGTAAGCAAATAATATTCCCAGAGGATTATTAAATACTGAAAAATTATTTCCTAATGAGAGCTGATAGCCTCCGTTTACAGGAGACTTTCTGTCATTCTGTGCCCAGTTATTTGTCAAAGACTGACCGAATTCATTTGGTGATGTAAATTTAGTAGTAGGAAAAGCTTCAGGTATGCTTCTTCCTCCGTTATCAAGCCCGGAATTATAAAACAATAATTTTGACTGGCCTGCATCATAAGTATAAAAATTTCCTTCAGAAGTTGAGCCCGTAAGATAAGAACCAGTGGTTTCAAAAGTAAAAATAAACTGATCCACAAAATCCTTTGTATTCAACTGAACAAGACCTCCTGAAAAATTTCCTATCAGATCCGGCGTAAATGACTTTGCAATAATAATATTCTCAAGCAGTTTGGATGGAAACAGATCAAATGAAAATGCTTTTCTGTCTGTCTCAGTACTGGGTAAAAGGACGCCGTTTAATGTAGTGTTGTTGTATCTTTCAGATGTTCCGCGTACATAGACAAATTTATCATCTATGATATTTACACCGATTACTCTTTTCAGAACATCGGATGCTGTAGCATCCGGCGCCCGCTTTATCTGCTGTTCGCTGATACCGTCCTGTATCTTTGAAGAGTTCTTCTGCTCTGTTAAAAGTGACTGTTCATTTGATAAGGTAGGTGAAGATTCAACTTCTATCTCTTCGGTAGTTAGTCCGTCAACAGAAAGTGATACATTTATATTTGCAATCTCCTTTGAAGTTACTACGATATCTTTAAATGTTTTCGGCGTATAGCCTATATAGGAAAATTCTAGCGTGTATATTCCCGGAGGAATATCTGTAATTTCATAATTTCCGTCAAGATCTGCAAGCGTTCCGAATGGCTTACCGGCAACCTTTACTGTGGCTCCGACCAGGGGATCCGAATTACCCGCATCGGTTACTTTTCCTTTTATTGATTGTGAATAAATTGAACCTGAAGTGAATAGAATCAAAAGTATAAATATGAAAGCCAAAATTATTTTTTTCATTATTGGTTGTAAATTATATGATAGAGCAAGCTACTCGCGGGAGGTTTATTAAAGATTAATAAATTGTTACCTGTATTAATTTATTGTTACCAAATTGTAAAGGAAGGCATTTTGATAGAGTATGTGGAGTATATGGAGTGTGTGGAGTGAATGGAGTAATTTGAGTGTTTAGAGAGATTTGGTTGAGTGGGGTGAGTTGGGACTGAATAATAAGAATATCACATTTGTAAAAGATAATCTTAAAAAAACGTGCAATAAAATTAATTATTTCCCGTATTGAAAATAAATGTCAGTTATTTGACATTTGAAATTTGAAATTAAAGAAAGTTTACTGTTGATGGGCAAAAAGTTTGCTTTAGAGAGTAAACATTATATAAAATATAATAAGCAAACTTTATGGAACACTCAACAGCGGCGGGATTTTCAAAGAGTCAAATCCAAATTTCGACATCTCAGATTCCAATATTGCAGCAAAGAGATAATTCTTTTCCATAAAACTTTAATAAGTCCATTTTGTTAGAGTTGAAAGTAAATTTAAAAGCCTTTGATCCGTAAAACATTCATATTCATTTTATTTTCACTGACATTTGCCATTCAGATATTTTCTCAGTCTGCAGATACTGAAGAAAGAATTTCCGATGTCGAAAGAAAGTCTGCAAGGAATATCTCATGGTTAATGACACAACTCATACCTTCTCCGACCTGGTTGAGTGACAGGAATGCAGATAACAACGCGCTTACATTTGCGTTAAGATGGCAGATCACTCCTTTGAATATTTCTTTCAGCACAAATAAATTTGTCTCGCCGGTGCAGTTCTTCTTTGTAAATCCAATGAGAAAATATACAGGCTCGCTTGAATTCTTCGTTCAGCCTGAGCTCGCCATAGGATCAAATGATTATTCGGGATTCAATAAAACAGGCTTAGGTGTTGGCTCGAGAGTAAATATTCCGGTTAATAATTACGGAGAACATCTGTACGTTTCTTTAGGCGGAAAATATACTTTCAGAAAGAATCCATCTGAAAACATAAACGGATACTACGGCGTTGAAGGCGGAGTCTATGCGATCTTCGGCATACTCGGCCTGCAGGCGAATTATAATTTCAATGAGAATACCAGATACAATTTCAGTATTTATTTTAAATACTGGTAAAACACGGAAACGACTGTTGTCAGATGTTATAAAGTCTATATGTCAGCTGCTTTTAAATTAAATAAGATTTAATAAGTTTAAATTAGTTTAATTTGAAAATATTAAAAAAGTCTATATCACTCATATTTGTAAGTTTAATATTCATTACATCAGGATGCGGATTGATATTCATCGGCGCAGAGAACGTAAGCGAAACTATTTTCTCATCACCTGAGAAGATCAAAAGCAATGTAATGGATCCCATAAGATCTGAGGTAAAGCTTTCAGCGCTATGGATAGGTCACTCATCTGTGTTGCTTCAGATCTATGATATGGTCATTTTACTTGATCCTGTATTCAACAATGTGATCAGCGGAGTGATGACAAGAAAAAAAACCGCAGCATTTAACTTAGACAATCTTCCACGTCTGGATATGATACTTATCTCGCATGCGCACATGGATCATCTGAGTATCTCTACATTAGCAGACCTTGATGATAAATTTCCAAAAGCAAAACTTGTATTTCCTAAAGGATCGGAAGAGTTCATGCCGGATTATGATTTTGAATTCATCAGATTAAATACAGGCAACTCTTCTAAAAAGAATTACATCGGCGAATCACAAATTATCGACAGCGTGAAGGTCACTGCAGTGTATGCGCTTCACTTCGGCGGGAGATTCGGGCTCGACAGTTATCTCTGGCAGATGCCGGGCTGCACGGGTTTTATAATAGAGTACAAAGATGTCACTGTCTTTTACGGTGGTGATACTGCCTATGACGAGAAAGCTTTTAAAAAGCTGGGAGAGAAATTCAAAATAGATCTTGCGCTGATCCCTATCGGACCCTGCAAAGACTGTGAAGAGCTTACCAATTTCAATCATGTCACTTCCTACGGGGCTTTAATGATGTTCAATGATCTGAAAGCGGAATATATGATCCCGGTTCACTACGGCGCTCTTACATACAGAAGAGATCCTGATTATCCTCTGCTTGTCCTTAAGGAATTAATTGAAAAAACCGATAACACAAATTCTCTTGCAGGAATAAATTATAAATACAGTGAGAGGATTAAAATTCTTGGTGAAGGGGATCAGGTTGTGTTTGATTATATTGATAAATAAGAATTAAAAATTAGGAATTAAGAATTAAGAATTAAGAATTAAGAATTAAGAATTGGGAATTAAGAATTAAGAATTGGGAATTAAGAATTAAGAATTGGGAATTAAGAAT
>DAIPYG010000004.1:40256-76399 GCA_036782875.1 Bacteroidota bacterium | reverse complement strand
GGGAATTAAGAATTAAGAATTGGGAATTAAGAATTAAGAATTGGGAATTAAGAATTAAGAATTGGGAATTAAGAATCACCGCCTTTGTGACCATCAACAAAGGTTCTGGCTAGAAATAATTAAACACCCACTTCAGAAACTGATCTCCCTGATATCTCTGTGAGAAGAACACCTGAAGTCCGTTCCTCATGAGCATTCTGTAAATATCAGTGCTTGACTGATTCACTACCTTATTATAATCAGTATCCGGGAACATTGCTATGATGGTGCCGAGATTATAGCTTATTACAAGCGAATCCTTTTTCGAATTGCTGATCTTCCTGTTAACAGTCTTAATGGAATCTGTTCCTGTTTTTATTCTTATCGTATCGGTTGTCGCGGTCGTGTCTTTCTTAAGAAGGCTGTCTCCTCTGAATATGATCAGGTCCTTTTTTAATTTACTGTCCCATAATCTTATGTCCATCTTATATACACCTCCTTCAAACGGCGAGTGCCCGTATTTCTTTGAATAGTTGAGTATGGCAAAAGGCTTGAGAACAACAATATTCCTCACATTATTATTTTCAATAAGATCCTCAATGTTTCTGTCGGAAAATATGCGGGAGAAAGTTGTATATACAGCGGAATCCGTTTCAGCCGATCTGAGATCTATTGCGGAAATATATCTGTCATATTCAAAATTTTCATAATCAATACTGTCTATGATGTAAGGGCTGATCGCTCCCCAGTTAAGCGTGACTGTCTGAGGATTCAGGCCGAAGTTTGTATTATCTATATTATAATTCTTCAGCGCAAGCAGCTTATTGAAATTTATTATTTCCTGATTTTCCTCAAGCTTAATGATGTTCTTTGTAAATAATGAAATCGAAGAATCATTTACATTGGATTCAAGATCTTCCAGATAAAATAATTTGTAATCCCCTATCTCTTCATTCTTATAGCTGAGCTTTTTCAGTTTGTCAGTATAGCTGTCGCTTTTGACTACTGCAATTTTGATGTTCTGCTTCTCAAGATAATTCTTTAGCTCGATAATGTTCAGCTCTTCATCAGTCTGTTTCTTTTTTCCTGACTTTTTCTTTTTCTCCATTGAATTAATTGCGGGGAAATCACCGAGTATGAACTTGGACGGATTGTTTGATAATGCCTGTACTGCAAAGATATCATAATAGCCGGTCACCTCTTCAAAATAGATCTTTCCGTTTTCCTTTATGTAATTCTTCTTCTCCATGTCATTGAGCAGCTTGCCTACTTCAAAAGTATCTTCACGAAAAGGCTGCGGATAATAAAAGCTCCAGACAATATTTATCAGAAGAATTAAAGCAAGCAGACCAACTGCAACTATCCTTTTGAATTCAAAAACCTGCTGCACGGCAAAAGGAATAAAGAGCAGAGCGTTTATCACAATGTATCTTGAGATCATGTTTGTTCCGCCTGTACCAATCATTCCCTGCAGCATAAGCAGAGAAAGCTCGAGCAGATTAAACAGAAGGAAATACTTTGCCGTCGAGACTCCGCCGCTTTTTAAAGTTTCAAAAGCGGTTTTCAGCCCGAAGAAAGTTGTAAGCGGAGCAATGAAAAATATAAAGGTCGGATACTGAACCAGTCTCTGAAGGAATCCCGCCGTATTGAATTCCTTGAATATCTTGGTCGTCTCTTCGGCAAAGAAAAACATGTTCTGATGATCAACATAATTTTGTATAAGCCACCAGATAATAGTTGTAAACGATATCAGCGATATGAGAACACTGATAATTATTTTTTTTGTGATCTTCTTCTCGAGCAGAATATCAATGAGAACAAGTAATACAAGGACCCCGCTGAACAGCCATCCTTCATATCTGAATCCGTTTGATAATGCAAATGAGACCGCACTCAAAATGAGAAATATTTTATTATCTCCGTGAGACTTCCATTTGATAAAATAATAAATACCGGCAATTACAAAGAAGAAAAATATTGATTCAGGAAGACCGGAGATACTTAGCCACACCTGGAACGGAAAAAGGCAGAATATCAGAGTCGAGAAGAAAGCAGTTTTCTTATCAAAGCAAAGCAGTATGGAGCTGTAAAAATAATAAACGGTCAGGGATGAGAAAACAAAATTAACAATTAAAGCAGCGGTGAAAAGATCTTTGATGAAGAACATCGCAACACCATTAAACCAGAAATGCGGAGTTAGCCATACGCCTGAATTTATTTCCGGCTTTATCATCCATTCATACGACTTGACCGTTCTGCAGTAATCATCGGCAGAAAGCCATCTGTAGCCGGAATATAAAATTACTAACTGAAATAATATCTTTACCAATAGGAGAAAAGTGATCTGAATTGTCAGGCTTGAAATAAAATTAATTCTGAGCCTGTTCAGCTGTTGAAAGAAATTCTGCAGCTTATTATCCTGAACTATTTCCAACTAAATTTCTCTAATTTTTAAAAAGTTTAATTCTGAATGTTGTTCCTTTTCCCAGACTTGAATCTGCCAGCACAAGCTTGCCTTTATGATAGTCCTCTATTATTCTTTTCGACAAACTAAGTCCAAGCCCCCATCCTCTTTTCTTTGTTGAGTAGCCGGGTCTGAAGACATCTTTTTTGAATTTATTATCGATACCTTTTCCGTTGTCAGTGACATCTATCTGAACTTCATCTTTTGTATTCACAATGTTGAATAATATTTTCCCGTTGGTTTTTTCCATTGCATCAAGAGCATTCTTCATGAGATTTTCCACTACCCATTCGAAAAGATCTTTATTTATATTTGCATCTGCCTCTCCGTTGCTGTTGATCTCCACAATTATCTTCTTCTTAACCTTACCGTCCGCACTGACAAGTGAAGGAATTCTCTTTTCAAAATAATCAGCGACCTTCCGGATTACAGTAGTCACATTTTGCATTTCAAGCTTCGGCTGCGAGCCAATTTTAGAGAATCTTCCGGCAATCTTGTTAAGCTTGTCTATATCATTGCTAATCTCATTTGTGATTTCCTGAAGTTCTTCTGTCTGAGGCTCCGTATTCCTGAGCATTTCTATCCAACCAAGCAGTGATGAAAGCGGAGTACCGAGCTGATGAGCAGTCTCCCTCGAAAGTCCAACCCAGATATTGCTCTGTTCATTTTTCTTAATATAGGAAAACCCTATGTATCCGAGAAAAACAAATATACCTGCGATAATAAATTCAAAAACCGGAAGCAGTTTCAGCTCAGTTACAAGCCCTGACTGACCGTAGTGTACATAATTCAGAATTACAGAATCCTTATAAGATACAACTATAGGCGGATTTATCTCATCCATATCTTTAGCTTTTCTTAACAGGATTTCCGTTTTCTTCGCTTCAGAAAGATTAGTGTCATACTCCACATTCTTGGTAAGGATTACTTCTTTCTGATCACGGTCTGTAGCAATTATCGGAAAATCTATCTGAGGAATTATCTGATCGAAAATAAAACCGTATTCTCCTGAAGAGTTTTCATCATTAGCAAGATACTCCATCGACTTGGCATAAAGACCCGCAATATCCCTTTCACGCTTCTGAATTTTCTGCGCTAATATCTGAGTATAGAACAAAACAATAAATGCAATCAATACACCGCTAACTATTAAAGCGATTTTTATATTTAGTGAGCCAAATTTATTCATTAAGCTAAGAATTTCGTTTTAATATATTGTATATAAATGCTTATTTAAATTTATTTATTATTGTCCAAAAAATTTATCATACTTTTCATTTTATCGGTCGTATTGCTTATCACATTTTTAGTATCCCTGTCTGTCGGAAGCGTAAGCGTTACCTTCTCTGAAATGATAAATATTTTTTCAGTTGAGAATGAAACAAAATTCAAAATCATATCTGACATAAGGCTGCCGAGAATTCTGAATGCAATGCTGGTAGGAGCTGCATTATCCTGTTCGGGAATAATATTACAGTCTATGCTCAGAAACAATCTTGCAGAACCGGGTCTGCTGGGTATTTCCGCCGGTGCAGGTCTGGGAGCAATTCTGATTTTCATACTGCCTGTATCAGTTCCGCTCATGTTCATTACTCCTGTTTCTTTTTTATTTGCCGTGACTACAACCGTTCTTATTTTTTACTTTGCAAAAGGTTTCGGAAATAAGAACTTTAATTTTATTTCGACCAATAAGATAATCCTGACAGGGATAGCTATCAGCGCTCTTATATCATCGGTAAATGGATTCCTGCTTCTGATATCCGGAAGTTCAGTTAATCAGATATTGTACTGGCTTAACGGAGGTTTCTCCGGAAGAGGATGGAGCGAGTTTTCTGTAGGAATATTTTTTGTAATTGCAGGTGTTATATGTTCTGTTTTTATTTCTAAAGATCTAAATGTTCTGAATCTCGGTGAAGAGTTATCCGTTTCACTCGGACTTAACTTAAAAAAAATTCAGAAAGTTTCTATAATTATTTCATCTCTTCTTGCCGCCAGCGCTGTTTCCATTGCGGGTATCATAAGCTTTGTAGGACTTATCGTTCCGAATTTGTCAAAGCTTCTCATAGGTGAAGATCACAGATACGCAATTCCGTGTTCTGTAATACTCGGCGCGGAATTTTTACTCGTTTCAGATACCATTGCCAGAACGGTCATTGCACCTGCAGAGATTCCTGTAGGTATTATAACTTCATTTATAGGAGCGCCGGTGTTTATCTGGCTGATATTGAGGAAGAAGAACTGAATGGATGAGTCCGGTCAATAAAATCCTACAAATTAGATTTCTTAATATTCTTCTATAGATCCTGTATTTCCTCGCGTGCTCCCGGTGGGAATCCAATCACAAGACATAAAGAAGATTTATTAATGTAAATGAGTATTTGTATATTCAGCGCGATTACAGGATATGGATGCAAAGATCAGAAAAGAAATTTAATATTTAAATATTATGTCCTCTCCAATCAACTCGGAAATTACAGAACATATTTAAATTAATATTTTTATAATTTAAGAAATATCTAACCTATTAATTTTATCAAATGAATATCTCAGAAACCATTGCTGCAATCTCTACTCCCCTCGGTGAAGGAGGAATTGCCGTGATCAGAATATCCGGAGAAATTGCATTCAGAATAATTGAGAATATTTTTTACCGTGATAATTCCGGAAAAAATAAAATCAATGTATCAGAATTAGATTCACATTCTATACACTTCGGATATATCCTGGAAATCGACTCGCTAATCGATGAAGTTTTAATATCAATTTTCAAAAACCCGCATTCCTATACCGGAGAAGATGTAATTGAGATATCCTCTCACGGCGGAGTTTATATTTCTCAAAAGATCCTGGACTTAATTTTAAAGAGCGGCGCAGTTCATGCTGATCCGGGAGAGTTTACAAAACGTGCTTTCCTCAATGGCAGGATCGATCTTGCTCAGGCTGAGGCAGTTGCGGATCTGATAAGATCAAAGACAGAATCCGCGCATTCATCTTCCATTAAGCAGCTTGAAGGATCACTGTCGGAGTTTGTAAAAAAGACCAGGCAGGATATTATAAACATTGTCTCTTTAGTTGAGCTTGAACTGGATTTTGCCGAAGAAGGACTTGAATTTATAAAGAAGGAAGAGATCAAAACAAAGATCACCGGACTGAATGAAAGATTAAAAAAAATCATTTCGTCTTACATTTCAGGGAAAGTTATAAGAGAAGGTATAAATCTGGTAATAGCCGGAAAACCCAACAGCGGCAAGTCATCTCTTTTTAATTATCTGCTGAAAACCAACCGTGCAATTGTGAGCAGCATAGCAGGAACTACGCGTGATTACATTGAAGAGAATTTAATTATAAACGGCATACTTTTTAATCTTATAGATACTGCCGGTCTGCGCCATTCTTCTGATGACATAGAAAGCGAAGGGATAAAAAGAAGCCATGCTAAGATTAAAGAATCTGATCTAATACTTTATCTGATTGATTCCTCGCAAAGTCCTGAAGAATTTAAAAGAGAAATAGATGAATTTAAGGAGTCGGGAAATTTAGATAAATCCTTACTTGTTTTTTCAAAATCCGATCTGTCAAAATCTGAATCCTCCTTTTCAGGAATAAATATTTCTCTTCTCAAGGATGAAACAATAGAACAACTCAAATCAGAAATGACCGGAAGGATTATGTCTGATAAGATAAAACTTTCATCAGATGAAATTATACTTACAAATCTCCGTCACAGGATCTGCCTGGAGAATGTAGTACTATCATTGAATGACTCATTAAAGACAATAGAAGACGGAATGAGTGGCGAATTCATTTCGGTAGATCTGAGAAATTCTCTGAAGCATCTCGGCGAGATCACAGGTGAAGTGACAAATGATGAGATACTCAATAATATTTTCAGAAATTTCTGTATCGGAAAGTGAAGTATGAATACAAAAGATTTTAATTATTATGTATTCAATGCCGCTGTTTGTAATCTGCATTTATATGAACAATTTAAAATATTCTGATTTAATATAATACAGGACAAAATAAAACTCCCTGATTCCTTAGTCTATAAATATGTGTTTCCTTTTTGAAATTTATTGCGAGCTGCACCGGAATCCTGAACCTTTTATTTATTGTTTCTTTTTGAAAATGATGGACTTAATTTTGCATAAATCATTCCCATGAAAAAAACAATTACTCCTCCGGATAAAATAAGTTCAAAATTTATAAGCTTAGGTCACATGATAGGCAACACTCCCCTGCTTGAAATTGAGTTTACTTATAAAAATAAGTTGAGAAAGATCTACGCCAAATACGAAAGCCTGAATATGACCGGAAGCATCAAGGACAGAATGGCTTTTCATATACTGAAAGATTCTTATGAGAAAGGTCTGATTAAGAAAGGAGATACAATAGTTGAGGCTACAAGCGGTAATACCGGGATCTCTTTTTCAGCGATCGGTAAAGCTCTCGGGCATTCTGTAATTATTTTCATGCCTGACTGGATGAGCCGGGAACGTGTAGATCTGATACACAGTTTCGGAGCTGAAATAGTCCCTGTCACAAAAGAACAGGGCGGCTTTTTAGGAAGCATTGGACTTGCTGATAAAGTTGCCGAAGAAGAGGAAAATATTTTCCTGCCTCATCAGTTCTCTAACGCCGGAAATATACAAGCTCATTATGAAACTACCGGACCTGAAATATGGTGGCAGCTGAACTTTAAAGGAATGAAACCTGATGCTTTCACTGCAGGTGTGGGAACGGGAGGCACGATCATGGGTACGGGACAATTTCTCAAAAAAATGAATCCCGGAATTTCAATTCATCCGATGGAACCGGCAGAATCTCCGACTCTTACCACCGGACATAAAATAGGAAAACACAGAATACAGGGAATCTCTGATGAATTCATACCGCCAATAGTTGATCTGAATTCTTTAGATCATGTTGTTTCTGTTCACGATGGAGATGCTATCATTCTTTCTCAAAAACTCGCTACCCTCGGACTCGCTGTCGGGATCTCATCTGGCGCAAATTTCATTGCTGCTTTAATGATACAGAATGAACTCGGTGAAGATGCTGTTGTTGCAACAGTCTTTCCGGATTCAAACAAAAAATATCTGAGCACTGACCTTCTTAGGAATGAACCTGTAAAAGAAGAATTTTTATCCGGTGATGTGGAATTGATTACTTTTAAAGCCATGAAAAGAGTTTGCAATACCTGCTGTGATCTGTATGACTGTGATCAGAAGATATATAATATTTCATAATAATGTTTCAATGAATACAAATATCTTACAGCAACGGTAATAAGATTTTTACAGGATTAATTATTTTATTTCAGCAAAACCATGCGCTTTACATTTGAGTATGTTCCTTTTTCTGATTCAATTTTTAACTCATAGAAATATGCCCCGCTCGGTAAACTGCTTCCGTCAAACTCAATTAAGTAACTTCCGGGATATTTCTTTTCATTAACCAGTGTGACTATTTCATTTCCAAGTATACCATAAACTTTTATCGAAACAAATCCTAAATCCGGGATTACATATTCCAGATTTGTAGAAGGATTAAACGGGTTAGGAAAATTCTGATTCAACTTAAAATTTTCCGTCTGAATATTTTGCAACGGCATGTTTGTAATTGTTTGAGAATATTTAATTGTCACTATATCATAATAGCCTGAGCCACCTGTCTGTCTGCTCCTGCCGGCAACATATATGTTTCCTGAATTATCCATCGCCATAACGTCTGAAATGTCATTCAGATTTGAAGGACCGTTATAGAATATTGTCCAGAGAGAATCTCCTCCGGAATTATACTTGATCGTTGTATAGTCATTACTGCCTCCGCTTACATATACATTTCCCGAATTATCTGTCAATGCTGCATTTCCTCCTTCACCATTCTGCGGATTTGAATAAACTCTTTCCCAAAGGAAATTTCCGGCTGTGTCATATTTAATCGTTGAAAAATAATATGTTGACAGAGCATATACCCTCCCGGTCAGAAAAATATTCCCGTTGTTATCGATACAGATAGAGGTAGGTTCGTCGTGGTTTGCCTGCAGATTCCCCAGTCCGTTATAGACTCCCGTCCATATGGTATCACCAGCTGAATTTATTTTCACTACAGCAAAATCACCAAAGGTAGAAGTATTTTTTATTGCAGCGAAATAAATATTTCCTGAATTATCAATGCATAATACTTTATTAGATTCGGCAGCTTCAAAAGAATAATTTTTATTCCATAATAGATTTCCTTCGTGATCATATTTTAGAACAGTAGTGCCTCTGCCGTATACATATACATTTCCGGCATTATCGCCTATAATATCCCGTGGTAAACTTGTTCCTCCGGATGGAAATTTTGCAACCCAGAGAGAATCTCCCTGCGGACTGTATTTTATTGTAACAAACACCATCGGCGTGCTTCCGAAAGTAAAACCGCTGACATATATATTATCATCTGAGTCAATGAACATAGCAACCGGCTGATCCATAGCAGTTGATGATGCGCCGTTATATCTTTTCACCCAGACAGAATCTCCCTGAGTATTATATTTGATAGTTACAATATCATATGTCCCTGTCTGGTTTTCCGAAAGACCGGTCACACAAATATTTCCAGAATTATCCAGCGCCATATCAATTGCCCTGTCTTCAATTAGTCCGGTAAAAACTCTGCGCCATTGCTCATCTCCCGAGGAATTATATTTAATCGTGATATAATCAGTGAGGGTTGTACCTGTCATAGAACCGGAAACAAATACATTCCCTGAATTGTCTACAGCAATACCTGCAACATTATAAACACCATTGGTGGGATTTGCAAACCTCTGAACCCATTCCTGTTTCACCTGCGGATACAATTCTGATTGTATAAACAGAATAATTAAAGCTGAAATGATAAGCTTATACATTTATTTAAATTTAGTTAATCAAATTTAAGCAAATCAATAATTATTTTGAAATTCAAATTTAAATGAAATGTAGAATTCAGATAAAAAACAAGAAGTGAGACACCGGACGTCAATTGTCTAACGCCGGACATCAAATGTCAAACGTCAAATATCAAGAGTACACGCCTCACATCTGGCGTCTCAGATTATATCCCTGTCATCCAGAAAAATATCAAAGCGAAACTCTCTTTTATACAGAAAGTAATGGTACCTGCAGGTGACAGTTCTTTATCGGAAGCTATGCAGTCTGAATTAATGTCATTGAATCTGCAGATTTCCGTAGCTCTGTACAAATGAAAATTATCCGATACCAAAATTATTTTCTGCCAGTTCTGAGCTGAATATAAGCTGTCTCTGACGAACTGTATCTGCTCGACTGTAGAGCCGGATTGATTTTCCAGAATGAGATTTTCCGGAGCAACGCCGTATTTTAGCAATACATTTTTTGAGACCTCTCCTTCGGTGAGTTCATTCGGTGAGCCCCCGCCTGTTAATACAAGCTTTGTAACTAAATTCTTTTTATATATCTCATATCCCTTATTTATTCTTTCTTTCAATACAGGGGAGGGCCGGTTTCCGCCCCAGACAGCTGCTCCGAGTATTACAGCAGAATTAGCTTTTTGATTTCCGCTTTCATAAATCAGACGGTCATCCTGAAAGCTTATTACTTTAATAAAAACCAGCAAAACAATTATAAAAAGTATTAGAACAGAGAGCATAAGACTTTTCATAAACCTGAATTTTTTAGATGCGGAAAATAAGATTCCGGTAAACGAAGAGAATATAAAAAGTTCGGCTACTAAAAATATGCTTACAAGTATTATTTTAGTCTCCTTCTGGTCAAAGAACGCTGAAAGGATCAATGCAGCCAGACCAGAAAGGGATAGAAAAAAAAGAAAAAACAAGGAAGACTTTGTTAACTGATCATTAAAAAATAAATCCGAAGTTATGAAAATCAGCAGAAGAGAAAAGAAAATTATGGATATAATATTTCCGGCTTTGTCTTCAAAGCCCTTAAGCATTAAATTCTGATTCTTGTATCTTAAATAATACAGAACTCCGAATGAAATGAATTCAGTGAATAATATAAAAAGTAAATATGATCTGTTCCGGCTAATGAGAAATATGCATTAAAATTAAATTACAGACAAACTTAACGGAAATATTAATTGCATTAAAGTAAAATTCTAGTCTTTTAGAGTTAATTTTGATAGATATGTTAATTACGTTAATTGTGTTATTTGCGTTAATTATTCTAAATGAGTTTGTTAAGTTTGTTAAGATCTAAGATAATTGGCCTGATAAATTCAAATAACGCAATTAACACATTAACACATTTAACTTTCATCACCTGCTTATCAATAATCTACTTGAAAGAAAAGCTTAATTAAATTAACTTAACTCACAAAAATTCAGGAGTAAAAAAATGTCCAAATTATTAGAAGTAAAGAATCTTAAGACCTATTTCTATACCGATGACGGTATAGCCAAAGCTGTTGATGATGTAAGTTTTGAACTTGATAAAGGAGAAACACTGGGACTCGTTGGAGAATCAGGCTGCGGAAAAAGCGTATCCGCACTTTCCATTATGAGGCTTATTGCAGAACCACCGGGAAAAATTGTTAACGGGGAGATCTTTTTTAAAGGAAAGGATATTTTAAAGGTCCCGGAAAAAGAGATGCAGGATATAAGAGGAAATGATATCGGAATGATATTTCAGGAACCTATGACCTCACTGAATCCTGTTTTTACCTGCGGTAATCAGATAGAAGAAGCAGTAATACTTCATCAGAAACTTTCTAAAGAAGATGCTAAAGCAAAAGCGATAGAAATGCTGAAGCTTGTAGGTATTCCTGCACCGGAGCAGCGGTATAACGAATATCCTCACCAGCTTTCGGGAGGAATGAGGCAGAGGATAATGATCGCTATGGCTCTATCCTGTAATCCTGAAATTCTGATCGCAGACGAACCGACAACGGCGCTGGATGTGACCGTTCAGGCGCAGATACTCGAGCTTATCAATAAACTTCAGAGAGAACTTGGAATGGCTGTAATAATGATAACTCACGATCTTGGTGTGATTGCTGAAGTTTCTACACGAGTTGCGGTAATGTATGCTTCAAAGGTTGCTGAATACGGAAATGTCGATCAGATATTTTATAATCCGAAACATCCGTATACTATCAGTCTTCTGAATTCCATACCTAAGCTTAACAAAGGAAAATCCCGACTGGCAACAATAGAAGGAAATGTTCCGGCACCGACTAATTATCCTAAAGGATGTCATTTCTGTACGCGCTGTACTTTTGCTATAGAGAAATGCTGGAATGAAGAGCCTCCATTGATACAGATCGAACCCGAGCACACTGCCTCATGCTGGCGTGTAAATGAAATTGATAAATTTAAAGAGCAGTTATTAGCTTCTGTTATTTAATAATTTTAATTTAAAAATTGTTTTATTCCCCTGAATTCCTTCTTTGGAATTTAGGGTTTGTTTTTTAAACTATGTTTCTAATGATTCAAGAATTATGGATATATTAATAAAAGAAATAAAGCAGCTTGTAACCTGCCGAAATAATTCAAGACTGCCTAAATCAGGAAAAAAGCAGTCTGATATAGGGTTAATTGAAAACGGTAATATTTTCATAGAGGACGAAAAAATTTCCTTTGCAGGCAGCAGTTCTGAATTAAAAAAATTTCTTTCCATCAGCAGATCTGAAAAATATGAGATCATTGACGGGAGGAATAAAGTCATAATGCCCGGATTCATTGATTCACATACTCACTTTGTCTTTGCGGGGTCCAGGGAAAATGAATATGAAATGCGGCTTGCAGGCAGTACATATCAGGATATTGCCAAAGCAGGAGGTGGAATATTATCTACTGTTCAGGCTGTAAGAAAAACTCCTAAGAATATTTTAAAACAAGAGGCTGAAGACCGGCTGAAAAAATTCGTGATGAACGGCACCACCACTCTGGAAGGAAAATCCGGGTACGGTCTTGATCTTGGAAGCGAAGTAAAAACTCTGGAAGTAATGAATGAACTTAACCGTGAAAATAAATACGGTTTGGATATCATTCCAACATTTCTCGGTGCGCATTCCGTACCGCCGGAAAAGACAAAGGAAGAATATGTACACGAGATATGTCATAGTCTAATCCCGGTTATTTCAAAAGAAAAGCTTGCTGTATTCATAGATGTATTCATTGAAAAAAATTATTTTGATGCTGCAGATGCGGATAAAATTTTCACAATGGGTAGACGGTTCGGATTAATTCCAAAGCTGCATACAGATCAGTTTACTTCTGCCGGAGGAACAGAGACAGCAATTAAGCATAATGCAGCTTCTGTTGACCATCTTGAGGTCATGACATCTGTTGATATAGATAGACTCTGTAAATACCATAAGAATAAATCCGAAAGAAAGATCATTGCAAATATACTTCCGGGTGTCTCTTATTTTCTCGATATACCTTATGCTCCTGCGCGTGAAATGATTCAGAAAAATCTGCCGGTAGCTCTTGCAACAGACTTTAATCCCGGAAGCTGCATGACTGAAAACCTGCAGACGATTATGTCACTTGCATCTGTTAAGATGAAAATGAGTGCCGAAGAAATTTTAAATGCAGTGACTATAAATGCAGCATTTGCCATAAATATGGAAAATAAGATAGGAAGCATAGAGACAGGTAAACAGGCGGATTTCCTGATATTTGATATGCCTTCTTACAAATATTTAATTTACAATTTTGGAGTAAATAACATTGAATCTGTTTACAAAAAAGGTAAACTGATTTACCGCAGCTGAATAAATCATATCTATTAATCTAATTTTTATTTTTTATGAAGATCATAACGCTGATAGTATTGTTATTTATAAACATACTGTACATTAACTGCAAACCGTCTTCCACGAGAGAAGATTATATTGAAACAAATGAACATCCCGTTGCAAGGAAAAATATTTCTGAAGGAAACTTTGAAATAAAATTAGTTGCTGAAAATCTTTATGTCCCATGGAGTATTGCATTCACTTCCCAGGACAGAATGCTTATAACTGAGAGAAACGGAAAGCTGAGAGTAATCAAAGACGGAACTTTAGAAGAAAAGCCTTTAAAGATTTTTGAAGAAGTATCCTCAAACGGTGAAGAAGGATTGATGGGACTTGCTCTTGATCCGGACTATAAAATAAATAAGTATATTTATGTTAGTTATGCTTACGGCTCTTCAGATAAAATGTCTGTGAAAGTAGTTAGATTTAAAGATGACGGAGATAAATTATCAGATGAAAAAACAATTATCGATGATCTTCCTGCCGAGAGATACCACGCCGGCTGCAGGCTGAGATTCGGTCCTGACGAAAAATTATATATTACTACCGGAGATGCAGGAGAAAGAAAGCTTGCCCAGGATGTAAACTCTCTTTACGGAAAGATCCTCCGGATTAATTCTGACGGAAGCATTCCTGAAGATAATCTATATCCGGGAAATCCTGTATGGAGCTACGGTCACCGCAATCCTCAGGGAATCGACTGGTATCCGGGATCCGATATTCTTTATTCAACTGAGCACGGACCATCGGGATTTGACGGACCCGGGGGCGGAGATGAGGTCAATGTTATTGTAAAAGGCGGTAACTACGGATGGCCGGAGGTATCTCATAACGAAAGTAAAGAAGGAATGATATCGCCGGTACTCGAATACACGCCTGCGGTTGCTCCCGCATCCGGTATGTTTTACCGGTCTGATTCTATACCTGAATTTAAAAATAATTTTTTCTTCGGTTGTCTCAGAGGAAGCGGAATAATGAGAGTAGTAGTGGATAAAAATGATCCGTTGAAAATCATTTCAAATGAACTGATGCCGGAAGTAAATTACGGACGGATCAGAGAAGTAACCGAAGGACCCGACGGGGCTATATATTTTTCAACAAGCAACAGGGACGGAAGAGGAAGCGTAAGAGACGGGGATGATAAAATTTATAAGATAGTAAGAAAGAATTAGGAAACTCCTGGAAGATCTAACGATGTATCTTTTGATTCTAGTTCACGCCAGATCCTCTGACACGGAAACTGATTTTCATAAAGAGCTCTTGATATCATTACAGAATCTATTTCAGGATAATTCAGATCCGTTATCATTTTCAGATCCTGATATTTGGAAATGCCGCCGGCTGAAGTTATCTTTAATTTTGTATTTGAAGCAAGTTCTGTCAGCCTGATAATATGAGGTCCGCATAGATTTCCCACGCGCGTTACATCCTGATAAATAATTCTTTTGACACCGATTGATTCCATCTGTTTTGCAAATTCCAGCGGAGTAACATCTGCATAATGAATCCAACCGTCCTTGACTACATTGTTCAGTTTCTCATCAATACAGACTGCTAATTTGCTCGAAGAAAAGTTATCCAGTATTTGTTTTATCAGATCGGGATTTGTAAGTGCTGCTGTTCCGATTACGATTCTATAAACTCCTAATTCCTCAATTATCATTTTAGCTGTTTCAAAATCCCTGATACCTCCTCCTAGCTGAACCGGAATGTCCACAGCTTTTGTGATTTCCTTTATCATCTCAAAATTTTTCATATTACCATACAAAGCTCCGTCAAGATCAGTGATATGTATGGTCTTGAAATTTTCTTTACGGAAAAGCATAGCGATCTTTCTGGGGCTTTCCGAATAAAATTCTGTTTTATCCGAAAGACCCTGAATCGTCCTTACACATTTACCGTCCTTAATGTCTATTACCGGAATTACAAGCATTATTATTTTATTTATTTACTATGGCAACCTTACCTGTTCCTACTTTGCTGCCGTCATTGTTAAATGCCACAATGATATAGATCCCCGTAGCAGCAAGCTCATTGTTCTGATTCCTCCCGTTCCAGAAAGCAATTCTTCCACCGGGGGAATCAAACTCAGTTACTACTTCACCATTAAGAGTCAGAATTTTTATAACGGAGTTTTCCACAAGACCGTCAATTTTTAAATTGACTGCCGATGGCAGTAAATAAGGATTAGGTGAAGCATTAATTTTATCAAATTCCGAAACAGGTTCTATTGCGTCGGTGCTGTATGAAGACATTCCTTTTTGAGTGCCAAAGAATGCTTTCCCTGTTTCATTGCTGACAGCTATAGTTGTCACTTTATTGGATAGAATTGGTGTATTAACAGTATTAAGCTGTTCTATCAATGTTGATCCGTCAGGGGATAAATGAAACACACCGTTGGTTTCTGTTCCTATCCATTTTGAATTCAGAATATCATAAGTAATTGAAATACAGTTTTCAGTAAACGGCACTTTAAGATTACCTGATATAATACCAAGCTTCTGAGGCCGTGGTTTTAAATTCGGATTTTGAATCGCTGCATAAGGATTGTTGATAATGAAGACTCCGTTATTGGTAGTGATCCATACTTCATTGTTCTTATCAACAATTATATCAGTGATATTTGTAACTTCACTTCCAAAATCAGAATTATCATAGAAACCATAGATATCATCAGCTGGATTACTCAGCGAACCGTTTTCATTGAAGTAATAGATTCCTGATCTTGAACCACTTGAAACGATCCATTTAGTATTATAAGAATCAACTGCAATTTCGGAAAGAGAAGATGTGCTTATTATTGAAGGATTAATAAACCGGATCCAATCATTACCTGTGCTTAGAGCATATAAGGATCCGCCGCTGTTGGTTGCAAAAAAGGTCACCCAGAAAACTCCGAAATTATCATACGCTCCTCCGTAAGATGAGCAGAAATTAGGATCGTTTGAAATACCTGGAAGTATAGAGTTTGAAGGATTATAATTCAGTACGGTATCTGCTAGTATCAGGCTCGGACCGCCACCGAATCCCAGAGCCCAGACATTTCCGTTTCCGTAACTTACCTTTTGAAACCAGTTTGAATTTCCGATCCCGGGATGAGATGAAAGATTATAATTTTCCCAGCTGCTTCCGTTGAACTTGTAAAACCCGGAATTAACTGTTCCGCCTGCTGCCCATACATTATTATCATTATCTATTACAATCTGATTAAAGCTGTTTGAAAACGGACTGTTGGGAAAAATATACTTCAGATAACCGGATGAACTCATTGTGATTCCATTATTCGTAAGTCCCAGAACTGGCTGACGCTGAGAGTCATAACTTAAAGTTTTATAGCTGTTCGAAGATTGAAACTGTATTATATTTGCCAGATTCGAAATGTTAGAATAAAAAACAAAATTACCTGAGATAAAATACAGATTGCTTCCCATTGTCTTTATAAATACAGTATTTTGATTTGACACAGATGCATTCGGATAAGGTAGCCAGGTGGTTCCGTCGAAATAGCTGAATCCTGACAACGAACCTGCAAATATCATATTATTATAAGTTTCTATTGTCTTCACTTCAGCATTCAGACTTAAACCGTTATAGTTTGACCATGTAGCCGGATTATTTAAATTTGAATTCACATAATTGGCATAAGCAACGCCTGTTTTCGTAGCAGCATATAATATATTATTATTGGTAGTCAGTGCATAGACTGCTGTATTGTTCGGAAAGCTTCCCAATTTATAATAAGGAGCATCCACAAAACTATAGTCAACATCAGATATTTTCTGAATACCGTAACCTGTGGCCACAAACATATATGATCCTGCCTGAAAAAGATAATTGATCGATTTATTGGATTCCGTTGAATTCTTTATATCAAAAATATATTTCCAGGTAAGATTTTGTAAATTCAGAATAGAGATGGATCCGTCACTCGCACCTATCCAGAGCTTTTTGCTATTATCAAGCGAAAGCGAAGTAATATCATTATTAATAAGTCCGTTCAGATTAGTATATTTACTGAGCACTGCTCCAGTAGAAGCTTCGACGGTATACAAACCTCCGTTTGAAGCGCAATAGATCTTTCCCGATGAAGTGTCAGTTGCAAGGGAAGAGATATTTTTCAGATCTGTAAAATTTTCCCATTTGGAGCTCTGTGAAACCGATACATTTACAAAAAGGAATAAAAACGAGATTACAACAAAATTTATTTTTGCCATAATTATATTATATTTATTTATATTCTGAAAAAAAGAAATTTTGTAGAAATGATTATATTTTAAAAATAAATTGAGGATTTAAGATAAATAAATATGATTTATCAGATTGAAGAAATTAGCATTTAACTTTAATTGATTCCGGTTCAATATTATTTAATTAATTTATAAAATCAATAACATTAAAATTTCTTCCATCGGCTGAAATGTTTAAGTTTTTATATCAGAACTCATTTTAAAAATTTTTCAAATAAATAACCGGAAGAAAAATATTCCTTCCGGTTAAAATATTCTTTATCCGAATTTTTATTTTATTAAAAGCATTTTCTTTGTCATTACAAAATCCTGAGTTTCCATTTTATAGAAATAAACTCCGCTTGAATAAGCCGAACCTCCGAATGAAGTTTCATAGCTTCCGGGCTGGAGTCTTTCATTAACAATATTCTCAACTATCCTTCCCGTAGCATCATACACAGTTATCTTTATGTTTTGAATTTTTGCAACATCAAATTTGATTTTAGTAACAGGATTAAACGGATTAGGATAATTATTATGCAGATCGAATCTTTCCGGAACTAATGAGGAAATGACATTTATCCCGACGTTCGTTCTTGCCAGAGTTATAATAAAAGAATTAGTTGAATTAAGGGAATCCACACCGTTGTAAGTCCAGGATCTCCAGGTGCATCTTACAGAATCATTTACTGTTCCGATTGCCGCTGCCAGAGAATCAAGAAAGCTTTTTCTGAAACTAATAACCGTATCAGCTCCGCCGTTATCACTCGAATATGAAAAATCTACTGCTCCTGCGCCGATCTTTCTTATTTTGAATTTGTATCTGAGAGACGGATGCGTACCTGCGCTTTTCCATACAAATTTCTGAATCTCAGAGTTGCCTGAAGAAGTTTCAATTCTTGATAAATTAGGCGGAGAAACAAGTTCGAAAGAAGAATATGACAGTATGATCCTGAAAGAAGCATCACTTGTATCACCTATATTCGGATTTCCCGAATCAATTACTCTGATTTTTGCCTGATTTGTATATCCTATATATGGAATTGTCCAGGGATATTCCCTTTGCTGTGCCGGCACATTATTTTGAATAGTGGTCCAGGATGCACCGTTGTTTGTTGTAAACTCAAGATTTACATTTCCCGTTAAAGAGCTGCCCCAGAATATTTTAGTGGTTAAAAGAGTTCTGAATGTTTCTCCCCCGTTCGGATATGCAGTATAAATGGGCTGCTCGCTGACAGAAAGACAAGGTGCAGACTCCGCATAATTTCTGATCAATGCTCCCGGCTGATCTCCGAAATCCATTATTACAGAACCGCCGGCAGAAATATCACAGTAGCTCATTATTGTTCCGACAGTACCGTGAAGCGGTCCGCTGTAACATCCGCCTTCAATATCTGAACAGGTATCAATTGGTCCTCCGACCCAGCCGCAGTTGTGTGTATGAGGCGATCCGAAATTATGTCCGATCTCGTGGGATACTGTTTCCACATCATAAGAATAATTCGGAAGCTGATTAATTACACCTGTCAGTGTCGCGCTTAGCCCGTATCCGAAATTAGGATTACAAAGAACATTAAGATATGCAATCCCGGCAACATCAAGATTATTTCTTCTGCTGATAAGATGAGCAATAGCTCTGTCTACGCTTCCCTGATTTGCAACCCATTCATTCCTGAACTGAGTGAGCATTGCAGGTCCGCTTGTGGAATTGTACGGATCCTGAACAGTCCAAACTCTTAAATAACTTACAATTAATTTCACATTTTCATCTTTTACATAGACTGCAGAAGCAGAAGCCATAATAGCAAGCGCATAAGCTGTTGCATTCGGCACTGAGTTTCCGTAAATCCCGTAAGTAAAAAAATCTACATCTATGGCTACTTTTGCAACGAGAAGACTGCTTGTTGACAGATCAGTGTGCATTCCGTTAATCTCCTGCATTTTTCTGAGCATATCACCGGATAAGCCGGACTCATCCGTTCCGCATTTAAAATTTCTGCCTTCTTTTAATTTACTCTGCTGATATAAAATAATATCCTTCGTATCCATATTGTTTTTATCCTTCAAAGCTCCTATTACATATTTCTCATTCGCGGATTCTATTAGTCCGACAATGCTTCCATCATAAAAAGTTACAGTGACAAATGAATTATCCTCACCTGCTATTTTTCCTTTATATGATAAAGTTAAGTTCCTGAGATCAAGCTCTTTTTCACCGGAAGCTGATTTTTCTATGAATCTTACATTGGGATCAAGTATGTCAAATCTTTCCAGAACAGCATAAATTTTTTCGCCTGAATATAATGGTATTGTCAGAGTAAAGCTGTTCTTCCTTACTTCTGCAATTGAATTATATATTTCTTTATTAATGTTGAATACAACTGCGTCATCTACCGATCTTCTGAATTCTTCATTCGGGTTATGGGTTTTTGATTCGTTGATATTAAACAAATTCAGACTGTTATCCTGAGCTTCTACTGAATTTATTATCAGGACAAACATAATTAAAAATAATTTTTTCATTATAGATTATTTGAATGTTAAAAAAAAAAGTAGGAATTAATTATAATTCCTACTTTAATTGTATTTTCTGATAAAAGTCTTACTTCATGTTTACATCAATGTCACAGGTAAATTTTAAATTGACCTGCGGCATATCAGGATCATTTGTAAACACAACTACATGTTTTTCCTGACGTCCTGTTCTTCCCTGAGTATTAAAAGTGATCTTTATTTCTCCGCTTTCGCCTTTGGCATATTCATTCTGTCCGCCTGTTGTAGCTCCTGTGCAGCCGCATGATGGCTGAACTTTTTCAATGATCAGTGGTGATTTACCTTTGTTTGTAAACTTGAACGCATATTCAACCTGCGGTCCCTGAGGGATAGTTCCAAAATCGTGATATTCTTCATCGAACAGGATTTTTGCGGAACTGATTGATGCTGAAAGCTTTGAGTTTGTAGTAAGAAAGAACATTACAGTGGAAATTACCAGCAAACCCATTATAAAATATCCGGCTTTTGCTGTTTTAGACTGCATGAAATTACTCATAATTTAATTCTCCTTGTTGATTATTATTTTTGATTTAATATATATTATTATTGATGCGATTAAAAGTAAAATGTCTTCCCCTATTCTTAATAAAATATCACTTTTTTGTCCGACTGTTTCAAGTGAAAAACACCCGCAGTTGATATCAAGACCTTTTGCATATGCCTGCGAAAGCGCAATGATGAAAATCACCAGCATGAATGAGATCAGAAATGAACTTCCTCTTTTAAATATTCCTGCTATCAGCAATAGTCCGGCAATCAGCTCTATGTATGGAATTATTATTGCAAATATATTTATAAATACGTCAGGCAGAAATTTATAATTATAAATAGCCCTGGAAAAAGCTTCCTGATTCATTAGCTTATCTAAAGAAGCAAATACGAAAAACCCTCCGACTATCAGTCTAAGAATTATCAGAAAATATTTATTGGACAGAATACTCATTTAAAAATTTTATTTTTCTATTGGATAATCTTTGTTTTTCCATTCCTTATAACCGCCGAGAAATATTTTTACATCATTATATCCTATCTTTGCCATTTCATACGCATTATCTATGCTTATCTCGCAGGAGTCGCTGCTGCAGTATGAAACAATTATCTTTTCCTTATCTATATCCTTCATAGTTTCAATTTTCTGTTCTTTGGTTGATTCAAGAAAACTCTTATATGGAATATTTTTAGCTCCTTTAATGTGACCTTCCTTAAATTCCGAATCTTCCCTTCCGTCAATGAACACTGCGTTTTCATCAAAGAGCTGTTTAGCTGCCTCCAGAGGGATATTTACCGGTTCATAAAATCCGCCTTTATTGAGTTTTCCTTTTTTGCTGAGATCGATTTTTTCAACAGATTTAGAAGTGTCTATGGCGAACCTTTCACTGTAATCTGCAATAAGAGGAACACCTTTAGGACTGACTGCATTAGCAATAAATCCCAGTACAATACTCGCAAATATAATTATTGATGCTTCTTTAATGGTCTTATTCATTACTGATTACTTTGTGTTAATTTTTTTTCTTTTCTTATTCAAAAAGCCTGTTCTCTGAATTTGATTTCTTTTTACCGGTGATCCCGAGATGCTTATATGCAAGCTGCGTGGCTTCCCTGCCTTTTGGCGTGCGTTTTATGAAACCCTCTATCATAAGAAAAGGTTCATACACATCTTCTATTGTTCCCGGATCTTCACCAATTGACGCAGCAATTGTAGAAAGACCCACGGGTCCGCCGTTATACTTTAATATTATCGTTTCTAAAATCTTCTTATCCATTTTATCGAGTCCGTATTCATCGACGTCAAGAGAGGTAAGTGCATAGTCTGCTATTTCTCTTGAAATATTTCCATCTCCTTTTACAATTGCAAAATCACGTGTCCTTCTTAACAGTCTGTTTGCTATTCTCGGTGTCGCTCTGCTGCGCTTTGCTATTTCACCGGCCCCGTCCTCTGAGATTTTCAGGCTCATTATCTTCGATGAACGTTTTACTATTTCAACAAGATGCGCGGTCACATAATAATCCAGATGACAGTTAATGCCGAACCTGTCAAGCATCGGAGATGAAAGCAAACCCTGTCTCGTAGTTGCGCCGATCAGTGTGAATTTTTCGAGCTTGATCGGAATGCTTCTTGCCGCCGGTCCCTGATCTATCATTATATCCAGTCTGTATTCTTCCATGGCTGAATACAAAAATTCCTCGACTACTTTTGGAATCCTGTGTATCTCATCTATAAATAATATTTCTCCGTCTTTTAGTTTGGTTAGCATTCCTGCCAGATCACCCGGTTTTTCAATGATTGGACCGGAAGTAGCAACTATGTTTGTATTTAATTCATTTGCTACAATGTTTGCCAGTGTTGTCTTTCCCAATCCCGGAGGTCCTGTGAAAAGAATATGATCGAGTGATTCATTGAGCTTCTTTGAGCTTTCAATAAAAACTTTAAGATTCTCTTTTACCTTATCCTGACCAATGAAATCCTTGAATTTTTTCGGACGAATCTGAGAAGTAAAATCAATTTCTGTTTTTTCATCCTCTTCCAGTATATCCGCACTTATAATATTAACTTTACTTTTCATTTTTGTAAAAATAATGTTAATTTATATTACAAACAATTTTAATCATTTTAATCATTCAATCATTATCCTGATGTCGAAAGATTCAATAATAGTAAAACAGGTTTCCTTTGTAATAGTGGTCAGAAGAATTAAAACACTCGGTATCGCCATTACGGTCGGAATGATCGCAATTTACGGAATGGGAATGCTTGTAGTAAATAATAATGTTAAGGAAAATTTTGAAATCGTGAATCTGATCACACTGATCTTACTTTTGCTCACTTTACCGTTAACCGTTTTGATCAGAAAAGTCCTTCTGAAAAAAGTTGATCTGTCAAACTTTCCAACCGCTTACTTCAATGCTCACGTCATTCCGTTTGCTGTTCTTGACTTTGCCGCGCTTTTCTGTATCACAACCAATCTATTTGTAAATGGTAATATTCTGTATGCATCTCTGGGAATCGTTTTTTCAGTTGCAGGAATGATATTCAACTTTCCAAAAGAAGAGTACTTTGAAATTCTGAAACAAAAATCTGAGCTTTCATAAATCTCAGAAGAACATTCTTATCTCTCCTGCAAGTCTGTCTGTATCTGTTTTTTCTATAGGATGCGGCGTGCCGGGAAGTATTAGAAGCTTTCCGTTCTTTAGTTTTCTGTAAACATCAACAGTCTCTTCAATTGTTACCATGTTATCCCTGTCACCGGCACTTACGAGAACTTCATTTTCTACTTTTGAATAATCATCATCTTTCAATGTCCTGTTCTTTCCGAGACTGATCATCATCTCCGCAGTCTTATTCAAAACGATTTTCCAGTCTTCCGGAGAATGTCTCAATGCTAAATCTTCTGCAAACTTCGGTACCTTTTCCAGTATCTTACCGGGATTAAGCATTGCTGATTCCCTGGCGGAAGTCTCTTCACTCCATTGAAATTTTGTGGCGGTAGTAAAGATTCTACTTATCAGTCCGGGATGATGCCTTGCAATATAAAGCGCAACGTATCCGCCCATGCTGTACCCGTAAACATTGATTCCTTCCAGCCTGTTTTTCTTAATAAAGTATATTACATCTCCCGCGAACATCTCTATGCTGAAAGGCTCGGCTGGAATTGGCTTGCCCCCGTGACCGGTAAAATTCAGAAGGCAGACATCATAAGTTTCTTTTAATTTTCCGGCTAAAGGTTCAAGCTGAACACTCGATCCGACAGCTCCGTGAAGCATTAGTAATTTACTCAAATAAATATGTTGAAAGTTGAAAGGAAATAGTTAATAGTTAATAGTTAATAGTCAGAATTCAATAAATAAATATCCAAATTCCAAAATTATAAATTGCAAATCCCAAATTTGCAAATTCCAAATCCCAAATTTATTAATTCCAAATTTTTTTATTTCTCATAAAACTCTTCCCTTCTGTCAACAAAAAGATCATTACTGTCAGATATATTTTTACTTAGCGCTTCAGAAGGATCTATTTCGGCAATGCAGATCTCTTCAGTGTCTTTCCCTCCTCTGCAGAGATATTTGCCTCTTGTATTGACGATTACACTCTCACCAGTAAATGTTAATTCTTTATCACCGCGTTTCTCAGTGCCTGTTCTGTTTGCCGTAATTGTAAATACATGATTCTCCAGTGCTCTTGTGAACATAGCTGTCTGACAATACGACATTACAAGATTCGATGGATGACAGATTATCTGCGCTCCTTTTAATGCTAATGTTCTTGCCGTCTCAGGAAATATCCAGTCAAAGCATATCATCATTCCGATCTTTACCTTTCCGTTTTCAGCAGTGTCAATCTCATGTACCTGAAGCGGTGTGTCACCGGGAGTGAACCATAGCTTCTCCCGGTCAAACAAATGAATTTTTCTATAGGTGATAATCTTTCCGTCCGGACTTACGAGCACGGATGAGTTATAAAATTTATCTTTATATCTTTCGCTTATTCCTGAAACGATGTAAGCATTTTTCTCCTTACAGATATTCTTTAATTCATCACAGAACTTACTGCTTTCGATCTCTTCTGATAATTCTTCCAGCTCACTTTTATCAGTAAATAAATATCCTGTATTCGCGAGCTCAGGCAGGACAAGCAGATCAAATTCCGCATCTGATATTAATTCCTTTATTCTATCTGTATTAATTTCCGGATTACCGAACTCCGGCTTGAACTGTAGAAAACCTGTTTTCATATTTTTATTTTTCTTTAATGGCTTTAAAACAAATGAACCACGGCTTTGTCGAAAGTATCTCATAGGCATCGGGAAATTTTTCCCTGCATTCATCCAAAGGCAGCGGCTCCAGTACATCTTCTGTTCTGAAATCACATTCCTTTAACACTTTGAATATATCTGACAAAGGTCTCCTGTAATAACTCATTACAATATTATAAGACGACCATTCATCTTTGATGAGTTCTGTTTCAAAATAATTTCCGTCCTTATGATTAATGAAATCCGAAAACGGATGATGTGTAGAAAATATTAGTAAACCGTTTTTTTTTAACACTCTGTTGAACTCGCTGAACAAAACCCGCCAGTCCTTTATATAATGTATCACCATTGAACATAGAATCAGATCAAACCCTTCATCTTCAAGCTGATCAAGATATGAATTAAGATTAACCTTAATTATCTTCGCACGGTTTCCAAGCCGCTCCTTACTATATCTGATCATCTCTTCGCTGTAGTCAACTGCTGTGACATCCGCTCCTCTGTCAGCAAGCAATTCAGCATATGTACCCGGTCCGCAGCCGGCATCAAGCACCTTCAGACCTTTTACATCGGGAAGCAATGTCAATGTTGCCGGTCTTTCATAAAGGGCGTTGTGAGAATTGTATTCTATCTTGCTTGAATAGCTTCTGACAAATTCCCTGTCATTATAAACCTCCATTGACAAAGTATCAAGATTAGGAATAATATTTTTCGTATTTTTATTCAAATTAATTTTGGTGTTGGAGTTTAATATCTGTATTCGGGTATGGGACTCATATTCAATTTTAATGATCTCATATTTAAATATCCAAATCCGGATTCCCTAAGTTCAGGATCTTAATCAAATTACTGTATTAATATACAATCAACAATTATAAAAATATGTCAGAGAAGATCATTAAGTCAGATGAAGAGTGGAAAAAGTTTCTTACTGACGAACAGTTTTATGTGACAAGGAAAAAAGGAACAGAAAGACCTTTCAGCGGCGAGTATTACAAGCTCGATGAAGACGGTATTTACAAATGTATCTGCTGCGGCAATCCTCTTTTTAAATCAGATTCTAAATTTGATTCCGGATGCGGCTGGCCAAGCTATACTGAACCCATTTCCAAAGAAGCTGTCGTATATGAAGAAGACAGAACTCATGGAATGATCCGCACAGAAGTCCGCTGCGGTAAATGCGATGCTCATCTGGGGCATGTCTTTGATGACGGACCCGGCCCTGACAGCGCGAGATTCTGCATTAATTCCGTTTCCCTTAACTTCGATAAGAAATAAGATTATGGTTAGTGATAAATTTAAAAAGGAAATCAAGACCGCAATCAAAATAACCTGGATTATATATTCAGCATTAATTTTGACTGTTCTCTTTCTCACAAGTTTTTTTCCCGAAACTTTGTACAGTATTTCACCCGTATGTTACAGCATTAGTCTTTACGGAGAAGAGTGTTTTATGTGCGGAATGACAAGGGCGTTTATAGAAATTTCAGATGGTAATTTTATCAATGCCTATTACCTTAACAGACTCAGTTTATTTTTATTTTCTGCTTCAATGATAAATTCAGCAGTTTTAATCTTATACTTTTTTACAAAATTCAAAGCTATACTTAACAGGAAAGGATCTGTCAAAGGATTTCAAAATAAAAAATTATTTCAAAATTAAAAAAATATATTATGCAATTCATTAGTTTGTTGTGGGGAATACTGGCTGTTGTCGGTATGCTTATCGGTTTCATTCCGTGCCTTGGAGCATATAACTGGATAAATATTCCTTTCTCAGCAGTTGGTCTTATCATCAGCATCATCAGTGTAGTAAATGCAAACCCAGGTGAATCAAAAAATTCCGGAACTGCCGGAATCGTAATGTGCGCAGCAGCGCTGGTATTCGGAGTGATAAGGCTTTCAATGGGCGGAGGAATCTTTTAGCAGTTAACAGTTAAGCTGTTAACAGTTAGGCAGTTAGGCAGTTAGGCAGTTAAACAATTTATCTGTTAAGTGTTTATTAGTTATGATGAAAGATTAAAGTTATAAACTAATTTTAATTCTATTATTTCAAGCCTTTAATGATTGTGTACAATATTTTTTAATTCTTCACAATCAAACTCAAGGGATATGAACATTTTATAATCAATTAGTTTGGTTCTTTGTAAAAATTTTAACCAATAATGTGTCTCTCGTGCTTCCTTATATGCAATACAAAGTTTATTTTTAAAATCTGCGTGAGATACAGCTCCTGAAGCTTCTTCAATATTTGCTCCAATTGATGTTCCTGACCTTACTACCTGCTTTGAAAGTACATATTCTTTCTTAACCTTTCTTAAGTAAATATCTAAGTTTATTACTCTTACAGCAAATTCAAATGATTTGTCCCTAACAATAATTTCTTTCATACTATCCAAAATATAAAATTTAAAAAAGAACTCTCTAAAATAAGACAAAATAAAATTATTTAAAATTTTATTTATCTCTATTTGTGAAATTCAATTTTTAAATTTCTATCCTCATCCATTCCATCTGCAAACTGCTTAATGCTAACTATTAACTATTTTTCTGCTAACTGCTAACTACTAACTACTAACTGCTTATCTGATAACTGCTTTACTGCTAACTGTCCTCAGGTTCCGGGAGCTCAAGTATCTTTATATTCCCTATCGCATTCCCGGCAATGCCTTTAATAGAACCGTGCATTGCGCCTGTGCTGATAAGCACTTTCCTGATCTGCTTCTCTCTTGAATTCCAGAGTTTTTCCATAGCAACTTTCTCTTTATTAAGTTCGGTGAGCATTCCGTGAAATGCTTCTACTATCGTTTCGACCTGCTGGGCAAATTCATTACTAGTGACATAACTGTAAAGCATCTCCATCTTGTCTTCTTTATTTTCCTGTACTGATTTGACCGAATGTCTCATTATCAGCATTTCTCTCAGGACAAATGAAAGTCCTTTGATCTCCTGAAAATTGCAAACCCATACACCCTGACGGAGTCCGAATCTTTCCATGTCATTTGGCATAGCTTCAGTAACAATTACGGCTATATCCGCCTGCTGATTCTTCTGATCATCTTTCAGTTTTTCTATCCACTTATCGCTGAATGCCTGCGTTCTCTTGCTTTCGTAAATTATTTTTCCGCATTCATGCTGGAGATTATTTCTTACTATCTGAACAGCATCAGCTCCTCTCTGTCCCTTTTTGACTTCAATAATATTATCAAAAGGATAATTGCTCATCAGAAAATCTTCCAGCGCAAGCTCCTGAACTTCTCCCTGCAGCTGCTGTGATCCCTGCTCAGCTTTTTTCTTAAGTTCATCTATGAGCTTTTTCTGATCATCAAGCTGTTTCTCAAACTCACGGTTCTTCAGTTCATTTTTTTCCTGTTCAAACTTTACCGCCTTGTCTCTTATATCTTTCTCACGGTCGAGCATCTGTCTTTCAAGGTCAAGCTTCAGCTGTTCCTCTCTGTGCTGAAGTTCGCGCTGATGATTAAGCATTTCGATCTCTTTCCTTTTCATTTCATCGATTGCCTTATTCTGATCTTCAAGTGTCTTTTCGAATTCTCTTTCTTTTGACTGCAATTGTTTCATTGCTTCATTCTCTAATTCTTTCTCCTTATCGCGCATCTGCCTTTCCATATCCAGCCTTAGCTTTCCTGCCTGCTCTTTCAGTTCATTTTCTCTTCTTAAAAGCTCCTCTTCCTTCCTGTTTTTTTCTTCTATGAGCTTTCTCTGCTCATCAAGTTTCTTTTCATATTCACCTGCGAGCTGTTCGCTTTTTTCCTGCTCGCTTCTCTTGGTTTTCTCTTCTACTTCAATGGCTTTTTCCCTGATTTGTCTTGCCATTTCTTCTTTTAGCTGTTCAGCCTGTTCCTTCATTTCACGTTCTTTACGCAACATCTCAAATTCTTTTTTATCAAAATCAGACACCAGCTTCGAAAGGCTTTCCAGCTGCTTTTCATATTCTCTCTGCTTCAGATCATTTTTTTCCTGCTCTCTTTTTACGGCTCTTGCTTCGATCTCCCGGGTCTTTTCAAGCAGCTTCTTTTCCACATCTATATTAAGCTGATCTGCCTTGTCCCGGAGTTCACGTTCCTTGTTCAGTATCTCAACTTCTTTTTTCTTTAACTGCAGGTTCTCTTTTGTTTTTATCTCACTGTCCTGTTTTATCTTAAGTATTTCAAATTCCAGATCTTTCTTTGCTTTAAATTCAGCTTCTTCCTTTATTTTTTTTCTTTCTTCAATAAGCTTACCCCGGATAATATCATCCTGATCCTCTTTGAGCCGCTTGATCTTCATCAGTTCACTTTCAACGGCTTCTTTCTTTACGTTTATACTTGCAAGTTCTTTGGAAAGTCTTTCCGTATATTCTTTTTTTAATCCTTCTTCCGCCTGATGTTTAAATACCTCATCTACATCTATATCGGCTCCGCAGTTAGGACATTTTATTTTAGTCTTGGTCATTTGTGTTATTTATTAAAATTATCCTGAATATCTGAATTTACTTACTCGACTGTAAAAATAAAATCCCATAAAAATAATTTTTAACAGAAATCTTCTTAAGCGGAAAAAATTGAACGCGGATGACATGATTGAGCGGGATAATAACGATTTGAGTATCCCGTAAAGATTTTATATTGGCAGAATATTATCTTAGATAAAGAGTAAGCCCGTAAGGATTTTATATTGGCAGAATAATTTCATACAATAAGAGCAATCCCGTAGGGATTCTATTGAGAACAAAAACTCATTCAGTTCAGACAAAAAAAATCATTGATAGCCGAAAGCAGCGGGAAATTTATATCCTAAGTTTTTAAATTTAAAATCTCTAATGACTTTATATTAAAATATTCTGTTTGAATATTATCCTGAATCAAATTACTATGACTGATAAAAAAATATTTTTCGTGATCATCCTGTTTCTTTTCTTAAGTGTGTTTACTGAGAATTTGATCTCAGATCAATCTGTAAATGAAACCGAATTGTTCGTCATTGGCACCGTCCACGAAAGCACTGAAGCATTTAATTCTGATACTCTCCTGAATATACTAAATGAGATAAGTCCCGATGTGATACTCATTGAAAGTGACAGTTCTTATTTTACTTCCGGATTTAAACTTAACGATGACATCAGAGAAGCTTTCCTTGAAACAAAAGCAGTTACTGAATATCTGAAAATAAAATCTACAGAACTGAGACCTTATGATATTTCCGGAAGGGATGAGTTTTTAGATGACCCAAAAAGGATTTCAACGGAATCCGATTTTTTCAGTGAGATTGCTTCTTTAAATGAAAAAGGAAGCTTTAATAATGAAGCAGCCGGGATTTTTACGAAGATATCCGCAATGATTAATACGGCGAATGAAATGTCTTTCGAAAAAGCATCTTACATCAACAGCTCCGAAGGGAGTTTAAAAATTGATACGATAAATTATTATACTTATGAAGGACTGAGCTCTCTGATCAGTTTAACTCCCGAACTTAAAAGTTACGGAAATTACTGGAAAGAAGAATGCACATTCTGGGAAAAAAGAAACAAGGTCATGACAGAAAATATATTTAAATACTTAAAGCAGTTCACGGGTAAGAGAATCGTTGTTCTTTGCGGCTTTGCGCATAAGAACATTCTGATAAATGACATTGATAAAGGTAAGAATAAAAAAATTGTTCTTAAAGATTTCTGGAATAAATAATCCGATTCACTATTCTATTTTTTATGTTAAATAATCTTGCTGTTAAATATTATATTTTAATTCCTATATAAACTCATTGCAGTCCATAACTTTTTTAAAATCATTAAATCATTTGAAATATATCTCAAATGGATTAAAACGTTCAGGTTTAAAAAAAGACCCGCCTGTGAAAAATTGACGTTAAATAATTCTGAGCAATGGCTAAAGCAAAAATTTCCTGTCTGACGAGTTCGGCAGCGCTCTACTGCCGAACGAGGAGTTGAAATTTTTGCTGCCATAGCGAAAGAATTTTAGGCAATTTTTCACAGGCGGGAGAGTTTTCTTTTGCTAAGCTTTTCTTTTGCTCTTTCAAAAAAAAAGCGGACTTACATAGAGTAAAGACTGCTGTATAAGAACAAACCGTTTTGGAAGGATGAGATATAAACTACATAAACTCAAAAGTTTTTCACGATCTCTCTGCCGAACTCAGAACACTTCACTTCTGTTGCCCCCATCATCTGACTTACAAAATCAAATGTAACTCTCTTGCTTTCTATTGCTCCGCGCACACCTCTGTCTATCATTTCAGCTGCTTCTTTCCAACCGATATAGTTAAGCATCATCATTCCTGATAAGATCAGAGATGAAGGATTAACCTTATCCAGACCTGCAAATGAAGGAGCAGTTCCGTGCGTAGCTTCAAACACTGCATTGCCGTAAATGAAATTTATATTTCCTCCCGGAGCTATTCCTATACCGCCGACCTGCGCTGCAATTGCATCCGAAAGATAATCTCCGTTGAGGTTAGTAGTGGCTATAACGTCAAAGTCTTCGGGATCAGTCAGAACTTTCTGAAGTGTATTATCGGCAATTGCATCTTTAATAAGAATCTTTCCCGCTCTCATCGCATCGTCTCTCTCTCTGTTAGCTGCTTCTGTTCCTTTGGATTCGTGTGTTCTTTCCCACTGCATCATTGTATAGATCTTATCTTTAAATAATTCCTCTGCTATCTCATAACACCAGTTCCTGAATGAACCAGAAGTATATTTCATAATATTTCCCTTGTGTACAATAGTAATTGATTTCCTCTTATGTTCAATCGCGTAATTAACTGAAGCGATCATTAATCTCTGCGAACCGACACGAGATATTACCTTTAAGCCCATACCAACTTCCACTTCATCTGCTTCCGGCAGATGCTCTGCTTTTAAAAAATCATTTGTCTTTTCAAGCGTTCCGAATCTTATCTTTTCAAATCTTTCGGGGAATTTTTCCTTAATGAATTCCATAAGTATTTTATTATCTTCAGTGCCGGCTTTAAATTCTATTCCTGTATAGATGTCTTCCGTGTTTTCCCTGAAGATCACCATATCAACTTTATCCGGTCTTCTCAGCGGTGTTTCAATTCCACCGTAATATTTCACAGGACGCAGGCAGACATAAAGGTCAAGCTTCTGTCTTAATGCAACATTAATAGAGCTGATGCCTTTTCCGATAGGAGTTGTAAGCGGACCTTTTATCCCGACGAGATATTTTTCAAAAGCCCTGACTGTTTCTTCAGGCAGCCATTCACCTGTTTTATGAAATGCCTTTTCACCCGCGAGAACTTCCACCCATTCTATTTTTCTTTTTCCGTTATATGCTTTTTCAACTGCAGAATCAAAAACAAACTTAGCTGCACTCCAGATTTCCGGTCCTATGCCATCACCTTCTATAAAAGGAATAATTGGATAGTCCGGTACATTAAGTATTTCATTATCAACTGTTATTGTATTTCCCATTTTAGTTTTAAATTAATAAAAGTAAATTTACGAATAAATGATTTTTTGTTAAATGCTATATCAGATCCTTTTTATTAAATCTAATTTTTAATAATGAAAGACATACAGCTTGATTCAGTATTCCCAAAAGAGAGACTTGTCTTTTTATGTGACGGTATCTTTTCCATTACAATGACTCTTATGATATTGGATCTTAAAGCTCCTGAAAATATTCCCAGAAGTCTTGCTTCTGAAGAACTTCCCTCTGCTCTGTTTAATCTTCTTCCTTCTATAGAAGCTTATGTATTAAGTTTTTTCATACTCGGAATTTTCTGGGCAAGACATCAGCTGATGTTCAATTTCTTCGAATCGGTTGACCGGGTAATGATAATGCTGAATTTACTTTTCCTTCTTCTTATAGGATTTGTTCCTTTCGCAGTAAGTTTAAAAAAAGATTATCCGCAAGTTCAGTTTCCTTTTATAATTTATGTTTCTAATCTGATATTTATATCTTTGCTGCTTTCCATACAATGGGAATATGCTCTGAGGAAAAAGATCATTTTAAAAGATGAGCTGACTCCTCTGTTAAAAAAACGATTCCGTTATTTGTCAATTTTACCTGTTGTAATATTTACAACCTCTTTTATTGTCTCTTTTTACCACGTCAGACTTGCGTTCTTAATAATTTATCTGTTGCCGATTTTTTATGTCCTTTCAAAGAGGATTGTGAAGTAGATGTTCTGGGAATTAATTGAGATGTTTGAATTGCTTGAGTTGCTTAAGTATCTTGAGTAACTTAAATCCCCGGAGTCCCGGAAATCATTAGAATAGAAATGTGCCTTCTAACAATTCAGTTTGAGAGTGAACTTTTAATTCAAAGTACTAAGCGTAATGTTCTGGACGGAAGCAGGTTAATTTTATTAATTGGATTTAATTAGTTCTTATTTATAAATATAAATTTATTATTTATAGACTCATTCCGGTTATAAATCATCAAATCAATTAACAAAATTAACCAGCCAACATAATTAACTAAACCCAAACTTAGCAGTAAAATGCCTCAGGAACTTCGGCTCTTCGAATATCTTCAGACCTTTGGCAGAATCTTTATCCTGAATTAATTTTTCAAAGACCTCAATCACATATTCAATATGACTTTGCGTATAAACTCTTCTTGGAATTGCAAGCCGGACGAGCTCGTTAGGTGCGGGAATGAGCTTTCCTTTATCATCATATTTACCAAACATAACGGATCCTATCTCAACTGACCTGATTCCGCCTTTGATATAAAGTTCGCACACAAGCGCCTGCCCGGGATACTGATCAACAGGTATATGCGGATAAAAAGCTTTTGCATCCAGATAAACAGCGTGTCCGCCTATCGGCCATATAAGCGGAACTCCCATATTGTAAAGTTTCTCTCCGAGATATTCCGTGCTTCTGATCCTGTAACGCAGATAGTCAGCGTCAAATACTTCCCTCAGTCCTATTGCAATAGCTTCCATATCGCGTCCCGAAAGTCCGCCGTAAGTAACAAAACCTTCTGTGATAATTAAAAGATTAGTGCACTCGTCTGACAAATGCTGTTCTTTCAGCGCAAGGAATCCTCCCATATTCACGAGTCCGTCTTTCTTAGCGCTCATTATGCAGCCGTCGGTAAGAGAGAACATTTCCTGAGCTATTTCCCTGTATGTTTTATTTTCAAAACCTTTTTCACGGTGCTTTATATAATACGAATTTTCAGCTATTCTGCAGCAGTCAAGAAAGAAATTCACTTTATAATTTCTGCATATCTCAGCGATCTGCTTTGCATTCTCCATGCTGACGGGCTGACCTCCGCCGCTGTTATTTGTAACTGTAAGTATCACACCTCCGATATTTTCACGTCCGTATTTGTTTATCAGCTCTTCTAGTTTTTTTATATCCATGTTTCCCTTGAACGGATGATAAAGCATCGGCTCCTGTGATTCCTCAATTGGAATATCAATCGCTTCTGCTCCTGAAAATTCTATGTTGGCGCGTGTCGTATCGAAATGTGTATTGCTGATAAAAACTTTCCCTTTGCCTCCGAGAAAACCATAAAGTATCCTTTCTCCTGCGCGTCCCTGATGCGTAGGAAGTATGTGTTCAAATCCCGTCAGATCCTTAATTTCACTTTCCATTTTAAGCCAGCTCTTTGAACCGGCATACGCTTCGTCACCGTCAAGTAATGCTGACCATTGCTTAGAACTCATAGCAGAGGTTCCGCTGTCAGTTAAAAAATCTATAAGCACATATTCCGAATGAAGCTGAAACGGATTATAATGCGCGTCCTTAAGATATTTAATTCTTTGCTCTTCTGTCGTAACGCTCAGCGGTTCGACAGATTTTATTTTAAAAGGCTCGAATATTGTTTTGAAGTCCATTTTTTATTTATAAATTTTAGTGTTTCGTTTATACAAATATACACAGATTAATTCTTGCGCTGTATGATTTATGTCATAAAATTGAAAATTATTCTTATAAGGAAATCTCCCCGGTATTTTTAACAAACGGAGAATCTGTTTCAGGATCAGGAATTAGCTGACAAAAGAAGTGTCTTCTGGGTCATTCGAGTCATTCGAATAGTCTGCGTGTAATTATCATATCTGATTTGACAACTTATTAAAAGTTGTCAAATCTTCTTAACACATTTCAACTTTTATTCACAATTGCTTTGATTTTGGAAGTGGATTTGTCTATTTTTGTCAACAATAAATAATAAAATTTAGAATACATAAATGCCATTAAGACATAAATCAGCTCAGAAAAGAGCAAGACAAACAATCAAGAGAACTGAAAGAAATAAAAAAGTAAAAGCCATGTTAAAAGGTTCTGTGAAAAGAGTGCTGGAATCAAAAGATAAAACAGGAGCTGAAACAGAATTGAAAAAAACAGTTGCAGTGCTCGACAGAGCCGCAGTCAAAGGCATCATTCATAAGAATAAAGCCGCAAATCAGAAGTCAAAACTGGCCAAACACATCAACAAACTCGGTAAATAATTTTATATATAGTTCTGATAATTATTAAAGTCTGCTTAGGCAGACTTTTTTATTTATAATTATTTATTAAGGTAGGATATATTATATTCAGTATAAACTTTCAGAGCATTTAAAAATTCAGTCCAGCCGCTGCAGTTAGCGAATGCGCTTTTTACACCGGGTTCATCTCCTTCCCAGCCGGTTTCTTTTATTTTTAATTTTACTCTTCCTTTCAGCTCTTCAAAAATAAATTCCGCTCTGATCCTGTATTCCACATTAGAGCCGTTCCATTCGAAAATTATCTTCTCATCAGGATGAACTTCCAGTACATTTAAGATCGCAGCTTCTTCTCCCCATACCCACAGAACTTCACCTCCTTTGTCAAGATCCCTGTGCGCATCTGTCGTGAAATATTTTTTTACATTATCCGCCTTGCATACATTTTTCCACACAGTCTCCAGGTCTGACTTTATCACTGTACCAACTGTAAAATGAATATTACTCGGACAGGATTTATCGTATAAAGGATTGAAGGTATAATTTTTCATATTAAATTATTTTTTAAAAGCTATTACTTCAATTTCAACCCTTGCACCCAAAGGAAGTCCGGCTACGGCTACAGTACTTCTTGCAGGCAATGAACTTCCGAAATATCCTTCATAGATCTCGTTCATTGGCTTGAAATCATTCATGTCTTTCAGGAAGACAGTTGTCTTAATGACATTCTCCAAAGAAGATCCGTTGTCTTCTAGTATGCTTTTCAGATTTTCCAGAACCTGTCTCGTCTGATCCTGTATTTCCTCGGATACAAATTTTCCTTCAGTGTTTATTCCAACCTGACCTGAAGTATAAATTAATTCACCGTAACTCACCGCCTGTGAATAAGGTCCAACCGGCTTTGGCGCTTTGGATGATATTAAAATGGTTTTCATATATTATTTTTGAAATTAGTTATTCGTAACTCGTAACTCGTAA
>DAIPYG010000004.1:0-40156 GCA_036782875.1 Bacteroidota bacterium | reverse complement strand
TCGTAACTCGTAACTCGTAATTGTAATTAAGTGTCACACTTTTCCGTAATCCTCTCCAGGTCATCATTCGAAAAATACTCGATCACTATCTCGCCGGAAAACTTTGTCTTCCTGTTGATCTTAACCTTCGTACCGAAATAATTCCTAAGTTTGTCTTCAATATCCTGAAGATACGGGTCATAGATCTCACCGAGCTTCACTTTCTTCTTCCTCTGTTTCTTCACAGAAGGTTTTGTGATCTCTTCGAGATTCTTTACAGTTATGTTCTCATTAATGATCCTTTTCCATAGAATCAACTGATCCTCAAGAGTGTCTATCCGGAGAAGCATCCTTGCGTGAGCTTCAGTGATCTCGTTCCTTCTCAGAGAAACTTTTATTTCAACCGGCAGCCTCTGAAGTCTGAGAAAATTTGCCACAGTGCTTCTTTGTTTGGAAACCCGGCCGGCTATCTGCTCCTGTGTCAGATTAAATTCCAGTGAAAGTCTGCTGTATGAATCGGAAAGCTCCATCGGATTAAGATCACTTCTCTGTAAGTTTTCGATCAGAGCAAGCTCAAGAAGATCTTCATTCGTTAATTCTTTATTTAAAGGACTGTCATATATATATGCCTGAACCTTTTCCAGCCCGATCATTTTTACAGCACGCAGTCTTCTTTCACCGGATATCAGAATAAAATCATCGCCTTTTTTCAGGACAGTTATAGGCTGAATGAGACCTTTTTGCTTAACAGAGTCTGCAAGTTCTTTCAGCTTCTCCTCATCAAAATCCTCCCTGGGCTGCAACGGATTTACTTTTATCTTCTCAACCGGAATTTCGTCTGTTTTACTGACAACCGGAACTTCTGATTCATTCAGATCAACATTCTTTTCAGTGAAAATTGCCGAAAGACCTTTTCCCAATACTGATGTTTTATTATCCATAAATTAATTTTCACCTATTTTAATATCATTGCTCTGCTCTGCGGGAGGTTCTGTTTCGGATATAAAACCATTACGTTTCAGAAATTCTTTTCCAAGCTCGAGATAATTCATTGAACCTGTTGAAGAAGGATCGTACATAATAATCGGCTTTCCGTAACTCGGAGCTTCTCCTATCTTTACATTCCTGAATATCTTTGTCGTAAAGACTTTCTCACCGAAGAATTTTCTAAGCTCGCTTTCAATCTGATTGGATAATTTAAGACGGGAATCGAACATAGTAAGGAGATATCCTTCAATGTTCAGATTAGGATTAAAAACATTTTTTACATTTTTAATAGTATTCAAAAGCTGTGACAGACCTTCCAGCGCATAGTATTCACACTGTACAGGAATTAAAAGAGAATCCGCAGCAGTGAGCGCATTTACTGTTATCAATCCGAGTGAAGGTGGACAGTCAACAAATATATAATCATAAGCCTCAGGGTTGTTAGCTTCATTTATGTAACTCAATATCTTGTTTTTGAGAATGCTTTCCCTGGATGGAAGGTCAACGAGTTCGAGTTCGGCTGCAACAAGATTAATATTGGAGCTTATAATATCAAGATTTTCAACCTGTGTTTTTTTAATGCAGTCCTTCAGAGTTCTGTCCGAAATGAATATTTCGTATGTGGAATGTCCGTCTATCCTGGCTTCTAGACCAAGCCCGGAAGTAGCGTTTGCCTGCGGATCAGCATCTATTAGAAGAACTCTTTTATTGTTGGATGCAATGGATGCCGAGAGATTAATTGCCGTAGTTGTCTTCCCTACTCCGCCTTTTTGATTTGATATGGATACTATTTTTGTCAACCGCCTTAACTAAGATGATATGATTGAATGATGACTATGATAATTAATTGTACTATATGTACTCTATAAAACTCTACGAACTCTACAAACTAAGCTTTTCTTCCGGCTTCATAATACAACACTTTCTCACAATGGATTCGATTTTTTAACTATGATGAAATGATTGAATGATGACTATGATATTTATTAGTACTTTATGTACATTATGAACTCTATAAACTCTACAAAATCAATGAACTCAATGAACTCTATAAACTAAGCTTCTCTCCCGGCTTCATAATATAACACTTTCTCCCAATGGATTCTATTTTTCTTTTAAAATCATTTGCATCGGCTTTTATCACATCAAAGGTATTATAATGAATCGGTATTACGGAATCAGCATTCAGGTATTCAGCAGCTTTGACTGCATCATCGATTCCCATTGTATAGTTATCACCGATAGGCAGAAAAGCATAATCTATTTTATTTGTTTCGCCGATAAGTTTCATATCATAAAAAAGAGCCGTATCTCCAGCGTGAAAGATAGTTTTGTCGGCAGTATGAATAAGAATGCCGGCAGGATCCCCGGCATAATTTCCGTCCGGAGTGGAAGAAGAATGATGCGCAAGAGTCAGTTTTACTTTTCCGAAGGGAAACTGATAAGCTCCTCCGATATTCATCGCATGGTTTCTTACATCTCGCGCTCCGAGATAATCCGCAAGCTCGGCTGTAGCTATTACAGTAAGTTCGTTTGATTTTGCAAGTTCTATAGTGCTTCCGAAATGGTCAGCGTGTCCGTGAGTGAGAATAATATAATTGCATTTTGCATCTTCCAGCTTAATATCACAGAGAGGGTTCCTTGTTATATATGGAAGATTTTCCGAAATAAACGGATCTATATATATAGTGTATTCATTAATATGTAATTCTACAAAAGAATGGCCGTGATATATGATCTTTGACATAATTCTTAAATTAAGCTGATGTAAATTACCATTATAAAGATTCTAATTCAATTTTAAATAAATTACCCTGTGTTTATAATAAGTACATGTCAAAAAAAATACAGGAACGCTGATAGACGAAGATTCTACTGAATTTTAGATTTGATTACTTGATTTAGTTTGTAGCATTACAATTTTGATATTTTATTCTATTGATATGTTTTCAGACCGGAGGTGTTTATTACAACAATTCTCTATCTGTCTAAGTAATTATTATTGAATTTAAATTTGAACATGCACAGAATAATTTTACACTGAAATAATTGTTCTTTTTCATTTTAAAATTACCGCCATGAAAAACATTACAAAACAGGTTATTACTCTGTTTTTCATTTTACTGTTTTTATCACCAGCATATTCACAGAGTAATTACTTCAATTATACTGAATGGAATATCAGTTTCTGGTATCCCGACAACTGGCTGGTAAGAGAACATATTCTTCTTTTACTAATGCCCAAATCCGAAGATCTTCAGATCCGGTTCGAAATCACCAATACTGTTGATCTTAAAGGGGCAGTCAAAGAATCTCTGATTGATCTTAAATCACTTTATCCTGATGATACCCTTTTTATAATAAAGGATTATGTTATCAACAAACTAAAGGTTAAAGAAATAGACGGGATCATTCAAAGCAAAAAAATCAATTACCTTCTTCTTGAAACTCCTGAGAATAAGATCATCAGGGTCAGTTACATTTCACCTAAAGACATAGCTTTAAAATACAATGATGACATTCAGAAAATTCTGAAAAGTCTCAAACCGATTGATTGATTTTCAAAATAATTTATTAACCTTTAATTTTATTATCATGAAAAAGTTAATGATCACAATTTTCACAATTTGCTCGGCAGTTCTCCTGGTAAATAATATTTCATTTTCACAAGACAAACAGACCAAGTATCCGGATACAGACTTTAATATAGAAGGAATATTTGTATGCGACTGGAACGGAAACTATTATGTCCGTCAGATTGGAAATGAAGTATTATGGTACGGGGAAGAAGTCAGTGTAAATCCGACATGGTCAAACGTAGCGCACGGCACAATTAACGGCGACGTACTCACTCTGATCTGGGCAGATGTTCCGAAAGGATCGATAATGCAGAAAGGCAACCTTGTCATTAAAATCATTTCAAATGACAATTTCATTCTGACTTCACAGGAAGGCGATAATTTTGGAAGTTCTAACTGGACCAGAAAGACTGACTTGTGAGTTTTATTTCTGATCAGGATATCAAAACAGCTCTCTGATTTTAATCTTAATCAAAGAAATGATGTGTCAGTAATTATAATATTACCGGATTGATTATTTATCCTATTATTCAATCAGCTTCTAATCATCGTCAGAATCATTTTAAATCTTGCAATTGCTTTCAGAGAATGTGGAATATCAGCGGGAAGTATTATAGCGCTTCCCGCTTTTACTTTGTTTACTTTTCCGTCTAAAACTATTTCAGCTTCACCTTCAATGATCTGAACAAGCGCATCAAATGGTGCCTTATGCTCGCTTAATCCTTCACCTTTATCAAACGAAAATAATGTGACAGTGCCGGTTGCTTTTTTGATTATAGTTTTACTCACAACAGAATTCGCGGAATATTCAATTATATCACCGAACCCAAATGGTTTTGATAATTCTTCATTATAATTCATGTTCTTTTTTTTTAGTTAGTATAAATTGTCTAAAGCACAGTCAACAAACAATTATCTTACAGATGACTAATAAGATCCGGGAAAATTCTGATTAATATTTAAATCCTTATAAACGGCTTTAGCATTATCATTTCATTGCAATTTCTGAAATATTAACAGTTAAGGATTTAGCACTATAAAAAAGGAAATGATTATTGTAAGTTCTTTTCTAAAAAAAACAGGGATGGAACCAAAAAATTCAGATGAGCGGAAACGATTAATTACCGGAATACTGATCGGCATTATTCTGCTGATTTTATCTGCAGGAATTTATTCCATGGCTATATTAATGGTTTCGGTCATGGTAATGGGCTGTACCAAAAGTCCGCCTGAATGGGTTTACCTTATTGTTTTTGCAGGCTTACCGTTGCCTCTTATTATTACATCGATCTTGGTTCCTTACTTTTACATAAAAAGGAAGAGAACAATCCTGATAGTATTTACTCCACTGGTCGGGCTGTCGCTGTGCTGTATTTTATTCTTTATATGGTTTCTGATACTGACTCAGTACTGCTGATAATACAAGAAATAAAAATATTAAAAAAATAATCTCTGAAAAATTATTAATATACAAAACGCAGTCAGAGACTGCGTTTTTAAAATTATATTTTTTATTGGAATCAACCCGGAGAAATTTTATTTTGCCGAGACGATCACTTCCACGGAAGGGGAAGGACTTCCGAATAAATTTCCGTCTTCGGTCATCATACTGCACTGAAAATACTGCCATCCGCTTTCGGTTGGTTTTACTTTGAAGTTAAATGTGACCGAACTGCCGGGTTCCACATTCTCAGGTAGCTGAATGTAACCGACATTCCATAAATTAATTGAAACTACGGATTTCTTTGCATCAATTGTTACAAGTTGCTCGCGCCCTTTTATCCAGGTCTTACTACCTGTATTGCTCATTGTAATTGATATATCCGTAAATTCATTAAACGACATTGAGTTAGGTACTTTCTGTTCCATGCACGTTGCATTAAATGATTTAGCATCATTATAAGTATTACCGTTACCTGCTACATTTACAACTGCAGTATTTGTCTTCTGTCCGAAATATGCATCGCCTTTTTTCATTACCCACTGCAGATTATAAACTCCCGGATTGACAGGCGCTGTGACATAGAATTCAATATCTGAAATACTTCCCGGCTCTACCTGATTTGACAGTAACACCGAAGTTGAATTCCATTCCGGATAGGTAATATCCGACGACATTACCACCGGTGTAAGCATATATTCGTTTGAAGAAGCCGGAAGCCAGACTGTATTTCCTGTATTCTTCATTGTGATTCTGACCTTGTATTTCTCCCCTGCATTCATTCTTTCCGGTACGCTGAAGCTGATAAATTCGGAATTGCTTCCTCCTGTTTCGGATGCAGTATATACATTATTACCGCTGACATTAATTATATTATTAGTATACTCTCCGTAATACTGAAGATCTTTAACCATAGCCCATCTGAAATTATAATCCCCGGCTGTCTTCGGCGCAGTGATTCTGAAAAGAAAAATTACTTTATCTGAAGGAAAGACATCATGAGGAATTTCTACAGAACTCACTCCCCAGACATCTGACTGATACTGATTATCGATCTCACTGTAAACCTTCAGAAAAAAATTTTCTCCTTTTGTCCATTTTGTGTTTCCGTTATTCACCATTGTTATGGTCACTGCATAATCCTGTCCTGGACTGAGTATATTGGGTATGTCATAATCAATTATGTCAGAATTATATACTGAAAACGAAGCCCCGTTGTTTACTTTGTATTCCTGCGCTTGTACGGTAATTACATCACAAAGTATTAAAAATGTAATGACGTAGAAAATTACTTTGATTTGAAAATTCATTTCAGGATCCTTTCTGTATAGTTCATAAAATTTTTCATTTAAAGCTATTAAGATTTAAGCAGAGTAAGTAATTTCGAATACAGCTTGTCCCCTTCTTCTTTTATCATGGCAATTGTTTTTGTTTCATCAGAATTATTTCTTATTAGCTCGTTTACAAGGTCTATCCTCAGCCTCATCCATGATTCTGCTGTTCTTTTAATTTCAATTAAAGCCGCATCGCCTTTTCGTGAGAGATTTGAATGGATATGATAAGTATAAAGTGAATCCATTATTCTAAGATTTTCTATTTTTGTAATGCTGGCCGGAGCTTCGGCAGATTTATACTGATATTCAAACTGAGAGATCAGATTATACAGCGGTTCTGTTAATGCACTATTATTGTTTGTCAATGCTGAATTGGGTTCTGCTTCATTTACCTTTTCGGGATCCGTTTCTGTAATATTCATTTCAGACATCTCTTCCCCTGAATGTAAATTTATCTTCTGACTTAATGTCTCCAGATCCACATGTGTTTTGTCAAAATTTATTTTTTCTATCAAAAGCTGTGTTTCCCTGTAATGCTGGTCTGATTTGTCAACTTTTGCAAGAAGCATCAGAGCCTCTGATCTGCTGCCTTTATCAAACGCAGTTATTCCTTTTATATAATTTATCTTTGACTGAGCAATTTCAAATTCCTCATCAGCCGGATCTACTTTCTGAAATTCAACCAGAGCTTCAGAATAATTTTTATTATTCAGTAAACCCATTCCTTTTTCATAATCAGTATCCCTGTTGAAAAAAAAGACCAGCATTACAAAAACTCCCGATATGCCAATTATAAGAAGTATTGTTTTTAATAAAGTGTTTTTATCATCGAGTATGTCTTTTTTATGATTCGATTCATTTATCAACTTAATATATTTTTTTTCTTTGTTCATTTCTTTTTGTCTGTCTGTCATAATACTTTAATTTGAATTCTTATAAGATAAAACAGATATCGTGCCAAAATAGAAAGCTGTTATTCCTGCCGGAATGGAATAAATATTTTCGCGATATGACATTTCCCGACATTAAAGTCAGGTTAGTCACTGTGTTTCATTAATTAAGCAGAAACTTAAATTAAACTTAAGAGTTTAGTGAACTGTCTCTTAGTTTAAGCCTAAACATTTTAAATTAACCTTCAAAACCTTAATAATTATGCATACAAGAAAAAATATTTGTATTCTGCTGACTGCAGTTTTAATGTCTTTGAATTTTATTAAGATCACTTACTCTCAGGAATATCAACCGTCAGATTATGATGCCGGTCAGGTAATGACGGACAGCATAGATTATGTTGAAAACCTTCTTGATTCTAATGAGATATACAAAAAACAATTCGACAGTTTGTCAAAGGACGGTGAATGGGTGGAAACAAAAAAATCAGATCTGATAAGAGATCTCAATAACATTACCGGAAAAGAGGAGTTGGATATTTATCCTGAGACTGATAATGTGATCTATGTCTGGAGACCTTACGGAATGAACTCATATTGGAATCCTTATTCCAATGGGAACTGGGTTTTTACATACAACGGATGGATTTGGATGTCAAATTATAACTGGGGATGGGGACCTTATAATTACGGAAGATGGTATTGCAGCAGTACATACGGATGGATCTGGTTTCCCGGAAATGTATGGGCACCTAACTGGGTGACCTGGCGCCATAATAATCAATATGTCGGCTGGTATCCTTCCTGTCCGAGAATTCACTGGAGAGGTTACAGAAATGTTTATACAAATCATATGTTTGCCTATTCACCAAAAAACTGGGTCTTTGTAAACAAAAAAGATTTCAGAAAGAATATTGACAAAACTACTATTGTCAGCAGTGACATTAATTATAATATCTTAAAGAATTCGCAAAAGCTAAAAGCAGCATCTTATTCAGATCCAAACATGCCGAAATTCAAATATCACGGACCAGATGTAAAAGTACTATCAGCTGAAACAGGTGAAAATATTTCGCCGGAGAAAGTTTCCGCAGTGAAATCAGGAAATTACGAACCTATAATAAAGAATAACAATTCATCTCCAGTCCGTAACGTGAAACCATATTCAGTAACGAATGGCTCAAAATCAATTGCTGACGAAAATACAGTTACAAATTCAAATGCAGATAAGAAAAATAACAGAAGTAAATCCAACGGAGAGAAAAATCCACCTGTAAATAAGTCAACAGAAAAGCAAAAAGCAAATAAGAACAGATCACATAAGGTTTATGATCCGCCTCCGGAAAATGTTAAGGAAGAGAATCAGAATACCGATAAAGACAGTAAAAACTCAGAACAGCCGCGCAAAGATGAGCATAAAAACTCAAATGATTCTAACAGAAATTCAAAAAAGAATTCACGGAAATGATTCTTTAAAAATATATTCTAAGAAATACCGGAAATATGTTTTTTCCGGTATTTTTTTTTATTTTAAATTCTTTTTTAATCTTCGTCTCATTATTAATTTCATCTGAGAGAAAACTGACAACCTATTTATTTCAGTTTCATTTTGTGAAAACCGGAATGTTATTCTGATCTATCCATTTTACTGTCGGCGCATTTGATGTAACAGGCATTCTTCTATCAGGTGAACCTGCTGTCAGACTGATCTTTTTGAGATCTACTGCATTTAACGTCATATCATCATATGTTCTGAAATAATATATTTTATTCGTTTGATCTCTGAAGACTGCCCATTGTGTTATGTCACTTTCGCCGGATGATTTATCTCGTGCAAGCCCTTCAGGAAGATCTACACGGTTCATCAGCTTCTGTGCAAGTATGAGAGCTTCGGTTGCATTTAAAGGAGTGACTGCTGAATTCAAAGCAAAGACAGTCTGTATCAGTCTTGACGGAGGAGTAGGATCTCCGGGCATTCCGAAAAGTCCGGAACCCTGACCGTTGGACGGATAAGTAATTCCACCGACCTTTACGGGATTTGAATTATCCGGAGAAAGACTTATATAGTTACGTAGATTTGTCATGTGCCAGTCATAAGGCGGCGAGTTTGTCATTACTCCGGCAGTGTTATCATAGACTGTAAGTTTACCGTTAACCCATTCTATGACTATGCTGGTTCCTGCTGCATCATGAATTACAAAATGAAGAGGTACAAAATCATTTCCAAATACAGCTACCGGCTCTCCCCATACATTAATTCCGGGAAGTGCAGCTTTGACTTCCTCTACATTAGAATACTGAGACAAAGCCCATGCTCCGAACTGCAGGTTAGACACGGCATATTTATTTCTGACAGGTTCTATATTTTCATATTCGGCAAATCCCGGAAGATATAAAGCCCCGAACCCGAGACCTGCTTCATTCATTCCGTCTACCGCGCAGTCAATATCAAAACCATCGAGGTAGACAATACCATATTTTGAAATCCATGTGAATCCTGCTGTATTTCCGGGAGCAGGAGAAATGAAAACGCTTCCCTGCGGTTTGATGACAAGTCTGGAATTCATAATAGCTCCGAATTCCATACTGCGGGCTGTTACGACAGATCCGTCTTTGGCAATGACTCTTGCATCAGTGCAGGCTATGATATTTGAATTCAAAAGTAAAGTTGTAACGATAAGGTAAAAAAATAATAATGTACTGTATTGAGGTCTCATATTAAATTTATTTGCTTAATGGAATTATTTTATATTAAGATAAATTATTATCAGTTTAAATTATGTTCAAAACAATAATTTTTTTGACACTTCTCAGCGCACTGCGAAACAAACTAAAACATATAAAACACAGATGTAAGATATTTCCGGTTATAAACAGCTTTCATAATAAGATTAAAAATCCTTTATATTGATATGCGATCCGCACTACCCCCATTCAATTTTACAATCTCCGGAATATCCGGCAAAAATTTTTTTGATAAAAGAGATAAGTTCATTTATAAAATAAAAAAGAGGCACAAATAAATTTCATTTATGCCTCTCTACCCCAAAAAATAAATTTTTATGGCATGCTTACCAGTACAAAGTTGGTTGCATTGTTATAAGTAATAAGAATATCAGTAAGATCAACAAGATTATCTCCGTTTACGTCAGGCGCTACATAGCCTGTTGTAAAGACCGTTGCTGCATTCTGAACAGCTATAATGTCACTAAGGTCAATTGCTCCGTCTTTTATTACTTCTCCGCTGTATGAACAGTATCTTCCGGAAGTTAAGACTGAATTGTTCCCGTAAGTCTGAGACTGCGAAGTGGTAAAATCAAAAGAAGTTGTGCTTCCCGGTGTAAAGGTCATAGCTGATGCTGACCATGTTTCCAGAGCGCTTCTGTGTAAAGTCTGTACATAGAAATTTCCTCCCGGGGCTGAAAAATAAACCTGACCGTTTCCGGATGAATTAAGAAATGAAATTGAGGAATCTTTTACAGCATAAGGCGCAGTGCTGTTTCTTAAATAAAATCTGACTGTATCCTGAACCTGTGTCGCGCCGTTCCACATTCCTTCAATACCGAAAGTTGCATCGAGAGTAATGATTCCCAATGTACCGTCTAGATTAAGATTCTGGGCAAGGATATCACCGCTTCCTGAACGGTTGTCGCTCCATGTCATTACTGTCATTCCGGAATTCTGATCAAAGCCTGCCTGCTTTCGGATCTTTCCTGATAAAAACGAAGCGCAAGTAACAATATTTCCGGGCCAGTGAAATTCTGAGGAAGGACCTGTGGACATAGCTTTAACTAAACTGTTAGCGCTGCCGAAAATTGTTTCTGTATAAGTCACCACGACATTGGTATCTTTTGAATAAACTGAAATAAAACTCAGCTGATTATTATCAAGAGCTTTAAATTCCTTGCCTCCGGCACCCCATTGCTGTGTGCCTGCAGAATTAAATTTTTGACCATACAAACCTCCGACTACTGTCTGTCCACCGTTTGTCTCAGTCCAGAAAGTGAATGTCTCTCCGGTTAACGGACAGAATGAAGTAGAGGGTGAAAAATGATTATTGGTATTTACGGTTGAACCTTCAGATCCGTTTTTAGGAAACTGAGCAGCGCCTGCAGAATTGAATCTCTGAACCCAGGCACTCTGACGTGAATTTACATCTCTGTCATCCACCCAGGTATATACAGCACCATCAAATCCGTCACTTACCAGGGTAGGAATGTAAGATACTCCTGCCATTCTCCCGAGGTTCTGAACTGTATCCTGTGGAATTGTCCAGAGTTTCGTATTTGAAGGAGAAAATTTCTGCGTAAAAAGTTTTATGCTTGATGAAGTTGTGATACTTCCCAGATATGCATCCCAGCACATTATGACACTTCCTGCATCTGACTTTACCAGTCTGGCATATTCAAAATTCTCTGCGGCGGTTCCTCTTAATTTAGGAAGAGGCAGCCACTGAGGAGCACCTGAAGCATTTAATTTCTGGTAAGCAATTCTTCTCGGACCGGAAGAATAGGTCCATGCAAATACATAGTTGCCGTCTGAAGTAGCTGCTACAACAGGAACATTCTGTGAAATGTTTGTAGAGTCAGTTAGGGATACTCCGTTAGGTCCCCAGAGAAAAGCTCCGGAAGGACTGATCAGATATGCAAAAGGATTAAGCGTTGAACCGTTTCTCTGATCTGTAAAAACTATGACTGCATTATCAGAAGCATCAACATCAATATTGAAATCCTGTAATGAAGAACTTTGCGGATTACTGCTGATCAGTAAACCATTGGCAGGAAACTGAGCCACTCCGTATTTATTAAGCTTTTGAAGATAGACTGCGTAACTTCCGCCCCGGTTATCAAACCAGGTAATGTAGCTTCCGCCGTCAGAAGTTGTTGCGATCTTCGGAGTTGCCTGATCGCCTGTAGTGCTGCAGATAACAGTGTTAGCAGAAGTATTGCTTGTCCATTGCGAATAAGACTGAATGGAAGTTAAAATGAAAACCATTAAAATCAGAACTGATTTTTTCATAGATTTTTTTCGGGTTAATTAATTTTAATTATTAAAAAGGTTTATCTTTAGTTTATCAAAAATATTAAATCTGGAGACTGAGTTCAAAGAAGAGAAACTAATTTTCTACCCGAACAACCGGTGGTTAAATCAGGATTTTTCATTTAAAATTGAATAAAAATAACCTATAATGCGATATATTTTTTACCCAATGAAAATAGCTGATTTTAAATTTTTCCTTCTTCTTGATACAATGTCGGAGTCAGAGATTAAAGAATTCAGAAAGCTTGTATCTTCCGTTTTTTTTTCGGGTGGAAGGAATTATATACAGATCCTGAACAAACTTCTGAAGATAAGAAAGAAAGGACTTGATAAAATAACTCCGCAGATACTTTATAAAAAACTTTATCCCGGGTCCCGGTTCAGCCTACAGACACTGAATAACAGGTTCTCGGAATTATTCAAGCTCGGCGAAGAATTCATGATTCAAAAAACACTGAGAGGGAATAAACCTGAACGGGACAGATTGCTTCTGCTGGCTTATCACAATGACAAATCAAAAAAACTTTTCAATAACAGACTTAACTCAGCCAAAAAATCTGTTGATGCAATGCCGGAAAGTGATACTAAATATATACATCTGTCATTTTTAGATCGCCTTGACTTATCATTTTCAAAGGATCCGGTTATATCAGAGAACACTTACAGACAATACTTAGAGAATTCACAAAATTCCGCTGCTCTCCTGTTGAAGAATTTATTTGATTTTGGATTTGAATTCCTTCAGCAGGAACAGACCAACAGGAGTTTTGAATTCAATCTGGTCAATGAGATTATTTCCAGACTTGAGATGGATGATGTACTTTTAAAAAAATTGTATAAGAGCAATTCGAAGATATTTAAATCTGTAGTTCTGGAATATTACCTGTTCAACATTTTTAAAAATCCTGATAATGAAAAAAATTATTATGAAGCAAGAAAATTATTTGAAGAGCTGAAACCCTCGATGGAAAATAATTATGTTTCGGAAACCTATAAGAAAATGACAAACTATTGTATACTCAGGCAGAATCAGGGTGTAAAGACCTTTAACTCGGAATTGTTCAAACTTTATAACGAGATACTCAAGCAGAATATATATCTTGACCACAAAAATGAATTTTCCCAGACCACTTTCAGAAATTACGTGCTGATAGGAATTATTCTCGGAAAAACCGACTGGACAGAAAATTTCATAAAGAATCATTCAGGAGAACTGCCGGAAGAGATCCGTTATGCAGAGATAAGCCTCTCATATTCCAAGCTTTTTTTCAGCAGGAAAAATTATGAAAGATCACTGCATTACCTTTCCGGACTTAAGAATCTCAACGTTATACACTATTCCGACTCCGCAATTCTTAAGCTTTGTAATTACTATGAAACAAAAAAATATGAAGAGGCATTTTTTGAAATGGATAAATTCAGGCATTATATAAGCAATCACGAAGAGATGCCTAAAATACACAGAGAATATGCTCTGAATTTTCTTAAGATCTATAAATTGCTGATAAAAATGAAAACCGGAGTGGATAAAAAAGATTTCTTTCAGGTAGAGAGTACAATGAATAAGATGAAACTGATTTCAAGGGCATCCTGGCTTTCCGAAAAGATAAAAGAATTAAAGAAAAATAAAACAGGAAGCTGAAAAAAGTTTCAGCTTCCTGTCAATATTATCTGAATATATGTTTTAAGGTCTTTGCTCGATTATAAATAAAGTAGCATTATTGTAAGTGACAAGAAGGTCAGTGAGATCAACGAGGTTGTTTCCCGTAACATCCTGAACTACATATCCCGCCTGAAATACATTTGAAGAATTACTTACAGAAATAACATCAGTCAGGTTAATATTATTATCCTTATTGACATCCCCGCTGTAAATGCAGTAATAAGCATCCTGCAGAACAAGATTATTTCCGTATGCCTGTGAAGCCGCTGATGTGAAATTATAGTTTTTATATGGCAATCCGGCTGTAAAAATCTGCGGAAGCTTGCTCCAGGTGTTTATTGAATTTCTCTGATCCACTTCTATGTAATAAGTGCCCGGTGAAGCATTACTGAATACAAACCAGCTATCTAAAGTGTGATATGATTTTGCAACATCGACAACTGAATACGGAGAGAATGAATTCCTTAGATACACTCTGAAAGTATCCGACACCATACCGCCCTTTTCTGTTAACCCTTCTGTTAATGCCTTTAATCTCATTGCGATACCGTTGAAAGTATAAGTCACTATAAGTCTCGGTCTCACTGCAGGATTTGGATTGTCCTTTGTGTCAAATCTCTTTGCAGTTGCGAATTCAGACTCATCACCTATTATGATCCATCCGAAATCGGGAGTAACATTATCAATCCAGTCCTGTACATCTGCAGTCATCTGAGGATCTGTCCAGGTATAAAATCCGACATTGTCTACATTTGTCTGAGCGCTTTCTGAAGCGTCATAATCCCCTCCCGGACTGTCCCAGTAGGCTGTGTCGTAATAAGTATGAATCCAGGTAGCATCGGAATTGTCAGCTCCGGTACCTCCGCCCTCTTCACCGAATGCATCAGAATCTCCCTCTCCCCAGTTTTTTGCGGCTTTATATAATTTGACTCTTTTGCTTCCTGAAATTGTCTTTGACATGTTCAATACCAGCTTTACACCGGTGATTACTGCACCCGGAGGTATAAGATCCTTTACTCCGAATGAAATTACTGCCCTGCGTATCTGATTGCCCGCTGTTGTTCCTGCAAACATATACTGACCTTTGCCGTTGCTGATCTGTCCGAAATCATTTTCATATAGAGTATTGTCTTTACCTGCTCTGAGAGTGTCAGTGACTGAATAAGATTCCTTATTGATTATCAGCAAAGTAAACAGGAGTACTGCTGATATTAAAAAATTTTTGAAAAGAGTAGTCATTTTTTTTATTTTTTATAAATTTAGTAATTTTAGAATTTCAGTTAAATGAACTTTTAAATCTTAATGAGCATATCTCAGTATTTAATTACACCCGAAAAATTCTGATCTTAATTTGAAAGTTAATATTTAATTTTATCCCAAAATAAATTTCAGTAATAATCACCTGGCTCAAATGTTATCAGCATTCCATCAGGAAATACCGTTTTTCTGAATATACTCATAAAACATATTTACAATACGGACATTAGTAGTATGATTTACGCGCATCTTAATCAATTTGCGCGACACCTTACTAACTTCACAAATCATTAAATCAATTGTTAAAATAACGCAGTGATTTTATACAGGTAGAAAATTACCGACAACAATATCATTCCCTAAGGGATTGAAAGGAAGAATAACTGATGTTTAATCTCCTCCCGTTGGATGAAAATTTTTTAGGATAAATGTCACTATTTAACAAATAGCATCCTTTTAATATCAACAAACTCTCCGCTTTCCAGTCTGTAGAAATATACTCCGCTGGATAAATCTTTTCCGTCAAATTCTATTTTATAATTACCTGCTGGTCTGGTTTCATTTACTAAAGTTTTAACTTCTTTACCAAGCACATCATAAACTTTCAAAATAACAAATCCCGATTTCGAAATTCTAAATTCCAGATTCGTAGTCGGATTAAACGGATTTGGGTAATTCTGCCCGAGATTATAATCTGCAGCAATATTTTCTGTACCTGAGCTGATCCCTACTACCTGGGCAAGATCAATTTTATACATGGATCTTCCGTGAGTTCCTGCAACAAGGTAATTTGCAGTAGGATGAACTTTCATATCATACACGGACACCATCGGCAGACCCTGACCAAGAAACTGCCAGGTCTGACCGGTATTGAAACTGACATAAGCTCCCACATCAGAGCCGACGAAAAGAACATTAGGTCTTGCGGGATCTATAGCAAAAGCATTTACCGGCGCATCGGGAAGATTACTGCTGATATTTGTCCAGCTTGCTCCTTTGTCCGTCGTGCGGAATACATGCGGCTCAGGGTCTCTCCATTTCAGTCCGTTATATGTTACATAAGCTATGTTCTCATTGACAGGATCCAATGCAACTCTAGTGATCCATCTGTATGGAAGTGTTGAAGATACTTTCGTCCAGTTAGATCCATTGTTTGATGTGATCCATAAATTAGCATCATCAGTGCCGGCAATAATTACATTTGAATTTGAAGGAGCTACGGCAATGGTTGTTACAGTACCGAGTCTGGTTTGATTTCCATTTGTCAGATCCGGACTAACAGCTGTCCAGGAAGCAGCTGCATTAGTCGTTCTGTAAACTTTGTTAGTACCGTAATAAAGAATATTATTATTATTCGGATCCATTATCACAGGAGTTGACCAGTTTGTTTTTTCCGAACTGTTTATACCTGTAGTTGCGTCTGAAAAACTTAAACCTCCGTTTGTGGATTTACCAAGATATCCATTTTGAGATTCGGCATAAATAACATTTGGGTTTGTAAAATCAACTATCACATAAAATCCGTCACCACCGTAAATATTTTCCCAGTCACTGAGCGCTCCGGTGGTTGTTCTGTTTGTTCCGTTATCCTGAGTTCCGCCGTATAATCTCTGAGGATTTAATTTATCTATGCCTATTTCATAAAATTGTGTAAAAGGAAGAGCATCGACTTTTGTCCAGGTGCTTCCGCTGTTTACGGAATTATAGATTCCCCCGTCATTTCCCTCTATTATGGTATTCGGATTACCCGGCTTAAAGGCAAGTGCGTGATTATCCACGTGTATGTTTCCCGTGGTCTGGCTGATCCAGGTGGATCCTGAATTAGTGGATTTCATAATTTCGAAGTCAAGAACATAAACAATGTCAGGATTTGTGGGATGAACTCTTACATTTCCGAAATACCAGCTGAAAGTTGAGAATCCGCTTTGCAGAGTGCCGCCGGGATTTGCATTAGTCCAGTTGAGTCCGCCGTTAGTTGTTTTATAAAATCCTAGATAAGTAGAAGCACTGTTAAAAAGCGCATAAGCAACATTCGGATTTGATTTTGAAATACTGATTCCAATCCTTCCTGCATTAGCTGTAATAGGATTTGGTAATCCGTTTGCTGTTCCCAGAGCGGTCCAGTTATTTCCGCCGTTTACAGATCTGTAAATTCCGCTTGTAGCTCCGCTGAGAGATCCGCCGTTAGGATAACGTGTTCTCTGCCACATTGCTGCCAACAGGTTTTCAGGATTAACCTGATCCATAGCTATATCAATAGCACCCGTGGAATCCGTTACGAATAATATTTTCGTCCAGCTGTTTCCTCCGTTATCGCTTCTGTAAATGCCTCTGTCCGGATTCGGACCGAAGTAAGAACCTGCGGCAGCAACGTAGACTTTCAAAGGATCGACGGGACTGATGACAATCCTTCCTATCGAAACCGTATTCTGAAGTCCTTTGTATTCCCAGCTTTGCCCGCCGTTTGTGGATTTATAAATTCCACCTCCAGCAAAATTATTATGTCCTCCGTTTGCCTCACCGGTTCCAGCATATATTATTTCTGAATTTACAGGATCAACGGCAATATCCCCGATTGGCAGTACGGCGAGATCATCAAATACTGAAAAGAAATTTAATCCTCCGTTAGTGGATTTGAAAACTCCTCCTGTTGCAGCTCCTGCATATATTATTTTCGGATTATTCGGATCATACTCCAGATCCGATACTCTTCCGCCTATGTTCAGAGGTCCTGCAAATTCCCAGGATGGAATTGAATTATCAGACTCAGCAGTTTTTCTCATAATGTTTCCTTTTTCCATTGCAGCAATATGTGCATCAGGATCAGCTTTGTAAAAAGGGAAAGTCCTTTTGATATATTCAATATCACTTGGATATTTCATTACATCAGTTTCTCCCGCAGGGTTGAGAGAATTTATTTTATCATTAACACTATTATCATTTTTATCCATTAATGTGAAAAGAATGGCGGGGAGAATAAGCAGTATAGTGACAAATAAGGATTTCATAAATGAACCTGTTTAAAATTCTAAAAGATTAAATAAAAACAAAAATACAATTTCAAAAAATAAATTATTATAAAATAAAAAGACTGTAATCATAAAATACAATTACAGTCTTCTTTTATATTCTTAATACTTTATTACTAATTCTTATTTCACAAGTATCATTCGCTTTGTCTCAGTAAATCCGGATGTTTTCAGTCTGTAAAAGTAAGCTCCGCTTGGAAGATTACCTGCAAAGAATTTAAATTCATAATTTCCCGGTTTGAGATCTTCGTTTACAAGAGTTCTGACTTCGCTTCCTCTCGAATCATATATCTTTAATTCGGTAAAGGTCGACTTAGCAATATCAAACTTTATTGTTGTTTCGGGATTGAAAGGATTCGGGTAGTTATTTCCGAGACTGAACTTATCGGGAACAAGAGATGAGATCACATTTATTCCGACTGAAGTTCTGATAAGCGTAATTATATAATTATTTCCGGAACCTGTGGAATCAATACCATTAAAGCCGTAAGCTCTCCAGGTACATCTTACCGAATCTCCTACCGTACCCATAATTTGCGCAAGAGAATCAAGGAAACTCATTCTCATCGTAGAAATTGTATCAACTCCGCTATTATCACTTACATAAGAATATTCTGTACTGGAAGCCAGCTTTTTGATCTTGAATTTATATCTTATTGTCGGATCGGTTCCTGCTCTTGACCATATAAATTTCTGAGTCAGAGAGCTTGTTGAAGAAACTTCGATTCTTGATAAAGAAGGAGGTGAAATAACATTAAATGTATTGAGCGTCAGAATAATTTTAAATACTGCATCGCAGGTATCTCCTATGGTGGGATTTGAAGAATTCAGAATTCTTAACTTTGCCTGTGTGGTTGAAGAAACTTCCGGTATGGTCCAGTCATATATTCTGCTGTTAGCCGGAACATTATTTTGAATTGTCTGCCAGTTTGTTCCGTTATTAGTGGACAGTTCAAGATTGACATTTCCTGTTATTGATGTTCCCCAGTATATCTGAGTGCTTACACCGGTTCTGAAGGTTTCTCCTCCGTTTGGATAAGCTACTATTACATCTCTCTGAGAAATATACATACATGAAGCGTTCTCAGCATTAGTTCTAATTAAAGCTTTCGGCAAAGGTCCGAATCCCTTTGTCAGACTGATTCCTCCTGAGGTTAGATGGCAATAACTCATTATAGTACCGTTTCTGGGAATTACCGGTCCTGTATAACAACCACCTTCTGTTGCATAACAGCTGTCAATCGGACCTCCGGGCCAGTTACAGCTGTGTGTATGAGATGATCCGAAGTTGTGACCGATTTCGTGTGATACTACCATTACATCCCATGAATATGAAGGTAATGGTTGTATTGGACCGTCTGTATTGCTGAATCCGTAACCATATCCTCCGGAAAAACTCGAGCATAAAGCGTTGAGCCAGGCTATTCCACCAAGATTTCCCGCTCTTCTTGTAATAAAGTGAGCAAGTGTCCTTGGTACTGACTGCTGATTTGCATTCCACTCACTTCTGAACTGATTAAGCAGAGCGCTTGAAGTAGTGCCGGTATAAGGATCCGGTGTAGTCCAAACTCTTATGTATGGTATTACAAATCTTACATTTAATTCTTTCATATAAATTGCTGAAGAAGCTGACATTAATGCAAGCGCGTAATTTGTTGCATTAGTTACTGATGAACCGTAAATCCCGTATGTGATATAATCCATTTCAAGCGCTATTTCAGCAACATAAAGATCAGTCGAAGATGCATCACTCATTTTTTCGCTTATTATTCTGTGCATATTTTCAATTTGCTCAGAACTCAGATCATCATTTGTTCCGCACATAAAAGAATTTTTGATCTTCAGATCACTTTCTTTATATAAAATGAAGTTTCCGGTTGCTTTACCCTGTTTGTCATTCAGGGAACCAAGAATGAAATTTTCATTATTGGAAACCATAAGACCCGTTACATTGTCTTTGGTAAATGTTAAAGATACAAGCGTATTGCTAAGACCATCTACCTGACCGGTGTAAGAAACGGCAATGTCATCAAGATGCACTTCTTCATTACCGTTGATAGTTCTGGCAACTATCTTTGCATCCGGTTTTAAAATGTCAAATCTTTTCAGATTCAGCTTGGCAATTCCGGATTGTGAATAAGGAATATCGATGGTAATTTCAGGACTTTTGTTTTCACAAAGGGAAAGAAGCACTTCTCTATTTACATTAATAATGACCGCATCACTAACTACTTTTTGCAGTTCAGCATCATTCAGAATTGAACTGTTATCACTCGCAGTAAAAAGATTATAACTGATTTTAGTCTGAGAAAAAGAGGCTGCAGATGCTATAATGCAGAAAGAAATTACTAATGTTAATTTTTGGAAAAAGATTTTACTCATAAATTTATGTTGATTAGTTAATAAAAAAGAATTGGTCCCTTTCGTGTGAATTAAAATAAGAATAATATATTTATAAAAAAATGTTTGATTTTCTGCTTCAGCTGATAACCGGAATTATGATAAGGTTAACGGGAAAATATTTTCATCTGATAATGTGTTTTTAATCAAATTAGTTTCAGGAACAGCAATAAATAATTTACAGCATATATAATCATCTGTTAAAACTCTGCAAGCCATTTTGTCCGGCATCTATTTTCAGAATTTTTTCCAGCTCGTTTTTCTTATCGTACTTTACCTCATTCAGATAATATTTATCGTAAGAAGTAATATTTCCACCTATGATTCCTCCTAAGAACGCTCCTGATAAAGTGCTTAAGACTCCCAAAAGCAAATTAACGCCGGTGTTTACAGGTATGAGTATAAGATTTGTAAGAGGATCTGATGTTTGTTCATAATTTGCAGTGGAAACGATAAGTATACCGACTCCAAGACCTGCCAAAGCTCCTAATCCTATCCCCAATCCAACGTGCGTTCCGTTCTTTATGCTGATGGAGTTAATTTTATTTATGTACAGCATTGCTCTGGAAATGTTGTCACCGGAAACACTTAATATACTGTCATTAAACATCCTTACTGCGTTGATATTGTTTAAATTTCCAGATATGGGTATCAATTTCATTTTACCGGTTTCGAGTTTTGCTGTTACAAGCGAATCATCTGAATAGTCTATAGAAATATTGTCTGTATAATATGTCTGAGATTGGTCAGTTTGAGAAAAGATTGAAGATACTGAGAATATCAGAATTACTGATATGAGAAATATATTATTAAATGTCTTCATTTTAAATAGCTCCTTCGTTTTATCTGAACAAAATTAGCAAATGTGTATTTATTAATTGTCAAATATTTATCAAAAATTTTGCTTTTCGAAAATTCTTTATGTTTGTTTCTTTTCTGATCCAAATTTCAAGAGATTGTTATTTTTTTTAAAAGCAAATTAGCAGAGATATTAATTATTGATTTTATTTTTCTGCCGCTATATTGATCATATAACCATACTTTTTCACTGAATTATTTATGGGTGGATTTCTCATCAGATCCGTGTTGATGTCTTTATGTTTATGGTTCAGTTCATTGAACATACTTCCTCCAAGTACGGCACCTATGCTACCGCCGATAAAAGCTCCCACGATAGCTCCGCCGATTACAGAAAATACTCTGCCCACACCCGGAGATACACTTGCGCCTGCAAAGTAACCGCATACAGTTCCTCCTATTATCATTCCTGTCCAGACACCCATCGTTTCACCTGAACTGATTTTAGTAACTGATTCATTGATTTTGTTAATATTTACCTGTGTCACTTTAGATATTTCATTAGTGATATTCATATTGCTGTCCGGTATTAATTTTAGTTTACCTATGTTTTCTAAAGCTATATGTTCGGATTTTAATTCGGTCATATTAAAATATTCTAAAGAGATATTAGTGGTATGGTCAGTAAGTTTATTGTCTGATTGGGAATAAATTACTGAGACATTGAATAAAATAACCAGGACAATTAAGTGTTTTAAATTCCGCTTTTTCATTTTAAATTCTCCTTCATTTTCTTCTGTACAAATTTACTTCTTCTTTTATTTCCAGTTGTCAAAGTTTTGTAAAAAATTCTTTACAAAAAAAACTCTCTCTTTATTAAAAGAGAGAGATCATTTTTTTACCAGTTAACTGATTAACCAATCAACAAATCAGTTACTTTGTCAGAATCATTCTTTTCGTCTGAATAAATCCGTTCGTCTGCAGTTTATAGAAATATACCCCGCTTGAAAAGCTGGAAGCATTCCACTGAACAATATACGAACCTGCATCCTGCTTTTCGTTTACCAGTGATGCAACTTCTTTGCCGAGCATGTCATATATTTTCAAAGTTGTAAATCCGCCTGCCGCGAGTTCATAGCTGATATTAGTTGACGGATTAAATGGGTTCGGATAATTATCATTTAATTCATATTTATACTTTATCACATCCGGTATTTCAGTTAATTCCGGATTATCTCCCGGATTTACTTCCTTTATTCTTCCTTCAGGTGAATAGAATAAGAGTTTTATTTTTTTTATGTAATCTCTCAGTCCTTTATATTCAGTTACAGGAAGGACCTGAACATTTTCAACTTCGACACCTCCGAGAGAAGTTAATATTCCCAGCAGCCCTTCATTTACAGTGACTGAATACATTTTTACAGGATTCAATGGCTGACAGTTTATTTTTACAGAAGAAAGTATAACTCTCCCTCCGACAGGATTCTGAGGGTTGTATTTAAATGTCATACCTGATACCTGCAGGAAGAAGTCATCGTCTATACCTATCATTGACAGCCCTACTTCAAGACCTTTTATTAATTCTGATCCTCTTATGTCAAATGTAGACAGTTTGAAATCCAGACCGGAGGTCTCGTCATATCCATAGCTTACAGTTCTGAATATATCAGCGTTTGTAACTGTACCGCGGTAAATTTTTTCTGCGATCAATCCGTTTGCAGTGATTCCGATCTTTGTCTTTGTATTATTCCTGTATGAATCTGTAATAAGATTTCCCATAGGCGTATCTTTTAAAAGACTGTTTAGCTCATTGTCTGCATTCAGATCTTTTAACGCTAATCCGTCAATGGTGTGATAAACATTTCCATATTGAGCAGTAATGCCGGCTTTCAGCTGGTCCACTACAGCTTTTATTTCAGGAACTGCAGGAACCTGAGCATTCACCGGAATCAGCTGAAAGTTGTTAAACGTTACTGTTCCGTTATCAACAGTAAATTTCAGCTTGCCGATATTCTGATAATAAGATCCGGCCTGACAAATATAGACCGGCTTATTTTCGGGATTCATTACAATTACCGGCTGAGTAAAGATATAGTGATCGTGACCACCGATAATAAAATTAATTCCCGGTATGTTCGCTGCTAACTGTTCATCTATCGCTGAGCCGAGATGTGAAAGGAAGACAATTACATCACAACCCTGTGCCTGCAATTCCAGAACTGTTGCATAAGTAATTTCATCAACATTTTCTTTTATAATAACCGGATAAGCATTGCTTAGTGGTGAAGGTATTGTCATTCCGAATATTCCGACTTTTACAGATCCGAATGTCTTTATAGTGTACGGCTGAATGAAATTTTCCAGAGGCGGATAACCTGTGAGGTCCAGATTTGCGGAGAGTACGGGGAATGATCCGTTCTCAAACCCGGCAGTAAGAACATCATTAAGAGTTGACGGACCCAGATCGAATTCATGATTCCCTACTGTCAGAGCGTCAAATCCTATCTGCTTCATTAACTGAATTTCCGGAACTCCGAAGTAAGCATTAAAGAAAAAGTCTCCTACTGAAAAATCTCCTGCATGAAGAGTCAGTACGTTTGTTTCTGTTTGCTTTACCATTCCAATAACAGTCGCTGCTTTGGCTATACCTCCCAGTGTTCCTTCCAGGTTGCAGTTCTTCGGTCCCACTGCATCAAGATGTGAGTGACTGTCGTTTGTGTGTAAGATTGTTATCGTTGTTCCCTGCGCATAAGTTAAATTTACGGCAGAGAAAATAAACATAATTATAGCTAATAAATAAGCTGTTACCTTATTCATTTTTAATTCTCCTTTTCCGCTGCTGCGGATAAATTTAAGTATACCAAATAATTTTTTTGAACTGATCAGTTCAGTTGTTACTCTGAATCTGTTTTAAATTATAAATTATTTTTATTTCAATTGTCAAAGAAATGTCAAAAAATGATTATTGCAGTTAGTAGTTAGTAGTTAGTAGTTAGTAGTTAGTAGTTAGTAGTTAAGTTTTTTGTTTAAAAAATAATAAAGAATTGAGTTCATTGGGGAAGATTATTTACTGATTGAAGGAAACAGAAAAGATCCGGTAATTCATTAACGGACTAATTTTTATTTTTTAAAAAAATATTAATTTTACTTTACGAATTTATACCCGGCCGAATGATATGTAAGGAGGTGTTCCGGTCTGGACGGATTTGTTTCTATCCTTTTACGGATCATAAGAATGTAATTATCCACAGTACGGGTGGTCGGAAAATTTTCATAACCCCAGACCTCATCAAGCAGATCGTTCCTTGAAACAATACTCCCTTCTTTATTTATAAAATATTTTAGTATTTCATACTCCTTTAATGACAGATCGATTTTTTTATCACCCTTCTTTGCTTCAAGTTTTGCAAAATCCAGTGTCACATCACCAAATTCATATTTATCAAATTCATGCACTATGACGGTTCGCCTCCGCAGAATAGCCTTTATCCTGGCCATCAGCTCCTTAACGCTGAATGGTTTGGTTACATAATCATCTGCACCAAGCTCAAGCCCTATTACCTTATCGGATTCTTCCGCTTTTGCAGACAGCATAATTATCGGATAATTATGACCGTTCAGACGGAGATCTTTGCAGATATCAAATCCGTTTTTATTGGGAAGCATGATGTCAAGCAATATAAGCTCGGGTTTTATTTTAAGCGCAGTCTGATAACCTATTTCTCCGTCTGATTCAACCATTGATTCATACCTCTCTTTCTTCAGACTTATCTGCAGCCCTTTTGAAACCGCAGGATCATCTTCAATAATTAATATCTTGTTCATAGCTTTATTATTAAGAATTAAGAATACAAATTTAAAATATTATTAAAATGAATGTTTGATATAAATATTATAACTATTTTCATCTGTCCGGACTGCTTTACTCCAGAGGAAAATATAAATTCAAAGAGCATCCTTTACCTAAAGCGCTTTCAACTTCGATCTTTCCTTTATGCGCATCCATAATGCTCTTTACAATGCTCAACCCGATTCCCGCTCCGCCTGTGTGCTTTACATTAGAATCTTCCGAACGGACAAATGGCCTGAATATATTTTTCAAATCTTCCTGTGAAATACCAATGCCTTCATCCTTTACTTTTACAACGCCGAATCCATTCTCTTTCATTGATGAGATATGCAGGATCTTTTTATCCGGTGAATATTTTATGGAATTAGTTATCAGATTTATCAGTACTTCTTTTACGGCATCTTTGTCTGCTGTGACAAATAAGTTGTCCTGCAGGCGTTTATCCACACGGAAATTATCCATATCCAGCTGATACTTCATTATTTTCAGCACTTCGCATATGCATTCAGACAGATTTAATTTTGCAAAAGAATATTCCTTTATTCCATTTTCAATTTTAGCATAGTTCAGTACATTATTTATAAGCCGCGAAAGCCGGTCGCTTTCACCTTCAATTATTTCCAGATATTCAATAGCATTTCCGTTATTTATGTTATTGTTCTCCTTTAATATTTCCGTAAACATTTTTATCGAAGTCAGAGGTGTTTTAAGATCATGAGAAACACTCGACACATAATATGACATCATTTTATTCAGCTCTTCAAGTCTTGATATTTCAATTTCTTCCAGAACAAGCTTTCTCTGAAGTTGTAGTTTTTTCAGGGCAACGGCAATTTGCGAGATAAGCACTTCAAGAATTTCCATATCTTTCAGAGTATATCTGAGACCTGATAATTTATCTCCCAGTAAAACAGCGCCAGCTGTGTCTTTGGGTTCCGGAAAGAAGGGTAAGACAACATTTATGTCCCATTCTTTCAAAACTTCAGTGAAACCCTGGTCAGTTTTAATTCCGGGTTCTGTCTTATCTTTCCGTGATAAAATCTTAACGGGTTCGGAATTAATCATTTGTATTACCCTTTCTGACGATATGAATTTTCCGAGATTATCAAAATTATTTTGAGAAAGTACACTCAATCCGGAGCCTGAGGTTACAGATACGAGTGCTATCTTTTCTACAGGAATAATCTTTTTAATTTCTTTAATGACAAATCTGCATAATCCTGATATTGTATTCTGATCTTTTATTCCTGCCGTAAAAGCACTTACTGTCTTTTCAAAATTATATTTCTCCCTGTAAAAGGACCTGTCTATTATATTTCTTAACTTGTTCTGCAGCGGATTGAAGATGAATGCGATCAGAAGTATGAGTGAAATGGAAATTAAATTACTGTATTCTTTGATAAGATCATTTGCAAAGAAAGCAGTTAGGGAAACCGCTGCGAAATAAATGGCAATTGTTATGAATGTTAATGATGAATAAAGAATGCTTCGTTTTATAAATACATCAATCTCAAATACGTGATACTTTACCACTGCCATTGCAAAGAATACCGGAACAAATACCATAAATGCAAGAAGATATTCTTCTCTGATAATTTCATTAAACCCCAGCAAACCGGGAAGCAGCCAGAGAAGGAGAAACGGATACACTCCTGCTGTAAGTCCCCAGAAGATCCATTTCATTTTATGTTTTTCCCTGATGTCGGAGATCTTCCTGTAATACAAAAACAAATTCAAAGCACCTGATAAAATACAGATTAGAAGCAGTACCTCTGTAATTTCCCAAAGTACAGCCATTCTGAAAATCCATTCTGATGAGTTTACACTTATCGAGTATAGTTGTACAATGACTTGCAAAATAGAATACAGACCTGATATTATATAAAGTATCTTTACAAATACTTTGTAATTCCTAATCCTGATCCTCGGAAACACAAATGTAAAATTCAGGAAAGTGACCGCTCCGAGGAAATAAGAAGTAACATGAGCCGCTCTTACTGTAAATGCAGTAATATCAGTTCCGGTAAAATATTTTCCCGGTGAAGTCATTGTCGCAACGGAAAAAAGCATAAGCACCCAGTATAGCACTGTCACAGGCGCTTCCCCGTATTTTTCCTTTATGAGAAATACTGAAGTAAGCCAGAATGAAAGACCAACGAGAAAACTGATGATAATAAAGTTAAAATTTCTGTAGTATCGCGCGAGATGAACCTGCGAAGTAAAGAATGAACCATCACTTGAAATCAATTCTAATTCCACGTCTTCACCTATAGTTTTTCCGTCTAATATGGTCTCTAGCTGAAAAATACTTCTGATATTTATACCTTCAACTTTTTGAACAATGTCACCTGGAATTATTTTCTCGTATTGCATGGTAGAAACGATGTGTGAATCCTGAAAAGTATATATAAAGGGAAGGTCGGCTTTGATAATAAGTCTGTTAATTCCAATTAATCCGGTCAACAGAAATAAAACCGATATCAGATAGTAATAAAATCTACCGCGGTTTTTTGCATTCATGACATTTGTATTATAAAGTCATCATGCCTGAATAATTTATTCAAAATTACTCTTATCCGACTGCTTATTCAAGTCTGTATTATTGATTTAAATTGATTTCCGGATATTGATACTTTTAATTTTAATTATACAGCACTCTCAGATCTTGTATTCAACATGAGAAAATCTTTTGAATTGTATACAATTTCAGAGGGGGTTAATTTTGTATGAATAAATACATATTCAGATTTAATTCTATTAACTAAGGAGGCTTACAACAAATACTTTATTATAATAAAATTTTTTTAAGAATTTAACTGAAGATTATTATGAAAACGAAAATTCTTTATTCGATTTGTTTAGCTTTTTTAATCAGTTTCTCTCTTATCTCAGGATGCAGCGAAGATTCATCGGTCACTCCGCCTGTTACACAAAATGATGTTATTGTCGGGACATTAGTATCTGCTCCAAACGGAATTATTTTAAATTCTTTCGATACTGTGCTCTTCAGATTTACCGTAAACCCCGGAACAACATTTACAAATTCAGAAGCTCATCTCATTAAAATAGTAAATAACAGCGAAACCGAAGTCGGACTTCTTCTGGATAACGGTGAACTGGCTAACGGAGATGAGATCGCAAATGACAATGTTTACAGCGGAAAGTTTATCTTCAATGAATCTTCATCAGGAGAAATAAAGTTCAAAGCTAAAGGTTCAGTTTCATCAACAACCAACGGATATTCATCACCGCTGACTTTTACTGTTTACAGTGAACTGTCATCTCAGGATGTCAGCACACTTTTTAAAACCCAGTCCAGTGCGAAAACCCAGCTTATGACTTATCTCGGCGGTAATGTCGGCAACATTGGAAATGCAGCTTCACAGCTTGTATCCTGGCTTCAGACACAGCCCGGTGTTGCAGGTGTAGAGCGTAACGGAAATACAGGGGTTCTGATAAAGTACACCAGCGGTATCTCCGGAGGTATATTATTTTCTATTGCTGATGCAGCAGGACGTGTTAATACTTTAGGAGGTTCTGAAAATGCAGATACTCTGAAAAGAAATAAAAGGACAATTCCTCCTGATAAACAAACCACAGGTATAAATGATTTTTATGGTGACAACTATAAATATAATTCAGATAATCCTCCACTTGATCCTAATATTATAGGAAACAGAAACGTACTGATCTATGAGCCCTATCTGGCTATTTACCCCGGTTATAATGTCGGTCAGGTTGTAACGGCAAGATTGAATCAGTCTCTGTGCAAGGATTACCATATAACTTCATACATTAATCAGGATGCAGATATTGCAGTGCTTTCTACAGTTACAAATTACGGTCTTGTCGTTATTACTACACACGGATTAACCGGTAAAAGGTTATTCACAGGTGAGAAAGCCGATACGAATCTGCAGATATACAAGACAAAATACAGAGCTATGATAAAAGCAGATCAGCTTTCAATCTGGAAAAATCTTATCATTGCAAATAATGCAACAGTTAAAGACAGCTCAGACGTTTATGTAGCAACGGATAAATTCATTTCAGCTCTTGCCGGAAAATTTCCTAATTCAGTGATTGTAAATAATTCCTGTGAAAGCTCTATGAATCCTGATCTTGGAAATGCATTTCTTGGAAAAGGCGCAAAGACATATTTCGGTTACAGTAAAGTTGTACATGTTGGTTTTGTTCAGACTGTAAGCGATTCAATTGCTAAAAGACTTGCAGTAGACGGAAAAACTACCGGTAACACTTTCTTTGCTGCAACAGATTCCGAAGACCCGTTTGCTGTATTTACCAAAATAGTAGGATCAGATGATCTTAGTTTTTCTGCTACACTGCAGAATAAAGATTATGAACTCGGGACTATCGAAGGCTGGACAAAATCCGGAGACGGAAGAGTTATCAGCAGGCTCGGTTCAGTTAATCCGGCTCAGGGCAGCTTTATGGGAATCATTTCTACAGGTCTTGGATATACGACTACAAGCGGTTCCATATCTCAGTGCTTTACTGTGCAGAATAATCAGTCAACATTAAAACTGAAGTGGAATTTCCTGTCAGAGGAATTTCTTGAATTCATTCATTCACAGTATCAGGATTATTTCAAGATCCTGCTTAAAAAACAAGATGGCTCTGAAGTTCCGCTTTTCTCAAAAACCATAGATGGCATTGCAGCTCAGTTCGGAGCAGATACAAATCATATCGGACAGCTGATCAGCGTTTCCCCGGATATTGTATTTGATGAAGGCGGAGTTTATATGACCGGCTGGCAGGAAATATCTTTTGATATCACTCCTTACAGAGGTCAGGTAATAACAGTAGTATTCATAGCAGGTGATGTCGGCGACAGTATTTATGATACAGCAATACTCCTAGATGATATAATTATTCAATAACCCGAATAATAAAGACCGGGTATCCCGCCCGGTCTTTGATTTATTTAGTAATGTTACAGAATACTTCCGGAAACGATGTCATAAAAGCTACCAGGATCTTATTCTGTTGATGGTGCCGATACTGGTGTTATATGAACTGATCATATTATTATAACTGTTTATTACATCATTGTATTTGCTTTTATAAGCATTCTCATTCCTCGCATCAGGAGCAGATTCAAAAAAAGTTTTACCTGCATCAATAAAATTTAATGATGTTGTTGAAAAATAATCCTCGAAATTGTACTTCATGAATTTAATCTTTTCAGAGAACTCTGCATTCATAACCTTTTTCTTACTCTCATTATAAGTTTTTTCAAATTCATCCAGTTTTGTCTTTGCGCCTGTGAGGTCACTTTTATACTCAAGCCCGTCAAAGCTTTCATAAAATGATTCTGCCGCATCAAGTATATCTCCGTAAGCATTAAGCATAATAAGAGATGTCTTTTCGTCAGGATCTGAAACTGCTTCAGGATCGTGGATCTTTCTTTCCGGCTTATATTTTTTTAACGCTCCGGAAAATTTTGTAAATTCGGTTTTATATCTGCCGTATGCACTTTTCATTTCTTCATCATAAGGTTTTACTTTTGTCAGGTCTTTTACATAATCCCTTTTAAAATAATAATCTGATACCTTTGCCGATACAATCTGATACTCTTCCATCGCCGGCAGAAGACTCTTTAGATCAGCCTCCAGCTCATTCTGCATTTCATCAGACGCTTTCAGCTTTGAAAGTTCACCGCCGTCCAGCAGCGATCTTTTATATTCCTTTATGGTTCTTTCCAGAGTCTGTGCTCCCAGCTGCATTCCTACAGGTATAATAAGAGAATTTTTATTTACACTGCCCGGCTCGGGAACATCCCTCATATAATCTCTGTAAATTGATTCACAGGGATCCTGTATCTTATTCATTACTTCTATATAAGCATTATAAAAATTCATATCACTTCCTGCCGTCAGTTCTTTTGTCTGTTCCTTTGTGACAGTTTCTTTGTTGCCTGATAATTTTTCCTTAAACTTGTTAACTATCGAACAACCGGTAAGAATGAAAAAACTTATGATAAGTATTCCCGGAAATTTTACAGAGTTCATTTTATTGTTTTTTGTTTCGGATAAATTAATAAAGTAACTTTTGATTAGCACGTAATAAAAGATGCCACAGGTAAAAATACAATTTGAAAAAATGCAAACTACTTTCACATTTCATATTAGAAAAATCCAATGGCGAAAATTTTTTGTCATTACTATATCATTAACAGTAATTATTTTTGTATACAATAATCAAACATCACTCCTATGAAAACCTTAATCATCCTCTTATTAATATTATTTACCGGCGGAGTAAATTTATCACAGGATCTGAAGATCATTGACAACCCTTATGAAAAGGCTGATGCGGTCGCAAGATCAAGAAAAGCCTTCAAGAGAGAGAAATGGTTTTACGAACAAAGAATGTATCCTGAAAATTTTATTCCGAAAAATGCTTATGAAATAGCAAATAAACAAAAAGAAGATCTCAGAAATCAATCAGGCTTTTCTATGATGAGTCCTTTTGATACCTGGACCAGCGTTGGTCCTTCACCGGGATTTTATTTCGGATATTCAAATATCACTTCAAGAATGGCAACAGTAAAATATGATCCGGTTAATCCTGCTATTATATATATAGGCGCTGCATGCGGGGGAGTCTGGAAATCCACGGATGCAGGCTTGAGCTGGACTGCTAAATCGGATTATGAAGCTTCGCTTTCTTCAGGTTCTATAGCCATTGATCCGGCAAACACAAACATAATATACTATGGAACCGGTGAAGCGACATTCAGTATTGTTTCATATTACGGGCGCGGTCTGCTTAAGTCAACAGATGCCGGGAATACCTGGACAAACATCAGCGCAGACCTTCCCTCAGCTTCCTTTACTGCACGTATTGTTATAAGACCCAATTACCCGTCCCAGCTTCTTGCTGCAATGAGTTACGATGGTCTTTACAGAAGTACAAACTCAGGTATCAACTGGACAAGAATTCTCTCAGGAAGATGTGATGATGTGGTATTTTCTCCGACAGGCGATACTGTTTATGTAATAGGCAGCGGAACAGGTTACAAAATTTCTTTTAACGGAGGTTTAAGTTTTTCTGACAACACAACTCTGACTCCCGGAGAAAGAAATCAGATTGCTGTATGCAAGACTTCCCCGCTTAATTTGTATGCTGCAAGTTACACATCAGGAAATATCACTGTCTATAAATCTACAAACGCAGGTGCAAATTTCTTTCAGATTGCCGCGGGACAGGATTTCAGCGGCGTTCAGGGATGGTATGACTTTTATATGCACGTAAATCCTTTTGATCCGAATACTGCTTATGTTGGTTCAATCGATATCTGGAGAACAACGAACGGCGGTACAAATTTCACTAACATTACTAATGGTTACGGAGGCGGTTCTGTTCATGTCGATCAGCATAATCTAGACTTTCATCCGACCGATGCAAATCAGATGATATGTGTAAACGACGGGGGAATATGGAAGTCAACCAACAAAGGAACAAGCTGGACAAATTTAAATACTAATCTGACGCTGACACAGTTTTACAGAATTACTTCAGATCCTTCAAATCCAAATCATATCATCGGAGGAACACAGGATAACGGAACTCAACGTACAACCGGAACACTTAACTGGACTGCGGCATACGGAGGTGACGGGGGTGAAGTTTGTTTTCATAAAAAGAATAATTCTTATATTCTCGGAGAAACTCAGAACAACGGAGTGTTCCGGTCTACTGATGCCGGCTTAAGCTGGAACTCAGCAGAAAACGGACTGAGCGGAAGCGGTGCTTGGGTCGGTCCGATAATTTCTCATCCGGATTCGAACGGAATTTTCTATACGGCAAGACAACAGGTCTTCAAATCCACTAACTGGGGCGCTGACTGGTTTGCAATTTCTTCAGGCACTACTGGTACCATTAACGAATTGGCTGTCAGCAGAACTTCAGCAAACATTATGTATGCAACTTCAGGAAATTTAATCTTCAGATCAACAAACAGAGGTTATACGTTTTCAGATGAAACTTCAGGTTTGCCGAATAATGTAATTACAAGCGTTAATGTTCATCCCGATTCATCTAATGTTGCTATAATTACTCTCTCAGGATTCGGCAACGGCAAGATTTTCAAAACTACAAATACAGGAACCGTCTGGAATAATATCACCGGAAATCTTCCTGATGCACCTGCTAATGATGCTTTGTTTTATTATCCCGGAATTGCTACATCCACATTCTATCTTGCTAATGATGTGGGTGTTTTTGTAACCAACAATAACGGTCAATCCTGGATAGAACTGGCAAACGGACTGCCGAATACTGTCATTATGAATCTTGATTATCATCAAACCGCGAATAAACTTAGGGCAGGAACTCATGGCAGAGGAGTTTATGAAATTCAGATTAATAATACTATTGTGGATGTTCAATCATTTTCAATTGGTCTTACTGGAAATCAGCTGTTTACATCATCTACAATAATTCCATCAGGTAAAGTAAGAAATAATTCACCCGGAACAGTAACGTTTACTGCAATAAGAAAAATAAATCCCGGAAGTTATGTCAGTACTGTAAGTGTTTCGAATCTTGCCACGGGTTCATCAGCAGATGTTACTTTTGCTCCATGGACTTTTTCTCCCGGAACAGTTTATACCATCAGGGACTCGGTGTATCTTGCAGGAGATCTGAATATTTTGAACAATACATTAACAGGAACAATAACTCCTAACCTTGGAGAATATGTTACTCTTATAAATGAAGGATTCTATTCTGCTACATTTCCTCCTTCAGGTTGGACACTGGAAAGCACGGACTTAAATTATCTCACAAGGAACTCTGCAAGCAGTTATGGCATAGGAAACGGTTCTTTGAAATTCGATAACTGGAATTATAATCCGGGGACTGTTCAGTCAGTTGTTTCTCCTGTATTTTCTCCAACTGCCGCAGGAGATAACATTACTTTTGATCATGCATATTCTCCGTATAACAACAATACATATACTGACTCATTAATTATTGAAGTTTCTTCAAACGGAGGAGGAAGCTATTCTGCTGCACAGAAGCTGTGGGGAAATTCAGACGGAGGACCTTTGAACAGCGCCGGAACCGGTTTTGACGATTTTACTCCTTCATCAGGTCAATGGCTTTCAAAGAGTTATTCAATACCTGCCGGGACTAACAGAATAAAATTAAGAGGGGTCAGCGGATTCGGAAATAATCTTTATATAGATACAGTAAAATTACTTACTACCAGAAGTTACACCCGGTTTGATATTAAAGTTATACCGGAAGGATTTTACAATACATCTTCCGGCAGGCTTAATATGAAGGATACTGTAAAAGCATATCTGAGAAATATTTCATCACCGTACAACAAAATTGATTCAGCTTCTGATGTGATAGATTCTGTTTCATTCACAGGATTTTTTAATTTTAAAAATGCTCCGACAGGAACTTATTATATTCAGATTATTCACAGGAATTCTATAGAGACCTGGAGCAAATCGGGTGGGGAAAGTATGACAAGAGGAGTTTTAAAGAATTATGATTTTACGACTTCTGCTTCACAGTCATTCGGAAATAATATGACTCTTAAAGATACCAGGTTCTGCATCTACAGCGGTGATGTGAACAGGGACGGATTTGTAAATCTCACTGATATCATCTCCATTTATAATGATGCAGGAATCTTTGCTTCAGGTTTTAAAGTCACGGATGTTACCGGTGACAGTATTACAGACTTAACCGATGTGATAATTGCATATAATAATTCGGCAAATTTCATTGCAGTAATAAGACCATGAACTCTATAATGATTTTCATTTTTAAAAAGCAATTTTGATAATTATCCAGAACCATATTTAAACTCATTATATAATCTGAAAGAAGCCGGAGGAAAGATTTTCCGGCTTCTTTTTAGTCCAATCATAAAATCAGGATTAAAAAATAAAATTCTTACAAAGCTTTAAATCTCTTGTAATTATTTTACCATTATTATAGTTTTGAAAAAAAAATTTTAAATGAAAATTCCCCAACCTTTTGTTATTGCAATTCTTGTATTAGCAATTTGTTCTTTTAGCAGCAGCAGCATAAAATCTCAATGGACTTACGGTTCACCATTTTCTGTATCTCCTCCTTCTGCTTCCTGGCATCAGGTCGACAGTAAAGTTCCAGTCTCAGGAAATATAATGCTTCAGGGTCTCACAAAACCTTACCCGACGAATGAATGGTTCAATGTTTTTTTTCTTTACGGAACGACATTTCCTTATCCGGGTGGCCAGGGTGAACTCGCACAAAACCGAAGCTGGGTTTATCCATATCAGATAGGATTCGGCAAGGAATACAGCACTCCAAATCCTTCCTATAATAAATTCTCACTGCTTGGATTCGGATACAGACCTTTTATAATAGATCAGCGCGATCAGACATTTCCAAAAGTCTACTGGGATCAGTCAGCCTGGGCATTTTTAGGACAGCATGATCCTAACATGAATATACAGCCTTCGCTTAAAAATGATTATACAGAACTTTCGGCAACAATAAGATATGCAAACGCTGCAAATTCAAGCCAGTATTATGAAGCTCCTCTTGTCCGCGGAATGCCTTATGTAACTATGATATATAACAATGTGCAGCCTGAAGTTTTCTTCTGGTCACCTGCGCTTGAATCTGTAAATGATATTCCATTAAGCGGAACAAACAACCGGTTTCAGGGAAAGGTTTTTAAACTAAAAACATCAAATACTCCAAATCCGACATTTCCGTCCCAGACATGGATGCTTTACTGTTCGGATACTATTACAATTCAATGGGATCAGCTTCACTCAAGCATGTATGCAGTCAGAAATCTGACCGGTTACTTCAGAATGGCAGAGCTTACTTATCAGTCTGAAAATCTGTCCCCGTCTGAAATTCAGGCTAAGATCACTTTGCTGAATAAATACGCAAAGTTTGTTCCTCTCAAAGGAGAAGTAGCAGCTATAGTTACCGGAAACACTTCAAATCTTCAGTACCGTTACACAAGATATAACGAAAATGCTTCTTTCGGAGACTCACTGCTTATGCTGGCTCTCCCGCATCATGTTGATATTTTGCCTGCAGGTTCTACGACAAACATTCTGAAATTCAAAGTTCTGAAAGGAACAATGAATGAAGTTTATAAAAATACATGGAATATGACTGAGCAATTAGCGGATTATTCCTGGTATCCGAAGAACGGAAATCTTTCCACTGTTCCTGAGGTGGAATGTGATTCATTAAAAACTTTTTTATTAAAAGATACAACTGCCTATGCAAACAGGAATTATCAATGGACTGATGTTTATGCTTCCGGAAAGTCTCTGGCAAAGCTCGGAAGACTTGCAGTAATATCAGACGAACTTATTGAAAAAGATGCGTCACGCTATGCATCACTTGTTCCTGTTTCAAAAAACATAAGAGACTCTTTAAAAATATTTCTCGGTAAATGGTTGAACGGGCAGAGTACAATTCTTCCTGGTATTCCAACGGAAAAAAAAGACTCAATTATATATGACAGAGTTTACGGTGGTTTGATCTCCAGCAGGTCGCATGATTCACTGAATCTTAACAGCGGTGTTGATTTCGGCAGCGCTGTTTACAATGATCACCATTTTCATTACGGTTATTATATTTATGCCGCTGCGACTATTGCAAAAAAAGATCCTGCCTGGTTCACTGCCAATAATAATTATTATCTTAACAGAACGATCGATCTGATCAGAGAGATTGCAAACCCGAGCAGGAATGATAAGTACTTTGCTCTTCACAGATACAAAGACTGGTTCGACGGTAACTCATGGGCTAACGGAATGGTGCCATACGGCGGGGGCAAGAATCAGGAAAGTTCCACTGAATCTATTAACGCCTGGTACGGAATGTACCTCTTCGGACTGGCTATGAATAATGCCGATATCATGAACACAGGCAGAATAATGCTTGCTCAGGAAATCCGGTCAACTCAAAAATACTATCATATTAATATTCCACAGACAAATCCGGTTTATCTTCCTGTTTATACTAATAAATTTCATACCGTAACGAATCTTTATCAGGGAACAATGGATGCGAGCACATTCTTCGGTGATGTAAACTATTACTCAACCGGAATTCAGATAATACCTATTACGCCTGTAACGGAACAGCTATGGGGAAAAAATATTTCACAGGATATTTTTAATTATTCACCTAACGGACTGAAGTTCACACCATGTTTTGATCCCGGGAATACAAATCAAATAGCATGGCAATGGACATCGATCTGCGTGGGAGTTCAGGCAATTGCATATCCGGAAGATGCTCTTGATTTTTTCAAACACTATAAAGATGATCTTAACAAGCTTGATAACGGACAGTCACATTCGAATGTCTATCACTGGATAATAACAAGAAATCACAGAGTATCTGATCCTCCTTTACCTGCTGTGATCAAACTTGCACAGGAAGGTTTTTATAATCCTGTAACAAATAAATTAAATATCAGAGATACGGTTTCTGTATATCTCAGAAATGCTCTCTCGCCGTTTAATTTAGTTGATTCAGCAAGATCGGTAATTGATTCTGTGGATTTTTCCGGATCTTTCCTTTTCAGCAATGCACCAGTCGGTACATATTATCTGCAGATCAAGCACCGTAACAGCATGGAAACGTGGAGTAGAGCCGGTGGTGAATCATTTACACCCGAAGCGGCTTTCAGTTACGACTTTTCATCTGCATCTTCACAGGCTTTCGGAAACAATATGGTATTAGCTGATTCAACTCCTGTGATGCACGCCATTTACAGCGGTGACATAATTCAGGATGGCAATATTGATCTGACTGATGTTATTAAAGTTTATAATGATGCAGTTGCTTACTCAACCGGCTATAATATTTCTGATTTAAACGGAGATTATCAGACCGATCTTTCTGATGTAATAATTGTTTTAAATAATTCTAATAATTTTGTGAATCGGATTAGTCCTTGAATCGTTATTCGTTAATTGTTTATTGTTAATCGTTAATCGGCATTCTAAGAAACATTAGACTTCTATAGTGAAATTAATATTTCAATATATTACTTCTTAATCTTTTACATGTACTTTGTAACTTTTCACTCGTATTTCGTAACTCGTAATTTGTATTTCGTAACTCGTAACTCGTAACTGTTCCCGGAAAATTTATTTAATTTCAATAACCATCCCAATTGAGTATTTTACAGGCAAGAAATAATTAAACCAGGAGAAAATTAATTAATGTCAGAAAAATTTAAAAATTTAATAAACGGTGAGTGGAAAGAATCAAAAAGCGGAAATACTTTCGAAAACAGGAATCCTGCCAAATGGAATGAAGATCTGATCGGAATATTTCCTTCATCCGGAAAAGAAGATGTCGAAGAAGCTGTAGCTGCTGCTAAAGCGGCATTTGAAAAATGGAGACTTGTTCCTGCTCCGAAAAGAGGTGATATTCTGAAAATTGTAGGGGATAAAATGCTCGAAAGAAAAGATGAGATAGCTCACGAGATGACCAGAGAAATGGGAAAAGTATTCGCTGAAACAAAAGGCGATGTACAGGAAGGAATTGATACTGCTTATTATGCAGCATCAGAAGGCAGAAGACTTTTCGGATATAATGCTCCGAGTGAACTTCCTAACAAAATGAATCTGAGCTTCAGAGTTCCGATTGGTGTTGGCGGATTCATTACTCCATGGAATTTCCCTATGGCTATACCTACATGGAAAATGTTTCCTGCGCTTGTTTGCGGAAACACATGTGTTTTCAAACCGGCAGAACTTACTCCAAAGACAGCCACAACACTTGTTGAGATCATTGATATGGCAATGAGATAAGTTCTCGGAAAAGATTATATTCCGGGTGTGATTAATATAGTTCACGGAAAAGGAAGAATAGTTGGTGAAGCTATGATCTCGCATAAGGATGTTAATCTTATTTCTTTTACCGGTTCAACTGAAGTTGGTAAGAGAATAAATGAAGTTGCCGGCGGTGATCTGAAGCGGGTATCTCTCGAACTCGGGGGAAAGAATGCTCAGATCGTTATGAATGATGCTGATCAGGAACTCGCACTGGAAGCAGTTTTATGGGGTGCTTTCGGTACAACTGGTCAGAGATGTACAGCTACATCAAGACTGATCCTGCATAAAGATATATATGATGAGTTTATTAAAAAGCTTGTGGAAAGAGTGAATAAATTGAAACTCGGTTATGGAAATGACAAGGGAATAGATGTTGGTCCGTGTGTAAGCGAATCTCAGAGAGAAACTGTTAATTCATATGTTAAAATCGGATTAGAAGAAGACAAGGCAAAGCTTGCAGCCGGAGGTGACTATGCAAAAGATGGTGAACTTTCAAAAGGCTGGTTCTATAAGCCTACTATATTCATTGATGTGAAACCCGGTATGAGAATCGAACAGGAAGAAATTTTCGGACCGGTTCTGTCTGTCATTAAATGCAATGATCTCACTGACGCAATTAATATTCTCAACGGAACAGTTTACGGTCTCTCATCGAGTATATTCACAAAAAATGTTAACGATGCTTTCACTGCCATCAGAGACATAAGAGCAGGAATTACTTATGTCAACGGCGCTACAATAGGAGCCGAAGCTCATATGCCTTTCGGAGGTGTCAAACAAACAGGCAACGGGCATCGCGAAGGGGGATGGACTGTATATGATTTTTATACAGAATGGAAAGCTGTTTATATTGATTATTCAGGGAAGCTCCAAAGAGCACAGATCGATAATTATTGATTTGTATAAACAGTAAAGCAACATTTATGTTGCTTTCAACAGTAACGCAAAATTCATGTTGCTTCAACTGTAACGCAAAATTCATGTTGCTTCAACTGTAACGCAAAATTCATGTTGCTTCAACTGTAACGCAAAATTCATGTTGCTTCAACTGTAACG
>DAIPYG010000003.1:24694-130825 GCA_036782875.1 Bacteroidota bacterium | reverse complement strand
AGACTGTAAATCTGTCGACTAAGGTCTTCGGAGGTTCGAATCCTTCCCTACCCACATTATAGTTAGCAGTTAAACAGTTAGCAGTTAACAAATGTTAGTTCTTTAAAAGTTTTATAATATGTTTTAATGTACTTTACATATTGAACATTTATATTAAAAAAGCGGGAGTAACTCAGTTGGTAGAGTCACAGCCTTCCAAGCTGTTGGTCGCGAGTTCGAGTCTCGTCTCCCGCTCAGATTGAAATGCTGATGTAGCTCAGTTGGTAGAGCACTTCCTTGGTAAGGAAGAGGTCACCGGTTCAATCCCGGTCATCAGCTCTGAGATACATTATCAGACATATAATTGTAAAATTTCATCAGGGCAAAATTATTAATAAATCTTTTCTAATACTTCTAATACAAATTCCGGAAAATCCAGAAAGTTAGAGTTTAGTTAAATTTCATTTTAAAATAAAAAAGTAATGGCAAAAGAAGGTTCAAGGGTTAAAATAAAACTGGTAAGCGTAGAAGGACCGCACAAAGGTAAATCTGTTTACGTATCCACCAAAAACAGGATCAATTCAAAAGAAAGACTGGAGCTTAAGAAATACTGCAAATGGACTAAACAGCATGTCTTACACCGTGAGTCAAAGTAAATTTGAGGATATGCGGGTGTAGCTCAATTGGTAGAGTAGCGGTCTCCAAAACCGTTGGTTGGGGGTTCGAGTCCCTCCTCCCGTGCAATTGATTTTGAATAACAATCTAAAATTATGTTAAAAATATGAAAGATAAGATAATAAACTTTTTTGAGGACATATATAAGGAGATGAAAAAAGTTTCCTGGCCTAAGAAAGATGAATTGATTGAATCTACAAAGGTTGTGGTAATTACGATGTTAATATCGGCGGTCATAGTGTATATTATAGATAAAGGTATCAGTGAATTATTAAAAGCAATATTCTAGAAACAGACAAATAATGACAGAGGATAATAAGAATATCGAAACACAGGAGAATCCGGCATACGAACCGGCAGTAAAGGATGCTGAACTTCCGAACAGTGAGCAGGCAGAAGAAGAGGATAACGGGGATTTTAAATGGTACGCGGTAAGGATAATTTCCGGGCATGAGAACAAGGTCAAGGCATATCTGGATAATGAGATCAGAAACGAGAAGCTTGAAGATAAGATAAGAAATGTGCTGATACCGCTTGAAAAGATATTTGAAGTAAAAGGCGGAAAAAAGAAAGTTAAGCTGAAAAACTTTCTACCGGGTTATATTCTGATCGAAGCCGATCTTGATGATAAAATAAGGGATTTTGTATCAAAGACTCCTTCTATTATAAATATGGTGGGTTCAAAAAGCGTTAAAGGAAAGAGGCTTGATCCGATCGCATTAAAACCAACCGAAGTAAAGAGAATAAAGTCTATACTAAATGAAGAGGGTGATGAAAAGAAGCTTGACATACAACTTAATATAGGTGATCCCGTAAAGGTTACAAGCGGTCCGTTCAATAACTTCAGCGGAAACATTCTCGAAGTAAACCTTGAAAAGCTCAAAGTGAAAGTAATGGTAAGTATTTTCGGAAGAAAGACGCCTATTGAGCTTGAATTAACACAAGTAGAAAAAGAAAAATAATAAACTAAAAAATATTTTTTATATATGGCTAAAAAGATAACAGGATTTGTAAAATTACAGATACCGGCAGGATCGGCAACAATGGCTCCTCCTGTAGGACCGGCGCTTGGTCAAAGAGGCGTCAACGGTATGGAATTCTGCAAACAGTTCAATGCAAGAACTCAGGATAAAAAAGGATTAATAATCCCGGTAGTTATTACTGTATTTTCTGATAAATCATTTACATTTATAACGAAGACCCCTCCGGCAGCAGTATTGCTTATAAAAGCTGTAGGAATAGAAAAAGGATCCGGAGTTCCTAATAAAACAAAAGTAGGAAAAGTTACTAAAAAGCAGTTAAGGGAAATAGCGGAAACAAAGATGCCTGATCTGAATGTACACGATGTAGAGGCGGCGATGAGTATGGTTGCAGGGACTGCAAGAAGCATGGGTTTAACTGTTGAAAATTAATTTAAAAATTTTAAGAAAGCTTTAATTATGAAATTAACAAAGAAACAAAAAGCCACAGCAAAGAAAATAGATGTAACGAAAGAATATGACATAAAGGAAGCTGTTGCGCAGCTGAAGCTGGCAACCAAGGCGAAGTTTGATGAATCAGTTGATATAGCCGTAAAGCTGGGAGTCGATCCGAAACATGCAGATCAGGTAGTAAGAGGAACGGTTTCATTGCCACACGGTACAGGAAAGACAGTAAGGGTACTTGTGATAGCGAAACCTGAAAAGCATGATGAGGCGAGAGAAGCAGGAGCAGATCACGTCGGGTTTGATGATTATATAAAGAAAATACAGGAAGGCTGGACGGATATTGATGTTATTATAGCAGCACCGGATACAATGAGCGAACTCGGAAAGATCGGTAAAGTATTAGGACCAAGGGGACTGATGCCGAATCCAAAGAGCGGAACAGTTACTCCGAATGTAGGTCAGGCTGTTAAAGAAGTAAAAGCAGGAAAAATTGATTTCAGGGTTGACAAGAGCGGGATTGTGCATTCAATTGTCGGGAAGATCTCATTTGATGAAGGAAAATTAAAAGACAATATACTAGCTTTCATAAATACTATAATCAAGCTCAAGCCATCGGCAGCAAAGGGGACTTATGTGAAAAGCATGACAATCTCTACAACAATGGGACCGGGAATCAAGCTTGATAAGAGTATAACTACTGTAAAAGCCGCAGCATAGTTTTTAAAAAGAATTTACGCACTCAAATATACAGCAATAAATCGTCTTACCCGCTTCAGGTAAGCAAATATAATTTGCAATATTACAAAACTAATTGACCTAAATGAATAAAGAACAAAAGGCAGAATCAGTTTCCGAGATCAAAGAATTGATCGAATCATCGGAAGCAATGTATTTTATGGATTTTGCGGGATTAACGGTCGAGGAAGTAAATGAACTAAGAAAAGAATTTTTTAAATCCGAATTAAAGTACAAAGTTGTCAAAAACACTCTGACAGCAAGAGCTTTAAAGGAGAGTGATAAATATTCTTCCCATGTTGAAAAGCTCAGTGAAATACTGCACGGACCGACAGGGATAGTTTTTGCTTACAAAAATCCGGTAGCCCCGGCAAAGATCCTAAAGAAATACGCAGATAAGATTGACAGGCCAAAGCTCAAAATTGCGATTGTTGAGAATGAAATATACGGTTCCAAACAGCTTAACACATTAGCTTCGCTTCCTACAAAGGAGGAGATCGTTTCAGGAATCCTCGGATCACTGAATTCACCGGCTTCGGGTATCGTGGGATCGATCAACGCAGCAATGAGAGACCTGTTCAGCGTCATAGAAGAAGTAGCGAAGAAAAAAGCTGCTTAAAATTTAAAGAAACTTTTTCATAAAAAAATAAATTATAAAGGACACACTAAAATGTCAGTACAAGAATTAGCAGATCAAATAGGCGAATTAACATTAACTCAGGCATCTGAGCTTAAAAAAATATTAGAAGATAAATTCGGAGTAACAGCTGCAGCACCAATGATGATGGCCGGAGGAGCTCCGACAGCAGCAGCAGCTCCTGTGGAAGAACAAACCGAATTCACTGTAATCTTAGCAGATGCAGGCGCACAAAAAATCAATGTTATCAAAGCTGTTAAAAATGCAACCGGTCTCGGACTCACCGAAGCTAAGTCATTGGTCGAAAGCGCACCAAAACCAGTTAAGGAAAATATTTCCAAGGCTGACGCAGACAAACTCAAAGCTGAATTAGAAGCAGCCGGCGCAAAAGTAGAAGTGAAGTAATTCATTTTAGCAAATCATACAATTCATATTTACAAATAAAATATTTTTTAAATATTAGATAGTCCCGGCAATTTAATCAGCCGGGATTATTTATTAAAAATTCCTGAGGTAAAAATTGGAAATCAAAGAAGTAGATCTTAAATTAAAACCTTTAAGCAGCAAGAATAAAAGGTTAACATTTGCAAAGACCTCCATAAGACACGATCCGCCTGATCTGTTAAACGTGCAGATCCAGTCTTATATAGATTTTTTACAGGAAGATGTTCCTGCAAGCAAAAGAAAATCCCAGGGACTGCAGAAAGTCTTTGAGGATAATTTTCCTATATCTGATTCAAGAGAAACAGCAATACTGGAATTTGTTGACTATTATCTTGAAAAGCCTCATTACTCCGTGATCGAATGCCAGGAGCAGGGGCTTACTTATGCTGTTCAGGTAAAAGCAAGGCTGAGATTATCAACAAAGCCGAATGCAGCCGCTAAGGAATATAATTATACAATTGAGAATGATGTTTATCTTGGAAACCTTCCTTACATGACACCGAGAGGAAGCTTTATTATTAACGGAGCTGAAAGAGCGATCGTCAGCCAGCTTCACAGGTCACCGGGCGTTGTATTCAGTGAATCAATTCATGCTAACGGAACAAAGCTTTATTCTGCAAGGGTAATCCCGTTCAGAGGTTCATGGGTTGAATTTACTACCGATATAAATAATTTATTATACGCATATATTGACAGAAAGAAGAAATTTTATTTCTCGACTTTATTAAGAGCCTTGGGACTGAATGAACACGTACAGATGCTTGAATTATTCGATCTTGTCGAAACAGTAAAAGTGAATGACAAGAATTATCTGGATTATGTAAACAGAAGAGTTCTGGAAAACGTCATAAACAAAGAGACAGGTGATGATCTTGGAATACCTGAGAATACAGTATTGTCTGATGAGCAGTTGGTTTCGATAGTGAATTCAAAGATAAAAGAGTTAAAATTATTAAAGACAAATCCTACAGACGGCGAAGAGATAATTTATAATACTATAATCAGCGAAGAGGAAGAAGCCGCAGTATTGCTTGAAAAACCTGCCGTTGAGCAGACAGCAAAAGAAAAGAAAGCTGCAGCAGCTCTGGTGGAATCAGAAGCAGAGAATGCAAGAAGCTATATAGAGAAATTATTTTTCAATACAAAGAAATATGATCTCGGAAGTGTCGGAAGATACAAGATCAATTATAAACTCGGAACAAAGATCGATCCGCATATTACCATTTTAACACAGGAAGATATTATTTACATAATCAACTACATGAGAGATCTTGTAGACGGCAAGAAAGAAGTGGATGATATTGATCACCTTGGAAACAGAAGAGTAAGAACGGTGAATGAACAGCTTTCAGCTCAGTTCTCACTCGGACTTTCAAGAATGTCAAGAACCATCAGGGATAAGATGAGCATACACGATGAAGAGAATTTAATGCCTTCGAAGCTGATCAGCGCAAGACCTATTACAAGCGCGCTGTCATCATTCTTCGGAACGAGTCAGCTGTCACAGTTCATGGATCAGACAAATCCATTAGCGGAAATGACACATAAGAGAAGGATCAGCGCTTTAGGACCGGGCGGGCTTTCAAGAGAGAGAGCGGGATTTGAAGTAAGAGACGTTCACTATACACATTACGGAAGATTATGTCCTATCGAAACTCCGGAAGGACCTAACATCGGATTGATCTCGTCATTGTGCATACATGCAAGGGTCAATGAATTAGGATTCATTGAAACCCCCTACAGAAAAGTAGAGAATGGCAAGGTTACCGATAAGATAGAATATTTATCAGCAGAGAAAGAGAATTTTTACAGAATAGCACAGGCAAACGAGCCGGTTGACGGCAAAGGAAATTTTCAGAATGAAAGAATAAAAGGAAGATTCAAAGGTGACTTCCCGTTATTCAAATCTGAAGAGATAGATTATATGGATGTTGCAACCAATCAGATCGTAAGCGCGGCAGCGGCATTAATTCCATTCTTAGAACACGATGATGCAAACAGAGCGCTGATGGGAAGTAATATGCAGCGTCAGGCAGTTCCTCTTTTGAGACCGGAATCACCTGTAGTCGGAACCGGATTTGAAGAGATAGTAGCAAGAGATTCAAGAACAATGCTTGCTGCAGAAGCTGACGGAGTTGTCGAATATGTTTCAGGAGATAAAATAATTGTCAGATATAATATCAAAGAAGATTCAGATGAAAGTCTTTTGAGTTTTGTTGATAAAAAATTAGTCGAATACAACCTTGTAAAATTCCTCAGGACAAATCAGGATACTTCTATAAATCAGAGACCAATTGTTACAGAAGGTCAGAAAGTGAAGAAAGGAGATATACTGGCTGACGGATCATCCACACAGCAGGGAGAGCTTGCACTGGGAAGAAACGTTCTTGTTGCATTCATGCCGTGGAGAGGATATAACTTTGAGGATGCTATCATTATCAGTGAAAAACTTGTAGCAGACGATGTATATACTTCAATTCACATTGAAGAATTCAGCCTTGAGGTAAGAGATACAAAAAGAGGCGAAGAGGAATTAACAAAGGAAATTCCGAATGTAAGTGAAGAAGCTACAAAAGATCTTGATGAAAACGGTATCGTAAGAATAGGCGCCGAAGTCAGGGAAAATGATATCCTGATCGGTAAAGTAACACCTAAGGGTGAGACCGAGCCGACACCTGAAGAGAAACTGCTCAGGGCAATTTTCGGTGACAAAGCAGGAGACGTAAAAGACGCATCGCTTAAGGCAACTCCGGGATTAAAGGGAATAGTAATCAACAAGAAATTATTCTCCAGAAAAACCAGGGATACGGAAAGCAAGAGAGACGAGAAAAGAAAGATTGACAAGTTTGAAGCCGAGAGAAAAAGAGAGATCAAGGATCTTAATCAGAAGATAGGAATGAAGTTTGATATTCTTCTTGAAGGAAAAGAATCAAAGGGACTGAAGGATAAAAAAGGAAACATTGTTGCCAAGAGCGGAACGACATTCAAGAAAGAATTTTTCATCAATCTGATGGACAATCAGGGATATACATTATCTGATTTTGATTATGATAATGAATGGTCAAATAATGCCAGAGCAAATTCTCTGATCCCGGACATTTACAGAAACTATACATTCAAACAGAACGAGATCGAGGAGAGATACAAGAGATTAAAAGATAAAGTTAAGCTAGGAGACGAATTGCCGACAGGAGTTGTAAAGCTTGCGAAAGTATATGTTGCAAAGAAGAGAAAGCTTTCCGTAGGTGATAAGATGGCAGGAAGACACGGAAATAAGGGTGTTGTGGCAAAGATAGTTCCTCAGGAAGATCTGCCGTTTATGCCGGACGGAACACCGGTGGATATAGTATTGAATCCGCTTGGCGTACCTTCGAGAATGAATCTCGGACAGCTTTATGAAACAGCTTTAGGATGGGCGGCGAAGAATCTTGGCGTGAAATTTGCGACGCCGATCTTTGACGGAGCAACAGTAGCTGAGATAATGGAATATCTTGAACTTGCAGGACTGAGCAACAATTCAAGAACCGATCTGTATGACGGAATGACAGGAGAAAAGTTTGATCAGAAAGTAACAGTAGGATACATTTATATTCTTAAGCTGTCACACTTAGTAGATGATAAGATACACGCAAGGTCAATAGGACCATACTCGCTAATCACACAGCAGCCACTCGGCGGTAAAGCGCAGTTCGGCGGACAGAGATTCGGAGAGATGGAATGCTGGGCACTGCAGGGTTACGGCGCATCACATATACTTCAGGAGATGCTCACTTACAAGAGTGATGACGTCACAGGAAGAAGCAAGGTTTATGAAGCTATTATCAAGGGAGACAATTTGCCGGAGCCGGGAATTCCGGAATCTTTCAATGTACTTATGAAAGAGCTTCAGGGATTGTGTCTGGATATAAATTTAGTTGAATAGTTAATTTGTTAACTGGAAGTCGAGAGTTAGAAATAAACAGAGAAAAATTTTAAACATAAAATAAAGAGGTTAAAATGGCTTTTAAAACAGAGCACAAAAGAAAAAAATTTTCGAAGATTACAATCAATCTTGCGTCTACGGATGTAATAATTTCGAGGTCTTATGGTGAGGTGTTAAAGCCGGAAACAATTAATTACAGGACATACAAGCCGGATAAAGACGGTTTGTTCTGTGAGAAGATATTCGGTCCGGTCAGAGACTGGGAATGTCATTGCGGTAAATATAAGGGGATAAGATACAAAGGAATAGTCTGCGACAGATGCGGAGTTGAGATAAACCTCAAGAGTGTAAGACGTGAAAGAATGGGACACATCACATTAAGCGTGCCTGTTGTTCACATCTGGTATTTCAGATCAATGCCTACAAAGATCGGTTACATACTCGGAATATCCTCAAAAGAGCTGGAAAGAATCATATATTATGAAACTTATGTAGTAATAAATCCGGGGAAGACAAATTTCAAGAAGCAGCAGCTGATAACTGAAGAAGAATATAATGAATCACTGGATGCTATGTCTGAAGACGAGCACAATCTGGATGATGATGATCCGAAGAAATTTGTTGCCGGTCAGGGCGGAGAAGCGATCAAGGAATTACTTAAGAGACTGAATTTAGAAGAAGAGATATTAAGGCTAAGAACTGAATTAAAAGGCGATCTCTCAGCATTAAAGAAAGCCGACAACATTAAGAGATTAAGAGTACTCGAAGCATTCAGAGTAAAGCCGGGGGGAAAGAAGAATCAGCCTGAGTGGATGGTGCTCGATGTAGTGCCAGTAATACCGCCTGAGCTCAGACCTCTTGTGCCTCTTGAAGGCGGAAGGTTCGCAACCAGCGATCTAAATGATCTTTACAGAAGGGTCATTATCAGAAACAACAGATTAAAAAGACTTATAGATATCAAAGCACCTGAAGTTATTTTAAGGAATGAAAAGAGAATGCTTCAGGAAGCAGTCGATGCGCTGCTTGACAACTCCAGAAGAGTCACTGCAGTAAAAGCAGAGAACAGGGCTTTGAAATCCTTGTCAGATATTTTAAAAGGCAAGCAGGGAAGATTCAGACAGAACCTACTCGGAAAGAGAGTTGATTATTCAGGAAGAACAGTAATTGTAGTCGGACCTGAGCTCAAGCTGCATCAGTGCGGAATTCCGAAAGACATGGCGCTGGAATTATTCAAGCCGTTCGTAATAAGGAGACTTATAGACAGGGATTATGTGAAGACAGTAAAGAGCGCTAAGAAATTAATTGATAAAAGAACGCCGGAAGTATGGGACATACTTGAAAGTGTGATTGACGGACATCCTGTAATGCTTAACAGGGCTCCGACACTTCACAGATTAAGTATTCAGGCGTTTCAGCCGGTGCTTATAGAAGGAAAAGCTATCACACTTCATCCTCTTGTCTGCAGCGCATTCAATGCGGACTTTGACGGTGACCAGATGGCAGTTCACGTACCGCTTTCATTTGAAGCCCAGCTTGAAGCCCAGATAATGATGCTTTCATCGCACAACATATTATCTCCTCAAAACGGAGAACCGATCACCACGCCTAATCAGGAAATGGTGCTTGGATGTTATTATCTCACAAAGGAATTAAAAGGTGATAAAGGTGAAGGTAAATCATTCTCATCGCCTGAAGAAGTAATAATTGCATATGATAATAAAAAGTTAGGACTGCATGCAAGAATAAAAGTGAGAGTTGACGGAAAGATAATTGAGACAACAACCGGAAGGGTCATATTCAACAAGATCGTGCCTGAGAAGATCCCTTATTTGAATGAGCTGTTAAAAAAGAAAAAATTAACAGAGATCATCGGGATCATTTATAACTCAGTAGGAAATTTAGAGACATCGAAATTCCTGGATGATCTGAAGGAGATCGGATTTAAATTTGCAACTATAGGCGGATTATCAGTAAACATAGATGACATCGAAGTACCGCTTACGAAGGACAAGATAATAGAAGAAGCATTCAAGAGAGTGGAAGTAATTGAAAAATCAAAAGGCCGCGGTATCATTTCAGAGAATGAAAGATACAACAAGGTAATTGATATCTGGACACACGTTCGGGATGAAGTGAAGAGGGATCTTATGCTCAATCTTACAAGATCGAAGAACGGATTCAATTCACTGCACATGATGATAGATTCAGGCGCAAGAGGTTCAGCCGAACAGGTCAGTCAGCTGGCGGGTATGAGAGGTCTTATGCAGAAGCCGCAGAAGTCATTAACAGGTCAGGCAGGCGAGATCATTGAGAATCCGATCATCGCAAATTTCAAAGAAGGTCTTTCAATACTTGAATACTTCATATCAACACACGGAGCAAGAAAAGGACTTGCAGATACGGCTTTGAAGACTGCTGATGCGGGATATTTAACAAGAAGACTTGTTGATGTAGCTCAGGATGTTATTATCACTGAAGAAGACTGCAAGACGATCAGGGGTGTAAAGACAGAAGCATTAAAAGAAGGAGAAGATGTAAAGGAAACGCTTGCTGAAAGAATATTAGGAAGAGTTTCCGTACACGATGTAGTAAATCCTCTTACAAAGAAAGTTCTTATAAAAGCAAACGAGCTTATTACAGAAGAGAAAGCTCAGTTAGTTTCAGAGACTCCGATAACTGAAGTCGAAATAAGATCAGTTCTCACCTGTGAAACAAAGAGAGGTGTCTGCGCTAAATGTTACGGAAGAAATTTAGCAACCGGAAAGATGGTGGAAGTCGGTGAAGCAGTAGGTATCATTGGCGCACAGTCCATCGGTGAGCCGGGTACACAGCTGACGCTCAGAACATTCCATATCGGAGGAACTGCAAGTAAGATCATTACCCAGTCCCAGATCACTTCAAAGTTTGAAGGTAAAGTAAAATTCGACAACATTAAAATTGTAGAATATAAGGGAGCAGTCGGGGCTGAATTTGTTTCACTCAGCAGAAACGGTCTGATAAATATAATTGATGACAACGGTTCGCAGCTTGCAAGATACTCAGTTCCTTACGGAGCGCACTTAAGAGTAAAGAACAATGAAAAGGTTAAAAAGAACGGGATACTTTATGAATGGGATCCGTACAACTCTGTGATCGTAGCAGAGGATGACGGTATCATCAGTTATTTTGACATGGAAGAAGGCAAGCAGTATGAATTAGCCAAAGATGAACAGACAGGTCACTTCCAGAAGATAGTTATTGAAAGTCGTGACAAGACCAAGTCACCGACCATTCAAATCACAAATCCGAAGAATGATAAGATCCTCAGTTCATATCTGATCCCTGCGAAAGCAAATTTACTCGTAGATGACGGTGAAGAAGTAAAAGCAGGAACGATCATGGTAAAGATACCGAGAGATTCCGGAAAGACAAGGGATATTACGGGAGGTCTGCCCAGAGTTACAGAATTATTCGAAGCAAGAAGTCCGAGTGATCCATCTAAGGTTGCGGAGATCGACGGTACTGTTGAGATAGGAAAGATATCAAGAGGAAGCAGAGAAGTAAGAATAGTAAGTAAAGACGGAACGAAGGTAGTAGATTACAAGATCCCAATCGGTAAGCACATACTTGTAAGACACGGTGACATTGTGAAATCAGGAGAACCATTAACAGGCGGAGCATTTGATCCTGTGGACATTCTTAAGATCAAAGGTGTTGCTGAAGTTCAGGAATATCTTGTAAATGAAATTCAGGAAGTTTACAGAATTCAGGGTGTAAAGATAAATGACAAGCATATAGAAGTAATAGTAAGGCAGATGCTTCAGAAGATCAAAGTTACTGATACAGGCGATACCAGCTTTCTTGAGGGCGATGTAATTCACAAGAATTTATTTGCCGAAGAAAATGAAAAGTTAAAAGGAATGGTTGTGATCACCGAACCCGGTGACAGCGATAAAGTCTTAGAAGGTGAAAAATTATCCAAGAAGGAAGTAAAGGATATGAATGCGGCATTGAAAAAGAAAAACAAAGCCGTGATCAAATCAAAAGATGCAGTACCTGCGTCAGGCGATCCTGTATTACTTGGAATCACACAAACCTCTCTGACGACGGACAGTTTTATTTCTGCAGCGTCATTCCAGGAGACAACAAAGGTACTGACAGATGCGGCAATAAGAGGAAAAGTCGATCATTTGTTAGGATTGAAGGAGAATGTGATAATCGGACAATTGATACCTGCAGGAACAGGATTAAGAAAATACAGGGATATAATTGTTACGGAGAAAGAAGAAGATTATCATATCAGTGAGAAGGAAATGGAAAAGGAAAAAGATGCAGAGAAAGAAAAGCCGAAAGCCAGAAAGAAGAAGGCTGAAGCTGAAGAAACAGAAGCTTAAAAATACAGAAATAAGAGATATAAAAAAAAGCCGTTTCAGAAATGAGACGGCTTTTTTGTTTTTTTCAATTCTTTGAAACCACAAAACCACAAAGGCACTAAGAATTTTTTTTAAAATAATGGTGGATGTATTGAGACTATCCCGCAAAAGTAAAAAGTTTAGGGGGTAGTTATTAAAGAGCGTATCTATTTTCAATCAATATTTGTTGATTGTATGACCCAGAGGGTACCCCCCGCCAAAAAGCAAGCGGAAATGACAGCTTCGAGCGTAAAGTGTTTTTAAAATATATAAGAGACTAAGAATTCGCACAGATGATTTAATTCAGATATTTTTACTTTGCGATCTTAGCGTCTCTGCAAGAACATACTAAAATGAATTGTCATACTAATTTATAAAATATATTTTTATCTTTAAATCAATCAAACATATTCTGTTAATTAAAAAAATATTAATTTATGAAAAAATTATTCTTAATTTTTTTTGCAGTATTATTAAATTTAACAAATCTGTCTATAGCTTCACCTAAAACAGGTTTAACAGAACTTTTAATTCTTACAGAGCAGAATCCGGAGCTGGTAAAAATTGCTGTAAACGAAGCAATGAATCAGAAACTTCCTCTAAATATTTATACCGGAGATAAAGTTCTTTACAGTGTAATATCTCTTGAAAACGGAAAGCCGGTTTATGCAGTGTTTCCGGATATTAATAATCCTTACAAAGGAGGATACACAGCATTTTATGAGGAGTTCAGGAATAAAATAAATTTATCCCGGGCGGTTATAAATTACAGTAACGAAAAAATAATTTACGGATCCAAAGGAAATGCTGCGCCTGAGCTGAGAGATAATCCAACTTCTTCAAAAGTACTGATGATACCAGAGTCAACATTTGACAGGGTATATATCTTTGATCAGTACAGCGGGGATCTTATTGATACAAGTTTTATTCCTCATACCGTACCTCAGTTCTCGACTCCTTTTCATGCGATACAGCATTATGACGGAAGTCAGATACTTGTTTCAGATCAGAATTCGGATGTAGTTCAGAGATTCAATCCGAACGGAGTTTACAATTCAGTATTCGCACCTGCCGGCGGTGTGAATAATAATATTCTCGACAATATAAGAGGAGTAGACTATCGCAGCAATAATAATCTTCTTGTCACTGTCGGAAGCGGAGGAAGCATAAATACGATTCAGCAGTTTGATCCGTTGGGAAATCCGTTAGGCACTTTTATATCAGGCAACATTATCAGTCCGTTCGGAATACTTCAGAGACAAGGTGATATACTTATATCATGTTCTACTGCACCGAATGACATATCAAGATTTGATCCCAGCGGAAATTTTCTATCGGTATTCCATTCAAGCGCTAATTTAAATTTCGCAGAGCAGATGGTACGGAATGCAAACGGGGACATAGCAGTATGCGGATTCAGTCTTCCTTCAGGGCTTGTGATACTTGATTCCACCGGCGCTTACAAAAAAACATTAAGCGTAGTATCAGGTAACAGGGGAGTATATTTATTAGGCAACGGGAATTACTTAACGACAGCAGGAACAAACGTACACGAGATAGATTCTTCCACAGGCGCGATAATAAGAACGATTGTAAATACTATCAATTTAAGCTTCAGGTATATTTCCGAATATAATTTTACCAGTCCTTCATTAAGACTAACAGTAAATTTGGAGAGCTGTCCATCTCAGCAGTTACTTAAAGCGGAATTAAGAAGTTCAATTGCGCCATACAATCTTGTCGATTCACAGTCAGTAAATGCAGGATCAGGGATACCGTCAGTTGTTTCATTTCCTGCTGCAGTGAGCGGGGTTAATTATTACATAGTTGTAAAAGGAAGAAACGCGCTTCCCACATGGAGCAGCACTGCCGTTCCGTTTGTTTCAAATTATCTAAAATACAATTTTACAACCGCATCATCGCAGGCATACGGAGGCAACATGATAAATGCAGGAGGCAAGTGGTCGCTGTATCAGGGAGATATAGATCAGAATGAATTCATAAATCTGACCGATCTGATAACTGTTTATAATGATGCAAGTAATTTTGTTTCAGGCAATGTTGTAACAGATATCAACTGTGATGATTTTGTAGATCTGACAGACATCGTAGTTGTATATACAAATTCAGCAAATTTTGTGCAGGTAATCAGACCTTAAGCAAAGGGATCAGATCTAACAAAATTAGTATTTCCGCATTTAAAGCCGTCAGAAAAAGTGACGGCTTTTTTAATTTTCTGAAACAGGAACACAGTTGCACATAGCACATTGAATAGCCGGGAGGAGAAATTCTTCCGGCTTAGCATTGAATTAAGATCTATTATTTAATAGAAGGAATCTATACAGAATTCACAAATAAACCTCAGGATCATTTTTAAAAACTACACTTCACGGATTTTAAGATTCATATTTTACATTCCACCAAATCTCACCTTAGGAATAAAGGAATAAATCTTTTGAAAAGATTGAATCTTAGCAAATGTCAACCGGAAAGAATAAATTCACTGTGCTTTATTGAATTATTTGTTTGACTTTAATATTAATTTGCGTATTTTTGTATATTAGTGGGGAAAAGTGGAGGAAAGTGGTGAATTAATTTTTTTATTATTTTATTAAATTGTTAAATTTTTTTAAAAATTTTTAAATAAGAAAGAAATTTTTCATTTCCGGACTCCACTTTCAATAAATAAAATAAAAAAATGTTTCAGGGACATTCAATCTGCAGTCTGGATGCTAAATCCAGAATTATTTTACCGGCGAAATTCAGGAAATATATAAAACCTGAAGCAGATAATAAGGTCATTCTTACAAGAGGTATGGATGAATGTCTTCTGGTGTACCCGCTGGATGAATGGGAGAAAGTAAAGACAGGTCTCACAAGATATAATCAATTCAATTCTGATCAGAGATTTTTCATCAGACAGTTTTTAAATTTTGTAAATGAATGCGAACTTGATTCACAGAACAGAATTCTAATTCCACCGCAGCTTGTGCAGTTTGCTAAATTAAAAAAAGATGTGACTGTGCTGGGACTGCTTGATAAGATGGAAATATGGGATCCGGAAATAAAAGAGAGATATGATAACTCGATGTCGAAGAGTTATGAGGAGATTGCGGAGAAGGTTTCGGATATTATAAATTCGTAAGATTCATAAGATTTATAAGATTTGAAAGATTTAAAATAGAGGATGTCATCAGAGAATTTTCACATACCTGTTCTTTCACATGAAGCAGTAAAGTTATTGATAAATAAGGAGTTGCCGGAACAGATATTAGTTGACGGGACGCTAGGAGGAGGCGGATATACAAGGCTTATATGTGAGAACACCACGGAACACGATAAAATCATTTCGATCGATAAAGACCTCAACGCACTTGAATACGCCGGAAAAAATCTAACTTCATTTAAAGATAAAATAATTTTTGTCAACGGGAATTTCGGAGATATCAGAAATATTCTGAAAGACCTGAATGTTAAGAAGGTCACCGGAATAGTTCTGGATCTCGGGCTTTCATCATATCAGCTTGAAGCGGAAGACGGATTCAGTTTTATGAAAGATACAGGACTGGATATGCGTGCATATAAAAAAGACGGTATCACTGCAGGAGAAGTACTGAACAGTTATGATAAAGAAGATCTGATAAATTTGTTTGAAAAATACGGTGAGATAGGAAACGCAGAGAGGTTAGCCGGTGCAATTATTAATAAAAGGAGATCAGCAAAACTTAAAACAACCTTTGACATAGTGAACACTGTAAATGAAGAATATGATCTTAATAAAAAAAACGAGATAGATTTTCTTGCAAAGATATTTCAGGCGCTGAGGATAGAAGTTAATAGTGAACTGCAGAACCTCGAAAATGTTCTTTCGCATTCAACTGATCTGATTATAAAAGGGGGGAGATTAGTGATTATATCTTACCATTCGCTTGAAGACAGAATAGTAAAGAATTTTTTTAAAGAAGAATCATCTGATAAAATGAAATCTGACAGTCCTTACGGATATGAGAAAAAGATTCCGCATTTGAAGACATTAACAAAAAAACCAATTGTACCGTCATTTGAAGAAATCAAATTTAACAGCAGATCCAGAAGCGCCAAGCTCAGAGCTGCTGAAATTATTTAAGATAAACAGCTAAAAAATGAAAACAAAAAAACACGCAAACAAGAAGATCTCAATTTTCTATTTTCTGATCATGCTTATAATAACTTCGGTCATCGTTGTGATTTATATTAATAACATAATTGCCGTTAACCAGCTTGCCACAGGAAACAATGCGATCAAGGAAGAGATCAGAAAGAACGTGCAGTCAAATGACATGCTCCGAACTGAAGCCGAGAGACTCAGCAGCTTTGAAAGAGTAAAGTCCATCGCTTCAGAGAAATACAATCTTTCATATAAAGAAAATTCAGTAGACGAAAATAATAATATAATTTTAAGCAAATCAAAGTTGAAATAAAAATACATTTTGCAGTTCAAACTCTATAAAAATCCCGATAAGCAGCTAAAGCAGAGAAGAAGAATAAATTTTTTCTTCGTGGCGCTTTTCGGCATTTTTATAGTGATACTTCTTAAGCTGATCAATATTCAGATCATTGATTCTGAAAAATACAAGATTGCAGCAAGGAAGCAGTATGAGAACAAGATAATTCTTACACCATACCGGGGTCTGATATATGACAGGAACATGAACGTGCTTGTCTCGAATTCATATCAGTATTCCTTTGCAGCAGATCCGAACATGGTAGATAACCCTGGGCTCGCAGCAGAAATTTTTTCCAGGGCATTCGGAAAGCCGAAGGAAGAGTATCTTGCCAAGCTGACCTCACAGAATACATCATTCGTTTATCTTGAAAGAAGAATAAATGCGGATAAAGTAAACGGGCTCGATACACTTAACATGAACGGCGTGATAGTTCTCAAAGAGCCGAAGAGAGTTTACAATTACGGAAATCTCGCATCGCAGGTTCTTGGTTTCACTAACATAGACAACAAAGGTCAGACAGGCATAGAGCTTTCGATGGACAATGAGCTCGCAGGCAAGGAAGGATTTATTATAATGCAGAGGGACGGCAGGGGAAACAACAGACCTTCGCTTGAATTTCCTACAAAGGATTCTGAGAACGGTAATAACTTAGTTTTAACATTAGACATAAACATACAGAGATTCGCTGAAGAAGAATTAGCGGAAGGAGTAAAGAATTTCAACGCAGCGGGCGGAAAGGTGATAGTACAGGCAGTGAAGACAGGTGAAGTACTTGCAATGTCATCATACCCGACATTTGATCCGAACAATATCTCAGTTGCTGATACAAGCGGAATGAAGAATGCCGTCATCTCGGACATTTATGAGCCCGGTTCAACCTTTAAAATAATTACTGCTGCTGCATCGCTTGAGGAAAAGCTAGAAGACAGGAATTCGATGATAGCTACTGAGAATCTCAATGAGATAAAAGGAATAAACATAACGGATGTTCACGGTGCTTCAAGCATGTCATTTCAGCAGGCAATAGAGCAGTCGAGCAATGTTGCATTCAGCAAGATATCACTGAAGCTTGGCTCAGAGAGATTTTACAAATACGCCAGAGATTTCGGGATTGGTATTTATAACGGAATTGAACTTCCGGGAGAGAATAAAGGAATATTGAAAAGACCTATAGATTTTTCAGGAGTCTCTCTGCCGTATATGTCCATTGGATATGAAGTTCTTATAAATGCAATGCAGCTGACGAATGCATATTCTACCATTGCTAACAACGGAACGATGATGAAATCTTTTATTATAAAAAAAGAATCCGGTAAAGACGGAAAAATAATTTTTGAAAGCAAGCCCGTAATGATCAGACAGGTTGTCTCAGAGAAAACAGCAAAAACACTGACATCGCTGCTGACAGGAGTAGTCGAAAGAGGAACGGGAACAGATGCTAAGATAACGGGAGTAAGCATAGCAGGTAAAACCGGAACAGCGCAGAGAATAATAAACGGTCAATATTCAAGCAGTTCGCATAACTCTTCTTTTGTGGGTTACTTTCCCGCAGAAGATCCTCAGATAATAATCACAGTAATTCTAAATGATCCGAAATCAGGAGAATATTACGGAGGTAAAGTTGCTGCACCGATTTTTCAGAAGATAGCAAACAGGATAATAAATTTTTCAGGGACATCGAATATTACTTCAAAGGATTTTGTGAATGTGAATTATACGAAAGAAAAACAGAATACAGATTTAAATATTGCTGAATCAGGACCCAATAACATTGAAGACAAGAAGTTACTGATACCTAATCTTGTCAATCTAAGACTTGAAGATGCAAAAGATGTTCTGCTGGAAAACAGGCTCAGCTATGAGATAATGGAAAACACTTCAGGTGAAAAGTCTGCAGGAACTGTTAAGATAATCGAGTCACAGTATCCGATGCCGAATGAGAGAGTAGCAATGAATGACAATGTAAAAATTAAGTTAGTAGTAAAAGAGAATATTGTTTCAGAGGACAGACTGCTGATCATACCTGACGTAAAAAATCTAAGTCTCCGAAAGGCGATCAACGTGCTTCTCTCAGCGGGGTTCGATGTGGATATTAACGGCAGCGGAAAGATACAGGAGCAGTCTCCTGCACCCGGAACGAAGCAGCTTCCAAAGTCAAAAGTAATTTTATACTGTAAAAATCAGCAGTGAAATGAAAATTTCAGAGATCATAAAAAAGAGCCGTGTTAATGCAGATCTTAAGCTCAGTGATGACATTGAGATCACAGGTCTTCATTATGACTCCCGTAAAATAAAACCGGGGAATATTTTCTTTGCAATAAAAGGTCTGAAGGATGACGGGAATAAATTTGTATCTGATGCAGTAAATAACGGAGCGGTTCTGATATTTACGGAAGAAGAAGTAAATACTAAATCAGGGGTACCGGTAGTTAAAACCGGTGAGATACGAAAACTAATGGCAGAGTACAGCGGGATATTTTACGGAGATCCTTCTGCGCAATTAAAGCTGATAGGGATTACAGGAACCAATGGAAAGACAACTACATCATATTTAATAAGAGCATTTTTAAATGATGCAGGATACAGCACAGGGCTGCTTGGAACAATTGACTATCAGATAGGTGATCAGAAATTAGATTCAAAGCTTACAACACCTGATTCTGTCGAAGTCAACATGATGCTTGCCGAGATGATAAAGTCGAAAACTCAATTCTGTGTAATGGAAGTCTCATCAATTGCGCTTATGATGCAAAGGGTTTACGGATTGAAATTTGACACTGCTGTATTTACTAACTTAACAAGTGAACATCTGGATTTTCATAAGGACATGCAAAATTATTTTGAAGCGAAAAAAATATTATTTGACACTTTACCCGTGACAGGAAAAGCAGTTTCAAATTCCGATGATCAGTATGGGCTCCGCATACTTGAAGACTGCAAAGCAGAGAAGTTTTTTTATTCAAGCAAAAATGAAAGTGATCTCAGATCATTCAATGAGAAACTATCACTGAGCGGGCTTGAGTTTGATGTAAACCGGAACGGAAAGACATATACACTTAAATCTGATTTATCGGGAAGGTTTAATATTTACAACATACTCGCTTCTGTATCAACTGTTCTACAGTATGACATTGACATGACAATGATACAGAATTCACTTTTAAAGATTCAGGAAGTCAACGGCAGATTTAACAGAGTAAAGCTGCCAAACGGAGCTATCGCAGTGATAGATTATTCGCATACATCAGACTCGCTTAAGAATGCAATCGAGTCTGCCAGAGAAATAGTAGATGCGGAAAAGAGATTCGGAAAAGTGATCACTATATTCGGATGCGGCGGAAACAAGGACAGGACCAAGCGTGCAGTAATGGGTGAGCTTGCAACAGGACTTTCGGACAGAGCGATTATTACATCAGACAATCCGAGATTTGAAAATCCGATGGATATTATTGATGAAATACTTACGGGCATAAAAGACAAAAAGAATTACGAAATCATAGAAAACCGCGAGGAAGCAATAAAGAAAGGAATTGAGATCTCGCGCGAGGGAGACATTGTGCTTATTTGCGGAAAAGGACACGAGACATATCAGGAAATTAACGGAGTCAGAACACATTTTGATGATAAGGAAATCGTCGGAAAATATTCAGATACTGCAAAATAAATTATGCTGAAAACAGATGATCTGTTACTGGTTAAACATACAGGGAACCATAACTTTGACAAATTAAAAAAGAAAAAATTCAAAGGAGTCTCCATTGATTCAAGAAAAATAAATAAGGATGAGATTTTTTTTGCAATAAAGGGGGAGACAACTGACGGACATAAATATCTTGATGAAGTATTTAATAGGAAAGTTCTTTTAGCAGTGGTAAACGATGAATGGTATAAAAAGAATAAGAAGAAATATAAGGATAAAACTTTCTTAACGGTAGAAGACACGACATTAGCTTTGGGTTCTTTTGCGAAGATACATAAGAGTAATTTTAACATTCCGGTATTATGCATAGGAGGCAGCAACGGAAAGACGACGACGAAGGATCTTACTGCAGCAGTTCTTTCACAGAAGTACAATGTCCTGAAGACAGAAGGTAATTTCAACAATCACATAGGATTACCACTGACTCTGCTGAGACTAAATGAGAGCCATAATTTCTGCGTGCTGGAGGTCGGGTGCAATCATTATAACGAGATCAGATATCTCTGCACAATTGCGGAGCCCGATTTCGGAATTATAACCAATATAGGAAAAGAGCATCTGGAGTTTTTCAAAAATCTTAATGGAGTTGCAAAAGCCGAGTTTGAGCTTTTCGATTATTTAAAAGAAAAAAAAGAAGGAATTATATTTATAAATTATGATGATAAGTTCATCAAAAAATATTCAAGAGGAATAAAGCATGAAAAAAAATTTTCTTATTCTTACATGTTTAACACGGATGTCAAAGGACGATCTGAAGGTTATAATAAAAATTATGAACCCGAAATTGAAATCAGCTTCCGTGAGAAAAGATTCAAAACGAATATATCGACCTTTGGCAGGCATTCGGTCTATAACGGTTTAGCGGCTGCTGCTGCAGGTTTATATTTTAAAGTCAGCATTAATAATATAAAGAAAGCATTAAAGAATTTTAAACCTTCATCATCAAAGAGAATGGAAATTCTGAAAGTCAAAGGTCTTACAATAATTAATGATACATACAACAGCAATCCTGAATCTGTAAAAATGGGAATTGAAACGATGATGGAATTCAGAACAAAAGGAAACAGGTATGCTGTGCTTGCAGACATGCTCGAGCTTGGTAAAGCAAGCTGGAAAGAACATTCGGAGATCGGGAAGTTCGCGGCAAAGTCGGGTCTGGAAAACCTTTATACATTCGGTAAAGAGTCATACAACACTTTTTACAACGCAAAAAAAATAAAGAATAATTTTTATTTTGAGAACAAAGATGACCTTACTGCCATGCTCAGAAAGAATCTGAAGAAGGATGATATAATTTATGTCAAAGGATCAAGAGGAATGAAAATGGAAGAAGTAGTAAAAGGAATTACAGAAAATTAAAATCATATGCTGTATAAACTCGCTGAATACATAAATGCAAATTACAATCCTCCGGGATTTGACATATTCAGATTTATAACATTTCGTTCAGCGCTGGCGGCGATAACAGCATTGCTCATTAGTTTCATACTCGGACCAAGGATAATAAAGATATTGCAGAAGAAGCAGATAGGCGAAGCGAGGAAGGAAGACGGACCGCAGTTCCACTGGTCAAAAGCAGGAACACCGACGATGGGCGGATTCATAATTTTATTTTCTGTACTTATCCCTGTATTACTCTGGGGAGATCTGAGCAACGTATATGTGCTGATAATATTATTTGTAACGATAGCCCTCGGTGCTGTCGGCTTTACTGATGATTATTTAAAGGTAATCAAGAAATATAAAAAGGGACTTGCAGAAAGATACAAGCTATTAGGTCAGGTCACGGTCGGATTAATAGTAGGGTGCGCAATATATTTTTTACCGCAGTTTGAGAATATTCATTCGATCACGACTATACCGTTTCTTAAGAGCTATGAATTTGATTTTTCGTTTCTTTACATACCCATAGTAGTATTTATAATTACAGCAACATCCAATGCAGTGAATTTCACAGACGGACTGGACGGACTTGCAACGGGAACAGTGGGAGTGGTAGCATTGACACTCGGAATAATTGCTTATGTATCGGGAAACATAGAGACAGCGAAGTATCTGAACATTATTTATTTAAGAGGCAACGGAGAGCTTGCGATATATTGTTCAGCGCTGAGCGGTGCAGCGCTTGGATTCCTCTGGTACAATTTTTATCCGGCGCAGGTATTCATGGGAGATACAGGATCTTTAGCATTAGGAGGAGCAGTCGGAACATTATGCGTGCTTGTTAAAAAAGAATTCATGCTTCCGATACTCGGAGGTATATTTTTTGCCGAAGCATTATCTGTGATAATTCAGAGATATTATTTTAAATATACAAGAAAGAGATACGGTGAGGGAAAGAGGATATTCAGAATGGCGCCGGTTCATCATCACTTTGAGATGAAAGGTGTTCCCGAGCCGAAGATAGTAGTAAGGTTTTACATTGTAGCAATAATACTTGCGATCATGACATTAGCTTCATTAAAGATAAGATGAGCGATTTTAAAAAAAGTTCTTTTACAGTTCTCGGAGCAGGAAGAAGCGGAATTGCAGCTGCAAAGCTTCTGAAAAGAAACGGAGCGGAAGTTTTTCTGAGCGACGGCTCGGATAAGGATAAACTGAAATTTCTTGATGAAGAAGTTTTAAGGAAAGAGGGAATTGAATATGAAATTGGAGTTCATTCAGACAGGATCTATGAAAGCGATATATTTATCAAGAGTCCGGGAATACCCCCTGAGAATCAGGTAATTCAGAATGCTGTAAAGTTAAATAAAAAAATTTACAGCGAGATAGAAATGGCATACAGGTTCTGCAAAAGTCCGGTCATAGCTATTACAGGAACGAACGGGAAGACGACTACGACAGTTCTGACCGGTGAGATATTTAAGAATGCAGGAAATGACACAAAGGTCTGCGGAAATGTCGGACTGGCATTTTCAGAAGTATTAAGTGATACGGATGAGAATTCAATAGTGATACTTGAAGTAAGCAGTTATCAGCTTGAAGATACAGAAGAGTTCAGACCGCGCGTATCAGTATTGATGAATATTACACCTGATCATATAGACTGGCACGGAAGTTTTGATAATTATCTTAAAGCGAAAATTAAAATTACAAAAAATCAGACGGGAGATGATCTGGCGGTTATAAATTATGATGATGAAATTCTCAGAAGCAGTTTAAAAGGAACACCTGTAAGAAAAGCATATTTCAGCATAAGAGAAAATCTGATTGAAAAAAATGACAGCAGCATTGAAACAGGAAGTTACACTGACAACGGAAAAATCATTTACTTTGACAAAGCAAAAAACATTGCAGAAGAAATAATGGAAACACGTGAGATCAACATAAGAGGCAATCACAATCTTTATAATTCACTTGCTGCTGTGATATCAGCGAGGTCATTTGAAATAAAGAAAGAGATAATCCGCGATACACTGAAGAGCTTTCAGGGAGTTGAGCACAGAATAGAGTTTGTGAGAGAGCTTGACGGCGTAAGCTATTATAATGATTCAAAGGCAACCAACATAGATTCGCTTATTGTCGCGATAGAGTCATTTGAAAAGAATATAATTCTCATACTCGGCGGCAGGGAAAAAGGGAATGACTATTCTGCTGTTGATAAGCTTGTAAGAGAAAGAGTTAAGGAAATATTCGCAGTAGGAGAAGCCAGAGAAAAAATATACGATCATTTTAATAATAGAATAAAAGTTACAATGGTCAGTTCATTTGAAGAAGCAGTTATCTCAGCGAGAGAATCAGGCAGGAGGGGTGATATAGTATTGCTGTCGCCAGCCTGCAAGAGTTTTGATATGTTTGAAAGTTTTGAGCACAGGGGAAAAGAATTTAAGAGAATAGTAAATCTTCTAAAATAAAAGATAAAACTTGGCGCATAAATACAAAATAGATATCTGGATACTGATCCCTGTTTTAATGCTGATGCTATTCAGCATCGGAGCGGTCTTCAGCGCCAGTTCGACATTTGCGCTGGAGAAATTTCAGGACAGCAATTATCTTATCAAACAGCATGCGGTCAAGATAATACTTTCCATTGTAATAATATTCATTGCAGCAAGAGTAGATTATATAAATCTTGAAGGGATATCCAAGCCACTGATCTGGATAACGATCGGTTTGCTGATCTTCACTTTATTCAGCAGCAAAGGTCCAATCAAAGGAGCAAGCAGATGGATAGAGCTTGGACCTCTTAGTTTTCAGCCGTCTGAATTTGCGAGATATGCGATCATAATATATGTAGCCAATCTGCTTGCAAAAAAGAAGGATTATATAAATCTATTATACCGAGGTTATCTTCCTGTTCTTTTTTATATACTGCTGATCACAGGACTTATTCTGATACAGCCCAATTTTTCAGTTGCATCGATAATATTCATGACCTGCATGCTTATGATGTATTTATCAGAAGCAAAGAGGAAGCATATAATTATTACAATGGCTTCACTGATTCCATTTGCAGTGCTGTTTGTTTTGTCAAAGGATTATATAATGGACAGAATTACTTCATACAGTGAATATAAATCGAGCGGTAATTCCAGTTATCAGCTGCAGCAGGCGCTGATAGGATTCGGCAACGGGGGATTATTCGGAATCGGACCCGGTAATTCAAATCAGAAAGATTTCTTTTTACCTGAAGCGCACGGTGATTTTATATTTTCAATAATCGGAGAAGAATACGGTTTCATCGGAACATTCATAATACTCTGTCTGTATTTTATAATAGCTGTCAGAGGATACAGGATAGCAAAAGAATGCAGGGACGAGTTCGGTAAATATCTTGCATTCGGGATCACGACACTGATAACACTGAATGCACTTGTAAATATGTCAGTTGCAAGCGGTGTAATACCGACGACCGGTGTAACGCTCCCGCTTGTAAGTTACGGTGGAACATCAATAATATTCACTGCGGCAGCTATAGGAGTACTGCTTAATATATCATCGCACAGTGATGATATAGACGAAGTATTAACAATTGAGTAATGAAATATTTAATGGCAGGAGGCGGAACAGGCGGACATATATTTCCTGCCATCGCAATAGCCGAAGAAATAAAAAAGCTGGACAGTGAAGCGGATATATTGTTTGTTGGTGCTAAAGGCAGGATAGAGGAAAAGATTGTTCCTTCAAATAATTTTAAACTTGTTACCATCGATATCACCGGGTTTGACAGAAGCAATATCAGGAAAAATTTCGGTCTGCCTTTGAAATTCATGTTAGCGCTAAGGAAATGCAGGGAGCTAATAAGAAGTTTCAGACCGGATGTTGTTATCGGAACAGGCGGATTCGTATGCGGACCTGTAGTATATGCGGCAAACAGAATGGGAATACCGGCACTGATACAGGAAGGAAATTCGTATGCCGGCAGGACAATTAAATTTTTATCAAAGAGATCAGGCAAGGTAGTTATTAATTTTGATGAAACGGGAAAATATCTTAAGAGAAAAGATAATATAATAAAGATCTCTCATCCGATCAGAAGTTCTTTGAAAAAGACAGAAAGAAGAAATGCCTCTGAATTTTTCAACCTATCCCCTGAAAGAAAAACGCTGTTCATATTCGGCGGCAGTCAGGGAGCGAGGGGAATAAACAACGGGGTTGAAAAAATAATAAAAAGGCTTTATAAGGATGATATGAACATAATCTGGCAGACGGGCAAAAATGATTTTGACAGATTGAATGAAAAGTTTCAGGATCTGAGTGACAGGGTAAAAATACTTGAGTTCGTTGACAAAATAGATCTGGCATATTCGGCAGCTGATATTGTTATCTGCAGGGCAGGAATCACGAGCATAATGGAAATCGCATATTTAAGAATGGCTTCCATTCTTATACCGCTTCCGACTTCAGCAGAGAATCATCAGGAGATGAATGCAAGAAGTCTCGAGGTCCGTAAAGCTGCAGTAGTGGTACTGCAGAAAGATATAGAGTATAAGCTTTCAGATGAAATATTAAATCTGATAAATGATGAAGTGAGGTTAAGTGATATTCGCAGGAATGTAAATGAATTTTCTGATCCGGAAGCAGCAAAGAAAATTGCACAGGAGTCAATCAAGTTAATCAGAAATTAATGACAGAAATGAAAGAGAGAGTTTATAAATATAAATTAGATTTCTATTACAAATCACTGATCATATATCTTGTAACTCTCATAGCATATATTTTAATCAAGGGAAGATTTTTTCATGAAAGTTTTGAAGTAGTAGTTAAGGATCCGATAATTTATATAATAGCTATTTTCATAATTTTTTTTCTGATAGTGCTTATATCAAACGCCTTGTTTGCCAGAGAAATAATAATCGGTGAATCGCAAATCATATTTAAGAACAGATTCGGACAGAGAGAAGTAGGTATTAACGAAATAATCAGCATAAGATTCTCACGTGAAAAGAAACGATTGAATGAGGAGAAAAGCGAAGTAAGGATAGTAAAGATGAAATTAATAAACAGAAAAAGATTAATGCGTATAAGGCTTAATGATTTTCAGGATGAAAAGGAACTTGCAGGCGAGTTCAGGTTAATATCAAAAAAAATATTGACAAAAAATCCGTAACCATTTACAAAAATTTATTTTAATATGAATATGAATAATATATTTGACGGCATAAAGAAAGTTCATCTGATTGGAGTCGGAGGTATCGGCATGAGTGGTATAGCTGAATATCTCGGAAGAAAGAAATACGAAGTGACAGGAAGCGATCTTGCAATTACACCTGTCACCAGGAGACTGGAAAAGTTCAAAGTAAAAACCTTTGAAGGACACGACGAAAAAAACCTTCCTGACAATACTGAGCTTGTCATATATTCAGCGGCAGTAAATGAGGACAATCCGGAATATCTGAAAGCCAAGAGTCTGGGAATAAGAATGGTAAAGAGAGCTGAAGCGCTTGGAAACATAGTCAATGATAAGTTTGTCATCTCTGTGAGCGGTACACACGGAAAGACAACGACAACGGCGATGATCGCAAAAGTGCTTATAGAAAGCAAACTTGATCCGACAGTATTTGTCGGAGGCAACATTGATTATCTGGACGGTGGTTCATCAAGAATAGGAAAAAGCAATATTGCCGTAGTGGAAGCAGATGAATATGACAGGAGTTTTTTGCAGCTTAAGTCAGATATTATTGTAATTACAAATATTGATCTGGATCATCTGGATATTTACAGGGACATTGATGATATAAAGGACAGTTTCAGGAATTTCATTGCTAAAGGCAAAAAGGGACTTCAGATAATTGCCTGCGGAGATGAGAAGAATGTTGTTGATGTTCTGAAAGACCGTAAAGATAAAATACTCTACGGATTCAGCAAGGTAAATGATTTTACAATAAAAAATATTTCATATGGTAAAACCAGCATTGGATTTACACTTGGCATGGACGATTTAAAGATAGTCGTTCCGGGAAAACATAATATTTTTAATGCAGCAGCAGCTTATCTGACAACAAAGAAGTTCAATGTGAGCGAAGAAAAGTTTAATCAGAGTTTTGAAACATTTTACGGAGTAAAGAGAAGACTCGAGCTGAAATATCATAACGGAGTAAAGATCTATGATGATTATGCGCATCATCCGACAGAAGTACTGGCTTCACTTGAAGCAGTTAAGAATTCAAATCCAAAGAGAGTAATCACTGTATTCCAGCCGCATCTGTTTTCCCGGACAAGAGATCTTTACAAGGAATTCGGAGCAGCGTTTTCAGAAACGGACATTCTGATACTCGATAAAATCTATCCTGCACGGGAAAAAGAAATTAAGGGAGTCAGCAGTGAAATGATACTGGGAGAATACAACGGCAATATTGCAAAGCAAAAGACCAGTGCCAGAAATAAAGTGAAAGAGCAGGGATTATACTTTGACAGTAAGGAAATGATAATGGATGAACTGGATAAAATATCACGTGACGGAGACGTTATTATCTTTCAGGGAGCCGGTGACATCACTGAGCTCTGCAGTCAATATATTAAAAGAATTAAGATAAAATCAAACTGGACAGTGCCGTTATGAAAGTGAAAAATGTGATCCTTGTTCTGATAGTATTGTCTGTAAGTATAATTGTTTTCCAATCAGTGAACTGGAGAAGCGGCAGTACAATAGAAAAGATCACGATCACAGGTAACTATACAATTCCTAAGGAAGAGATACTAGAAGCTGCAAGACTGCGGGATACGATAATGAGTTCTGAAGGTATAAACATAGATAATATACAGGACAGAATTTCAAAACATCCTGAGATAAAAAAAGTTTACGTAAGCATGGAACTTCCTTCGGAGCTAAAGATCGAGATAATTGAAAGAAGACCTGTTGCAATATTAAACGGTGAAAACGAAATCAAACTGATAGATGATGAGCTTGAGATATTTCCATTTAAAAATGCATCAAAAATGTATGACCTTCCTGTGATAAGCGGAGTAAGAATTGAAAATACTCCAAATCCGGTGAAGAAGTATAACAAGGATGATCTCCGGTTAGCAGTATTTATTATCTTAAATGCATATAAGGAAAGTAAAGCAGCTTATAATAATATTTCCGAAGTAAATTTATCAGATACCTCAAAAACGGTTGTATATCTTTCGGAAGATTCCAGCCCGTTTTATTTTCCAAGGAAATACAGGGAAAGCATTTCCAACAAAGAATATCAGGCTATTCTAATTAATAAGCTGGTATTATTTGAAAATTATCTAAAGCAAAAACTCGATAGTCATTTGAGGAAACAGGTTAATTATGTGGATCTGCGTTTTGACAATGAAGTGATAATTAATTCAAACAACTAACTAATAGATGGCAAGTAAAAAAAGAAGAAAGAATTCAGGTTCTAATGAAGAAGATATTATTGTCGGTCTCGACGTCGGGACTACAAAGATCTGCGTTATAGTTGCAAGAATAAAAGATGAAAACAATATTGACATTCTTGGAATCGGTAAAGCGCCGTCATTCGGACTTCACAGGGGAATAGTCGTGAATCCAAACAAAACATCGCAGTCGATCAGAGCGGCAATTGAAGAAGCTGAACTGAATTCAGGCGTTAGCATTAATTCTGTATCTGTCGGAATTGCTGGACATTACATACGATGCATTCAGTCAAGCAGCATAATTGGAATTAATAATACAGACAGAATAATTCAGGAAGAGGATATTGCCAGGCTGATAGAGCAGGCGAAGATCATGAAGATGCCCAGTGATACGACGATCATTGATGTAATACCTCAGGAATATGTGATAGACGGAAAGGACGGGATCTTTGAGACTCCTGTCGGAATGTTCGGGATAAAGCTTGAAGCAAAGGTAAATATAATTACAGGTCTTGTATCGTCAATAGATGATCTTTCAAAATGTGTTACAAGCTGTGATGTGGATATAGATGATATTGTTCTTGAACCGATAGCATCATCCCATTCAGTATTGGATGAAACCGAAAAGAAAGTCGGTGTTGCAATGATAGATATAGGAGGCGGCACGTCTGATATTGCGGTATTCAAAAAAGGAGTTTTAAAATATACAGCCGGAATAGGAATAGCCGGTAACTTAGTCACGAATGACATAGTCGAAGCACTGGGGATCTCGGAAGTTGAAGCTGAAAGAATAAAGCGCGAATACGGATATGCAATGGTTTCAGAGATTCTGAATGATGAGGAGATCACAGTTGAATCTATAAAAGGCAAAGTGCCGAAGAGAACAAGTAAAAGCATTTTAGCAAGAATCATACAGGCAAGGATGCAGGATATATTTGAGCTCTCAGCAATTGAAATTCAGAATTCCCAGATCGCAAAAGAGCTGCATGCGGGAGTTGTGATAACTGGCGGTGGTTCTTTGATAAAAGGTACGAAAGAACTTGCCGAAGAAATTCTCGGTATGGAAGTCAATCTCGGAATTCCGACAGGACTCAAAGGAGGATTAATAAAAGAGGTGGAGAATCCTATATTTGCGACAGGTGTAGGACTTGTGCTCCACAGACTGAAGACGATGAATGATCTGACCAAGATTTCTGAGATCAACAAAAACAGAAAGAGGAGATCACTTACAATTACCGGAATTTTTTCGAAGATACAACAGTGGTTTGATGAATTGTGATCAGCAATGAGCAATGAGCAATGAGCAATGAGCAATGAGCAAGGAAAAAGGAATAATGTATATTGAGCAAAAGAAACATTAACGAAAAACGAATAACATTAAAAGTATTTCCCAAATAAAAAATTAAAAATTATATAAAATATCCGTTACTGGCGGAGAAAGGAAAATGACATGGCAATTAAACTCTCGGTAAGCGACCACACAGGAGCAAAGATAAGAGTCGTCGGTGTAGGCGGCGGAGGCGGTAATGTATTAAACTCTATGGTTGACAAAGGAATTGAAGGAGTGGAATTCATTGCAGTCAACACAGATGCTCAGGCATTGACTGTAAATCTTGCCGAACATAAAGTTCAGATAGGCAAGAAGATAACCAACGGACTTGGTACCGGAATGAATGATGAGCTAGGATATCAGGCAATAGAGGAGAGCAGGGAAGAGATAGAGAAAGTAATATCCGGCAGTGACCTGGTATTTATTACAGCAGGTATGGGAGGTGGAACAGGTACGGGCGGTGCTCCTGCAGTTGCGAGAATAGCTAAAAGCATGGGTTCAGTTGTAATAGCTATCGTAACCAAACCATTTGGTTTTGAAGGTAAGCCCAGAATGGACATGGCTAACAGAGGTCTTGAAAAGTTAAGGAATGAAGTTGACAATCTTATTATTATTCCGAATGAAAATATTTTGCGATTAGTAAACAGGGATGCTACAAAAAACCAAGCGTTCGAACTGGCAGACAGGGTTTTATATAATGCTACAAGGGGAATTTCAAAGATCATAACTGATACGGGAGTGATAAACGTTGACTTTGCAGATGTAAGGACGATCATGAAAGGAATGGGTGACACTATGATAGGCACAGGAATAGCCTCAGGAGAAAACAGGGCAGAGCGAGCTGCCAATGATGCATTGGTCAACCCGGTGCTTGATGAGATAAAGATCGAAGGTTCCAAATGCGTTTTAGCAAACATATGCAGCAACGGTAACATGACAATAGGTGAAATGGAAAAGATCAATGAGATAATACAGAATGCAGTCGGGGAAGATGCGAAATACATTTTCGGTTTTGTAGATGACAATAAAATGGGAGATGAGATAATGGTTACAGTCATTGCTACAGGATTTAACAAACAGGTGCAGACGGGAAATAATGAAGATAATGGCTCAGTTTCAAAAGGCAGAGATCATGAAGAATCTTATAAAGACTTTTCTAAAAACAAAGGAAGAATTACTACTTTACCAAGTCATGATGATCTCACTCAATACGATATTCCCGCGCACAAAAGAAGGGAAGTTAATCTGGATGATGATCTTGCTGAAAAAGTAAAGAAGCCAAAGATTGTAATTGAAGAAGAAGATTTTGGATTCGGAGATCTGAATATAGATGATGATTTTTCTAAGCCGGCATTTTTGAGAAGGCAGATGGATTGAAGCAGTTAGCAGTTAACAGTTAAGCAGTTCACAGTTTGAACATAGATTAACCAGATGACTGCATTTGGTAAATCTGTATAAATAGAAATTACAGCAATTGGATTTTTAGAGTGTCTGTTCATAATTCTAAAAGAATCAGATAAAAATATTCTTAGTTGTTCTGAGATAAATTATTTCAACATTTGACTTTATAAAAACAGTCAAACAAACTAACTTATCAGCAAAAAGCGAAGATCAAATGACTTCCATAAAAGCAGATCTACATATGCACACCAATTATTCCGATGGAAGATTAACACCAAAACAACTAATTGAATTGTCCAAAAAAAACGGTATTACGACTATCAGTATTACTGATCATGATAATGTCAGTGGAGTAGAGGAGGCAATCAATTTTGGTAATGAAGTTGGTGTCCAGGTAATTCCCGGGGTGGAGATCAGCGCTGATATAGACGAACAGGAAGTACATATACTGGGTTATTTTATGGATTTCCGTAATAAAAAATTTCTTGATTTTCTTTCAGCATCAAGAGAACTTCGGATAAAGAGAAATGAGAAAATAGTTGAAAAGCTAAATACGATGGGAAGCAGTATCAGTTTTGATGCTATACTAATAAAGGCGGGTGAAAATGCTTCCATAGGGAGACCTCATATAGCAATGGAGCTGAATGAAGAAGGTTTCGTAAATTCATATTATGATGCTTTCACAAAATACATTGGTGACGGCAAGCCTGCATTTGTAAGAAAGCCAAATCCAAAATCAGAGAAAGTTATAAATACGATTTCTGAAAGCGGAGGACTTTCTTTTATTGCTCATCCCGGAAAACTGGTAAGGGATGAATTGCTTATGAGACTGATACAGGAAGGGCTTGACGGAATAGAGGTGATACATCCGTCACACACAAAAGATGACATAGAGTATTTCAATAAGACAGCCGCGGAATATTTTCTTCTGACCAGCGGCGGTTCTGATTTTCACGGAGGAATGAAGAATGACGGAAAGAATTTCGGTAAATATTTTGTATCGATGAATGAAGTATTAAACATGAAGAGACGACTTTTCAATTAAAAATTATTATATGCTGAAGAGAATAGAAGGTGAGTTAAGTTCAAAGGACCTGCGTATAGGAATAATCATCAGCAAGTTCAATGAACATATTGTCGAGAACCTGCTTGACGGAGCTCTTGAAGCCTTCAGGAATAACGGTGTTGAAGAAGATAACACGGAAGTATTTTTTGTTCCCGGAGCATTTGAAATCCCTGCAGTTTTAAAAAAACTCTGCCGTATGAATACTGAAATTCCAAGGTTTGACGGATTTATTACAATCGGATGTGTCATCAAAGGGGAGACCGCGCATTTTGAATATATATGCGACAGTGTTTCAAACAGTATTAACAAAATTTCATATACATATGAAATCCCCGTCGGATTTTGTGTTCTTACCTGCTATACTCCTCTTCAGGCTTTTGAAAGAAGCGGAAAACCGCCAAATGCAGACAACAACAAAGGTTATGAAGCTGCACTTACAGTTCTTGAAATGATAAGTTTAATGAAGAAGCTTTAATCCAGCCGTAATAGTGAAAAACAAATTCAAAAGTTATAAAGAATGCATACCTTATTTATTCAATCTTGAACGTGCCGGAATAAAGTATGACCTGATTAACATTAAGCTGCTCTTAAGCTTTCTGGATAATCCTCAGACAGAATTCAAATCCATTCATATAGCAGGAACAAACGGTAAAGGGTCTGTCTCCTCAATATTAAATTCTTTTTTAATGGAAAAAGGATTCAAGACCGGATTATATACTTCACCTCATCTCAGAGATTTCAGGGAAAGGATTTCAGTCAGCGGCAGACTTATATCACGGGAATTCATACTGGAATTTATAAATAAGATCTATAATGAGATTGAAAAAATAAAGCCGAGTTTCTTTGAAGTTACTACTGCAATGGCATTTGAATATTTTAAAAGAAGAAAGGTTGAATATGCCGTCATCGAAACAGGTCTTGGAGGAAGACTTGATTCCACAAATGTCTTAAAGCCGGTACTGTCAGTCATTACTAGCCTTTCAATTGATCACATTGAATTTCTCGGCAACAGGATTGAAAAAATCACTTATGAAAAAGGCGGTATCATAAAGAAGAATATTCCAGTAGTAATCGGAAATGTTTCTGAAGTGTCTAAACAGATATTAAAAAAAACAGCAAAAAAAAATAAATCGGAAATTATTTTCAGCAGTGATAGAAATAAACTAAAAATAATCAGTAGATCTGAGAAAGGATTTTGCTTTGATCTGAATAACAAAAGCAGTAACCTGTACTTTCCAATGATCGGAGATTATCAGGTCAGTAACATTAAAACATTTTTATCCGCAGCGGATGTCTTAAAAAAATATGAGAATTTGGATTATGATGAAGATGACTTAAGAAGAAGTTTTAAAAATATAAAGATTAATTCTAATATTGCGGGCAGATTCGAAATGATCTCAGATAATCCGATACTTATTCTGGATGTATCCCATAACGTTCAGGCAATTCAAAATATCAAAAAAAATCTCAGTTATTTTAAATTTGAAAAGCTGATAATAATATTTGCTATGATGAAGGATAAGAATTATGAAGAATGCCTGAGCGAACTGTGTAAGTTCAGGGCTAAGATCATTCTTACAAAACCTGAATATAAGAGATCGGCAGAGCCGTCAGAACTTTTAAAAGCAGTTAAAAGGAACCGTTCCAGATTCATTGTGAAAAATGATCTTAAAGGCGCAGTGAAAGAAGCTCGGGAGATTTCGGGCAGAAAGGATCTGATACTCATAACAGGATCTTTTTTTCTTGCCGGTGATTATCTGAGTTTGCCGGACAGCTTCAAATAGCATATTAATAAAAGTATATAAAAATTATATTTGCATATGAATACAGAAAATATAAAATCAGCCGGAGTCATTGGTTCCGGGACAATGGGCAGGGGAATAGCAATATGCACCGCATCGGCAGGAATAAAAACTGTTCTTTACGATATTAATTCAGATATTCTGGATAAATCAGTTTTAATAATTGATAAGGATCTTGGCAAATCCGTAGAGAAGAAGAAAATTTCCACGGAAAAAAAAGAAGAGATCTTAAAAAATTTAATTTTCACTTCTGAATTTAATGATCTTAATGAGTCTGACTTTGTAATAGAGGCGGCTCTCGAAAACATGGATTTAAAGAAAGACATTTTTTCAAGATTGGATGAACTCTGCAAAAGTGAAACTATACTTTCTACAAATACATCATCATTATCCGTTACGACTATCTCAACACATGTAAAGAAGAATCCCGGTAGAGTCATCGGAATGCACTTCTTCAATCCAGCTAATATTATGAAGCTCGTAGAAATTGTTAAAGGAGATTTTACTGATGAAGAAACTGTGACCACTGTAAAAGAGCTTTCAAAGAAATTAGGAAAAGTTTCAGTAACAGCCAGGGATACACCTGCGTTTATTGTGAACAGGATCGCGAGACCATTTTATGGTGAAGCCCTGAAAATATTAAGTGAGGGAACAGCCAGTGCGGAGAACACAGATACCGTTATGAAAAACTGCGGAGGTTTTGCAATGGGACCCTTTGAGCTGATGGATCTGATCGGAATCGATGTGAATTTTTCTGTAACCAAATCAGTGTATGATGCATATTTCAATGATCCCAAATACAGACCTAATTTTATTCAGAAAAAAATGGTCGATGCCGGGCTGCTGGGAAGGAAAACCAAAAGAGGTTTTTATAAATATGAGTAAGACTGTAAAAAGGAAATCGAATAAGCATATTCATGGAGATGTAAACTTCAATGAAGAAGAGTTCAGAATAATACTGAACTCGCGTTCCCAGAGAATTACTAATCCACGTCTGGAAATATTAAGCACATTAAAACAGAACCATGATCCGCTCACAATTTCCGAGATACACGGGAAATTAAGCAGTAAAAAAACTGACCTGGCAACTGTTTACAGAACCATTAATTTATTTTATGAGCTTGGGATTGTAAATGAAATAGATTTCAAGGATGAATTCAAGAGATATGAACTGGTCTACGACAGGCATCATCATCACCATATTGTCTGCAGGAAATGTAAAAAAGTCGAAAACGTGGAAGCCTGTGTTCTTGATGAACTTGAAAAACTTCTGAATAAAAAAGGTTATACTGAGATCTCTCACTCGCTGGAGTTTTTTGGGGTGTGCCGGAAGTGCAAGCAATGAGCAAAGGCAATGAATAGTGATTATTGAATGATTAGTACTATGCAACTGATTTTAGTTACTAAACAAACTAACTGAATTAAATAAACTTAACGAACTTAATTTGATAAAGGCAATTATATTTGATCTGGACAATACACTTGTTGATTTTATGCTTCTCAAAAGAGTGGCGGTAGATGCAGCTATATATGCGATGATAGATGCAGGATGGAATATGTCATTTGATGATACGAAGACATTTATTAATAAAATCTATGATGCTGAAGGGATCGAGTATCAGCAGGTCTTTGATAAGATGTTAAAGGAAGTTCTCGGGAAGGTTGATTATAAAATAATATCGGCAGGAATCGTAGCATACAGGACAGCAAGAGAGGCTGCGCTGAAGCCATATCCGAGAGTGTTTCCAACTCTCATTGAGATCATAAAAATGGGTCTGAAGCTTGCGGTAGTTTCAGATGCGCCTTCGAAGGAAGCATGGCTGAGATTATCGTATTTGAATTTTCATCATTTGTTTGATGTGGTAATTACATATGATGAGACACGCGAGAGGAAACCGTCACCTGTACCTTTTAATCTCGCGCTTGATCAGCTGAATTTGAAAGCGAGTGAATGTCTGATGATCGGAGACTGGGCAGAAAGAGATATGGTCGGAGCAAAAGCCGTCGGAATGAAGACCGTATTTGCCAGATACGGAGATACATTTAATACAGGAAATCCGGAATCGGATTATGATATTAATTCGATCTCAGAACTAATAGATATTATTAAAACTGAAAACGGAATCGTTGATCGTAAATGATGAATGGTTTTTCTTAAATTGTTAAATGAGTCATAAATAGATATACCGGATAAAATTTATTTTATCAGAAATTAAATTTTAAAAAACATGATCAGTGGAGTTGGTATTGATATAATTGAAGTTAAACGCATAAAAAAATTAATGGAAGAATATGGTGACAGATTTTTTCAGAGGATACTTACAGAAAAGGAAATTACATACTGCAGAAAATTTTCAAAACCTGAGCTTCATTTCGCAGGAAGGTTTGCGTCAAAGGAGGCATATTCCAAAGCAATTGGCACCGGAGTAGGAAAAGAATTCAGCTGGAAAGACATTGAAATTGTAAATAATGAAAAAGGAAAACCCTACATTATTCATTTAAATGAAAATGAATTTTCCAAATATAAATTTGAAATAAGCATCTCTCATACTGAAGAATACGCATGCGCTGCGGTCACGTGTGAAAAGGATTAATCTTCCCAGTCACAGATAAAGACATTCGTTTCACCTTTTACTGAACCATTTCTGTTGGAGCAGAAAGCAAGTTTTTTCCCGTCAGGGGAGAACATCGGGAAACCGTCAAACTCTTCATAATTCGTTATTTTTTCCAGACCGGTTCCGTCAACATTTATCATATAGATATCAAAGTTTCTGCCTTTTCCGTCTTTTACATTAGAGCAGAACAATATACGTTTGCCGTCCGGAAACCAATACGGTGCGAAATTAGCAGCTCCGTTGTCAGTGATCTGAGTTTTACTGCTTCCGTCAGAATTCATTATCCATATCTCAAGTTTGGATGGTCTGATAAGACCTTCGGCAAGCAGCTCTTTATATTTATTGACTTCAGCATCATCTTTGAAGGAAGTTCTTCTGTAAACTATTTTTGTTCCGTCATAAGAAAAGAAAGCGCCTCCGTCATAACCCGGTTCATCTGTAACCTGTCTGACATCAGTCCCGTCAGGATTCATAGTGTATATATCAATATCACCGTTTCTTGTGGATGTAAAGACAATCCTGTCACCAACAGGAGAAATTGTTGCTTCGGCATCATAACCTTTTTCAGTTGTCAGCTGATTCAGAATATTACCGTTTTCATCAGCTGTGAAAATATCATAAGAATCATACAATGCCCAGACATATCCTTTTGAGTTATCCGGATTTGGCGGACATTCATCCCCGGCTAAATGTGTAGAAGCAAAAAGAATGGTTTTATTATCAGGCATATAATATGAACAAGTTGTTCTGCCTTTACCGGTGCTTACAAGTTTCTGATCAGATCCGTCAGTATTCATTATATATATCTGATCGCACTTTGAGCCTTCTCTGGTTGACTGAAATGAAAACTTTGAACCGTCGGGTGAGAAATAGCACTCGGCATTTTCTCCTCCGAAAGTAAGCTGCCTGATATTCTTCAGATGAGTCTCTCCGGGCAGAACTAATGAATCACCGTCAGACCCGCCTTTCCTGGAATTAAAATTAAATTCGGAAACTGCAGTAAATATAAAAAATGATACTGCCAGGGTAATTAATATTTTATTGTTCATATCGGGTTACGCTGAATACTCCTTCCTGATTATTTATTTTTTCTATGATTTGATTTAACTGCTTTAAATTTTGTATGCTTAAAATAAAAGTACCTTCGAACATTGAGCTTTTTGTTTTAATATCAACGCTTTTAATATTCGAGTTGAAATTCTTTGAGATAGTTTTTGTGATCTCATTAAGTATCCCCGGCCGGTCTTCTCCAATAATTTTAATACCTTCAGTGAATTCTCCCAGTTCAGTTTCATTCCAGTTGATCTGAATAATTCTTTCCGGCTCTTTTAGAAAAAGATTAAGAATGTTCTTACAGTTCCTTCTGTGTATCCTGATCCCTTTTTCCTGGCTTATAAAGCCGATTACTTCATCACCCGGAATCGGATTACAGCATTTTGCAAAATCGTATTTAATACCGTTAATACTGTGTTCTGAATTGTTCCCCAGACTTATTCCGTTAGCTGTTGTTCTGGCTTCATTTACGAATTTATCAAAATCTGCTGTTTCAGTATTCAGAGTGTTCAGATCTTCAGTGACACTACCTTTGTGCTCAAGAGATTGAAGTTTGTTTTTATCAGTTAGTATATCTATGATCTCACTTATCTTATATTCATCCTGAGCAATTGAATAATAAAAATGTCCGGTGTCTCTGAATTTCAGTCTGTGAATTATCTTTGTAAGATTCTCATCTGAAATATGAATTTTATTTTTCTTAGCCTTTTTCTCCCATAGCTCTTTTCCCAGTTGAATTTGTTTTCTTTTCTCAGTATTGAAATATTTTCTTATATCGGATTTAGCTTTATGAGTTACAACAAACTTATCCCAGTCAGTTTTAGGAGTTTGATTTTTAGAAGTTAATATCTCTATCTGGTCGCCGCTCTTAAGAGGAGTTTCGAGATTAACGATCTTGCCATTCACTTTTGCACCGATACATTTTAATCCGATCTGAGTATGAATTTCAAAGGCAAAATCCACTGCAGTCGCGCCTGAAGGTAGTATCTTGAGCTCCCCTTTAGGTGTAAAACAATATATTTCATCCTGATATAAATTCAGCTTAAAGCTTTCAAGAACCTGGGAAGTTGTTTCTTCTTTCGGACTGTTTTCAAGACTTTCCCTTATCCATTTCATCCAGTTTTCAAGATTGGTGTCGTGAAGTGTATTATTCTCCTTATACTTCCAGTGTGCTGCAATTCCTTTTTCTGCAACTTCATGCATTTCCCTTGTCCTTATCTGGACTTCCACCATTCTGCCTTCTTTACTTACAAGTGTTGTGTGAATAGACTGGTAGTTGTTCTGTTTGGGAAGTGAAATATAATCCTTGAATCTTTCGGGAACCGGCAGATAAATTTCAGAACATATTCCGTAAACTGAAAAGCAGTCATTTTTATTATTTGTATCAAGTATTATTCTGACAGCAAACAGATCGTACAATTCATCGAAAGATTTATTCCTGCTTATTAACTTCTTATAAATACTGTAGAGGTGTTTTGCTCTGCCGCTTATTTCAAACTTAAAGCCTTCTTCTATCAGTCTGTCATTTATTGGTTCAATGAATTTTCTTATGAACTTTTCACGCTCTCTCTTTTTTTCCTTAAGCTTTTTTGCTATCTCATCGTAATATTTCCTGTCAAGATATTTAAATGAAAGATCTTCCAGTTCGGTTTTAACGGATGATAATCCGAATCTGTGAGCAAGAGGAGCATATATCTCAAGAGTTTCCTGAGCAAGACGTATCTGCTTTTCATTAGATAAAAATTCGAGCGTCCTCAAATTATGAAGTCTGTCCGCAAATTTTATAAGTATTACCCTGATATCAGAGGTCATGGAAAGAAGCATCTTTTTATATGATTCGACCTGCTTCATTTCATAATTTTCAAACATACCTTCGATCTTCGTCGCTCCGTTGACAATATCTGCAACTTCAACTCCAAACTCGGCTCTGATATCATTCAATGTAAATTTTGTATCTTCGACCACATCGTGAAGAAGGGAAGCTGCGATAGAGATAGCATCCAGAGGTATTTCCTTTGCGAGAATTAATGCAACATCATACGGGTGAGTAATATAAGGTTCACCTGAAGCACGCTTGTCATTCTTGTGTGCTTCATAAGCAAACTTAAATGCATTTGTAATCAGTTTATCATTTGCCAGATTGGAAGGAAGATTCCTGTGGCAATGATAGATCAGCTCGTCAAGTTTTTTTTTGTATAATGTGCTGAACAAAACCCGGTTAATAAAATTTATAAATCCAGTTACTAAAAAATATTATCTGATTCTCATTTCTTCCTGACTATACATCTGAATCCAATATGGCTCATCCCTGTATCTATCATCTGCGGCTGCCTGGCAGCAGGTCTGTATCTTAAGCAGTAATTCGGAGCGCACAGATGCGAACCTCCTTTCACAACCTTTCTCGGAATTTTAATCAGCGGCTGACGTACATCATAGCTTCCGCCCGGTGATGTTACTCTCGGATTGACTGCCGGTGTGCAGCATGACTTGAATTCATTTGCACTGTCATCAAGGTGAGCTACATACCAGTCGCTTGTCCATTCCCAGACATTTCCTGCCATGTCAAACAGTCCGTACCCGTTCGGCTGGAATGACCCTACAGGTGAAGAACCTTCGTATTCATCTATTAATAAATTCTGATAAGGAAATTCTCCCTGCCAGGTGTTAGCAAGGGGGGTTTGCAGCTGAAGATCCATTTGACCCCAGGTGAAGTTCATTTCTTCCAGTCCTCCGCGTGCGGCGAATTCCCATTCAGCTTCAGAAGGCAATTCTTTCCCTATCCACTCTGCATATGCTTCAGCATCTTCATATGCAATATGCACAACAGGATAATTCTCTCTTCCTTTTATCGAACTGTCCGGACCTTTCGGATGATTCCAGCAGGTACCGGGAACCCATCTCCACCAGTTATGATAATCATTGAGATTAACAGGACCTGTTGTCTTATGAAACACTAAAGCGCCCGGAACCAGCAGTGTCGGATCAACTGTCGGATAATCTTCCGGCGCAAGCGGTCTTTCAGCAACCGTTACATAACCCGTTTCATTTACAAATTTCTCATACTGCTCATTTGTAACTTCATATTTATCCATCCAGAATCCGTCTACCGTAACTTCATGCACGGGCTTTTCTTCAGGATAAAAATTTTCCGATCCCATAAGGAATTTTCCGCCGGGGATCTTTATCATGTTTACAAGATCTGACATTGTTTCTTTTACTTTGCTCATATAATTATTTTTTATAAGATGTTAATTTTAAAAATTAATTTCTACATAAGTATTAAACTTTTTTCCGAATTCACAAATCAGGTTTTTTAACATTTGTCAGATTAGTCATTTCTTTGCAAATTAGATTCACACTAGATTTGACAACTTTTTAAAAGTAGTCAAATCTGCAATCAATCTTTAATTTAAAATTATGAAAAATGGCTATCACCGAACATTACTATACAAAATTTGAAGAAAGCTATAATTACCATATATACAACAGATCAGTGGATAGAAAACCAATGTTTAAGAAAGATGAAAATTATTTATATTTTATGAGGCAGTATAATAAATATCTATCTCAGGTCGTTGATACATATTCCTATTGTTTGCTTGGAAATCATTTTTACTGTTTATCCGTGTACATGACAAGTTGTCAGATCTTAATCCGGAAAAAACTGTGCATGATATTGTCAGTCATCAGTCCGCAAATTTTTTAAATCTTACGCAATGGCATTCAACAAACATCAGAATAAGATTGGTACATTATTTCAAACACCATTTAAAAGAGCGCTGGTTGATCAAGTTCAATATCTGATACAACTGGTTTACTATATTCATGCCAATCCTCAATTACATGGATTGATAAATGATTTCAGAAACTGGAACTGGAGTTCATACAATAAAATATTAACTGATAATGCAAGTAAACTAAAAAAGAATAAATTGATGAAATGGTTTGAAAGTAAAAAGGAGTTTATAAATTTTCATTCCGAAGAACAAATCATGATAACTGATGAAAGATATGTTTTGGAAGATGAGATTTGCCAACTTTTAAAAAGCTGTCAAATTTGAATACCTTACTGATTTAAGGTATTATTTCTTTATTGACATAAAGGTCCGATTATAATAATTTGTTTCATATGGAACTTAAGATCAAAAAAATACAAAATGCCGGGGATATCAGAAGCGAGTATATTGAACTGACGGCAACTGCCCCTGTAAACCTAAAGAATTTTATGCTAACTGACTCTTTTCATACTCACTCCGGAAAGGATTATAAAAAACACACATTCTGGTTTCCTGAATTGTATGTGAATGCCGGAACCACCATACGCCTGAATACAAGGAAAGGTCTTAACAATCTGAAGCTAGCAAATCTATACTGGAATCTCGATGAAGCTTTATGGAAAGAAAAATTCATCTCAGCTTATCTGATCAGAATTGATAATTACATTCCTTTTCCTGATACAAAAGGATTTCTTGACACTTTATTCAGCAGCGATTAAATTTTTATTTGCTGAACTTAAAAATTTTATTCCTATCATTTTTCATTCCGGCAACTTTCCATCCAAACTTTATAAATGAATCAAGTGACTTAATTCCATTTTCACTCTAATAGAAAAGAGGTTCTGACTCAGATGAGTCAAAACCTCTCTAAATTTTAACATAAAATATTTTATTGTTTTTTTATTGCCGGCGGTGTCCAGGTACCGTTAATCATTGTTTCTTTAGGCCAGTAAAGACGCATCATTACATTGAAATCACCTTTCGGAGCAGGAAGCCAGTTGTTCTGAAGGTCTTTTCCGGGAGATTCGTTTTGAATATAAATATCTACAGAACCATCGGCATTGTATTTGAACGGAGGTCCGTGCCCAATAGCATATGTATTGATAGGATTCTCAATAAAATATCCGTTCTGATCGTACATTGTAAGACTCCAGAATCCATCGACAGGAGGCGTTTGACCTTTATCAAAATGTATCACGTACTTGTTTGCACCGTTGTATGGCTTGCCGTCCTGATCAAGACTGTTGGACGGATACACAGCATCCTGAGGAAGATTAGCGCCTAAACCAACATAAGTAACAAGCGATCTCATCCCATAATCAGTTCCGTAAGATCCCATTCCTTTAATAAGAATATTCCATCCGTTTATTAGTTTCTCCGGTTTGGCGAGTTGTTTATCAAATGCCGCATAGACATTCTTGGCAATATTCTTCATTGCAGTTTGTGTTGCAGCGTCGAATTTACTCAGATCAAACTTAGCATTTGGACCTACACCGATTTTTGCAAATGCCTCTAATGCAGGTTTGTCTGCCGGCGCTGGCGGATTGTTAACCATAAGTTTGTTTGCATAGTTAAAAAATTCATCTATCGGCATGTTTAGAACAGTATTATTCGGATCATCTTTTGGAACAGTCGGATCAACTACACCTTTCGGCTCTGTGTATTCTTTTCCCCACGAACTTAAGGGTATGAGCTTTAATTTTTTCTGTATTGGAATTACTACTTTTTCACCATCTTCTTTTCCGTTACATTGTATTCTTCCCAGAATCCATATTATATCTGTAGGAGCCTTGATTTGTTCTTTAATTCCTTCAGGTACCGTCCCATTCCACTTTGGTCCTGTTATTAAATAGTTACCGGCTTCTGTACCTGTTGTTCTTTTTCCGGGTGAAGAAAAAACATTGGAATAAGCATCAAGCATTGGCATTAAATAATACCTGTCATTAGTATTCGGAAGAGAAAGAACTAATGCATCTTTGCCAAGATCGCAGAAGGCGCTCGAATAATAAGTATCGGCATTAGGTCTGACCACATCTTTAAATGTGTAATCAGGAAATGAGCTTTTGTTTGCAAACTGATTTATCGGTGCTGCATTCTCATTTGGTGTCTCAGTATTTGTCAGCTTTCTTCTGGTGATATCCATTATCACTAATGAATAACAGTACAGAAAGGCTTCTTCAGCTGTTTTTATTGTTGCAGAGTCATTTGTTTTAGAGCTTTTATCCTTGTTGTCTGTCTGAGTCTTATCGTCCTTGCTTCCGCAGGAAGAAAACAAAAAACAAACAGCAATGAGAAATGGCAAGGTTTTTTTCATCTTTTATTTTTTAATTTAGTTAGAAATGACTATTATTAGGTTATTTTACCAAAGAAAATGTAAAGCAAAGGGGAATCTTTAGTTTAAAAATATTAAATAAAATTTTTTATTTCAACTCAAATATCTCTTTCCAGTCATTTTTCATACTGACTACATTCCAGCCGTTCGTTGCTGCTGCATCGAGTGACTCATTTCCTTTTTCACTGTATTCAAATTCCCTTATAGGATCATCATGATTTACCATCAGCTGAATGCTAGGAAGCCTGTTGGTCTGACAATAAGTATTCATTGCTATATCACCGCCTGTTCTGACATTGCCTGCAGAAAATATCGGCTTTCTTCCAATAAAATAATCTATGCCGACGGGCTTTCCTTCTTTATCATTTATTAAAATTATTTCCGGGAGTTTCAATATTTCAGAAATTCCTACTGCTGATTTATATTCAGCTTTCCCAAAGCTGCCGATCACGTTCTGTGTCGGGATACCATATATCTCGTTGGATACAGCTCTCATAAAATCCAGCCCGCCTCCGGAACAAATGAACACTTCAAATTCATTAGCCTTTAGATAATTTACAAGTTCAAGCATTGGTACATAATAGACCTTTGTATAAGGAACATCATACTTCGGATGCTTTGCAGTTTTAAAAAATTCTAAAACTTCATTTTGAAAAGCTTCCACTGTCATTCCGGTATTTGTCGCCTCTAAAACCTGCATCAGACCTTTTCCGCCTGATGCATAGTCTTCCTCAATGTAAGCTTTGTCATTATCCATAATTGCCTGAAATATTTTTTCATTCTTCCATTCGGGATGTGATGCAAACATTTCTTTTACGCGCATCAGTGTGTAAACAAGCTGAATAGTCGGCTGTTCGCACCATAGTGTTCCGTCATTATCGAATGTAGCGATACGGTCTGCAGGTTTCACGTACAGAGGACCGCTTTGATCAGTTACTGAGATCACAAAATTTATGATTGCAGTTTTTGTTTTGCCTTCATTCCAGGAAGGCAGAGGATCGGTCGATTTATTCTGAGCAAATATTAATCCTGCAGAAAATAAAAGTGTAAGAAGTATAAAATTGATCCTATAAATAAGTTTATTCATGTTTTTTGATATTAATGCTTTGAATAAAATATATTCAGAATTAACATTAAAATGAACTTTAAATAATGTCACTCTTTAGGGGTTTAATTATTTTATTCTATTCTATTTGCTATAATAATTACACCTTTCGGGGTTGAATGATTTATTATTCAAATTTTCTATAATAATATCACACCCTTGGAGTTGAATGAACTATTTTCAATTTGTTAAATCTAAAATCAAAAATCCAAATTCGTATATCATTTAAATTTCAAATCCAAAATTCCAAATTCCACTTCTTAATTAAAAGAACTATTTCGGAAACAGGAATGTCATTACAGCTCTTACTCCGAAATATCCTTTCAACTGAGGCAATGCAGCGATTGGAATTCTAGGTCCGACTTGATACTGTACCGGAAAATTTCCTAATTTTGTGAGTCCGGAAAATGTAAGATTCATATATGTCTGCGTTCTTTTTACTTTCCAGTTCTGTGTCATTTCTGCATTCAAAGTAAATCCTCCTCCGGATTTCCAGGCATATCCGAGAAACGGTTGCAGATAACCCTGTGTCTGATTACCTCTGTCAGGATTTCCTCCGACAGACCAGAACTGATTTATCAATGCTCCCATTGTCCATCCGTTTGTCTGATAAAGCAATACTCCTGTAGGTCCGATACTGAACCTGCCTGATCCTAAGTATGTATTCGTAGCTGTAGGTATTGACATGATAGGTCCGACACCCCAGATGATTTTACTTACTTTAGGGGAAAAGAAAATACTGTACTGAATATCTGCAAGTGCATTTTGAGAAGTTCCGTCCGGTGTTACATTGAACTGAGAGATCACAGGGACAATGACTCTGTTGATCATATTTATTCCCTTAGTTAATCCGATTGGAATTACAGGCTGAATGTTTAAGACATTCTGTGAACCGTTATTTTCCCCGATTCCCCAGACAGTATTGTTCTGAAAAGGAACACTGATCAGATTTGCAACGGGATTAGCAAGCGCTAAGGCCAGCTTCTGAACATTTGCAGCAGGTTTTTGCTGAGCAAATGAAATTTTTGAATTTAAACTTACAACTAATAACCCGGTAAGAAGAAGGAGTAAAATGGTTTTTGTTTTCATGTGTGTTTTTTAATTTAAAAATTTTGATGCAAATTTAATAATTTTATGTTCTTAAAACTATGTTTTAATGAACATATTTTTTTCAGTGAACAAATAAATCTTGGATTCAAAATTAAAAAGATCTCTTTCACTAAATATGACTCTTCTCATAATTAATTATGACTTTTATCATATACAAATATTTAATTGAAATATTGAATCCAACATTTAAAAAGATTAAATGTTCTTCTGAATTTCCATTCCGGCTTTCAAAAACAATGAGTGAATAAAATTAACCGGAAACAAGAGAATCTTTACAGAATAGTCATCAGATTTAATTGAAGAACCTTCTAAGTTGACGGAAGAGTTATCAGGGGTGAGTATTCAAGATAAAGTCTAAATTTAAGATAATATTATCTGGTCTAAAGGAAATATTTCAGGGTAACAGGATCGAAAGGAAATTGAATGAAATAAAGATTTGACAACTTTTAGAAAGTTGTCAAATCTTTTTTTTTTTAATAAACAAAGAAACAATCCTTTCTACAGGACCTCTAAAAATTAAGTAGGGAACAATCGCCAGCCAGAAGCTCACTCTGAGCACTTCGATCGGATGAACTGTTTTCAATTCAATTATTTCAAAAATAGTCTCCATGATAACTGCAAGTATAAATACTTTGCCTACATCTTTCCAAAGTTCTTTCAGCAGGTCCTTCCTGCTGGATTTTCCCAGGACAAGTGCTGAAAGAAACGGAGGTTTACCGTTTTTCGCATCTTTCACGCCGGCTATGACTGCATATATCAAAGACATAATGGGCTGAAGATACACCCGGAAAGACATTGGTCCGTCATGACGGACACCTACTGCATTAAGAAAGTTATTTACCCATTCTTCCATTCTTAGTTGTTAAGTTTGTAAAGTTAATAAAAAAAGTGCGGCACATTTACGTTCAGGCGCCGCACTTTGTAAATATTAATTAATCATAATTCATTACTAATTACCCGTACTGCCGCGTTTAGCTATTGCTGCTTCTATTTGTTTCTTTACAGCATCAAGATTGAAGCTTGCTGCAGCCTGCATAGGCGGAAACTCCAGAGCGGTTTGCGCTAATTTTCCCACTTGCTGCTGGACAAAAACGTAACGCCAGAATTCATAAGTATACCATTCAGCGTAGTACATCGAACCTGTCATATCCATTTTTTCAAACGGATCAAGACGCAGGTTTGTAAGTCCGGGCCAGTCAAGTTTTACTTTTGGTCCGAACCAGCCTGAAGGCTGATCTATGAATGTATATTTGAAATCTCCGATCCTTACTGCTGCGAGTGTGGTTTCGGTAAAATAGAAGAATTCATTTCTTGCAGATTTACCTCCGGATAAAAGAGATGTCTGATCATAACCGTCTAAATGAACTTTATACTTCGTTCCGTTAAGTGATTTACCTGCTTTTAATTCTTCTGCTATATTCGGATCACCGGCTGCCGAAACAAAAGTCGGGAACCAGTCCAGACCGGACATAACTCCGTTTATTACACTGTTTGGTTTTACTGTTCCGGGCCATCTTACAATACATGGAGATCTGAATCCGCCTTCTGTTCCCATTCCTTTTGCACCCTTGAAAGGAGATGTTCCTCCGTCAGGCCAGGTAAAGCTTTCAGTTCCGTTATCTGTGGAAATGACAACAATTGTATTATCTGTCAGACCCATGTCATCAAGTTTTTTCGCCACATGTCCGATCACATCATCAAACTGAGCCATTCCTGCTTCCTGCAGACTCCAGCCGTTTTCCGGAGTACGAAGTGCGTCATACTTTGGAGATAAATGTGTTTTAATATGCATCCTTGTCGGATTCAGCCAGACAAAAAACGGTTTATTATCTTTTACTGCATTATCTATAAAGTTTTCTGCATGACTTAATATAACATCATCAACCGTTTCCATATTCAGCTCTATGCCGTCTGTTGGATGAGGAGGAAGAGGTCCTTTATCTTCAATTTTTTGTTTGCCGACTTTTCCCCAGCGTGGTTCAACTGTTGCATCGTCTGTATCTGTTGCCCAGCAGTGCAGGACATTTCTTGGTCCGACTGTATCTTTCAATTCAGGCGGATAATTCGGATGGAACGGATCTTCCATTGCATCGAGGTGATAAAGGTAACCGAAGAACTCATCAAAACCATGTAATGTTGGAAGATATTGATTTAAATCACCCAGGTGATTCTTTCCAAACTGGCCTGTCGCGTAACCCAGTTCTTTTAATGCTGTAGCAATAGTCGGAGCTAATGCAGGCATTCCGACTGTTGCTCCCGCCTGACCTACTGTGGTTAAGCCGGTACGAATCGGTAATTCTCCCGTAATAAAAGATGCGCGTCCTGCAGTGCAGCTCGCTTCTGCATAATAATCTGTCATAATAGCTCCTTCAGATGCTATCTTGTCAATATTCGGAGTAGTACCCGCCATTAATCCTCTGTGATAAGCTCCGATGTTCCACATCCCGATATCATCTCCCATAATGTAAATGATGTTAGGCTGTTTACTTTTTGCTTTTGCCATTTTACTTTGTTGTTTTAATTAATAATTAGTGGTTTTGAGTGGTTTTACTATTTAATTACAATTACTTATAATTATTAAAAATTTAATCCGGTAATAAATACTTTAAATTCAGAAACGTATATTGTTCTGATAAGTATTATGTAAAAATTAATTAGAAATAAGTATTAAGGTAATATATTATTCCGGATTAAGGTTAAAATGGAAATGAACTTTGGGGTTCTATTAATTAAATTAATATCTTTTGTTAAAGATATAAGGGTTTTGAATTATTTGTTTTATATTTGCAGGTAAAACTAATTCTATTATTTAATACAGTCAAGAATAAAAATTATCAGAATGTTCATTCTTCTGTCACAGTCCCTGACCCAAGATCCATTTCCGTTCAGAGAGAAGAAAAAAATTTCCGGCTAATTTTAATATAAAAAAAATGCGAAGTTTGATTATTATTCAATTTAAACTTCGCATTACATTTTTTTACAAATTACAGAATTTCAAAAAGTCTGCATAGTATTTGCAATTCAGACCTTGGAATTAACTTTTTGCTTCTCCGGCATTTTATTTAATAAGCGTCATTCTCTTAGTATCAGTAAATCCATTTGTCTGAAGTGTATAGAAATAAACTCCGCTGGTTAATCCTGATCCGTCAAAATCAGATTCATAATTTCCGGCAGGGAGATTTTCATTTATAAGACCGCGGATTTCTTTTCCGGCAAGATCATATACTTTCAAACTGACAAAGCTATTCTTTGGAATTGAGAACCTAATAACAGTTGATGGATTAAACGGATTCGGGAAATTTTGTGAAAGAGCAAAGCTTCCCGGAATTTCAGTTCCAATCTGCTGTATTCCGATTTGATTATCCCTTTTAAAAGTTATATTGAATGTCTGCGCAGACTTTAATGAATCCCCGTTAAGATAAGCCCAGACTGCCCATTGACCTGCAACTGAATCTCCGGGATTAAGTCCCAGTCCGGCAAGTATTCCGTCCACTGCTGCCGGCGTTACTGTCAGTATTGTATCAGCACCGCTGTTATTGGAAGAAAGATTCAGTATTGTATTGCCGACATTGGGGGCTCCGAATTTCCATTTATAAGTAACACCTGTCGCTGATCTGGACCATGTAATATTTACCGGTGTAGAATTATTCGGATTCGAAATGAATGTCAAACCTGTCGGCGGAAACAGTAAATTAAATCCGGCTAAACTGCTTCTTCGGAATGTGATCTGAAATGTCTGTGTGGACTTAAGTGAATCAGTACCGTTGTATGCCCAGACAGCCCATTGACCTGCAACCGAATCTCCGGGATTTAATCCGAGACCCGCCAGTATTCCGTCAACTGCAGCAGGGGTTACTGTCAGTACTGTATCATTTCCTGAACTGTTTGAAGACAGACTTAATATCACGGAGCTGATTGAAGGAGCTCCGAATTTCCATTTATATGTTGCGCCTGTACCTGACTTCCTCCAGTTAATGTTAATAATAGCATTGTTCTCCGGAGAAGTTACAAGTGTAAGTCCCGTTGGCGGGAACAAAAGACTGAATGGGTTTAATACGGCTTTTCTTTTGAAAGTTATGTTAAATGTCTGATTCGACTTCAGTGAATCCGATCCCTGATATGCCCATACAGCCCATTCTCCGGCAACTGACTGACCCGGAGTCAAGCCCAGTCCTGCTAATATTCCGTCAACTGCTGCAGGAGTGATTGTTAATAATGTATCAGCTCCGCTGTTGTTTGACTGTAAATTTAAAATTACGCTGCTGATGTTTGGAGCTCCGAATTTCCATCTGTATGTCACTCCCGGTGTGGACCTGCTCCAGGTTATGTTTACCGGCGATGTGTTACCCGCATCGGATATAAACGTTAATCCGGTCGGCGGAAATAATAAATTGAAAGGATTTATAACAGCCCTGTCATTTGATTCTCGTGCCTGTAAAGATTTATCAATGCTGCTGAAAAAAAATAATGATATTACTGAAATAATAATAGCTAATGTTGCAATTGAATTTTTAAACATGATTTCTCCTTATTTTGAATTTGAATTTTTGTTGATTCAAAATTATAGAGAAAACATCTGCTGTCAAAATCAAAAGAAGTCATAACATAGAAGTCGGTGAAGTTCAAATTCTCCTGAAAGACTTTCTTCACACTTTTGTATCTGTATTTTTCTGTCTAAGATTCTATGTGACAATAGAATTTTATTAGATTAGAGACTAACTCAGATATCCGTATGAGATTTCAAAAGCACTAATCAGGTTTCAGATCACTCAGCTTGATTTTAGAATGTGATTTTACTGTTTCGGAAAAATTTTTTGACAGCAGCTTGCTGTCAATCCAGGATATGATATCAAAGTATTCAATAGCCATATAATCGTTACTCTGCTTTATGATCTTACCGATCTGATCTTTCAGCAGTCCGAGTTGAAAAAGTCTTTCCTTTTTTTCTGTGATGACAGGGAGCTTTCTGAATGAAGCAAGGATCAGATCTTCATAAGGGTATAGCCTGTCTTTCTTAATTAGAAATCTTTTCACTGATCTCAGTTCATATTCAAGAAGATCATAATTACCCAGCTCATAATGAATGATCAGATTCAATATTCGCGCAAAGGCTTTATAATCCTGTCTGTAATCGGAATTGTCATTAAGAATTTTATTCAGCCAGACCAGTGACCTGCTGAGGTCACCTGCTCCGAAATACAGATAAGCAATGGTATATATTACTTTTAACTCTTCGGATTTATTTATTCTTTCATTATATTTCTTCAGCCAGTGAATCACTTCATCTACTACATTCAGACCTTCTTTAAAGAATCCCGAAATTATGAATATGTTAAGCTCAAAGCTGTAGGATTTGCAGTACATTTCAAGATGATTCGGAACAGCAGATGAAACATCATTTTTATCCGATATATCCCTCTGCTTCCGCAGATAAGAAATGCAGAGGTCAAACCTTTTTAAATTATAAGACATTGCAATAGCGTCGCTTAATGAATAAAGATATTCCTTGATACCGCCGGATATCTTTCCCTGATTATTTTCTATCAGCACAAGTCTTTTTATTGAAAACTCAAATGCCATTTGATTATTACTTGTGCAATAGTAATACAGATAATTTATTATATAAAAAAGATTTTTAGCGCTTACTGACAATGCGAGCGATTCATTCTTCATCAGCGGGTGTTTTATTATCTTTTCAAATAATCTGAAATCATTCCTGTTCCTGGCAATGCCTATTTTCTTAAACAAAGAAGACAATTTAAGGTAGAGAGCATTATACTCTGCTATGTTCTTCTGCTTACTTAGAATTTCCAGCTGCCCGGAGATGCTCTCGTCAATATACTTGTCAAAGCCGTGTTCAGCTATTTTCCTGTAATCAAAATTTCTCTGATCCTGAAGTATATCGGCAAGTTTCGAAAATCTGTCGGCATCCGAAGCAATTTTTTTAGCCCTGTTAAGGATCACTTCAGCCTGTTCAAAAAGGGTCTTGCGGAAAAGGATTGTATATTGTGTTTTCAGATTAGAAAGCACTGAGTCGGTAGTCTTATCATCATTATAACTCACCAGACTTTTTAGAATCATATTATAAAGATAATTCTTCGCCGAAGTCAGCTGTTTTATGAACCTCTCTCCTTTGAATTTACTTTTAATAAGGTCTTCATCATATTCATTAACCTGAAGATTAATTGCGGTGAACAATTTAATATAATTATTTTCTTTATCCTTTATGTGTCTTTTGGCAAACTTTATGAAATATCCCTTTTCAGATATCGTCATTGACTGTATAAGTTTCCAGAGGTCCTGTGAAGGTGTTTTCATTTGTAAATTTCTGAAGAAATTTTTTATCTTTAAACTGAGTTAATTAGTAAAAATTAATATTAACATTCAATATATTTATTCCAGCAACTTCTATGTTTTGGCAATTTAAAATTTTTATTTTAATAATAGTAAACTTAAATTAAATCAAATCAAATCTATAATACAGAATTCATGATTAAATTTTTTTTCATCTTTTCAGCTGCAGTTATTATTCATTTAAGTGCTTTGATCAATTCTTATTCTCAGCAATTTCAAAAGGCAGATTTTGACATCAATGGCTTATCAGGCGGAAACGTCAGTTTCATTGATCTGAATAATGATATGCTTCTAGATATTTTCCTTACAGGGAAGGATGATTCAGGGTTACCTGCGACTTTTGTTTACATCAATCAGGGAAATGAAAAATTTATAAAAATTAGTTCGCGTATTCCGGATATTTCCGGAGCATCTGTCAGCTGGGAGGATTTTGATAAGGACGGAGACATTGATCTTCTTATGTCCGGTGTTTTACGCAATGGAAATTTAATATCGGGAATTTACAGGAATGATCTCCCTTTCGGTTTTACTGAAACGGATTTTGATTTTATCAGAATCCACTCCGGTTCGGTTAAGTGGGTAGATTTTAATAATGACGCCAATCCGGATGTATTCATTACAGGATTGAATTCAGCCGGAGTTCCGGAAAGCAAATTTTATAAGAACACCGGCAATAATTTTATTGAGATCAGCACCTCCTTTCATTCTCTGTACAATTCAACTTATGAATTTTTTGATCTTGATAATGATGGTGATAAAGATGTTGTTTTTACGGGACAATCCAATGAAAATAAAAACTCTTATATCTCAAAAATTTTTATAAATGACAACAGTACTTTTATTGAATCAGGCAACTCGATGCCTGCTGTTTCAAAAGGATCCGCTTCATGGGGAGATTTTGATGCGGACGGCTTTGCAGACATTGTACTAAACGGTGAGAGCAGTCAGGGTTACGGTATGATGATAATGCATAATAATCATGACGGAACTTTCACACAGCACATGGCGCAATTTCCGGGAATAGCTTATGGAAAGGTCTTGTGGGCTGATTTTGATAATGACGGTTTTCTTGATATACTTATGACAGGCAATTTGCCGGGAAATACAAGCGGAATAACAAAATTATTCAGAAACAATAACGGGTCTTTTGAGGAAGTAAGTACTGATTTTCCGGCTTTGATTAACAGCAGCATCTCAGAAGGAGATTATAACAATGATTTAAAACTTGATATCATCATATCAGGTCATGATCATCTGTCTTCTAAAAATATTTTTTCAGTTTATAAAAATATTATTGCCACATCAAATGATCTTCCTGTTGAGCCGAAAGGACTTACAACAAGTTTCGACAGAAGCATTATTCATTTCAACTGGCTTTCCGGTTTTGATCAGAATACTCCTTCTCCCGGACTTACATATAATATTCGCATTGGCACGACATCGGGCGGCTCTGAAATAATTTCCCCGTTATCTTCCGGATCAAACGGTTACAGTAAATTTCCGGGACACGGTAATTCCGGCAACAGTCTTCAATTTCATCTGACAGATCTTGATACTGGGAAATATTTCTGGAGCGTTCAGACTTTAGATAATACATACAATACATCTGAGTTTTCAGGTGAACAGACATTCATAATAACTAAACCGGAAATATCGGGAATACCTGTACCCCGGGACATAGTATTAAAACAAAATTTCCCGAATCCATTTAATCCGAAAACAATTATAAGTTATCAGATCTCAAAATTCAGAAAAATAAATCTAAGAGTATATAATGCAAGAGGAGAAGAGATCAGTACGCTTATTGACAATAATCAAAATGCCGGAAATTATGAAATTGAATTCGATGGTTCGCTATATTCAAGCGGAATTTATTTTTATACGCTTGAAGCTGACGGAGAATTTATTGAATCGAAGAGAATGATACTTATAAAATAATTTGCATCGCATCTCTATTAAAGAAAGAGATTCCGTATTTTTAAAGACGGGATCTCTATAATTAATAACACTTTCAATGTTCGTAATTCAAATTCTTATTTCCTGGTTTTTAATTTATTTAAGCGTCAATATTTCCTTTCTTCTTTGCCGGATCATATATCCTGTCTTTGAATCTCTGTATTTGCTGAGAAGCTTTTCAAAATTCACATTGCCTACATCAAGTATGAGATCCGCTCCGTAAGTATCGTAATTGCTTTCAAAGAAATAATTGATGTCATCAGAATTGTTATTGTAATCTTTTGTATAATTGCTCTCCTCAAAATATTTTTTGTAAAGCTGAGGTGAATATCTTGTGCCGGGATATTTCTTCAGCAATTCACCAAGTTTAGTATTTCTTTCGTAAACCGGGATATCATCCTTAAACAATTTCAAATAAGTCTCATCATACAGCTCTTTATCAATACCTGCCGGCTCTGAAACTTTAAAATTAATTTCATTCGATTTAATATCCTGATACCGTGCCGAAATTTTATAAATTCCGGTTTCCTTTTTCTTTTCACCGTAAAATTTCTCGGGTTCTCTGTTAAGCTGAATGACTTTTTCAAACGTACTTCCCGGTTTTAGCAGCAAAGAATCGGATTGCATGGATGAATCAGCAGGTAAGTTTTCGATATTTTTATTTCCGGAAGGATAAGTTTCATCGAATTTTACAAACAAGCGTCTTAGCGGGTAAGTCAGATAGTAATTGTCATCTGAATTATTTATTACAGTAACTTTGATCCAGATCAGCTGATCTATAATGTATTCATCAAATTCAGCCGATATTTCAAGTCTGACTTTCCCTTCCCCCTGCTCATTTTTTTTACTAATATTTTCATTCATTAATATCTTAGGTCTGAAAATGAAAAATATTACCGTGACCATTGTTATGAACACCAGGAATACCGCTAAGTACTTTTTATTTCTCAGGAAATTTTCTTTATTCATTTAGAAACTTAATATTTTTAGTATGAATATTAAACCGGAATGAATTAAACAGTCAATCAAAAATAAACTTATCACCGGCCTATATCAACACATAACTTTTGAATCGCTGAAAATTGTTTTTGCTGGTGCAATAATAATTTTCTCTATTAATTAAATTCTATTGTTTCTATTTTCTTAAAAAATTACAAGAATAAATATTCCAATCTTAAGAAAAAGTATCTATGAATAAAAAGGATGAAAACGGAAATTCAAATTCAGAAAATATTTCCGTTTCTGCCGGAAAAAAACATTCTAAAAATCTTTTTGCACTTGTCAGAGAACTGGTAAGACCTTACAGAAAATGGCTCATCATAGTTTTCTCTGCAATGCTTTTAGAAACTGCAGCAAGTCTTGCCGCTCCATGGCCTCTGAAAATTATTCTTGATAATGTTGTCGGAAAACATCAGCTTCCTGAATATCTTACCTGGCTCAGGGATTTGTCATTTACTGAACAGACACAAAGTCTTGCTGCGGTTGCAGCTTTAATGGTTGTCATTATTGCAGTGATAGGTGCGATTGCAGGGTATATAGATAATTATTATACTGAAAGTGTAGCTCAGTACGTAGCCAACGATCTGCGTCTTCGTGTATATCAGCATTTGCAAAAACTTTCCCTTCAGTATTTTGATTCTCACAAGATCGGTAATATGTTAAGCACTATTACAACAGACGTAGCCACCATACAGAGCTTTGCTTCAACTGCTCTGCTGAGCATACTTGTTGATTCACTTACTATTATTGGAATGCTTGGTCTTATGTTTTATCTGAACTGGGATTTTGCGCTTGTTGCAGTCGGAATAACTCCCATTCTTTTACTGTTTGTTTCGAGATTTAAAACTGCTGTTAAGAAAGCAACTCATGAAGTCAGAATTCATCAGAGTGATATTGTCAGCGTATTGCAGCAGGGACTTGAATCAGTCCGTTCTGTTAAAGCATTCGGAAGAGAGGATATGGAAGTTGGACGGCTTAAAGATGTCAGTATGGAAACAGTTCAGGCAGCACTGAAGGCAAGAAGAGTAAAATCAATGCTTTCACCAATTGTTGCAGTGACAGTGTCCATCTGCACAGGATTTGTTTTGTGGCGCGGAGCAGGGCTCATACTTGCCGATGCAATGACTATTGGAGCTCTTACGGTTTTTCTTTCATACCTGTCAAAGTTTTTCAAACCGGTTCAGGATTTTGCAAAGATGACAAATGTAATAGCACAGGCAGCCGTCGGACTAGAGAGAGTACAGTCTATTCTTGATACGGATGAGATAATTCCTCAGAAGCCCGATGCAATCGAGCCGGAAAAATTAAAAGGCGAAATAGTATTTGAGCATGTTGCATTTTCATATGAACCCGATGAACCTGTTCTCAAAGATATTAATCTGATAATAAAACCCGGACAGAGAATAGGAGTATGCGGGCAGACAGGAGGAGGCAAATCAACTTTGCTGAGTCTCATTCCAAGGTTTTATGATCCGACTGCCGGCATTGTAAAGATAGACGGGATCAATACAGCGGATTACAGTCTTATAGGACTTCGCAATCAGATAGGATTTGTACTTCAGGATACTGTTCTTTTCTACGGAACTGTCCGTGATAACATTGCTTACGGCAGACCCGATGCTACACCGGAGGAGATAGTTGAAGCTGCAAAGATGGCAAATGCAGATGAGTTCATTTCCCAGATGCCGCTTGGCTATAATACTATGATAGGGGAACGAGGTCTTACACTTTCCGGAGGGCAGCGTCAGCGCATAGGTATAGCCCGCGCAGTTGTGCGCGACTCTCCGATATTAATACTCGACGAACCGACCGCTGCTTTAGATACAGAATCTGAAAGTATTGTAATGGAAGCTCTCGAACGGCTTATGAAAGGACGCACAGTTATTACTATAGCTCACCGTCTCAGCACGATCAGGGATGCTGATAAAATTATTATTCTGAAAGGCGGGATCATTTCAGAAGAAGGTACACATGATGAATTGATGAAGATGAACGGAGTCTATGCTGAGCTCTACAGAATTCAGGCGGGGAGTACACCATTAGTTGATCCGTCTGCACATTAATTTATTAGATAGAAATTTTGAATAATCAATTTTAAATTAAATTTAAATTTCAATAAAAAAAATAATGAGCTATCGTTCAATAATAATACTTCCGGATGATACACCAAAATCTATTTTCGATGCAATCAGCAATGCAAAAGTTTCTTTAAAGATAAAGATGTTTATTTTCTCTGATCCGGATCTTATCCAGGCAGTCATCGCTGCAAAAGTAAGAGGTGTAGATGTAAAGGTAATGCTCAATCCTGCAAGAAGAAGCGGCGAAGAAGAAAATGAAGAGACCAGGAAAAAGCTTGAAGAGGCAGGCATTGATGTAAAGGACAGCAATCCTGAATTCGGCATAACCCACGAAAAGTCAATGGTAGTGGATGATGAGACTGCATTTATCAAATCACTTAACTGGGCGACAAAGAATCTGACTTCTACGCGTGACTATGCAATAATCACAAATCATAAGCACGAAGTAGAAGAAGTCATTACGGGATTTGAAAGCGACTGGAACCGGCAGAAATTTGAATTAGGAGATAATGCAAATCTGATCTGGTGCCGCGGTAATGGTAGAGAGAGAATTGCTCAGCTGATAGACAATGCAAAACATACTTTGTTTGTTCAGAATGAACGCTATCAGGATTCAGTGATAATTGAACGTCTTGTGCGGGCTGCCATACGGGGAGTGAAAGTTCATATAATGGCTCTTCCTCCTCACTCTTTAAAAAAAGATAAACTTGTAGAGGGTGTTGGCGGACTCAGGATAATGGATGATGTAGGAATAAAAATACATAAGCTCAAACATCTGAAATTACACGGAAAGATGCTCTTAGCTGATAATAGCAGGGCTATAATAGGTTCAATTAATTTAGCACCCGGTAGCTTTGATGACAGACGTGAGCTAGCAATTGAAATTCATGATGAAGATATAGTCGAACGGCTTCACAAAGTAAATAAAGCTGACTGGGAAAACTCTCATCCTCTGGACCTTACTGATGAAGGTTTGATGGCTGATCTTGAAGACCGCAGGGAAGATGAATCAGAAAAACTTGCTTTAGGAAATAAAAAAAAATAAGACAGTTAGTTTTCATTTATTTAAAGACATAAAGAGACATCCTCGTTTCAATCAGATCGGCCGTTTACTGGGCCTGTTTTAATAAGAGGCTTTAATCTGTTTTAAAAAAAATATAAATTTAAATTAAATATAAATTCCCTAACCTATCTATCTATGAATTCGAAAAAAAAATTACAGATCATTGCAATAATTGTAATGATTTTTATATTTAATTCTACAAAGACAAATGCGCAGATCGACTCATCTGCAGTTGCTATACTTGATAAAATGAGTTTCACATTGGGAAACCTACAGTCCTGCAGCCTTACTTTGAAGACCGAGATTGACATTATGGACAGCAGATTAGGAGCTATCACAAACACCGAGACATCAAATGTAAGCCTTAAAGCTCCGGATAAATTTTATATAAGTAAAAGCGGGGACAGAGGAAATAAAGAATTTTTTTATGACGGAAAGAATTTTGTGTATTATTCAAAAGACAACAAGATCTATTCCTCTGCACCTGCACCTCCGACTATAATGCAGACCATTGACTCCATACACAATACTTTCGGAATAGATTTTCCTGCTGCGGATTTCTTTTATCCGTATTTTACGGATGATCTTCTGGAAGTATCTGTCAACCTAGCAGATCTTGGAACCACTTCAGTCAACAATAAAAAGTGCTTTCACCTGGCAGGAAATACTATTGATAAAAATTATCAGATCTGGATCGCGGACGACGGGACATTCCTGCCTGTAAAACTGAGCATAGTTACTGTCAGGTCCGGTTCTGATGAGCATTATACAGCAGTGTATGAAGAATGGGTTCTTAATCCTTCTCTTCAGAATTCAATGTTTGATTTTAACGCTCCGGCAGATGCATTGAATGTAAGATTTTCTGTTAAAAAATAAATTTATTAATAATACTAAAAATTATTAAACTTATGAAAAAGAAATCATTATCAGTAATACTGTTTCTATCCTTATTCTTTTCAGGGATAAATCTTCAGGAAAGTTTTGCACAGCGTTTCGGCGGATCCCGGGGCGGAGGTTTTGACAGAGGCGGTGGAATGAACCGGGGTGGCTTTAACGGAGCTGACAGAAATATGGGAAGCAGCAATATTTCAGGTCGGGATTTTTATTTAGGAAATTCCAACAGAAACTATGGAAATATAAACAGCAGCAATGTTAACCATAATAATATGAACACTAATAATGTGAACAAAAATAATGTCAACACTAATGATGTAAACCGAAATAATGTCAATACAAATGATGTAAATAGAACCAATGTCAATACCAACGATATAAATCATAATGATGTAAACTATAATAATGTTAACGTTTATCACGGATATAATTACGGAGCATACAGTTATCACTATGCACCTTACTCCTGGGGTCACGCCTGGTATCCGGTGGGATATTCCTGCGCTGCATTAGCTACAACTGCAGCAATGATATCAGTTGCTAATCAGAATTATTATTATGATCAGGGAGTATATTATATGCCGTCGGGATCCGGATATACTGTTGTATCTGCTCCGGTAGGAGCGGTAGTTACAGTTTTACCTTCAGGATTTTCTACGGTAAATGTTTCAAATACATCATACTATTATTACGGAGGAACATTTTACACTTTAAGCGGAGGTTCTTATTCCGTAGTTACTGCTCCATATGGCGCAGTAGTTACACAGATTCCGGAAGGCGCTGTCCCTGTTTCTTTAGGCAGTAATCAGGTTCTGAATTATAACGGAACATACTTTGAACCGATCGTGCAAAATGGCGAAGATGCTTATGAAGTTGTACAATATCAGGATTGACCGTCAGGAATATGCGGAATGACAAATTATGCGAGATTTTCAGGAGTCTCTATATATAAGTTTTCAAAGTTTACAAGATCAGTCCGGATATTATCTTAAAATTTAAATTATATATCAAATAAAATATTTACATTAAAAGTATTTATCAAAAAAATAAGGGTTATTACAGATGTATGTTTGCATAAATCAAATTCATTAAATGAAAAGCAGTAACTCATTAGTAAAATTAATATTCATTTCAGTTCTTTCTATATTTTTAACTTCAAATTTTTCTTTTTCTCAAAAAGAAGAGGAATCAATACAGCAGAAGTTTGCCGGGCAGGTTGATATAAAGGATGTAATAAAAAATATTTTTCACAGCAAATCCAGATTAAAAGATACAATAAATATTCTGGGAAGTCCGCAGACATTATCCGTTAGTATTCTACCGGGCATTTCATATAATCCTGCAAACGGGGTTGTATTCGGAGTATCTGCTTCACTTTCAAAGTTTTTTGGCAGTACTAAGAATACTAAGATATCTGCGCTTTCAGCTGCTGTATCAGTTACTACAGAAAGTCAGCTCAAAATATCTGTTCAGTCAATTATAAATACAAGCAGAAATGAATGGAGTCTGCAGGGGGACTGGAGATTCTGGAAATATTCCCAGAATACTTATGGTCTGGGAACACAGACAGTACCCGGCGATGCCCAGCAGATGGAATTTAATTTTATCAGATTCAATGAGAATGTGCTTAAGAAATTAATTCCGAACTGTTACATAGGCTTAGGTTATAGTTTAGAAGCATATTCAGATATTACAACTCTTGACAGCAGTGATGCATTTCTTTACCCGAATTATAATAATACTTACAGCGCTCAGCATGGCTATGACAGTCTTAAATACATTTCCTCAGGATTTGTACTTAATCTGGATTATGACTCCAGAGATAATCCTATTAATCCATACAAAGGATTATATGCAGATGTAAAATACTACAATTATAAAAAATTCTTCGGCAGTTCACAGGACTGGCAGAATCTTCAGTATGAATTCAGGGCTTTTAAATCAATCACAAAAGATCACTCATATATAATGGCTTTCTGGACACTGGGAACAATAGCGGTTGGCAACAATTCAGGTCCGTATATGTCTTTACCTGCCGTCGGATGGGATAAATATAATACTACCGGAAGAGGTTATATTCAGGGAAGATTCAGGGGAAATGATTATATGTATGCGGGTTTTGAGAACAGGATCAGACTGACAAAAAACGGTTTATTTGGAATGGTATTATTTGTTAATGTTGAATCTGCAAGCAACAATAGTCAGAATATAAAGCTGCTTGATTTTATTGAACCTGCAGGGGGTATTGGGATCAGAATCAAGTTTGACAAATACTCGCGAACCAATTTATGCGTTGACTATGGAATCGGAAGATACGGTTCGAGCGGAGTGTTTATGAATATTGGTGAGTTTTTTTAGCGGGTAATAAATTGTGTTAATTGTGTTAGTAGAGTTTGTTTAGAATTAAAAAAAGCGGAAACTAAAACAGTCTCCGCTTTTTATTTTTAAAGATATTTTTTTAAAAATTTATGTCTTAATATCTGTATCCGATAGATAGTGTCGGACCGTAATTATTGACTGTCCAGTTTCTCGCATTCTTGTCATAGTTAACACCAACATATTTAAATCCAAATGTTACCGGCCAGTTTGGAGAGATCAGATATGCAAATCCGCCGGTCATCTGCCATGTCATTTGTGAATTCACACTGAATCCGCCGATATCACCTTTTAAATAAGCAAACCATTGCTGTCCCAGTCTGAATTCTGAATTCACACCCAGAACAGGGTCAACCCAGGTATTGGAAAAACCTGTCTGCTTTTGCTGTTGAACTACTTCAGTATATCCATCGGTACCGGTCAGAACCGTATCATTTACCATCAATGTTGCCTCTGTTTCCAAAGCCCAGATTCTTGTTCCTAAATAGACATCTACCATTACGTTTTTGTTTTTAGAAGGGAACAGGTAAGATAAAAACAGATCATATAATGTTTGTTTAACGGTCCAGTTAGAACTTACAATTCCTCGTCCCTCCGGAAGCTCTGTACCAAATCCCTTAAGATTGATATAACTTATATCATAGACAAAACTTACTCTGTCGTATTTAAATTTTCCGGCAACGGCAGCTGCCATTTTAAGATATTTTACTGCATCTGAGAAACTCTTGTTGAAAGCAAATTTTTCACCTTCGTAATATCCAACTGTTCCGCCAACTGCCATGAACCAGACATAAGGATTAATACTGAAATTAAATCTCTTTGGTTTATAGACATTTTTATCGGCATTGTTTTTGCCTAGTGATAATGGAGCTAAGACGCTTTTAGTATTGAATTTTTCTAAATTTTTATCGACCGGAGAATCAAAGCTTATCTTATCGATACTAGCCAGATTTTTTATTTCAGCTAATTTCGGGAAATTGTTCTTAGCATTTGCTGAATAACTGAAAGCTAAGATTAATAATAATAGTGCGATTTTTTTCATGATTTGTTTTTTGGTTTTATATATTTTTTGATTTTTTGTGGAATATGTTAATAGTTGTACAGAATTATTTAAAAAATTTTTAAATTATATAATTTATAATTTACCCCTTTACAAATAATTATTTATTTAACTCGATAAACCAATTTGCAATTTCTAAGAACAGTTTATGGGAATTTCAGATAAGCCTTAAAATCTGTAATGTGTAACTTATGCTATGAAGAACTTACGGATTTTTTAATTATACAAAATTATAGAAAATAATGATTATTATAAAGCTATAACACAATAAACATACTGCAATCAGTTTGTATTAAACTTTTAAGTTTCTAAAAATAATAAATATTTAATTTAGACGAAATTTTTTTATAACAGTTTCAAATTTCAATTCTTTTTAAATCAAAAGAATTATAATTTCTCATTAATTTATTTTTAGAACAACTACCGGTTTACTATTCTTTATTTTCACTTTTTATATCTTTAACATTAAAAGCCGGCGGCACATAATCCTTCGGCAGATAATCTGCCGGAATGGTCGTCATATTTCCGTCCCGCATATTCCTGTAATGTGGAGACATGATCTCAATGCCTGCTTCATTGCAGCAGTCCTGTATGTTAGCGTGAAGATCGGAATATACAACAGCCTGCTTATCTGCTGCCTGAGTATAAGCATTGATCTGGTAAGATACATAAAAATCATCAAGACTTGTCTGAAGCACAAAGGGTTTGGGCTCCTTAAGTATGAGCTCAGTTCTTAAAGCTGCATTTATCAGGGCTTCATGCATTTTCTTCCATGGAACATCATATCCTATTGTCACGGTAGTATGAATAATAAGACCGGGATTTTTTGAATTTGCCGTATAATTTACTGTGTGACTTGAAAGCACGGTTGAATTCGGAATTGATATATCTTCGTTTTTAATTGTCTTAATTCTTGTAACAAGAAGCGTCTTTTCCATTACAATACCCATTACATCTCCGATTTTAATAATATCACCTATCTGGAAAGCCCGCATATATGTGATAACAAGCCCTGCGACAATGTTTGTAATTGCAGAAGTTGAACCAAAGGAAAATAAGATCCCGATAAAAACCGAAACTCCTTTGAAAGCATCTGATTCGGAACCCGGAAGATAAGGGAAGATTAATACCATCATAAAAGCATATAGTATAAACTTCAGAATGTTAAATGTAGGTTTTGACCAGTCTCTGTAAAAACCTTTTAGGGAAACATTCCCGGATTCTATTTCATCCGCAAAATATTTTAAAGATTTTATGGCATAATGTGTAAATAAAAATATTACGGCTATAGTAACAAGGTTCGGCAGAAAATCAATTATACCGTTTACGATCTTACCGGCAGGCGTTAAAACCCAGCTGATAAGTGTTTCTGCATAACTCTTGGTGGAAGGAAATATACTGAATAATACAGGAAGTGAAATATAAATTACTATAAGTTTAACAATGAATCTTAGTATGAAATTAATTTTCAGGAAGAATTTTTTGTGCTGATCAGGATTGAGTATATTTATATTTCCAATTTTGATCCCAGAAAAAAAAGTTTTCCTGCTTTCGGTAATTAACTTTGCAGACCTCCTGAAAAGAATATTTATCAGATACATTAATATACCAATGATCAGAATTACCAGTACAGCGAGACCGATTCTTTTCAGAATATTGGTAAAGCTCATCTTTTCCTTTTCCTGCAATACTGAGTCTCTGATCTTTGTCAGACAAGTTCCGGCTATCTTTTCAGGATTTTCATTGTACCATTTCGAATCATATTCCGTTACTGACATTATTATTTCATCTTTATACGCAATATCATATCCGGATTCATTCTTTATCATAATCAAAGAATCCTTATTAAACATATCATTACCATACAATTTCCGGATCTTATGAGTTATTGCCTGTGCTCTTTCCGATGGGCTTGATGAACCTATTCTTGTAAAGATTACAAATACAGTGTCGCTGAAAGGGGTAACCGCAAATCCTTTAGCATACTTTTTCAGCTCACGGATTTTTTCCATTTGTTCCGCATTTCTTATTGAGTCACTTATCTCAATATTTCTAAGCCTGATCTCAAGCTCTTCTTTCCTCTTAGTGTCCTTTTGTGCCAGTTCAATTTCCGTCTTAAGCTGGGATTTGATCAGTGAATCAATTTTCTGCTGTTCTGTCTGTTTCCACATCAGCTTTTCTGTCTCGTGAAGCTTTTCTATTTTCAATGAATCACTTTTGAGTGAATCAGCAACCTGAGCCAATGCAGGTGAAAGAGACAGGAAAAATATTATTAGGAATTTAATTATCATTTTGAATATGACTGTAACTTTTATGTTTGGAGTCAGTTTACTTTTTTCACTGCCGGAGGAAACCAACGCTGTTCGTATATTTCCGGATCCGGAAGATAACATCTTAGAACAATATAAAACTCTTCCGATGAAGAAGGAAGCCAGTTGCTTTCTTTATTTTTTCCCGGAGAGTTTTTCTGAATATATATAGTAAGCCCACCGTCACTGTCATACTTAAGTTCGGGTGACCTGTCTCCGAGAGAGTATCTGTCCGCAGGATTATCCACCAAACAGAAATCAAGCCCGTACATTGTAAGACTCCAGAAAGCATTTACTTTCGGAAGTTGTCCGGTAGGGAAATATAATTCGTAATTATTTATTCCGGTAAAGTCGTTCTCTTGGGAATCTTTTCTCGTATTATAATAAACACTTTCCTCAGCATCATTAGCTACTATACCGCCGAGACACTGAACTGCTGCTCTCAGCAGGAAATCATTATTGGCACCTGCCCTTCCAAGATGTTTAGAAGGGGAGTTCCAGCAGTTGCGTCTTGTATTTCCGTAACCGCTTAATGCTGCATTTCTTAAAATTTCCATTCCGGTTCTTTCAGCGCGTATTAATTCGGCTTTAATATCTTCAGCTAAAGAATCTAAGTCGGCTCCGGGTTCAATTCCAATAAGAGAAAACCATTTCAACAACAGATTATCTTTTTCGGGTGGGGGATTCTCAGACATTGCCTTTAGCAAAGTTTTCCAGGGAGCTAAAAAATCTTTTTTCGGATCTTCCGGCTGCCATACAGCATGATTCTCGGCTGTGAATGGTTCATTGCGCAGATAAAAATCAAGAGGTGTAAGCTTGTAATGAGTGGAAATCTCATAAGCCGTATTTGCATCAGTAGTACCGTCAACTAGCGTTCTTCCGAAAATGATAACCCAGGGTGTGGGACTTGGTGAGACTTTTCTTATACCTTTCGGAACTGTCCCGTTCCAGTCTTTGTAACAAATCAGAAATTTACCTGCTTTGCTGCCGGTCGCCCGCTTTCCAATATAATCAAAATTATCCGAGCTCATATCCGCAAGTTCAAAAGTAAAATATCTGTCCCCCATATCCGGATGCTCAAGTATAACAGGTCCTTTGCTGAGATCCAGTATTCCTATTGCATAGAAAGTATCGTTATTAGGACTGCCTCCGTCTTTATAATCTGATGTGATCATCTTACTTGCCCTCCAGAAAGAATTTACTGCAATGTGCGGTGCGTGCGGAGAGTCACTTTTTATGTTTGTCCATTTATACCTGATCTGAGGCAGATAGACATAAGGAAAACCGTAAATGAATGCCTGTACTCCAAGCGTATAGGTAAATTCATTTTTCCAGTTTGTATTATTCATAAGAATAAATATTTATTTAATACAGGGAAAATTGGCGCTTGTTTCGGTTGCAATATAATTATTATTTGAATTGAGAGATATTGACTTATCTTTGCTTTATTTAATTCCCTGTTCACGGTATTTTTTCTGAATGATTTCATTATCTTCAGACAATCAGTGATTCCAAATCAGAATGCGGGTCTTGATAATAATGTGATACTTTAATCTCCGATATCCAAATTCGAATTCCCAAATCTAAACACCTAGTGAATTATATGTTATAAATTAAAAAAGTCGCCTTAACGTTTAAGGCGACTTTAATTCATAAATATATAATATACCTGAGCCGTTATTTTATCAGCATCATTTTCTTAGTTATTACAAAATTTTGCGAACTACCTGCTGCACTTATTCTGTAAAAATATGCGCCGGTAGAAAGGCTGCTTCCGTTAAAATTGAAAGAATAATATCCGGCTGACTGATTCTGATTTAATATTGTAAATAATTCTTTTCCGGACATATCAAAAATTTTTACGCTTACATTTCCGTCAAATGGAAGATCGTAATTTATTTTAGTGGAAGGATTAAATGGGTTCGGATAGTTCTGAGAAACCTTGAATGTTTCCGGAACACCGATATTTACATCGCTGCTTAAATTGAAATATTCAAAATGACCATTGAAATCTAATTGTTTTAATCTGTAGCTGTATCTTCCGGTGGTTAAGTTATTGTCATTAAATGAATAATTCTTTGTGACATCCGAATTTCCGTATCCTGAAACAAACCCGATTTTTTTCCAGTTATTCTCTGAAGAAGTTCTTTCAATTTCAAAACCACTGTTATTGATTTCAGAAACTGTACTCCAGTTTAGCTCTGCGTTTCTTCCGTTTACATTTGAGGTAAATGAAGCCATTTCAACAGGCAGAGCGCCCCAGTCAGCGGTAGCTTTAAGTGTGCCCGGACCGTTACAGGCAAGAATTACTTTCGGACAGCTGTTTGAAATATTTCTGAAGAGCATTCCTTTTGGCAAAGTAATATTATTCGCGATTGCCGTAATGGTGCCGTTATTTGTATTCATAACTTCTACCACGGGAGAGATTCCGCCTGCATTTGTATTTACAGTGTTTGCACTGAGTGAGCCCTGTGTAATAGATAAAGAAATATTTGTAATTGCAAGTCCTGAACCGTTATCTTTAGTTGTCTGAATGTAAAAAAAGTCCGGATCTGCATCAGGGACTATCTTCAGAACAGTTGGAACACTCCATGATGCTCCGTTAAGATCAGCGGCAGCTATGATTGCCAAAGCTCTGTTCTTTACTGTATTATTATTAGTAATAGAGTTTACATTGAAGCCGTTTGTATAGTGCCATATTGCAGCCTGAATTGCAGCTGTCTCGTTGTTTAAATTAGAAAGCTGTCCGACTCCGGGATTTTTGCCGGGATAATAATTGTATACTATGTAAATAACATTTGCTGATGCTGAAGTTGTAGAATCATCCACATAGTCAAAGTTTGGCATACAGTTATCGGGCATCTTAGTAATGTCATAACTGTAGAAACATGCGTCTGCTCCTGTATAAGGATTTCCGATCTTGCCATAGCATAACCCGACTTTACGGGTTTCAGAAAAATTTCCTACCGGATTTGTGTAACTAAGATCTCTTGAATAAGACAGTCCTTCTACAGATGACAATGTAAGCTGACCGTATGAGGAATTGCAAATTGTAATTAAACTGATAAACAGAAGAATAAACTTCTTCATTTCGGGTTTCTCCTTTCGAATGATATTATTTTTAATTTTGTTTGAGGTTTATTTCGTATTTCCTGATAAAAAAAAGCGGGAGTGAATATCCCGCTTTATATAACTTAACATTAATCAAATTGCGCAGCAAGGGGAACAGGATGCAATTTAATTTCAAAAATATTTTTCTTTACTTTATTAAAGCCATTTTCATAACTTTGCTTATGCCGTTAGCTTCAAGCTTGTAATAATATATTCCGCTTGAGATTCCGGTAGCGTCAAAAGTTACACTGTGATAACCGCTTGCATTAAATCCGTTTACAAGTGTGGCTATTTCTTTTCCTGACATATTATAGATTTTCAAAGATACATTTCCGTCATTTACCAGATCATAATTTATTTTTGTGGTCGGGTTGAACGGATTTGGATAATTCTGATAAAGACTGAATTTTGTCGGCGCGCCTAATTCAACTTCGGAATTAAGATTGTGATATTCATAGTTTCCGTTGAAGTCGATCTGTTTCAGTCTGTAGCTGTATTTTCCGTTTACAATATTTCTATCAGTAAAAGAATAACTGTGCTGATTATTGGAAGTACCATTACCAACAACATTTCCGACAGTATTCCATTCTGAAACACCGATCAGTTTTCTTTCAATGTTGAATCCGGAATTATTGATTTCCGAAGAAGTGGTCCAGTTTAGCTCTACATTTCTTCCGTTCACCGTTGCATTAAATGCTGACAGCTCAACCGGAAGTGCACCCCAGTCGCTTGTGGTTTCCATCATACCATAAACAGGATAAGCAATTGTTAAGGATTGCTTATTCAATGTTGTGGAATGAAGAATTCTGCCCTGTGAAAAAAGCATACTTGCGGTCGCAGTTATTGTTCCAGTAAGTGTATTCAGTACTTCCACATCAGGAGAAATTCCGGACGCATTAGTGCTGACAGTATTTACGCTTAAAGAACCGGCAGAAATGGATAATGAAATATTGCTGACAGCAATTCCTGCTCCGTTTTCATCCACAGTTTTTACATAAAAATAATCCGGACTCATGCTAGCTTCAATTGTAAATGTAATTATTGGAAGTGCCGCATTACCATTATCATCGGCATCCTGTATTATTGCAAGAGCTCTTGTTCTGATTGTACCGTCAGTAATTGTATTTGCATCCACATTATCTGTATACTTCCAGATCGCCATTTGAACAGATGCTGCTTCCTGATTATTATCTGCAAGTTTACCCGGATAGCTTGTTTTGTAAGGGAAGTAATTATTCAGTATATACTGAATTCTTGATTGGACGTATGCGCAGGTGTCTGTGTAGCTGGCATCACCAAGGCTAACATTCCTGTGAAGATCCACACAGTAAACAGGCATTGGATTTCCGTCCATTGTTGAGTTAACAGTACCTGCGTAACCTGAATAGGGACCGTTGCTTACAGGGTCTGTGAAATTTACGGTTTGACCGTTTGCGAATGATAAAACCTGAACTGCTGAGAGCCCTCCGTCACACTGAGAGTAAGAGGAATTGAATGTTGCTGTAAAAATAAGTACTAAAAATAAGAATACGGATGTAATTCTCGTTTTCATTGTGTTTCTCCTTTCGTTTTGGTTTATTTTTATATTCAGACATTCCTTTGGGGGAAAATATATTTGCCTGAATTGTTTTTTTCAAAAAGTAACATTTGGGGTCACTAATTGAAAAGGGATTTTATTGTAATTAGTTGTTTTATAAAATTAAATTTATGAAATACTTTTTCCGGCAAAAGAGTTCATTTATAATATTTTTTTAAAAAATTCCGGATTTTTTTTCAGCACTGCTATCTGAATAATATCAAAAAATTAATTACTGATCATATATCAGATCAACAGTAAAGGGCAGTCATATTCGCTCTTCCCTTAATTTAAAACCGGAAAAATTAATTCCTCTTTTCTTAGAGAATAACCTGGATTTGGGTACCAGGTATAAATTATTTTTCCAGTTAACAATTTTTATACACTTCTCTCGCCTACAAAAATACTAAAATTTTATAATCCTGCCAAAGAGAAATTTGAGAACTTGTGAAATTTGATTTCTAATGTGCTTTTTACAAATGCTATATTTCATAGATATTATGACATATTTCTGATATATTTACCGGAATTGTGAAATAAACTTCAAGCATTATAATTGAATTTTTCTGATATTAATTTTATAAAGTTAATTAAAACTTTTACTAAGGAAGAAATATTTGAATTCGAAAAATTCGTTTACTCACCTTATTTTAATAACCAGACTGCTTTAACAAGACTTTATGATGAGATCATAAAATACTATCCTCATTTCAATAAAATTGATTTTACAAAAGAAAATTTATTCTCCGCTGTATTCCCGGATAAAGAATATAATGACACGCTTTTCAGGAAGTACACGTCTAATCTGATGAAGCTTGCAGAGGATTTTCTTGTTTGCAAAGAACTCTCTTCTAATGAAGACCGGAAAATGACCTGTTTACTCGATCAGTATGATAAAAGGCAGCTCACTTCTTTTTTTGAAAAACAGCTTAAGAAGGCAGAAAAGACAATTTCGGAAAGAGGTAAAATCAATCTTGAAACTTTTTATTATAAGCATTTCAGGGAAGAATTAAAGGCAAGTTATTTTACGAGGATCAACAAGCTTCATCTCATAAAAAGCTGTATCATTAAATCCCACATTTATATTCTGCTTCATATGCTGCTGACAAACACTGTATATACAAATATGATGCTCATTATTCAGAAATCATTCAGAGATTCTGACGGTGATAATGATTACTTTGAAAAATTCAATGAGGTATTTGATCTGATCGGATATCTGGAAAAAGTAAATGATCTGGAAGATGTTGAGAAAATGTTTATATCGTTATGCAGGATTGACGTAGTGATCTTTAATGATCCTCACAATATAGATAATATTGTGATTATGAAAGATATTATTTTTAAAATGGCAGATATGCTTAGTAATAATCTTTTATATACATTTTTTTCACATCTGAACATATATTATCTTTTGAACATATCCGTAAAAAATGATGAGCTGAACAGGGACCTGTTTGAGAATTATAAATTCATGATTGAAAGGGGTTTATATATCAGCGAAGACAGGGAATTCATTAATTTTTCAGAATACAGAACAATACTTCTTTATTCACTCAGGCTTAAAGAATTTGACTGGGCTGAGAAATTTATCAGTCAGTATAAGAATTTTCATAACCCTGCTGAGAAAGAAAACATTTACATTTACAGCAGGGTATTGCTCAATTTTGAGAAAAAAGATTTTGAAGCCGCAATGCAGATGATATCTGTTTTAAGGATCAACGACATGATAATGAAAATGGATACGGATATCATTCTTCTTCTTATTTATTTTGAAATGGATTATATTGACAATGCTCTTTCTCTGATAGATTCATTCAGACATTATATGCTGGAAAATAAAATTCTTTCAAAAGATGTAATTAAAAACCACATTGACTTCCTTAAATTCTACAGATTCCTTCTTATGAATAAGAATAATATTATAAAACAGGAAGAATCAGATAAGATCAAAGCAGAAATTATGAATCACAGTAATCTCAGAAGGAAAAGCTGGCTTCTGGAAAAACTAGAAGGTATTAACGGGTGTAAAAAGCAGGAAATAAAATACTGAGATAAAACAGAAATCCGTGATTTCAAAAAATCTTATGAATATAAAATCAAAATAATTGAAGCAGGAAAAGTAATAAAAAATTAATTTAGATTTATTCAGATAAAAGGCAGACATTATGTTGTCTGCCTTTTATTTTTACATAACAAACAGATCTTATCATTGAGGGAATTTTTCACTTACAAACTCTACAGAATGGTTATGAGATATCAGCTGATCTGTGAGATCTGTGTATTGATCCCAGTTCAGATCAGTTAATACATAAGCACCTGTTGTGAATATCAATCCATCATTGTAAATCTCAAGAACATCTGTAAGGTCAATGTAACCGTCAAATGATACATCGCCGGAATATAAATATGCTTTACCGTTTAAGAGTATCTGATTATTTCCGTATGCTTTATTAATACCCGTTGTAAAATCATATGTCATGCTTCCGGCTGTGAAAACATCTCCTCCGGGTCTGCTCCATGCTCTTACAGAATTTCTTTGTTCAACAAAAATATAATAATTCATTTCCTCTAGAGGCATATTAAAATTCACTGTTTTTTTCCCGGCTGTATCTAAATATACTTTTCTGGATTCGATTATGGGAAACGGAGATTCTGCGGACCGGACTGAAACAATGACTGTATCCCTGTCACGCTGCGGAACAGGAAACCATCCTACTCCTGAATGTCCTTCGATCAGAGTGGTTAGATTCAAATCTACTCCGCCAATTACTATTCCGTCAAGTCTTACTGCTCCAAACAGACCTCCGACCTCTATGTGTCTGAAAGCAATATATATCGGCTGACCTGCGTAGTTATCAAGACTCACTGCCTTTCTTACATATACATTAGGTGTCAGCAAACCGAGGTTAATATGAAGCGGAATTAAAAAATCCAGAAAACTTGCAGAAAGAGAATCAGTGGTAGAAATCTTTACCTCCAGTCTGCCTAAGGCAGTTACAACATAGTTTGAGCTGACCCAGAACACAAGAGAGTCACCTGCCGATGGGATGATCTTATTTGTAATTAAAAAATTATCAGCAAGGAGTCCTCCCGGAGATTCAGCGCACGCTGGTGCTGTAAGATAATTTGAAGAAGATCTTACCCAGCTGCCCGAAAACAATATACCAGAGACATGTTCTGTTCTCCAGCCTGATGGAGGGAAAGCTGCGTTATTAAAGGATTCTCCTGCTTTATTATGAGCGAAAACACTGCAGCTTATAAATAGAATAATGATTAATTCGGTTGATATTAATTTATATAGGGTGGTTTTCATAATTTTGCTTGGTTTAATGATTAATGAAATTTAAATATGTGAATTCTCCTTTCATATATTCATTTTCTAAAACGGCAAAAAAAATTGTAAATTAATCCTGATTTTGTGTATCAGTGAATTTACAAATTACAGTTAAAGAACCGAAGTCACGGAAATGATATTTTTAAAAATGAATAAACAAACATGCATGAACAATTTGGGTTTGTTCAAAAAAGTTAAATTTCAAGGTGCTCTGATCTTTATACAGTTAAAAAATAGTCTGCTCATACAGGGTATTTTTAAGTTTATCTGATTTTAAAAGAATAAAATTAAATCCTATACTTGAGAACAACCTGATTTCAAAACCGAATTGTAAGTTAAATTACTTAGAAATCCTGAACATGAATGCTAAATTTTGTAACAAATATTTTATACTTGCTTCGGGGAATTGAAAAATGGTAAGATTATAAAGCAGTGTTTATGCCAGGAAAAATCAATTGTATGAAAAGTTTTTCTGCGCGAATTTATTTTTATATAATTTTAATGTCAAGTCAGAATATGAAATAAAAAAGGCGGATCTCCTTTCAAGTCCGCCTTTTTTAAAAATATTTTCAGATCAGATTACTTTATTAAAGCCATCTTCATTGTTTTGCTGATTCCGTTTGATTCAAGTCTGTAATAGTAAACACCACTTGAAAGAGCGGAAGCGTTGAAGCTGACTGAATGATAACCTGCTGATCTTGTTTCATTTACCAGAGTCGCTACTTCTATTCCTGAAGTATTATAAACTTTTAAAGAAACAAATCCGCCCTTCGGCATATCGAAGTTAATAGTAGTAGAAGGGTTGAATGGATTCGGATAATTCTGACTTAAGCTGAAATCTTTTGGAGTTCCGACGATTACTTCAGCATTCAGATTGTGATACTCGAAGTTACCGTTGAAATCTATTTGTTTCAGTCTGTAAGAATACATACCTGATGACAGATTCCTGTCATTAAATAAATAATCATGTGCAACATTGCTTGTTCCGTTACCGGTAACATTTCCGATAACAGTCCATCCGTCAGAACTAAATGATTTTCTTTCAATCTGGAAAGTCGAATTGTTGATTTCATTTGCAGTACTCCAGTTTAATGTAACGTCTCTGTTAATAACTGAAGCTGTAAATGAAGATAATTCTACAGGTAAAGCACCCCAGGTTGTGGTTGTTGTTCTTAATCCCAGAGTTGTCTTTCCAAGCACAAGAAGCTGTTTAATGGCATTCAATCCGCAGTATGTTACTCCGCCTGGAATTTCTACTGAAGCTGTTGCTGAAATAATACTACTGTTGTTAGCACCTGTTACAATTACATCAGGTGAATTACCATTTGCAGCTGTATTAACAGTAAGAGTACTTAGAGAACCTCCGCCTGTTATTGAAAGAGTTATACCATTAACTGCAATAGGATTTCCGGCTGTATCAAGTGTTCTGACATAGAAGTCATCAGGATTTACTGCAGGATGAATCTCTACTGTCGGCGGCTGAACTATTATACCGCTGTTTGCGATTGTTTCATCAATAATAGTTTGAGCACGAGCCCTGATAGCAATAATTTGAGTAGGTCCGGTTACCTGTGTAATATCCAGGTTATTTCTGAAATGCCAGATTGCAATTTGAACTGCACATGCTTCGTCATTAGGATCAGGAAGCACGTTTGGTTTTGCAGGATAATAATGAGTAGTAATATAAATTGCCGTTGCGATAGAAGAAGCGGAATCTACAATAGAGTCACCAAGGTTAATATCTGTACAGAGGTCTAAACAATAAAAAGGTGTATTTGCCTGTCCCTGTAGATTTGCCAATATAATACCTGCGTATCCGCCTTCGTGACCCGCTCCACAATTACTTGCGGTAAACGGGAAACTGACGTTTTGTCCTTTCCAGTTTGCATCAAAAGAAGTATTCAGTCTGCCTTTGCTAAGTCCGTACTGGGAAAAAGAATTTGTAACCGTAAGCAGTAATAATACTGCTGCTAATAGAAATGTTTTTTTCATTTTTTGGGAAACTCCCCTTAAATTAATTTATGAATAAGTTTATTAAAATTATCCAATGAAGTTACTTTGGGGAATAAATCACCGGATGAGAATTGAATAATCCTGTAAAGGATTATTTTGGAAAAATAATTTTTTTGATTTTTTAAGTAAAAGATATATACCTCAACTATGCTTATAAAACGGAATAAACAAATAATTACTTTGGGGTATAATTAATTTGAATTGTTTCCTCCGGGTCAGAGGATGGATTTTAGAAATTTTTATTAAAAAATAATAAGCTTTAAATTTTTTCTTATAGGGTAAATTTTTTTACAAATATAATCATTCTAAATTATTCTGTCAAAGAGAGTTTTTCCATTTTGTGAAATCATTTTATTGATGTAACTATAAAATATTGTTGTTTCACAGTTTTTATTAGATATTAATTTAGTATCTATATTAAATTTGTGAATTTAAGATGTGAATCCTGAATTTATTTTTTCAGCTAAAAGATAAATCTAAAAAATTCATAACTCGAAATCCCAAATTCAAAATTCTACTGTCCTTTGTTAATTAGCTCTATTGGCTCTGTTTCGTTCCAGCTCAGATAGTATTTCGGATCATTCATTTCACGTGCAAAGTTTGTCAGCTTCAATGGTCTGAATGTATCCATCATTACAGCTATCTCGACAGTTTCTTTTTTCCCGAGATTAGCTTCTACAGTTCCGGGATGCGGTCCGTGAGGAATTCCGTTAGGGTGAAGACTTATTGATGCGTAATCTATTCCTTTTCTGCTGGCAAAATTTCCGTCAACATAATAAAGCATTTCATCGGAATCCAGATTACTGTGATTATACGGAATCGGAACAGCAAGCGGATGATAATCCAGAAGTCTCGGACAGAATGAACATATCACGAAACCCGGAGCTGCAAATGTCTGATGTATCGGAGGAGGCATATGTATCTTTCCTGTTATAGGCATGAAATCATTTATGTTGAAAATCCACGGGAAGTAATATCCGTCCCAGCCAATTACATCAAAAGGATGAAATTCATAGTGAATGGAAACTATCTGTTCGCCTTTTTTAACTTTTATAATAAAATCTCCCTTCTCATCAAATGTGACCATTTTCTCAGGAGCTTTTATGTCTCTTTCACAAAAAGGCGCGTGTTCCATCAGCTGACCGTGCTCGTTTCTGTATCTGCTTGGCGTTGTTATCGGACCGGTTGTTTCAAAAATAAGATAACGTGCTTCTTCGGTATCATGAACTAATCGGTATATGATACCTCTTGGTATTACAATATAATCACCTTCTTTGAATTTCAGATATCCGAGCTGAGATTCAAGGGTGCCGGTTCCTTCGTGTATGAAAAAAACTTCGTCGCACAATGCATTCTTATAAAAATAATCCATCTGCTTTTTCGGTCGGCACACGCTCATCACAACATCGTTATTAAACATAATAGGCTTCCTGCCGCTTAAAGCATCTCCTTCTTTTTTCGCCGGCTTTGTTCTGAAATGGTATGGTCTGAGTGAAGCCTCTTTCCATTCTTCGACCTTCATGATCTCAACTTCAGGAGAAATTTCCTTGATCTTAGCAGGTGAATTTATATGATATGCATTTGTATATATGCTGTCAAATCCGATAGTTGAAAATAATTCTTCTTTATAAAGAGATCCGTCCGGCTGTCTGAACTGTGTGTGGCGCTTCTGAGGGATCTCACCGAGTTTATAATAATAAGGCATATTTTTTTAGTTGATAATTTTTAGTTAGTAGTTAATAGTTATTAGTTAGCAAAATAACTCGTAAATCGTAACTCGCAATTATTTTTTAATCGATTCTTCGTATTCTTTTTGCTCCAGATATCTTTCCGCATCTATAGCCGCCATGCAGCCTGTGCCGGCAGCTGTTATCGCCTGTCTGTAATAACTGTCCTGTACATCTCCGCATGCGAACACACCTTCCACATTTGTTTCGCTCGTTGATTTTTTCGTTATAAGATAACCTGTTTCATCCATATCAAGAATACCTTTGAATATTTTTGAGTTTGGTTCATGACCTATTGCCGTAAAGAATCCGGAACATTCTATTTCAGAAACTTTACCGGTCACGACATCTTTTACTCTTACACCGGTAACTGTTTTTCTGTCGCCTTCTATTTTTCCGAGAATTTCTTCTATTACTGTATTCAGTACAAATCTTATTTTCGGATTTCCTTTTGCCCTGTCCAGCATAATCTTAGATGCCCTGAACTCTTCTCTTCGATGAATAAGAATGACTTCACTTGCATGTCTTGTAAGGTAATTCGCTTCTTCCATAGCAGTATCACCACCTCCTACCACCACTACTTTCATTCCCTTAAAGAAAAATCCGTCACAGGTAGCGCAGGAAGACACACCATATCCCATAAATATTTTTTCCGATTCCAGTCCGAGCCATTTTGCTGATGCGCCGGTAGATACAATGATGGTTTCAGCGCAATATTCCTTATCTTCTTCATCCATTATTCTGAATGGTCTTTGAGTAAAATCCACCTTGACAATATTTCTGAATACTGATTTAGCGCCAAATCTGTACGCCTGTTTTCTCATTACGTCCATAAGTTCCGGTCCCTGTATTCCATGCTCAAAACCCGGATAATTTTCTACTTCAGTTGTAATTGTAAGCTGTCCTCCCGGTTGATGTCCTTCAAATATCAAAGGATCCAGATTTGCCCTGCCTGAATACAACGCTGCGGTAAGACCTGCCGGACCAGAACCTATTACAATTACTTTGTGATGACTGACCGCTCCGTTTGATGACATTCCCATATATATATAATTAAATTATGTTATTTAATAAAATCGTTAAATTAATAAAAATTAAATCTTATAAATTTTATAAATCTTGAATCTTATGAATCTTATGAATCTTACGAATCTTATGAATCTTACGAATCTATTCAGCTTATTTTATAAAGATCAATTTTTTCCTTTAGTTGGACGTTATTAGGATTTTTTTCAAGAGACAGCTTCCAGTATTTCAAAGCTCCCGGATAATCTTTCATTGCATTATAAATGTCACCAAGATGTTCGAGTACGACAGCACTGTTGGGATTGACCATAAGTGATCTTTCAATATTCTCTTTTGCAGGTTTATATTTTTTCAGTTTAAAATATATCCAACCTATTGTATCAAGAAATGAAGCATTTCCCGGATCTTTCTCAATTGAGATCTTGGACATTTCAAGCGCTTTATCCAGGTTGACTCCTCTTTCGGACAGGTTGTATGCATAATTATTCAGTACCAGCGCGTTCTGCGGATCTATCTTCAGCGCTTTTTCATATATCTCAGCAGATTCCATAAAGTTTCCCTGACCGTCATAGGCAAGGGCAAGAGTGGAAAGCATGGAAACATCATTCGGGTTAATCTCAATTGCTTTTTCAAAATATGTAATGGCCTCAGGCACTCTGTCAATTCTCTGTAAAGTAAGACCTTTCACATAAAGCAGCCTGAAATCATTATTAAATTTGCTTAATCCTTCGTCAAGTGTTTTCAAAGCTTCTTCTGTGTCATTTTGCTGAAACAGCGCAAGACCTATATTTACATAAGCATCACTTGAAGTATCCGCATACTCAATAGACTTGAGGAATTTTTCTTTATATCCGCTTATATCCTTATCCAGAATATCAATTATTCCGAGATAATAATATGGTATCCATTCCTGAGGATAATCTTTATTAAGCTTTATGAAAATATTTTTTGAAATGTCTTTAGCGGATTCATCCTGAGAGATCAGATTATAATAAAGTTCGCCGACCTGTACTTTTTCAAGGAAATCCAGCGAATCTTTTCCGAGCATCTTACTGAAATTCTCAAATGCCCTGTCGCTTTCATTCTGCCTGAAATATATTTTCACAAGTTCGGTTTGAATTTCCTTATTGTCAGGATTGAGCATATACATTTCTTCGTAAATCCTTCTTGCATCTGCGTTCCGGTTAGTCCTTACATAAAGTGAAGCTAAAAGAGATTTGATATTCACATTGAAAGGATCAAGCTTCTGAAGCGCTTCGAGAGTTTCTATGGCTTTATCATAATTCTTATAATTAATATAGATCTCATACATTTTATTCAGTACATCAAAATCATAACCGATCATGTTTGTGATCTTTTCATAAATAATAATAGACTTGGAAGTCATTTTCAATTCCTGATAAAGCCGGGCAAGAGAATATAGACCGTAGGTATAATTTGAATCGAGCCGGATTATTTCCTCGTAATTTTCAACTGCATCTTTAAAATCTTTATTCACGATATTTATGTCAGCAAGTGTCTCCAGATAGTTTTGATCGTAGGGCTGAATTTTCAGAGCTTTCTTAATTTCATTTTTAGCTTCATCCATTTTGCCTTGCTTGAAATATACCTGTGCCAGCGCGTGATAGATTCCGGGAGCCTTATCGTATTTCAAAGCATCCCTGAAATTTTCCACCGCGCCGATGAAATTATTCTGAAGCTCAAGCGACTTGCCTTCAATGAAATAAGACATCGCTTTTTCGTTCTGTGAGACTTTATTTTTCCCAGTGTCCTTTTGTGAATAAGAAATACTAAAGGTTAAAAGAATTATTAAGACCGGACTTAAAGTGTATTTCAAAAGTTTAAATATCATTTATATGCAAAAATAGTTTGAATCACTCCAAGATACAACGCAGAATTTTGAAAAAGGTTAATTTATGAAGATTAGTTTTTTCATAACGCAGTATTCACAAAATAAGTCTTCAGAATCCGCAGTAAGCTTATCAGTTCAAAACACTATAAACAATGGTTGTAAAATTTTTTATCTGTATTAGTTATGTTTATAAACATAACGGATTATCTGATAAGCTGCTCTGTTATCGGCAAGTTTTCCATCACTTACTTGGACATACACAGGCAAGCATCCATCATAATCTAACAAAGTATGAAGCTTTATTGCGCCTTTCTGATTTCTGTATTTTGCCCAATCATATAATGATAAACACAAACTTACCAGTGTCGAATCCAATGCGAAGCTCTTTTTCTTTATTCGAACTTTAAACTTCTCTTTTTTGAAGTCAATTTCATTTTGTATTGAAGCCAATACAGTGTGAAAAAATTCTCCGAATACTTGCCAGTTTCGATTTTTATTTTCATAAGACAGTGATGTCTTCTTTGGCACTTTTTTTAGTTATTCCCAAATGATTTAAGTTCCCCCCGGATAAACGAAGACCATCAGATATTTCCTGTAAGGAATTTACTTTGGCAAAATGCAAGTATAACATAGCTATAAATTGTGTCCAACTATTTATTCCTTTATTATGCTTATCGGCTTCATATTTATCTACGATCTTTTTAAAATCGTGCCTGTTAAATTTATTAACTATTTGACTGAATGTTGATATATTGTTCATGGCTAGTGTATTTTGGTTTGCCGTTAAACAAAAATACGTACTATGGCGTAGACTAGCCATTTTTTATTTCAAACGTTTTGGACGGATGTGGAGTCGAATACAACGGGAAATAAAAAATTTCAATTGAAAATCCATTTTCAATAAAGTATATTGCAATCAGTAAATTTGTTCTTACACGATCTGACTTATGGAGAAAGGTGGAGGGATTAGGCCCTGTGATACCTTGGCAACCGTCTTCCGGATGTAATCCGGTTCGAAAGGTGCTAATTCCTATCCTGCCTGAATGCAGGAAGAGATGAGTTAGAAGAATTAAATATTGAAATTGTTTTTACTAAAATATTGAATCTCTTCCGGCTTATGTCAGAAGAGATTTTTTTTTGGAATAAAAATTAACTGACTGACCTGTGATTATAAAATGAATTTTCAAAAGCAGATAAACAGAACATACATTTTTGAATTAAAACGAAAAAATAATCTTACGGGTAATACAAATATTAAAATCTTTTAAATTAGTTTTCAAAAACTGAAATCAAACCTGACAGATCAATGATTTAATAATTTCAAATTATATTACAAGTCTTACAAATATTAAAAATCTTACTATTCAATATGACAGACATAAAACAAATTTTAAAAGACCGTATACTTGTTCTCGACGGCGCAATGGGGACAATGATACAGAGACATACTCTTGAAGAAAATGATTTTAGAGGCGAAAGGTTTAAGGATCATCCGCATTCATTGAAAGGGAACAATGATCTTTTGTCCATCACGAGACCTGATATAATAAAAGAAATACACGCAAAATATTTTGAAGCCGGAGCTGACATAGCGGAGACTAATACATTCAGCGGGACGAAGATTGCACAGGCGGATTATAAGCTTGAGGATATTGTATATGAACTCAATTTCGAATCTGCTAAGATAGCAAGGGAAGTTGCGGATGAATTTACAAAAAAAGAACCGCATAAGCCCAGATTCGTCGCGGGTTCAATGGGACCTACAAACAGAACTGCTTCGCTCTCTCCTGATGTAAATGATCCCGGATTCAGAGCTGTTACGTTTGATGAACTTGTAGATGCTTATTATGAGCAGACACGTGGCCTCGTTGACGGAGGCGTTGATATACTTCTTGTTGAAACTATTTTTGATACGCTTAATGCAAAAGCTGCGCTCTTTGCGATACAGAAATATTTTAATGATACAGGTAGAAAATTACCCGTAATGGTTTCAGGAACGATCACCGATGCAAGCGGAAGAACTTTATCAGGACAGACTGTTGAAGCTTTTTTATATTCTGTTTCACATATGGATCTGCTTAGCATAGGATTCAACTGCGCGCTCGGCGCGAAACAGCTTCGACCGCATATATCTACCATTGCAGAAGAATCTGAATTACTGGTCAGCGCGCATCCGAATGCTGGTCTACCGAATGAGTTCGGAGAATATGACGAAACTCCGGAATCAACTGCAATTCAGATAGAGGAATTTTTAAATGAAGGTCTTCTGAATATTGTCGGCGGATGCTGCGGAACTACTCCGGATCACATCAAGGCTATAGCTGATGTTGCAGTGAAGTACAAGCCTCGTGTTCCACCGGTAATCGAACGAATTCCCAGATACAGCGGACTCGAGCCGCTGAATGTTTACAAAGGAAGTAACTTTGTCAATGTCGGAGAGAGAACGAATGTGACCGGTTCCGCTAAATTCAAGAAGCTCATCAAGGAAGAAAAGTATGAAGATGCTTTGGCAATAGCACGTCATCAGGTAGAAGGCGGAGCGCAGATGATCGATGTGAATATGGATGAAGGCATGCTTGACTCGGAAGAAGTGATGACAAAGTTCCTGCATCTTATTGCATCCGAACCTGATATTTCAAAGCTTCCTATTATGATAGATTCATCCAAATGGTCTGTAATAGAAGCCGGGCTGAAATGCGTTCAGGGAAAAAGTGTTGTGAATTCCATTTCATTAAAAGAAGGTGAAGAGAAATTCAAAGAGCATGCGAGGAAAGTAAAAATGTACGGCGCTTCGGTAATTGTAATGGCATTCGATGAAAAGGGACAGGCGGATACCTTTCAGAAAAAAATCGATATCTGCAAAAGAGCTTATGACATACTCACAAAAGAAGTCGGCTTTCCGGCTGAAGATATAATTTTCGATCCGAATATTCTTACTGTCGCAACAGGCATAGAAGAGCACAACAACTATGCAGTTGATTATATGAACGCTGCCAGATGGATAAAAGATAATCTTCCCGGTGCTCAGGTCAGCGGAGGCGTCAGCAATATTTCATTTTCATTCAGGGGTAATGACAGAGTTCGCGAAGCTATGCATTCGGCATTTCTTTATCATGCAATAAAAGCCGGAATGGATATGGGAATTGTAAATCCGGGACTGATTGAAGTCTATGAAGAAATACCGAAGGACCTGCTTGAGAGAGTTGAAGATGTACTGCTAAACAGAAGACCTGATGCAACAGAAAGACTTGTTGATTATGCAGAGACTGTAAAGAACAAGGGCAAAGAGCAGGTTCGTGACGACAGCTGGAGACAGCAGGATGTAAAAACAAGACTGACACATTCTCTTGTAAAAGGAATAGTTGAATACATAGATGAAGATACAGAAGAGGCAAGAAAACTTTTTGACAAGCCGATTGAAGTAATAGAGGGACCGCTTATGGACGGAATGAATGTGGTCGGTGATCTTTTCGGCGAAGGGAAAATGTTTTTGCCTCAAGTGGTAAAGAGCGCGAGAGTAATGAAGAAAGCAGTTGCGTATCTGCTTCCTTATATAGAAGCAACAAAAGAGGAAGGTGCGAAGCCGAAAGGAAAGATACTGATGGCGACAGTAAAAGGTGATGTTCACGATATAGGAAAGAATATAGTAGGGGTTGTACTTGGCTGCAATAATTATGACGTGATAGATCTCGGCGTGATGGTTTCCTGCGAGAAGATACTTGAGACAGCTCGTCAGGAGAAAGTGAATGTCATTGGACTGAGCGGACTGATCACACCATCGCTTGACGAGATGGTTCACGTAGCTAAAGAAATGGAGAGGGAAGGATTTACGATTCCACTATTGATAGGAGGAGCGACTACGTCGAAAGTTCACACTGCCGTAAAGATAGAGGAAAATTATAAAAGCGGTCAGACCATTCACGTGCTTGATGCTTCGAGGTCAGTGCCCGTTGTAGGTAATCTGCTCGGAGACAACAGCGATAAATTTTCCGCTGAAATAAAATCTGAATATGTAAAATTAAGAGAGCATCATTTTAAAAACCGTGTTCAGAAATCTTATCTGACTTATGAAGAAGCTAAGAAGAACAGGCTTAAATTAGATTTTAAAGAAGAAGATATTCAGAAACCGAAGTTTACCGGTTTAAAAGTTTTTGATGATTATTCTCTTGAAGAGATAGCGGAATACATAGACTGGTCGCCTTTTTTCAGGACGTGGGAGCTGGCGGGTAAATATCCCGAGATACTTGATGATAAAGTTGTGGGAGAGACAGCACGAAATCTTTTCAAAGATGCAAATGAATTATTAAAGAAGATCATTAAAGAAAAATGGATTTCAGCAAAAGCAGTAATAGGAATATGGGATGCAAATGCGGTTGGTGATGACATAGAAGTTTATAAGGATGATAAGAGAACCGAAATTGTAAAGGTTTTCCGTACATTGAGACAGCAGTCTCAGAAGAGCGCGAACCTTCCGAACATTTCATTGTCAGATTACATAGCACCGAAAGAAACCGGACTGAAAGATTACATCGGAGGATTTGCTGTGACGGCGGGTATAGGTATAGAGAAATGGATTAAGAAATTTGATTCGGAACAGGATGACTATAACAAGATAATGCTGCAGGCTCTTGCGGACAGATTAGCCGAAGCGTTTGCGGAACTGATGCATAAGAGAGTCCGCACTGAATTCTGGGGATATAATGTAAGTGAAAAATTAGCCAATGAAGATCTGATACACGAAAAATACAGAGGCATCAGACCTGCGCCGGGATATCCCGCCTGTCCTGATCATACTGAAAAGACGACATTGTTTGAAATACTCGATGCTGAAAAGAATACGGGTATAAAACTGACAGAAAGTCTGGCAATGTATCCTGCATCTTCGGTCAGCGGACTTTACTTTGCACATCCTAAGTCAAAGTATTTCGGTGTCGGCAAGATCGGAAAGGATCAGGTTGAGGATTATGCAAAGAGGAAGGGAATGAGTCTCAAGGATGCAGAGAGATGGCTGTCGCCGGCTTTGAATTATTGATAACGATTAGTTGATTGTGATAAGTTAGTTAAGTTCATTAAGGTTTCTGTAATTATATCAGCTGTTGGATTTATGGAATCTGCGTATTTCCCCCCTTGTTTGTGTTCTAAAAAGTATGCTGAAGCTCTTTGAAAGATTCTAATTGTTATGTGTAAACTTTTTTGAACACCAACAACAAAGGCTCCGGACGAGGAATCAGTTTGTTTAAAAAAATTTATATTTTCTTGATTAAATAAAAAATGATTTTGAATTTTACCGAAATAATCAGTTTGAATTTCTGCAACTTGGTTTTGATTAAAAGGAAACATTAGATCTCATCTTCATGAGGTGTTTTGTTGTTGGTGACCAAAAAGTTTGCACAAACAGACTATTAAATTTTTAATATATGAAGCAAACTTTTTGGATCACCAACAACGGCGAAAGGTTCAGATATTGTCGGACCTTTAAGAATACGGTTTTTATCCGGAATTTTTCCTGTTTGCACCATTACATCTGCCTTTGAAATTAGAGACAGCACTAGTATTGTTCTGTCTGACAGCGCTGTATTAGAACTTCCTGATGATTACACACTTCATATTTCCGGAAAAGAATCTTCACTGATTCTGAATCCTCATTCAAAAATTAAATTCGGTGAGAACTCTAATATAATTGTAGACAGTTCGGCGACTCTAATTGCAAACTGCGCGACATTTACTTCACTTGATTCAACTCAAAAATGGGAAGGTATCGTTCTGAATAATTCAGACGCTGATAATATCACAAACTGCACATTCAGCAACGCAGTGACAGCTCTTACATTTAAAATACAGACTTGAACAGAATTATCCGAATCCTTTCAATCCAGTAATGCATTTGGAATTTGGGATTTGTTTCTTTGAAGGTTTATGATATTTTTGGGAAAGAAGTAATGACAATAGTGAATGAGATCAAGCAGCCCGGAATATATAAAGCAGAATTTGACGGAAGCAGTCTTTCCAGCGGAATATATTTCTATACTATAAATAAACAAGGATTTACAGACACTAAAAGAATGATCCTGTTAAAGTAAATTTCATATTTTTTATAAATCCGGATTCTTTAATAAAAAGGATCCGGATTTTTTTATATTCAATATTGTAATTTTCTTGTTGCAGTCCGGAATTGTAAGCAAGAAAACTGATATTGTAATCTGAAAATTGTATTTTATTAATAAATGAATAAGACTGATGGGTGAGTTATCAGGACTGATGGAAGAGTTATCAGGACTGATTAAGGGATATATCAGAGTTACAAGTTAGTCAGGCAAGATTATTTACGCTAAAATCAAGGTATGAAACCCTTTAGTTATTTTGAACCGGGATTCACAGGATTTCCTGGATTTCATTTAATAAATTCCGGTATTCAAGGAAATCCTGAAATCATGGAACAGACAATTTCCGGACTAAAGGAAGTCTAAACCGGAATTTCTATGATTAGAGGATTGCGAGCCCCAGATGTCCCTTCCGGAAGAACTTCTGACAATTTAATCAGTACATTTGTAAAAGTCAGGGGTTTCCCTGAAAATCTTAGAAGTTTCCCTGAAAATTATAGTAGTTTGTTTGATGTCCTCAGGAGTTTGTATATAATTTTCAGGGAATTATCTGAAGGCGGAGTCAATACATCCGGCTGTCACGGAGGTTTCCGCACTGCAGCAAGGGCGCCGTCCCGAAAGGGATAAAGTGAAAATTAAAGCCAATAACCTGAGTGAGTTTAGAATTGGAATTTATTCTGATTTGGAATTTGGAATATCGGATTTGGAATTTATTCTGATTAAGAATTTTTCCGTCTCCGCTGAGTCTCCCAGTGAAATTATCCGGTCGTTGGAAAATCAGAATGGGAGAGATTCTGCAGAGTTGACGAGGAAAGAGAAATAATAGAATTTATAAAGTTAAAGAAAGACATTAAATTAATGAATAATGAATAACTGAAGTTACACCAGAGTATGTTTTTAATTCATTTACCACCTCCAAACCCCCTCCTTGCAAAGGAGGGGGCAGGGGGAGGTCTCGAAATGAATGCTTATTTCTCATAAAATAAAGGAATTGAAAAATCTAAAATTTAAAATTATTACTTTTGCGTAACTTCAGTGAATAATGAATAATGAATAATGAACAAGGAATAGTTTGCATAATCATCATAATTAACTAATCTTGGAAATACTTGCAAAAATCCCCGAGATCTTTCTCCAGTTTATCTTAGTGGTATTATTCTCACTGCTGATAGGACTTGAGCAGAGGAAGCAGCAGAATCAGAAAGATGAAGATTCCATACCTTTCGGAACTGACAGGACATTTACGTTCATTGGTGTGCTGGGATTTCTGCTGTATATTCTTGAGCCGCATAATTTTACATTGTTCATTGCAGGCATTCTGATACTTGGAGGTTTATTCGGAATTTATTACTACACAAAGATCAAAGATCACAAGGCATTCGGCATGACAAAAATACTCGTCGGTCTAATCACATACTCCCTTGCACCGATTTTTATTACGCAGCCGAAATGGCTTTCGATACTTATTGTTGTTTCAGTTCTTATACTCGTTGAGTCAAAAAATTACCTGCTGGAATTTTCCGGAAAGCTTGCAAACAATGAATTCCTTACACTTGCGAAATTTCTCATTCTTGCCGGCGTGATTCTTCCGGTGCTGCCTGATTCTCATATTTCGGAATATCTTGATATTTCGCCTTATCAGATATGGTTATCCATAGTAGTAGTTTCGGGAATATCATATTTCAGTTATCTTTTACAGAAATTCGTTCTCGTAAAATCAGGGCTTATTGTTTCCGGAATGCTTGGTGGTTTATACAGCAGTACAGCCACTACAATCATTCTTTCAAAAAAGAGCAAGGAAAAAACTGTTCCTGACAGAACGTATGGAGCTGCTATAATTCTTGCCACAGGTATGATGTATCTGAGAGTTCTGATTCTGATGCTGTTTTTTAATTTCAGCCTCGCGTATCTGACATATCCGTATTTCCTGATTCTGATACTTGTTCTTATAATTACAGGAATGGCTGTTTATCTTTCAAGATCCAAAGCCGATTCAGAGATTCAGACTTCTACTATTAGTGAAAAGAATCCTCTTGAGCTTAAGCTTGCAGTTATATTCTCACTGCTGTTTTTATTGTTCAGCTTTCTGACAAATTATACACTTAAATTTTTCGGAGAGCAGGGATTGAATGTTCTTTCTTATATAATTGGATTTTCTGATATAGATCCGTTCCTTCTGAATTTATTTCAGGGAAAATTTCAGATCGGGATAATATTTATTGCCAAAGCAACCTTTCAGGCAATTGTTTCCAATAATATTCTGAAGATCATTGCTGCAATGATACTTGCTGATAAGCTTACAAAGAAAATTGTTCTTGCAGGACTTGGTCTGGCGACGGTTATAAATATAATAATTGTAATATTCTTTTTTTGAAAACTAAACCGGCTAATTCCCCCTGCTTTTGCGAGAGTATTTCAAGACATCTTTATAAACCACAAAGTCACAGGACACTAAGAAAAAAGTTAATAATAGACTGCTTTGTGATGTTGGGTTTAAATAATAATTTTGTTTTGAGACAATCTTATGTAAAGGAAAAAGAGATTATTTTACAGGAACTTTTTCTATAAAAAAATATATTTGAACATTCATATTAAACCAAACAAAATAATTGAAAAATATACTTTTACTTCTTCTGCTTTTATTTACCCCAAAATTTATTTTTTCCCAGACAAGCGACATTACCGGACGGGTCATAGATAAATCGAACAGGCTTCCTGTCGGGGAAGTTGCTGTTGCTGTTCTGAAAGGTAATGAAATTGTCACAGGGACAGAGACCTATGAGAACGGTTTCTTTAAAATCACTGATGTTGAGGTCGGCGAATATTCCATGCGCATAAATCAGATCGGTTACAAAACTATTCTTCTTGATAATATAGTTGTTAATTCCGGGGTGCCTACTGACATTCTCATTGAACTGGAGATCATTTCTACTGATGAAATTGTCGTTGAAGATGAAAGATTTGTTATGCCCGGTGATCTTGCGAATTCATTCAAACAGCTTACTTACGAAGAGATCAGAAGAACTCCCGGAGGGTTTGAAGACATTGGAAGGGTTGTGCAGATACTGCCCGGAGTTTCATTTGTGAATGACGGAAGGAATGATCTGATAGTCAGAGGCGGCTCTCCTACAGAGAATTTATTTCTTGTTGACAATACATTCGTGCCGAACATTAATCACTTCGGTTCACAGGGAGCTACAGGCGGACCGGTTAGCATTATCAATCTTGAAGTTGTGAGGGAAGTTGATTTTCTCACAGGCGGATTTTCAGCAAGATACGGTGATAAGCTCTCTTCAGTGCTTGACATAAAATTCCGTGAAGGCAACCGTGAAAAATTTCTTACAGATATTAATTTAAGCGCTACCGGTTTCGGAGCTCTTATAGAAGGACCTTTTGGAAGCAAGAAAAAAGGTTCGTGGCTTTTGTCGGCAAGGAAAAGCTATCTTGATTTTATTTTTAAAGCTTCAGGATTCGGATTTGTACCGGAGTATTCTTCTGCACAATTCAAGGGTGTATATGATTTTAATGAAAAAAATTCTCTTACAGTAAATGCCATAGGAAATATTGATAAAGTCACATTCAATAATGACGATATTGAAAACAGGCAGGACAATGAGAACATATTAAAGAATAATCAGAACGGATATGTTAACTCCTTTGAACTCAGGACTATTTTATCAAAAAAATCTTTTGCTTTATTTAATCTCGGAAGGACTTTTACTAAATTTGATTATTCCGGACGAAATGCTGAATTCGTTGATATATTCAAAAATAATTCCAAAGAAGGCGAGACCGGTTTAAAAGCTGAATACTTTTTAACACTTACGCCGAATACTCAGATCCAGGCAGGCGGAAGATTCAGTTTTATTAATTATGAAAATGACATTTATCAGCAGGCGGACACTTCTTATTTCATAGACCCAGAAACAGGGGAGAGATATATCTTGCCTGAACTTTCACTTACAAACGATACAAAAACAAATAAGGCATATCTTTACACGCAGTTTACTCAGAATATTTTCAAAGACATAAAAATCAATCTTGGTCTGAGGTATGATTATTTTGAATACTTAAATGATAAGAATTACATTGCTCCGAGAGCTTCTCTGGAAGTTCCGTTAAACAAAAAATTCAGTTTAAGTTTTGCTTACGGCATATTTTATCAGTCGCCGTCATATATCTGGCTCGCTGCAAATGAACAGAACAGAAACCTGAAAGACATACGCGCTGATCACTATGTTGCAGGACTTGAATATTTAATTTCCAGTGATATAAGAATGACTCTCGAAGCATATTACAAAGATTATTCTGATTATCCTGTCAGTACCTCGCGTCCGTATTTAATTCTCGGAAACAACGGCGGTAACTTTGAGCAGAAAGACGAGTTCGGACTTGAACCGCTTGTATCATCCGGAACAGGTTATGCCAGAGGCATTGAATTTTTTATTCAAAAAGCTTTGACTACAAATTTCTACGGGCTGCTTAATTTCTCTTTCTATGAAGCTAAATACAAAGCTCTTGACGGTATTGAAAGACAAAGTAACTTTGATAATGTATTTCTATTTACTGTAACGGGCGGATATAAATTAGGATACGGATGGGAAGCTGCAGCCAAGTTCAGGTTAGTCGGCGGCAGACCATATACTCCGATAAATCCTGCGGACGGAACGCAGCTGGTTTCCGAATATAATACTTTAAGGCTCCCGGACTACAACCGTCTTGACCTGCGCGTGGATAAAACACTTAACTTCAAGAGCTGGACACTTGTAACTTACATAGACCTTCAGAATGTGCTGAATCAAAAGAACGTGACGGATGTAGAGTGGAATAAATATACAAGAAGCGTAGAGTACAATGAGAGCATTGGATTCTTGCCTTCAATAGGAATTAATGCAATGTTTTAAATTTGTAGAGTTCATTGAGTTTGTTGAAAATCTTGATTCACATAATAAGACAAGACACACTAAATATTTTAGTGTGTCTTGTTAGTTTAATAAAACTGCGCATAGCTTACAGTTGCTAATCTCAGAGAATAGTAACCGGAGCTTGAAATTTCCAGTGACCTGCCTGTGATTTTCAGTTCAGATGATGTCTCCGTTTTTTCTTTTGTCTTATAACTCAGATCTTTGACCCATCCCGGTGAAGCAGTCAATGCTGTTATCAGGATAAGCACTGCAAGTAATTTTAATAATGATTTTTTCATGATTATTTTTTTTAGTTTTTAAATAATTGTAATAAATATTACTTCACAAAAATAATTATGCCGGCAATATTAATACATAAGGAGCTTTACTGAACTTCATTCGGTAAGACACCTATTTATTTGTATAAAGTTGTCAATTCTAAATTAGAGCTTTTAATATTTTCAAATGCTTAATCAGAATTGACAACTTTTAATAAATTTCATTTTATTTAAAACTGCTTTAAACTATATGCAGGTTAATATTGTCTGTTTAAGTAATAAATCAATATTAATAATGCGCATTACAAGGATATTCTCATTTCTGATCTTACTTACATTCATAAGCACTGAAGCAATCCCGCAGTTCGATCCTGAAAAAAAAGGCAAAGGCAATTTTAAAACGTCATTTGATGACGGAGAAGTAAGCGGTTACATATTTGACAGGCAAAGCTCAACTCCAATAGAAGGTGTATCCATACAGCTTATTAAGTCAAGGGATTCTTCTCTTTATAAAGGTACACAGACAGACACAAAGGGATTTTTCAAAATTCAAAATGTCGAACAGGGAAAATACAGCCTTTCAATTGATATCACAGGATATAATAAAGTGATAAGACCGGTAAGTTTATTCAAACCAGAAGAAAAAGTAATAACGCTGGATACGATTTTCTTAAAGACAGGAACGGAGACAGATGAGATTATAGTTGAAAGTGAGAAACCATTCATGGAAATCAAAGGAGAGAAAAAAATATTCAATGTCGATCAGAGCATGAGCGTAACGGGAGGTACAGCAATAGAGATACTTAAGAATATTCCTTCAGTGGCTGTTGATATAGACAACAATATCAGTCTTCGCGGCGGACAACAGATAAAATTTTTCATTAACGGAAGACCTGTGACTGGAAGCGTTTCAAGAATACTTGAACAGATGCCGGCTGAACAGTTATCGTCTGTAGAAGTAATTACAAATCCTTCAGCGAAGTATGATGCCGAAGGTTCGACAGGAGTTATTAATCTTGTGATGAAAAAATACGATGACAGCGGATTCAACGGACAGCTCAATCTCAATACAGGTACCGGAGATAAATACGGAAGCGGATTAAATCTGAATTATAAAAAAGACAAATACAATCTCACAGGAAGTTATGATTTCAGAATGAGAAACATGGATTTTACGGGATCATTTGACAGGAACAATTTTTTTGTACCCGATGATGCGTTAACCGTGCAGAACTCGGACGGAACAATGAGAATGAGCGGTAACAATGCGAGGGCTGAGATCGAATACAACCTCTCACCTTCTGATGTTCTCAGCTTAAACGGAAGATTTAACAGCGGAAAAAGAACACGCGGCAGCACAGAGAATATATCTATATATGACCAGAGTAATATACTTAACAATTATTCTGTTACAACATCAAACAATACTGATAACAGTGATGAATATACAGTGGGATTAAATTACAGCAGATATTTCAAGGACAGAAAACAGTCCCTCACAGGCGAGGCAAGCTATTCAAACGAAAAAGATATTGACACGGAAAACAAGACCACGCAGTATATCTTTCCAAAGAATATTCAGAATCTGAATTCTCTTATTAACGGAAGCGATCTTACACAGGAAATAAACATACAGACAGATTATTCACAGCCGGTCAGTAAAGAAACAAAAATCGAGACCGGACTGAAATATAATTACAGGAATACCAATGCCGATAACTTCTATTATAATCAGGATAATCTATCCGGTGCTTACATATTAGACAGTTCGCTTACGGAAGAATTCATCTTCGAAGAAAATATCGGAGCTGCTTATGTGATATACAGCGATGAAGGCGGGGACTTTACTTATAATGCAGGACTTCGCGGAGAATACTGGAACTACAACATTGATCAGTTCATATACAATACTACCACATCGAGAAATAACTTCAGCCTGTTCCCGAGCGCAACTGTTTCACAAAAGCTCGGACTCACCGAGGAAGTTTCATTAAGCTATTCCGGCAGAGTGCGCAGACCTAACTACCGTGAATTATCTCCCGTTACCATTGTAGTCAGTCCGGTACTTTACAGGCAGGGAAATCCTGATCTGGGATCGGAATACATTCATTCATTCGAACTCGGCTTTTCAAAGTTCTTTACTTCGTTTTCACTGATACCTTCTGTTTTTTACAAGCTAACGACCGATAAGATCACACAATACAGTCAGCTCATAGACAGCAACATTACCCTCAACACAAGTATTAATGCAAATAAGTCAACTTCATACGGAGCGGAGCTGCTTATAAACGGAGGATTCAGCAGGAATTTCAGTATTAACGGAAGCATCAGTTATTTCAATCAGCAGATTAATACAGATTCACTCGGAGATAATTCAAGCAATACATTTTCAGGAAGATTATTCGCCGGTTATAATCTGCCGTGGGATGCGGGTGTACAGCTGACTTATTTTTATTCCGGAAAAATGATCACTGCTCAGGGTCAGATAGATCCAGTAAATACTTTTGACATTTCTTTCAGAAAAGATCTCTTTGACAAAAAGCTCTCAGTAAATCTGAGGATATCGGATATTTTCAACAATATGAAAATGGCAGGGACTACAACTACCGATACCTACAGTATGGATTACAGCAGGCAGAGAGAATCCAGAGTTGCAATGTTAACGTTATCATATAAGTTCGGATCTGAAAGCAAAAATAAAAAAGAGAGAAAGAAAAAGAAATCAAATGATGAACCTGATAACGGAATGGATTCAGATTATTAATCAACAGATAAAATGAAACAAAACATATTTAAGGACTGTATAAATAACTAATTGCTTTAAAATTATAATCCCGCAGAGTTTACAGGTTTACTGAGAATTAAAAAAATTCAAGGTTGTAAATTTTGCGGGAACCATTTTTTACCACTGTTGTCCAAATTAATTTTTACCCTCAAATAAATCTTCGATTTAATTTAAATAAACAAATAAAAAATAACCTTTTTCAAATAACCCCACCGTGACCTCCACTTTGAAGAGAGTGTCTTAAAACTTACAAAATATTAAAACCACAAAAGTACAAAGTCACAAAAACATCTTATTTTCAATAATTTTTTCTTCGTGTCTTCGTGTCTTTGTGATTTATAAGGATGTTTTGATACGGTTATAGGAATATAAAGTTTTGAAATGTAATAAGCCGCAAATATTTTTAAAAGCATTGATTGTAAAATGTATTAATTGAATTTATCAAAAATTATAAATAGAAATTAATATTTAAATATAGTATTTTGCAACCAATCAGAATATAAATACTTAATGTTAAGATATACTATTACCACTCTGCTAATATTGTTTGCAATTACAAACATTTCATACTCCCAGTTCAATGTCGGAATATCAGGAGATGTCACCAGTTCTAAATTCGGGGGCGTAGCACCGGATAATGCTTCATATGAATCCATTGCCGGATTCGGAGGTTCACTCATAGGCGAGATCAGGCTTGTAAAAGATGTTTACCTTTCACTTCAGCCCGGATTCCAGACACAGGGATCCAGTATAAAATTTGGAAATGAGAACAGCGTAATAAACGATACGACTGTTACATTCAAAATCAGTCAGAGTTATTTAAACATTCCCCTTAATCTGAAGATCTTCAGGAAGAATTTTTATGTGGGAGCCGGCTTTGCAGTAGGATTTCTGTCTTCAGCAGAAATAAGCAACGAGTATGTTGACTCTACTATTGACATAAAGGATAAATTTAAAAGCACAGATATCACTGCAAACTTCAATGTCGGATATCAGATGTCTATCGGGAAACCCTTTCTTTTTTTTGAATTAAGATATATTCAGGGACTGGTAACCATTAACAATGTAAATGAAGTAACATCGAAGGATATTTACATAGCGGATTTCAAGACCAAAGGTTTTAGTTTTCAAACAGGAATTATTTTACCACTTAAATAAAGTTTAAAGATTTGAAAAAAAATATTACACTTACTTTAATAATATTCACAGCTACATTTATACTGTCAGGAATATCATATTCGCAAAGCAGCTCTTCCGATGATAAGTATTATCCAAGTCTGGACAAGCATAAATTTACATTAAACAGTTTTATACCGAATCCGTTTATTTTAACAACTCTCAGCAGTAATCTTGGATTTGCAAATTCTCTTGAATCTGAAATATCTCTTTTGAAACTGGACAGTTCAGATAACAAAGTTAAAGTAAAAGCAGACATTACTTATGCTAACGGGCAATTTGGATTTCAGTATGCAGTCAAAGACTGGGCAGCAATATATTTAAAGTTCAGCGGGATTGCCCGACTTGGTACAAACACAGCTTCTATATTCGCATCGGGAGTAACAGCTAATACATCATTCACTACAGGAATGCTTTTTAAGATCAAAGAATTTAAAAAATCGCTTTTGTCCACCGGGTTTTCTATAACTAATTCAAGCTCCACTACTCTCAATATATATCCTTTCATAAAAACACTTTTAGATTCAACATATCCGCTGAAAACTTATAATATTGTTAATTCTCTGACTCCGCTTTCAGGCGCTGTAGATTTAAGATTTGCATACAGCCCCGGCAAACCATGGAGTATTTTATCTTTTCTTGAAACCGGATATGGAGAAAATACAGACATTGATAAAACAGAAGACAATTTTTTCTATGTTTTTGGAGCTACAGCAAATTATAATTTCGATTACAAGTGCGGGTTTCCATTAGGAGTAGGAGCCGGATTTAAATTTGCCTCAAATTCCCCGACATTGCAATATACAAAAAAGCTTACTCAATATTATCTGTTCCAGCTAGCATATACAGGTAAGAAGGATTTTACTATTAGTCTAGAATCAAATTTTCTTACTATCCCCACACTTTATGACGATATTACTATAAAGCTTACATCCGTAAATTTCGGATGGGCATATTATTTCTGATATTAAAATTCAGAACATCTAATAACTGTTATAGTTGCCTGATTTATGAATATACTTTTCCGTATATGTTTTCTTATATGTTTAATGGTAATTTTCATAAATGTAAATGATATTTTTGCACAAAGAAGATATGACGACCCGAGATATAAAAGAAAAGTAAAGACATATATGATCCGTGAAAGCATGGATCCTATAATAAAGGCATCAGACCTTGCAGCATACTGTGCTCCTATTTTCTGGTTTTCGGCAGACGAACCTGAATTGAAGAACAGATCAGGAAAAAATATCAGAATCCCCTCAGAATTTCCATTTGAAAATAAAACAGATACTCCTGTTGTATATTACCAGATAACTTACATACTTACAAAAGACAACGTCAAAGGTACTCCATATAAGAAAGATTATTTTGATCCCGGTAATTCTGTAATAGATCTCAGTAAGATCACAGCTTTCGATATTTACTACAGTCATTATTACAGATTTGAAGCAGGTCTGGGAAGTCATGAAAACGATACAGAACAGGCGCAGTTTCAGTTTCTTGTAAGACCATATCTTGACTCAGCCGGCGGTACACATTATTTCATATTTTTTATTAAAGTAACAGCAAAGGCTCATGCACTTGACTGGTATGATAATATCTATGAGATCGATACTGATAAACCGGATTATGAACTATCACTGCCTTTTCATATTCTTGTAGAAGAAGGAAAGCACGCCAGCTGCACTGACATGAACGGTGACGGATATTACACACCCGGTTATGATGTCAATATCAGAAAAAATGACGCCTGGGGTTTGAAAGATGTGATAAGAAGCGGAGAGCTTTTCTCTGCTGATTTCAAAGGCTGGATGGCAAAGACCAGAAGACCTGAATACAGAGTGTTTCCACCTCTTCCTGAAGACAGTCCTCTGAGAAAAAAGCATATGATTGACAGTATATATGCCCGCGATAATGCGATTTATCAGTTGCGCCCGATGCCTTCATATGAAAAAGCAAAGACTAAACTGCTTAAGCATGATATGGAATCATATTATTTTAAATATTCTCCTGAAATATCCGAAGAATCTTCTGCAAATAATTTTCTGGACTGGTTTATAGCTGAGGATTTTATTAATTCACTCGGAGTGTCTTACAGAATTGATGAAGAAAGAGGAATCTCAATAAGTTTTCCACTTCTGATAGTTAAAAATGTAGAAGCACCCCTTGTTGGAGGATGGCTTGTAAACAGAATTTATTTTGAAGGAAACGAACTTAATAATTTAGGATACAATATTTTATATACTCCGTCTGCTTCAAGATTTTTAGATCCGTATTTTTCATTAGGACTGGAAGTTGATAATTATTTCAAGGGAAGTGACTCCAATGCCGTTACATCTACTGATTTCGCATTTGAAACAGGAATAAAGTTGCGTGGTAATGTGACATATTCACCCCTGAAGTTTCTTGGTTTTATAAGTCCGTTCTGGGGAGTAAGACTGGGAATAAAGAATAAAGGATTCATGGCTATTGATCATTTAAACTACGTTATAGAGATAGGAGCAGGAGTATGGTAGCATTTGAACCTTTTGAAAATTTTAATCAGAATTTAATTTAATCTTTAAAGATGTATATAAGTTCATTGAAAAATAATTTTAATTATAATAATTTACTTTCAATAAAATTTATATCCTTCTTTAGTTCGATGTTATGAATATTTTCAATCAAAGAATTTTTTATTAAAATGAAATCTTAATTACTCTTGTCACTTTTTAAGAACTTCCCCAGATTATTTCAATACATAGCGTTAATTACTTTATTAACTTCTTCCGTTTCTTTTTCGCAGGGTAAAAAATATCCTGTCAATGTATCTCTCTGGTACAATTCACTCAGTTTAAATAAGTCAGATAAAGACACTGCAGTTTTCAATCTCTCATTATTTCAATCAAATCTCGGAAGCATACAGGGAGTAGGGATTGGCGTGGCCTACACAGTAACTCAGAATGATATAAAGGGAGTAAATTTCAACGGAGGTATAACAGGAATAAAAGGAAATCTTACAGGATTGAGTCTGTCAGGTATAGGAAACAGTACCAAAGGAATGATAAACGGCTTGCAGATCGGCGGTCTGGCAAATATGGGAAGAAGTAAATTATTCGGCGGACAGATCTCGGGTGTATTCAATTATCTGGTAGAAGATATGAAAGGTTTTCAGATGTCTCTTGTAGTAAATGTTGTAAGCTCAAATATTAAAGGATTGCAGATAGGAAACTCCAACATAATCGGAGAGAATTTAGAAGGCGCGCAGTTAGGAACAACTTTCAATGCTGTATTGGACAATTCAAAAGGAATCCAGATCGCTCCGGGAAATTATGCAGGGAAATCAAATATAGGTCAGTTAGGACTGATTAACATTGCCGGAAAGAATAAAGGATTACAGTTAGGTCTTATTAACATTGCAGATGATCAGGATGGCATTCCTGTTGGTGTGGTAAATGTAGCAACCAGGAACGGCGGAATTGAATGGGTCACTTATACAAGTAACTTCGAAGCGATCACTACAGGCGTGAAACTCAGAGCAGGCAAATTCATTTCCATACTTGAAGGCGGATATGATGTTTATGATTCTGAAGATGATCAGTCATGGACTCTGGGCGCTCATTACGGATATGATTTTGACATAGCTAAATATTATAAGATATCTCCTGACATTGGCTATGTGCAGATCTTCGACAGTAAGAAAGGCAGCACACAAAGTGAGTTTGCTATTCAGGGAAGAGTTCTCGGACAGGTAGCTCTGAATAAAACAATAAGATTCTTTGCAGGTCTTGGATGGAGTCAGACATGGGAAGTAAAAGATACAGGAGATACAAACAGCGGGAAATTCATTTACCTTGCAGGTTTCTCTTTGTTCTAATAAATGTTTAAATTAAAAATGAGAAAAGTTATTAAATATATATTTCTGTTCCTGATGATATCCGGTTATGGTCTTTCACAGACCAACGATCATTTTGATAAAATCACACTGAAGCTTAATGATAAAAGTTATCAGATTTATGATATTGCATCATCTGATAGTGACAGAGGATTCATTAAAAAGAAGCTGACTCTTTCTGACTTATCTGATAATTACTTTAGAGAAAATAAATTTGACCGCAAAAAACTTTATAAGAAAATAACATTATCCCCGCCTGAGAATAAATATAATCCGAAGCATCCTGTATGGATACCGATCTCTGAAGTTGTGGGACTGAATCTGGGCTTAGGTGCATTTAATGCTTATGTATCAAAATCAGCTTATGCAAAGATCAGCTTTAAAACCATTCAGAAGAATTTTCAGACCGGAGCTGTCTGGGATACAGATCATTTCATAACTAATTTTTTTGCGCATCCTTATCACGGAAATTTATATTTCAATACTGCGCGCAGCAGCGGATATAACTTCTGGGAATCAGCTCCGTTTGCATTCGGAGGAAGTCTTATGTGGGAATTGTTCATGGAAAATGAACCGCCTTCCACAAACGATCTAATAAACACAACTGTCAGCGGAATATTTTTAGGCGAAACATTATACAGGCTGAGCTCGCTTGTCATAGATGAAAGCAAAAGAGGATTTCCGAGAGTAGTAAATGAAGTTCTTGCAGGTCTTCTCAATCCTGCAAGAGGATTTAACAGACTAATATACGGAGATGTATGGAGAGTTACAAAAGAGCGGGTCTATGATATTCAACCGCTTGTAATCGGGCTTTCATACGGAGTTAATCACGTTTCAAACGGTACAAATTATTTCGAAGGAGTTTCCAACGGAGTCATAGATCTTGATATGGTTTACGGAAACCCGTTCAAAGTCTTTGACAGAAAACCGTTTGATTTTTTCAGGATCAGATCAACATTTAATATCGGAGCCGGTCAGCCTCCGATAGGAACGATCACTGCTTATGGTATTTTATGGGGAAAGAATTTTACCGAAAAGAAACAGGATGTTCTTGCAGGAATTTTCCAGCATTATGATTTTTTTGATAACAATACTTATAAAGTCGGCGGAATCAGTTTCGGGGGAGGTCTTATCTCACTTTTCCAGAATAAGAAAGACAAAGGCAACCGCATCACAACTTCTGTTCATCTGAATTTAATGCCTTTGGGAGCATCCAATTCCGCATACTCTGCATTCGGTGAAAAAGAATATAACTTTACCGTCGGCGCAAACATGCAGTTCGAAACATTCCTTGAAATGAAATGGGGATATGCGCTTGTAGATTATAAATTGTATTATATGCACACGATAGTCGGAGCAAGCAGCAACGAATATGTCGGAATACTGAAGCCAAAAATCCAGGTTAAGGTTTACAAAAACTGGAGCGTGGGCGCAGAATATTTATTCTATCACAGAGAAGGTTTTTATCAGGATTATCCGGATATACATACCAGAAATAATGAGCAGAAGATATTTGTCAATTATGCATTTGAAAATATAAATTCATTACTGGGAAAGTGATATTTTAATTTTATTAAAAGTAAGAACAGGTTAATTATATAAATATTAAATCAAATTGCTTGTTCAGATATACACTTAAAATATTAATTCTCTTTTCTTTTTTACAAAACATTTCCTTTTCACAGAATACAACTCCTAAAAAATTTTTAGAATGGACCAGCTGGACATTATTCCAGACTGTACCTTCGCCAGCATTCTTCCAGGACAGAAATGACAGCAATTCACGATTACAGTTCGGATTCAGATGGCATATATCACCCGTTAATTTTTCTTTCAATGCAAACAAACTTGTCTCTCCTGTTCAGTTTTTTTTAGTGAATCCTGTCAGAAGATACGGCGGCTCTGTTGAACTGCTTATAGATCCTGAATGGGCTACTGATGGTTATCAGTATTCTGATTTACAGAGATTCAACCTTACCACTGGAGCGAGAGCCTTTATTCCTGCCATAGAGCGCGGTGAATACCTTTGTTTCTCAATAGCAGGAAAATACAATTTCCGGAAAAACAAACAGGATCAAAGCAGTAATTACTATTCTGCTGAGGCAGGTATATTTACTTTATTCGGTATAGCAGGTCTGGTTTTTGATTATAATTTTACATCGCAGAGCAGATACAGTATAAGTTTAAATTTAAAATACTATTGATTTCAAAAGATTACATAAAATTTTTCATTTCATTTACACTGGTGATTTTACTCAGCGGCTGCAGAACTGCTTATGATGTAAGCGACAATTTATTGCGGAATTTTTCAACTCCGAAAAAAGTAAAGAACAGAATAAAGGAACCTGTAAAGCCCGGCGTAAAGCTTTCAGCTTTATGGATCGGACATGCTACAGTGTTAATTCAGATGGATGATAAGGTCATAATAACTGATCCGTTCCTTACCGATCATATTGCAGAAGTTCAGCATCGTGTAATTGAACCCGGTATAAACATAAATGATCTGAAGCAATGCGACATTATACTCATTTCGCATTCACATCCTGATCATCTGAATTTCGGGAGTCTTGATATTCTGGAAGATAAGTTTCCAAATGCAAATCTGGTGTTCCCTGAACCTGTAAAAGAATTTTTGCCGGATTACAGTTTTGTTTTCCAGCCGTTAAAAAAACCAAGGCAGGATAAAAAGGTTTATAAAGGTGAAACACGAATGATCGACAGCGTGAAAATCACTTCAGTAGCAGCTTATCATTACGGCGGCAGATACGGACTTGACGGTGTACTGTGGGGGTATGACGGATTCTGCGGATTCATTCTGGAATATAAAGGTTCAACTGTTTACTTTTCAGGAGATACTGATTACACGGAAGGTCTTTTTAAATATCTCGGAGAGAATTATAACATAGATATAGAATTCATACCAATAGGTCCGTGCAAAGACTGTTATGAAACTGACAAGAAAAACCGTCACGTTTATCCAAAAGGTGCTTTGAAAATTCTCGATGATACAAAGGCGAAAATAATGGTGCCAGTACATTACGGTACTATAGCTGAATTGTCACCGCCGGACTATCCCAGAGATGTACTTATAGAAATGATAAATGAGCAGCCGGTTTATAAAGACCGTGTAAAGATCCTGAAGATCGGGGAACAGATAATCATCAGATGATCTCTTCTTATTTTCTGATATTCCGGGCAATGCTTCGGTTAAGCATTGCAATAACATTATTGAACTGTTCGTCTGTTTTTATATTTATTTTTACAGAAGTATCAAAATCCTCCTGAGCCTTTGAATAACTGTTCATCAGATAATAAATAAATCCTCTCATAAAATAATAGACATAACTGTTGGGATGTATACTGAGTAACATATTGACCGTATTTAGTGCAGCGTTATAACTCTGTATTTTCACGTAAAGCAAATCCCGCCTGTAATCCGTAAAAACAATATTTGAATCATAGTACATAGCTGTTTCAATATCTTTAAGCATTGCAGCGGTATCCTGAAGCTGCATATGCACCAAAGATTTATTTACATAAACCCTTGCATTCAGCGGATCAATTCCTTCAGCTGAATTTAATTCCTTCAATGCTTCATCAAATCTTCTGAGCTTCATTAGCACCTTTGTCATTCCGAAATAAGCTTCGAAGTCCTTTGGCGCCAGTCTAATGGCGTTTTTGTAATCCCTCATAGCTGCATCATTATTATTATTGAAGAAATAAGAATTTCCTCTGTTTAAATATCCGTCAAAGTTGTTGGGAGTAACTGTGATTACTCTTGTGAAATCCTCTATGGATCTCGGATAATTCTTCAGTGCCTGAAAACAAAGCCCTCTGTAGGTATAACCTTTAAAATCATTATTGTTGGTGGAAATATATTCTGTAAATAATTTAACACCGTCCTCATATCTACCGTCATAAAAAGCTTCAAGTCCATTGTCAAATACCTGCTTAGGTAAGTTCTGTGAGAGTGATATTCCGGTAAACAAAACAAGAATAGAAATTGTAAAGAAAATTTTCATCATAAAATTTGTTTTTACAATATTAGACAAACTAAAGTTCATTTTCAATATCTTAACATTCTTACGCTGAAGCTGCGGAAATCCGCTGATTTTAATAAAGAGAATTAAAAAACTTAAAATAAACATTTACCAAGTAAAGAAGATGGTTTGAATTATCACTTTCTCATATCGTCCGGCTCTTATGAGGCCATTCTTAATGAAATCATTAAGATACAGATTTTAAGAAGTATCAGAATTGCTTTTAAAACAAAAATGATACGTTATTTTTCAGCTCAATCAGCGTTATCCGCGTTCCGTTTTTCCCGTGTACAATGATCATCTCAATATCCAATTCTATTGCTTTGAATCTGTTTTTGATAAGTGGTATATTTCTTTTAATTCCTCTAATTAATTTTAACTATATATTTTCAATGAAGAATTTAAAAATTCTCAATCATCCCCTTGCATCTCATTATCTTTCGATCATGCGCGATAAAAATACAGGTAAGACCGAATTTAAAGAAAGCCTCGATAAAATTTCATTCTTACTTGCTGCAGAAGCATACTCTTCAACAGCTTCAGAAGCAAGGACAGTCAATACACCATTTAAAAAAATCACAGGAAGTAAAATAAAAGATACGATAGTTCTGCTTCCGATTCTTCGTGCCGGTCTTGGTCTGACAAAAGGTTTCATTGACCTCTATCCGGAAGCAATAACGAGTCATATTGGAATTTACAGGGATGAAGAGTCATTAAAACCGGTTCAGTATTATTTCAGATTCCCTAAGATAAAAGATAAGACAGATCTGAATGTTATTATACTTGATCCTATGATCGCAACAGGCGGCAGTGTAATTTTCACAATCGAATATCTTCTGAATATGGGTGTAAAGAAGATCCGCGTGGTCTCTCTGCTTGCAGCGCCGGAAGGTATTAATGCAATCAATAAAAGATTCAACAAAAATGAAAAGAGATTTATTGAGATCATTACCTGCAGTCTGGATGAGAAATTAAATGATAAAGGTTATATTGTTCCGGGACTTGGAGATGCCGGAGACAGAATATTCGGGACGTGATGTTAAAATTTCAGTAAAAGGGTTTTTGTAATATGAATAAGTATTTAATTAACGCGTAATAATGCACAGATCAAACAACAAACGGAACATCGTCTTTAGCATCAATTATTGAATCTTCAATTGATTCCCTCCGGAAAAGGAGATTTAAAAGCGCCAGTCCTGCGGCGAATCCCAGAGCGATTGAAACTGTAATAATGAAAACTATTGCAGTATTTGCCGTAAGGTCAATTGCTGCCGCATTCAGCTCACTTCCGCTTAACAATGAAACTTTTCTAAGATCATTAAGCAAACCGAACATCGATACTGATGCCCATAAAGGCAGAACAGAACATACCATAACAACAGGTGGAACTCTCTGACTTCTTATAAATAATCCTGCAGATAATACTATCATAAATGCAGCGAAGAGAGTTGACCAGTTAGTGCTTAAACCATATTGCTCAAGAGAATCCCGTGTAAGAACTGCAATTACACTGCTGATAAAAGTTGGTATAATGTATTTAAAAGGTGTAGAATTTCTTATACTCATAGCAGTTGCAAACAATGCTGACCACAGTCCGTCAAGAAGAATACTTTCAAGGTTCATACTTACTCCGGATAATTTTAAATTAAAATTTATAAATTAGTAAATGTAAATGCGATCATTATTACAACAGCAAGTATCATCAACAAATACAGAGCATTAATGATCCTCTGCATGCCTATGACTGTATATTTTAAGCTTGTCAGGTCAATAAATCCATTGATCATCCTGAGTCCCGGTACTAAATAAATCACAGAAGCAATCAGAGTAGTGATCTCTATTGTACCCAGACCGCTGTGAAGAAATATGCTTGCAATCCCCGCTGAGATAAGTCCGGAAATGAACATTATCCGGTTTCCGGGAACAGCCATGGACTGCAGCTTATAACGTACGGTTTCTCCTGCCATAGCGGCAAAAAATACAATCAATATAGTTTCGAAACTTCCGTGATGAAATTTTAAATAAAATGCGGCTGCCAGTCCGTCTAAGATTATATAAACTATTCGTTTATGTATCAGCGGCAATTCAATTATTTTTTTCAGTTCCAAATCGATATTCTCATACGGGATCATTCCGCTTTTTACGTTTTCCGAAAATTCCATTACCTTATCCAGACCGTTTAAAGATGTTCCGATTGAAATAATTGGCTTTAACAGTATTTCGGACTGACCATTTAATTTGTAACCTATCATTATATTATCAAAACGCCAGATTATATTGACGTTCGTAATGCCTGCATTAAATATAATATTGTTAAATGCCTTTTCAGCCATAGCAGTAACACCGTTAAAATGCAGTACTGTTAATGCAGTATTGGCAGCAGAATTTACTAAGGATTTTATTGATTCAGTGCTGGTAATACTATCTGATTGTACCATATATGAATTTTTTCTGAAGAATTATTT
>DAIPYG010000003.1:24527-24594 GCA_036782875.1 Bacteroidota bacterium | reverse complement strand
TGCTGGTAATACTATCTGATTGTACCATATATGAATTTTTTCTGAAGAATTATTTAAATCAGAATAA
>DAIPYG010000003.1:0-24427 GCA_036782875.1 Bacteroidota bacterium | reverse complement strand
AGGTGATAATATTATCTGATTGTACCATATATGAATTTTTTCTGAAGAATTATTTAAATCAGAATAATTTCCTGATCCGGATGACATTTACACAGATAAAATTTATCAGTTATAAATATTAATTGAAATGAAAAATAAACATTGCTGTTGACTTTAAGTCAACGGCAATGAATTTGAATTTAAAAAATTTATTTAAAAAAACTGTATTTGTTTGTCTTTACCAAGGTGATAATATTATCTGATTGTACCATATATGAATTTTTTCTGAAGAATTATTTTAAATCAGAATAATTTCCTGATCCGGATGACATTTACACAGATAAAATTTATAAGTTATAAATATTAATTGAAATGAAAAATAAAACTGCCGTTGACTTTAAGTCAACGGCAATGAATTTGAATTTAAAAAAATTATTTAAAAAATCTGTATCAGTTTGTCTTTAACAAAGGCGGTTGTTTCCAGGTGCCGTTCAGTATAGCTTCCTTTGGCCAGTAAGTTCTGAGCACTATATAAGAATCGCCGTTTGCAGCGGGAAGCCAGTTTGACTGCTTTTCCGGACCGGGTGAATCTTACTGTATGTAGATAGTAAGCGAACTGTCTTTATTCAGTTTCATTTCGGGAAGCATCGGAGAATTTACAATATATCTGTTGATCGGATTATCTATAAGCAATTGGGTCTTCCCGTCATACATTGTAAATGACCAAAATGCATTTACAGGCGGGAAACAAATAAAGGAAGCATCAATTTATTATATTAATCGCTATTCATTAACTGATATACAATGATTGCTTAAAATTAATTGCTTTATGTCAGATAAAGAATTTATCTTAAAAATTCAATGGTTACTGTTTTGTCCTTAATCTTTATTCCGAAAAATTGTGTATAATTAAATTTTGAAAAAGTTTATTTTACTTTAAAATAAATTAATTTGAAATCCAATCTACTCCTCATTTTCACAATACTTATTTTGATCCTTTCAGGTAAATCTTATTCGCAAATGGATTCGCTTAATCTGACAGCTGATTCGGTTTACATAAAGGATCTTGAACCTAATGAACTGCCAAACGGAAAAGGTTTTCTTATTACAGCTGACAGCGGGAGATCATATATTGTCATAAAAGCATCGATCAGGCTTAACGGAGCTTATGACATTAACGGTCTTCAGTCTGAACAGACCTTTGATACCTATGAGATTCCTGTAGGATCTGAAAACACAAATGACGGCAGATTTTTTATCAGTCCTTATCAGACAAGGTTCGGACTGGAAGCGCAGAAGTTAACATCTCTCGGTAATATATTCATCAAGCTTGAAACTGATTTTCTCGGAAACAATAACAATTTAAGAATCAGACAGGCATACGGAGTAATTAAGAGTTTTCTTCTGGGAAAAGCCAGATCAGTATTTTCTGATGCGGATGCAATTCCGAACAAAGTCGACAGGGATGGACCTAACAGCTCTCTGAATCAGAGAACAGTTCAGATCAGATTTCAGCCACCAAAAAAAGATCTGTTACGCTGGGCTGTTTCACTTGAGACGCCTGATCCGGATATCACCGAACCGGACAGTCTTGTTCTTGAGCCGGTGTTTCAGAGCTTTCCGGATATCGCTTCAAATTTTAATGTATCTTCAGATTCATGGGGACATGTTCAGCTGGCTTCCGTATTCAGGGGAATTTCCGTAAGAGATCCCGGAGGTTCGATTCAGATTATCCCGGGTTATGGAGGTCTATTCAGCGGAAAATTAAAAATCCTGAAAAAAACAAATCTTATGTATCAGCTTTACGGAGGAAAAGGAATGGCAAGATATGTGAAATCTCTAACCGGTCAGGGACTTGATGTCGTATATGATTATGAAGATAATACTTTTAAAGCCCTGAATACATACGGAGGATATATTGCAACCGGAATAAAATGGAACAAGATATTTTCAAATGATTTGACTGTCGGGATCACTAGGATTGTAAATATTGATTCCCAGCCCGGAGATGCTTTCAAAGTAAGTTACTATGCTTCCGGAAATCTGTTCATGTACTTCGCAAAGACACTTAATATTGGAATAGAATATTCTTACGGGAAAAGGATTAACAAGAATGATCAAAGCGGTGATGCAAACAGGATATCATTTATTTCAATACTGGATTTTTAATTAAACTAAAATGAAAATAATTTAATAAAAATTATGAATGATCAAAATGTTCAGCAAAATGATCAGAATCAAATTACATCTGAGTTAAAAACCACTGACATGCTTGCCTATGAAAGAACTATACTGGCACAAGAGAGAACACTTATGGCATCTATCAGAACTTCTGTTTCACTTATTAGTTTTGGATTTACAATTGCCAAGTTCTTTCAGGATCTCAAAACCTCTGAAGCTTTAAAAGGGATATCAAATATTTCTTCAAAAAATGTCGGATTCTGGCTGGTGTTTATAGGGACTGCATATATCTTTTTCTTCTCAATACAACATCAGTTCATATTGCACTCCCTTCGTGTAAAAGGAGTACAGAAGAGAATATCCTATACATTTATTCTGGCGATTGTAATCGGATTATTAGGACTGACTCTTATTTTATCATTCTATTCGGATATTTTTTCGCTCGGACTGAACAAATAGCAGTTAGTAGTTATTAGTTAATAGTTAATATTCTCTGATGATTGTAAATCCGGAATCTTTTTTTTAAAAAACTTGACTGACAATGAAATTTAATATTGAATTCTGAAAGGGAGAAAGAAATGTAATCTATGCTTGTTACTACAAACTACAAACTACAAGCTACTAACTACAAAAAAAGTGTGACACTTATTCAGCATCACACTTTTTACAAATCTTATAAATCTTATAAATCTTACAAATCTTACAAATCTGTTTTACCAGCTGTTATATCCAATACCAAGACTAAAGTTAATCCATGAATGTTCGTTACTTCCATCTCCGTTAAGAGCTTCACCTGAACTGAATGCATAATTGTATCTTGTGCTCAGTGTAAGGTTAGTTGTTCTTCCTGCCTGATAATATACACCGATTTCAGGGGCAAGTCCGAAGTGCCAGTTATTGCTTTCAAACTGATTAACACCTAATTCCAGCTGAGTAAGAATATCGTATGCACCAACGTATCCTGTCATATAGAATTTAGTCTTTGCGCTTCTGCTGGTATTTGGGAAATAAGTTATGCTGGCCAAGAACGGAATTGCATTTACATAAGATGCTGTATGACCATATATTGCTCCGTTTTTAAATGTCTTAAGACCATCATCTTCCTGGCTGAATACATTCCAGCCGAATAATAATCCAACAGCGGTATTATTGCTGATGAACTGTTTACCGTCAAATGATACACCCGCCCAGCTCATATTATCTATGAAATCACTTGTTCTTCCTACTGCCAGGGATGTGTTGTAATAAATTGAAGCAAGGTATTTACCTTTTTGCTGCGCAAAAGAGGATGAAGTAATTAATACTGTAATTATTATTATAAAAATTGATTTAATTTTCATTTATATTATCCTTAATTTAAATTTTTTAAAGTTTTCGTTAATGCTTCAGATATTATTTCAGATACGGTGACTGACTGAATGCCTGGTTAATTCCCGATGTAATTAAAGCATTCGGATTTGACTGTCCTGTAACACCATTAAGAGCGCCAATCCATTGTAATGGTAAGTTTGATCCGTCTTTCTTTTTCAGATCTGCAATACCAATGATGATTGTTCCGGTTGTATAAGAATAAGAGTAGTCACCATAGTAATATGGATAACCCCAGTAATATCCGCCGCCATACCAATAATAATCATTGTAATCAACTGTGTATGTGCTGGTTGTGATACCTGTTCCAACTTTTACAACTCCTGCTGCAAGAGAATCAGCCGGTGATGCTTCTGTCCATCCGAGACTGTTTAAATTTGCTCTTACAGTATTTATGATTGTACTGTTGTAAATACTGGTTAAATCGCTGCTTCCAATTTTGTTAACAGTTGTATCAAGTATATATTTGTTAACTGAAGCAAAATCGTATGTGTTATCATAAGCTGTAACTACGACATTTGAATTAGATGAATCAATCCCGTAATCGTAATAACAGGAAGAAAACATTCCTGCAAAGCTGACAACGACTGCTATTACAAGAAATTTAATTTTTAACATTTTTAGTCCTTTCTTTTTAGTTTAATATTGTACTTTTATTTTTACACAAAAATAAAAAACCTAGCTTGTAAATGCTATTTAAAAAAAAATATAATTTAACCCTTATTGACATTTTGTGTAAAATTCATATTCGATTTCATATAATGGTATCAACTGTTTCCAATGATTTCAGGATAATATTTTTTAAAAACTGTATAGTATGAAACTTGACATTCTGAACCATAAAATGTAAAGCATTGAAGAATCCTGAATTCATTGTCAGTGAGTTGAAAAAATTATAAATACATAATACTAAATATCAATTTGTAAAATTCGTTCATAAAAAATCATTGTGTACAGAGAATCCGGATCTCAGATTAGAAAATTACTTTCATTACAAACTTAATTTCACTAATTTAAATCACTTCAGTTTAGAAAACTTTAAACTTCAGTATCAAATTAAACCGAAAAAGATTGAGATTTAAATTCTTATCATTAATAATTCTGCTGTTATTATTACAAAATGTATCTTATTCGCAGCTTTTTCCAAGATTTTCTATAGCCGGCGGACCTACTGTAGGCTGGTTCTGGAATAATACAGATGATTTAAATAATCAGTTGCAGTCTTTGGGAATCCCGGGTATTTCAAAAGATGGATTTTTAACATTAGGCGGCGGAGGTTTTGTCGATCTTCCTTTGAAAAATATACGCTGGCTTAGAGTCGGTGGGTCCGGAGAAGGCTTCACAACTGAAACCCAGATTGTTTCACCCGATTTCCCTTATATTACCAGGACAGTTAATTACCATTACGGATCAGGTGGCATTACATTAGATTACGTAAAGACTTTTGGGAAAAGTATTGAACTTACACTTGGCGCTTATGTATCCACGGGAAAATTGACGATACAGTTATATCAGAACGATGCATCATTCGGATCGTGGAACAATATTTTCGGTCAATATGGAGGTGACAGCTCAACACAAAATTTTTCCAACAAGCTTAGTGTAAGATTTTATGCAGCCCGTCCTCAGATCGGGCTTGGTGTTTTTCTTACAGGTTTTCTATATGCAAAGCTGAATGCAGGATATCAGTTTTCCACTAATAATGACTGGTATGTCGATGATGATCGTGTAGTTTTGAACGCACCTTCCGGAATTAAAGCCGACGGATTCCTTGTTAACTTTAGCCTGAATGTAGGTTTATTCACAAAATAAATAAATGAAAAATATATTAGTAACCGGCGGCGCCGGATTTATTGGAAGCAATTTCATAAAATATTCACTTAATAATTTCGAGTATAATATTGTCAACTTTGACAAGCTCACTTATGCAGGTAATCTGGAAAATCTTGTAGATGTGGAGTTTAATGATAAATATAAATTTGTAAAAGGCGATATCTGTGAAAAAGATGAAGTTGTAAAAGCTGTCAGGGAAAATGAAATAGATACTATAATAAATTTTGCAGCAGAATCTCACGTAGACAGAAGCATTCTCGGTGCAAAAGAATTTATTAATACGAATGTCGGGGGGACACACGTTCTTCTCGAAGTATTAAAGGAAAATAAACTTGAAAAATATCTTCAGGTTTCTACTGATGAGGTTTACGGATCCCTTCCTGAAGATAAAAAAGAAATAAAGTTCACTGAAAAGACTCCGATCACTACTAATAGTCCTTATTCAGCAAGCAAAGCTTCTGCTGATCTGCTGTGCAATGCTTTCTATCATACTTTTGAACTGCCTATTTTAATAACAAGATGTTCAAATAACTACGGTCCGTATCAGTTCCCGGAAAAGCTTATTCCTTTAATGATAGCCAAAGCAATGGAAGGCGAAATGCTTCCTGTCTACGGAGACGGAAAAAACATACGGGACTGGCTTTATGTGGATGATCACTGTTCAGCTATAATGGCTGTATTAAAAAAAGGAAAAGACGGCGAAGTTTATAATATCGGCGGTAATAATGAGTGGTATAATATAGATATCGTAAAGCTGATCCTGAAAAAACTCGGAATATCAGAAGATAACATAAAGTATGTAAAGGACAGACCGGGACACGACAGGCGCTATGCGATTGATTCCACTAGAATAATGACTGAACTCGGATGGGAGCCGAAATATAATTTCGAAGAGGGGATTGAGCTTACTATTAACTGGTATAAAGACAACGTTGAATGGTGGAAGAAAGTAATGAGCGGGGAATATCTTAAATACTATGATGAGAACTACGGCAATAAATCTTTATAAATAAAGTTGCAATTTAGTTACAAATTACAAATTACGAGTTACGAATTTCAAATTGCAACTTATGAGTAACATGTTACAAATAAAGAGTAATTGTTAAATAGGTATCTCATTACTCATTACTCATTACTCATTGTTCATTGTTCATTGTTTATTGCAATTTGGTTTGAAATTTTTTCTAATAAAAATTATTTTTGCAGTTATATTTTAAAATACTATGTCGATTAAAATTGAAAATTTAACAAAATATTACGGTCAGCAGGCAGCTGTCAATAATATTTCGTTTGAAATAAACACAGGTGAGATAGTCGGGTTTCTTGGACCAAATGGTGCGGGAAAGTCAACTACAATGAAAATGATCACTACTTATCTAACTCCTTCTGCCGGTAAGATTTACGTAAATGAGATGGATACTGAAGAAAATTCTCTTGAAGTCAGACGAAAGATCGGGTATCTACCGGAGCAGAATCCTTTGTATCTGGATATGAATGTTCTTGATTATCTTGAATTTGCGGCTGAGCTTGAGTCGGTTCCGAAATCTGAAATGAACAAATCTGTCAAAAGAGTAGTGGATATCTGCGGGCTAGGGGATGTTCAGCATAAAGACATTGGTGAACTTTCGAAAGGATACAAACAGCGTGTAGGACTTGCACAAGCGATGATACACGAACCGGAAGTTCTGATTCTTGATGAGCCTACTTCAGGACTTGACCCGAATCAGATAATTGAAATTAGAAAACTCATCAGACATCTCGGGAAAGAAAAAACACTTGTTCTTTCTACTCATATTCTTCAGGAAGTAGAAGCTACGTGTGACAGAGTATTAATAATAAATAAAGGAGAGATTGTTGCCGACGGCTCTCCTGATTCGCTTCAGAATAAATTCAAGGGAAAAGTAGAGATAAATCTTATTCTGAAGAAAGATTCAACTGACAAGGAACTTGTTTTAAGAGCTATCTCGTCCATAAAGAATATTGAGAAAGCAAGACTTTTAAAAGAAGATGACGGAGCCATACATTTTCATCTGACAGGCGTAAAAGGTTTCGATGCAAGGGAAGATATATTCAGGAAAATAGTTTCAATGAATATGGTTCTTCTCGGACTGCATCAGGAAGAAACATCACTTGAAGATATATTCAGACAATTAACAACTTCTAAATAAGGAAATTAAATAATCCATGAAAAATATTTTAACAATATTCAGAAAAGAACTCAGGTCATATTTTAATTCGCCTGTTGCATATATAGTACTGGTTGTATTCCTGATTATAACCGGCTGGTTTTTTACAAGCAGTTTGTTTCTCAGCGGGGTTGTAACTATGAGAAACGTGTTTGACATAATTCCATTCATATTCCTTTTTTTTATCCCTGCGATCTCAATGAGAACTTTTTCAGAAGAAAAAAAATCAGGAACTATAGAACTGCTTCTCACAAAACCTATTTCCGATCTGGATATAGTCCTGGGTAAGTTTCTGGCAGCACTTGCTCTTACTGCTATCGCGCTTGCTTTTACTCTTATATATGTAATAAGTCTGACCTTCCTCGGAAAAATAGATTCAGGAGCGATCATCGGAGCTTATATAGGACTTTTGTTTATGAGCGGAATCTATATCAGCATAGGTATTTTTGCTTCATCACTTACAGAAAATCAGGTTGTTGCATTTATCATAAGCTTCCTGATTGTATTCGCACTTTTCCTGCTTAATAAAGTACTGATATTTTTACCGACTTCCATTGCTTCCGTACTGGAATATATCAGCATAGATTATCACTTCGGTAATATTGCAAGAGGCGTAATTGATTCGAGAGACATAATATATTACTTAAGCGGAATCACGATCTTTATACTGCTGACAAAGACATCTCTTGAAAGCAGAAGATGGTCATAAATATTTTTATTTCAATACATTTTAAAATTTAGTTGATAAATAAAAGTTATAATGAATAAGAAAGACATTTTAATAAAAGTAGCAATTATAATAGGCATAATAGTCGTCATTAATGTGATTGCAAAAAGAGTCTTTACAAGAGTTGACCTGACAAGAAACAGCAGCTACACTTTGTCACCTGTCAGTAAGGAAATCGTTGCAAATCTTGAGGACAAAATGGTCGTAAAAGCATACTTCAGCAATAACCTTCCTCCTCCTTATAATAATCTGAGAAGACAGGTGCAGGATATTCTTGACGATTACAGATCTTACTCAAAAGGAAATCTGAATTACGAATTTCTGAATCCAACTTCAAGCGGAGAAGGCGAAGGAAATGAACTTGATCAGGAAGCTCAGAAATACGGCATTCAGCCGGTTCAGATCCAGGCAATGGATAATGACAAGCTTGAAGTAAAAAGAGCTTATCTGGGTCTGGTATTTTTATATAACGGTAAACAGGAGACTATTCCTGTCGTTCAGTCTGCAGATAATCTTGAATATGAGATCACAAGCCTGATCAAAAAAATGACAATGACAACCAAACGTAAGGTGGGATTTCTTGGAGGACAGGGTGAAGTCGAGCTGTCAAAACTTACTCAGATAAACTCGGTATTAAGCGACCAGTATGAAATTGTTCCTGTCGATCTTAAATCAAGCGCTGAAATAGATCCGCTGATGGGATGTCTCATTATAATGAGCCCTAAAACTCCTTTTAACGAAAGTGAAAAATATAAAATAGATCAGTTCATAATGAACGGCGGCAATGTTGCATTCCTCATTGATAAAATTACGCCGAATTTTCAGCAGCAGGTTGTAATGGGTAATGAACTTAAATTGAATCTTGATGATCTGTTGTTTAATTACGGTATAAAACTTAATGCAGATCTGATAAGGGATCTTCAGTGTTCGCAGGTACAGGTACAGTCACAGATAGGATTTCCTATATCACTTAATTATCCTTTCTTTCCTGTTATTACAAACATTGACAAGGGAAACCCTGCGTTTCAGAATATAAAAAGTGTTGTTCTTACGTTTGCAAGTTCTCTTGATACTGCAAATACTGCTTCTAAGAATATTAAGGTAAGACCACTGCTTACTACATCTGACAGGTCAGGAGAAATGAAAGACTTTTTCTTTCTTAATCTGGAACAGTTTCAAAGCATGACAAAAGGCGCTGCAGATACTTTGTTTAATAAAAAAGGATTCATGGTCGGAGCAACATATACAGGGAAGTTCAAAAGCTATTATGAGAATAAGGAAATACCGACTGATACATCACAGGGATGGGTTCCTTTATCAGGACAGAGGCTGAATGAATCGGTCAGGGATAATGTAAAATTAATTGCCGTTGGTGACGGTGATTTTGCAAATGAAGAAAACAAACCTCCAAAAGAAAATATTATATTCTTTGTCAATCTTGTTGATTATCTGATGGATGATGTCGGTCTTGCAGTTATCAGAACAAAGATTTCATCTGATTCGCCGATTGAAGAGACTTCAGACAGCACAAAGAAATTCCTTAAATACTTTAATCTCATATTCCCTCCGGTACTGGTATTGCTTATCGGGCTTTATAAATGGAATCAGAGAAAACAAAAAAAGAAAAATTTACAATTGAAATAAATTCATATCAATTATAATATTATAATATTCGGAATAAATGAAAAGTAAAACATATTTATATTTAGGAATTCTTGCAGCACTTTTGATAGCCGCATATTTCCTTACTACTGACAGAGGGGAAAAGACTTCAAGCTACAAACTGACTGAAAAGAAACTTTTTGATCTGGATTCTGCAAAAGTAGATAAGATAGAAGTCAAGCACTCAGGCGGTGATCTTATCATTTCAAAAGCAACAGGCGAGTGGAGAATCGAATCACCTTTCCAATACAGGACAGTAAGTGCGAATGTAGAAAACATTGTAGGAGGATTGAAAAATCTTAAGATTGAAAGCATTGTTTCAACAAACCCCGGAAAAAAAGATACGTACGGATTTACTGAAACCGATCAGGCAGAAGTCTCAGTTTATGAATCAGGCGTTCTGAAAGGAACATTTTTGCTCGGAAAGTCCGCACAGGGCGGAGGCATTCAGACATATATTAAAAAAACTGATTCAGATAATATTTATCTCGCTGACGGACTGGACAGGAATAATGTTGTAAAGACAAATATGAATGAGTGGAAAGATAAAAACATAATTTCCATTCCCAAGCAGGGCGTGAATTCAGTTGAATTTATTTCTTCAGGCGAGACATTTACAGTAAGTAAAGATTCGTCAGGGAAATTTTCAATCGGCTCCGATACTGTCGGAACTGCATTTGACGGAATTCTGAACCTGCTTCAGAAATTCGATACTAATAATTTCAGGGATACTACTTTATCTGAACAGACTAATTTTACTGAAAAAATAATCGTAAATGGTCCGGAAAAGACACAGATAAATTTTTTAAAACTTGATACTGCGCCGGCTAAATATCTTGTTAAGTTAAATGGTGACAATCAGATATATGAACTAGATGAGGGTTATGCAAAGAATTTGCTGAAAACTAAAAAAGAAATACTGGGAAGATAAACCCGGTGTTCTCTGATTTGTAAAACGGAATATCAGATGTAGATATATTCAGTTCTTAAATTTTTAATAAACTCTTGGATTTCTTTTTAAATCTTTAACAATTAAATTTGCATATGCTGAATTTAATCGGAATAATAATCACGAGTTATCTCTTAGGCTCAATTCCCTCTGCTTTAATTGTTGGAAAGCTTTTCAAGAAAATTGACATCAGAAATTACGGTAGCGGTAATCTCGGTTCTACCAATGCATTCAGAGTTCTTGGTATTCCGCTGGGAATACTGGTTCAGGCAATGGATATCTCTAAAGGTCTGATTGCAGTTCTTGTTGTCAGTAATTTTTTCTATCACAACCTTCCTTTCACTAACTATACTCCTTTCGATGACATAACAGTCCTGAAGATAATAGCAGGTCTGAGCGCAGTGCTTGGACATACGTTTTCCATATTTGTAAATTTTAAAGGCGGCAAAGGAATCAATACCGCTCTCGGAATGCTGATCTCTCTTGCTCCTGTAGATGTCGGTATCAGTGTAGGATTTTTTATACTTACTGTACTTTCATCAGGATATGTTTCTCTCGGATCAATTGTAGCGTCATTTATTTTCCCGTGCATAATGTTTATCAGGGAGAATTTTTTCAAAGTTGACATCATAGGATATAATACGCTAATATTTTTCAGCATAGGTATTTCAGTTTTTCTGATTTATAATCATCGTGACAATATAAAGCGGCTTCTTTACGGAAATGAGAACAGGTTCGACAATCTCTGGCTCATCAGAATTTTCAAGATAAAAGCTCCTCTATCTAAATCATAATTCAAAATGAAGATCGCAGTACTTGGTGCAGGCGGCTGGGGTACAACTCTTGCGATTCTATTAAATCAAAACGGTCTAGACGTAACACTCTGGGAATTCAATCCCGAATATGCAAAGACTCTCAAAGAATACAGGGAAAATTTTTATTACCTGCCAAAAATCAAGATCCCGAATACCATTGCAATAACAAACAAGCTTGAAGCAGCTGTCCACGGAAAAAATCTAATAGTAATCGCAACTCCCACTCAATTCATCAGAAGCAGTCTTTCAGAATTAAGCAATTTTGATTTTAAAGATTCAATTCTTGTCAGTGTATCAAAAGGCATAGAGAATAAAACACACTTCCTGGTTTCTGATATTCTGTCGGATGTTTTCAAAAAAGTAAAAAAGAAAAATTTACTGTGCTTGTCCGGACCTTCTCATGCTGAAGAAGTTTCAAAGAAGATTCCGACTGCGGTAGTTTGCGCCGGAGAAGATAATTCTAAGACCAAGATAGTTCAGAAGATATTTTCCAATGACTATTTCCGAGTTTACAGAAATGATGATCTTGTTGGGACGGAAGTAGGCGGTGCATTGAAGAACGTGATTGCAATAGCAGCAGGGATTTCTGACGGAGCCGGATTCGGTGACAATACCAAAGCTGCGATAATGACAAGAGGAATAAATGAAATAATGAGACTCGGTTTGAAAATGAAAGCCAGGAAAGAAACGTTTTTCGGACTCTCAGGAATAGGGGACCTGATTGTGACCTGCGCTTCGGTTCACTCGCGTAACAGGAGCGTGGGAGAGCAGATCGGTAAAGGTAAAAAACTTCCTGTTATTCTCAAAGAAATGAAAATGGTAGCCGAAGGTGTTGCTACTACAAAATCCGCTTTTGAACTCTCAAAAGATCTTAACATTGAACTTCCCATTACTCATCAGGTTTATAATATTTTATTCAAAGATAAAGACCCGCACAAAGCTACAGAGCTTCTTATGAAGAGAAATCTGAAAGAAGAAAATTGAATGGTCGTTAAAAGTTAAATGCTGAAAGTTAAAAACTAAAAGTAAAAAGAAGAACCAGTAATCTCATTTTAGTAAAAAATAAAATTCCAAAATTACTTAATTCTTAATTCTAACTTCTTCAGCTTTCTTAAGAATCCATTTCCGGGAAATAAAATTATTTTTTGAAATTAGATACTGCAGATTGCTGAGAGTACTTGCATTAGGATTTTGATTCAGTTTTAATAATAAAGTAAATGCTCTTAAAAATTCTTTAGAGTAGAAGATGATATGATCATTTACTACCCGGTCTTTTCTTAAATATTCTTTGAAATTCTTTAGCTCATTATGACACTCCTCAATATTTTTCAGCTCATACAGAGTTTTTAATTTCAGTACAGAAGCATCAATAAAATAGTAAGGAATTATTTTTTTTATTCGTCCCAACAACACATTGCAAGATGAAAAATCCTTTTTCGCAAACAGTAAAAGTGACTTACCCATCAGAATATTATTTTCTTTCACGGTTGGAGGAAGTATTGAACCATAATTGTTAATTAAATCACTTACCCATCTGTATTTTTTTAGTTGAATTCCTATGATAATATAATTGCGGAATTGATTTAGATACAGATTTCTTTCTTTCAGATCATCAATAAGACCTTCATTAAGTTTTTTATTCATTAAATAAAATAATTCTTTTAATACTCCCGGAACTAAATTATTTAACTGATCAATATTATAGTTCATCAGGTAAGTGTAATAGATTGTTCTTTTTTCTTTGGATAAAGACTTGAGATCTCTAAAAAACATTTTCTTTGCTGTAAAATAATTATCTTTATTTCTGATATCAGTATCACAAAGGTATAAGAAATAAAGAAATCTAATCAAAGGATAGAGTTTATTTGAAGAATTTGAACTGCCTGATAAATAAGTCAGGATCTTCTCAATATTAAGACCGGAGAATATTTCCTCTGCAATAAAATCTGAAACCAGCAGCTTTGATTTTCTTCGCGTGTTTACTTCCAGCATCAGTTCCAGAAGTTCAAACAAAAAAGTACCAAGACGTAAATTATATGCTTCAATGAATGTTTTTTCTAATTTTTCGGGTCTTACTGTCTTTTTCAGGTTTTTCAGATTGATCATATCAAGCTGAGAAATTATGTTATAGTCATAATTTACAAAAGGTACTATTGAAATCTTTTTCTTAAGCTGCAGGTATTTTTGTCTGAAAGAAGACTGCAGTTTCTTCCTGTCAAATTCCTTCAGAAGCAGACCGTTTTTAATTACTGATTCGGATTCGATCGACCGCTGGAGAAGAAAATTTTCCGCCAGTATATTCAGTTCAGAGAATCTGTTCCATCTGGTTGTGCTTTTTTTGCTACCATCTATATCTATTATGCCACTGTCATTGATTTTTAACGAAGCTAAAATACGGTTATAATCTCTGTGGGTTGTGCTGAGGTTGATTTTTAAATAATTACGAAACTCGCTTTTCTCTTTTGCAGAAAAAGAATTGTACAGTGTAAGAAATTTTAAATTTCTTTTTCTAAAGTCAATCATTCGGGTGTTTGATTAATAAAAATGTTTGTCAATATCCATATTATACATTTATAAATAAAGAATTAAATTGGGTAGGTTAGTAATTTTGAAAGGTTGTTATATTTCTCTATTATAATTAACTTTGTATTATAAAATTAATAATAACTTTAAAGAACATTCTAAGTAATTAATTTTATTTTCCCCGTTTTGTATTTCTAATTTATTAATAGAGTAAATTGCTTTAGTAATTACAAATTTTACTGTGTTTCCGGAATCTGTTTTAATTTCAACAATTTTTTAATAACAATTACAATAATAAAATAAAACAAAAAATGAAAAACATTACACTCCTGATTATTCTTTTAGCATTCTGTATAAATGCAACTGCAAAAGATAATAATCCAAAACTTGCCGATGTAAGAAGTTTAGCAGGCATTGACAAGATCAGTTATGTTTCACCCATCAATAAGAAGATGGAAAAGTTCGGTACTGAAAGCATTTTAGCTCCGGTTTCATTGAAAAAGAGTATAGCAGAAAGAAATGCGACCACTCCTAAGAAATTCAATTTCAGTATTATGCCTTATGCATGGTTTGCTTCTGTAGGAGGTACTGTTGGAGAATTCGACGGAGAAAAATATGGCTTCAACAAAGGCTTTACATTTAAGGGACTTCATATGTATGCTGCTTTTATAGGTAAAATTAAATATGAAAGAGTAAGTTTTGTATTTGATATAAGTTATGTCAACTACAAAAATTTTGGCGCTACTACACAAAATCCTAATTTACCACAGGAGCTGTCAGCTAATACTACTGCAAAGCAGGCTCTCTATGACTTATTCTTAGCTTATTTATTTCCTTCGAAAAGCAAAAAAACAATGGTTGACATATACGGCGGCGGAAGATTTGTGAATTTAGATCTTGAAGCTACAGTTGATTCTGTCGGAACAGTTAAACCAAACAAGACATATTCTAACTCTTGGTTAAGTCCGGTAATAGGTGTAAACGCAGAATTTGTCCTTGATTCTAAGGCAAAATGGGCAGCATGGACAAAAGGAGATATCGGCGGATTCGGAGTAAATCATTCTATGACATGGCAAATGAATGTCGGAGTTGCTTATATGATTTCACCAAACTTCCCTCTGACTTTAGGATTTAAGTATGTTGGATTTAATTACTACAAAAATAAATTTAACTGGACAGTTAATGAATACGGTCCGACACTTGGTATCGGATACAGATATTAAGAATTCCATAACTGCTGTTTCCTATTGTTAAGAGATTGCATACTGCATAATAAATATTCTTAATAGTAAAAATTTGAAGAGGAAGTTTTTATATAAGTTAGTTTTGTAATTAAAGCCACATTGAGGAAAGGTGAAAATTTCACTTACTTTGCTGTGGTTTTTTTTCTGTATAAAGAATTTACAAATCATTAAATATTAAATGCCATGAAAATTAAATTACTATGTCTGATTCTGGTAATCTGCTTGTCTTTTTATTCGTGCAATAAAGGAGACAAAAAAAATACTACCGGCACTAACACTTCTAACAAATTACAGACAACAGGTGAACCGGGTTCTCCTTTTGCAACTACTACAATTGAAGGAAAACAGCTTCCAAATCCGCCGTTTCCATTTGAAGGAAAAATAGAACAGGATGCAAAAAGTTCAAAGCCATACTGGCCGCCTCAGATTGTTCCTCCCAAAGGAGCACCGAATGTTTTACTGATTATGACAGATGATCAGGGCTATGGAATTTCAGGAACATTTGGAGGAGTGATACCTACTCCTGCAATGGATAAGATCGCAAAATCCGGTCTGCGGTATACACAGTTTCATTCAACAGCTTTGTGTTCACCATCACGCGCTGCTTTAATAACCGGACGTAATCACCACTCTGTAGGCTTTGGAGTAATTATCGAGCAATCTACAGGATATCCCGGCTATGACGGAATTATACAGTTAAACAGTGCGTCAATAGGATCTATTCTAAAATACAATGGTTATGCAACTTCATGGTTTGGAAAAGATCATAATGTTCCTACTGATGAAAATAACAATACAGGTCCGTATCACAACTGGCCTCTGGGTATGGGTTTTGAGTACTTCTATGGATTTGTCGGCGGAGAAACTGACCAGTGGAGACCTTATCTTTTCCAGAATACTACTCAGATATTTCCCTGGAAAGATGACCCTAACTATAACATGATTACGGGAATGGCAGATGATGCAATCAATTATTTAAATCAGTTGAATTCATCAGACCCGGCAAAACCTTTTTTCCTTTATTATGTACCGGGCGGAACTCACGCGCCTCATCAGCCAAAGCAGGAATGGAGAGATAAGTTTAAAGGAAAATTTGATATGGGATGGAATACATTACGGGATGAAATCTTTGCAAATCAGAAACGGCTTGGCGTGATACCTCAGAATACACAGCTTACACCATGGCCGGATGATCTGCCTAAATGGGAAACTCTGAATGCGGATCAGAAAAAGATGTATACAAGACAGGCTGAAAATTTTGCAGGCTATGTAGCCTATACTGATAATGAAATCGGTAGAGTAATCCAGAAAGTTGAAGATATGGGAAAAATGGATAACACACTCATTATTTATATCAGCGGAGATAACGGTACAAGCGCTGAGGGAACTGCTATCGGAACTGCGTTTGATATGGCAGCAATTCAGGGAATTGTTATGCCGGTTGAAGACCAGTTAAAATATTATGACGAATGGGGTGGACCAATGACTACACCTCATATGTCAGTTGCATGGTCCTGGGCGTTCGATACTCCGTTTAAATGGACGAAACAAATTGCATCTCACTTCGGAGGAACCAGGCAGGGTATGGTCATGTCTTGGCCTAATAGAATTAAAGATGCGGGTGGAATACGATCACAGTTCCATCATTTAATTGATATCGTGCCTACTATTCTTGAGGCGACAGGTATCCCGGCTCCTGAGACAGTAGAAGGAATACCGCAAAAGCCCATTGATGGAGTCAGCATGGTTTACACGTGGGATAAAGCAAATTCAAATGCCCCTTCTACAAGAAAGACACAATATTTTGAAATGATGTGTAACAGAGGAATATATAATGACGGCTGGTATGCATGTACAACTCCACCGCAGCCGCCCTGGCTCATGGGGTTAGGGGAGTTTCCGCCAATTAATGAATATAAATGGGAGTTATACAATATAACAGATGATTATTCACAGTTTAATGATCTGGCTGCAAAAAATCCTGACAAGCTGAAAGAATTACAGGCATTGTTTTTAACAGAGGCGAAAAAATATGATGTACTGCCTTTAGACAATTCTGTAGTTGCGCGACTATTAGCGCCGAGACCAAACGGTACACGGGGAAGAACTGAATTCACTTACACAGGATCTATTACAGGAATTACTTATCCTTCTGCACCTGATATTCTCACAAAGTCATTTACTGTTACGGCAGATGTTGATGTCCCTAAAGCCGGTACAGAAGGTGTTTTAACAACAATCGGTGGAAGAATGGGCGGCTGGGGATTATATCTTCTTAAAGGCAAACCTGTATTTACTTATAATTTTCTCGGATTGGAAAAATTCAAATGGATAGGAACCGATGTAATTGCTCCGGGCAAACACACGATCGTTTTTGATTTCACTTATGACGGTCCAGGAGCAGGAAAAGGTGGATCAGGGGTGCTTTCTGTAGACGGAAAGGAAGTTGCCAATAATAAGATACAACATACAATTCCTTTTATACTAACAATTTTTGAGACTTTTGATATTGGATCGGATACCCGAACTCCTGTGGATGATGCTGATTATGATGTACCGTTTAAGTTTACAGGAATAATTAATAAACTTACTGTAAAGCTCGGAAAAGATAGGTTAGTCGCTGATTCGGATATATTCCGGAAGCAGAATATTCTTGCATCTGTAAATTATTAAGAAACATTAATTCATGTGTGACTCTTTCTTTTATTTTTTTAAGTAGATATTAAATTAAATCAGTCACACATGAATTCCTTAAAGCAGAATTTTTGGAATTATAGTAATGGTTTATCAGATAATGAAATTTAAGCAAAGATGAATATCATAAATAAATATTCATTTAAATTTTTTATTATAATTCTCTCAGGCGCTCTGTTACTTTCCTGCAAAAAGACAGAAGATACAGAGACAGCAGCTAAGAGAAAGGAAGACAGCATAAAAGCCTGCTGCGAAAAAAAGCCATCACGGTTTGGAAATTCTGATATAGATTCAAATAATTCTGAGATTAAAGATACATCAGTTTCTGATGTTAAAAGTTCATCCGGAAACACTCAGGATAATTCAGGTATGGTATGGATTCCGGTTGGTGAATTTTTGATGGGGACAAATGAGAGTGAAGCTTATGATGCGGAAAAACCTGCACACAAAGTTAAGGTTGACGGATTCTGGATGGATGAGACAGAAGTCACAAATGCAGAATATAAAAAATTTGTAGATGCAACAGGATATGTTACAGTTGCTGAGAAAACGCCTTCCTGGGAAGAGTTGAAGAAGCAACTTCCTCCAGATACGCGTCCTCCTGATCCAAAAGATCTTGTGCCGGCATCTCTTGTTTTCGTTCAGCCTAAAACAATAGTCGGTACGGAAGATGTGAGTCAGTGGTGGAAATGGGTACCCGGAGCTAACTGGAAACATCCTGAAGGACCTGGAAGCGAAATAAAGGATAAAATGAATTTACCTGTAGTTCATATTGCATATGAAGATGCTTTAGCTTATTGTAAATGGGCGGGGAAGAGATTGCCTACAGAAGCTGAATGGGAGTTTGCCGCCAGAAACTGTTTGTCTCAAAAGCGGTTTGCGTGGGGAGATGAACTTACACCAAAGGGCAAATACATGGCAAATACATGGCAGGGAAATTTTCCAAATGTAAATAAAGGTGAAGATGGATTTATAGGAGCTGCTCCGGTGAAAAGTTATGAACCCAATTGTTACGGGCTATATGATATGATTGCTAACGTTTGGGAATGGACAAGTGACTGGTATGGTGCGGGAGCTTACAGCAAAATGCCTGTTAATCAGACCGTATCAAACCCTAAGGGACCTGCAAAATCAGATGATCCGGAAGATCCTTATGCGATCAAGCGAGTAGTCAAAGGCGGTTCATTTTTATGCTCAGATAATTACTGTGTCAATTACAGACCAAGTGCCCGAAGAGGACAGGCTTATGACAGCGGGACGTCTAATATCGGATTCAGATGTGTTAAATAAAATTTATTGCAAATAATCTGTGAAATAGATTTTAAAGAGTTTTGAATTAATACTAATTTTTAATTAACTTGCAAACAAGAGAAACATATTCCCCAGCATCAAAAAATAAATATGCCTATAAATAAATTTACTCTTCTAATTGTAATTGCTTTATTATTTGCGGAAATTAAATTCTCAACAGCCCAGGAAGCAGGAAGCGGAAAGAACCTTACTTTAAAAGAAATTTCCGATAAGATTTCCAGAGCAGATAATGTAAACAAGATAAAGCTCCGGCTGAATTCATATAAACCGGATCAGTACAGTTCGTCTATAAAAAGTAGTTTTTTAAAAGTTGATAAACTATCAGACGATAAAAAATTTGAATCACTGTCAAAGAAGTCTTCGAAATACTTTGATAATAAAATAATCACTTCTTTACCTAAACCGGATAAATACATCCCCTGGGAAGCAAATAAGCATTTTGGACTGGCAGTGTTTGATGAATTGTTTTTCAATGTTGCTATTCCATGGACACTTGCAAGATTCGGAAGAGACTGGGATGATCCGGGACAGGGTGAAAGATGGCCGTTCATTGGTTTTCAGTCTATCTGGTCTAATCTGCAGAACGGTTGGAATTATGACGGTGATAATTTCGCAACAAATTATTTTGCCCATCCATTCGGAGGAAACTTATTCTACAACAGCGGAAGAGCTAACGGATACAACTTCTGGGAATCTTCTGCGTTTGCGCTTGCAGGAAGCTATATCTGGGAAACATTCATGGAAACAAATCAGCCTGCTATCAATGACTGGGTCAATACGGGAATGAACGGAGCTGCATTCGGTGAAATACTTTACAGGCTGTCTACTATGGTTACTGATAATACGGCTAGAGGCTCTCACAGAGTATGGACTGAAATAGCCGGAGGTATTTTCAATCCTGTCAGGTTTTTTAACAGACTTGTAACAGGTGAGATTTCCAGAGTATTTCCAAATCCTGATTGGCGTAAGCCGGATAAATTCGATCTGAGTCTCGACGCAGGAACGCGTGTTCTGACTAATGATTCTTCAAAGAACAAACAGCTTGAAGGATTATTTGAATTAACGATCAAATACGGTGACCAGTATGATATGGAGCACACAACCCCTTTCTCTCATTTTCATTATAATCTGGCAATATCAACTCAATCACCTTCACTTACATCAATGAGTGCCTGGGGTAGTTTATTTACAATTCCATTAAAGATCAAAGAGAAAGGCGCTAAACATGCGTTAGAAACAACACTGAATTATGACTACTATAATAATACCGGATTCATTTATGGGAATGCCGCAATTACGGAACAGCTTAAATCCAAATTTAAAATTGGAGGATTGAATTTGCATACTAAATTAGGTGTAAGGTTAATTCCGATCGGCGGTACTTCAGATGATTACTTCCTCGATTCCACTGACGGAAGGAATTACGATATGGGACAGGGACTTGGTGCAACAGGAAAAATTGCTTTGCATGACGGGGGCTGGGAGATAGTTGATCTGGAATATACTATGGATTATATCTGGACTCAAAGCGAACCTTCATTTTCAAAACATTTTCTGCAGGGAGGAGAGCTGAAACTTCAGCTGCCCCTAAAAGATTATTTTGTTTTCGGTGTAGGACTAGCCTATTATAAGAGGAAAAGCTATTACGATTACCCTCCCGGATTCATTACAGATCCCGTTACCGGAGCTGCAAAACAAACTCCGGATGTTAGTTTCCAGACTCCAATAGTGAGAGTTTATTTCAGAACAAGAATTTTATAAACTGTAAATCAGAATATGAAAATAATTTTATTATTATTTATTTTTACTTTTACCGGACTGAGCTATTCTCAGTCTATTTCACCAAAAAGTTCAGCAGAAAAAAATTCACCTGATTATCTGAAACAGCTGGATAATCAGGCATTCATTACATATAATTATATTCACAATCTTGGAAATTTCGGTGATCTTTACAAAGACGGTAGCGGATTTACGGTGAACTACGGAAAATATTTTCCCAATTCCTGGCTTGCAGTTTTTCAGCTTGGATATATAAAACAAAATGTCAGACCGGGAGTTGACTCCGGAGCTTACTCGGATTTTAAAGTGTATCCGATACATGTAGGCGGAAGATTTTATGTTTATAAAAATATCTTTATGCCGTATTTCTCATTTATGAACGGGATTAATCTTGTCTCGACAAGTAATTTTTTAGGAAGGGACAGCACAGGTAAAGTTGCTCAGCCTGATCAGTCATTGATCAGATATGCATTTCAGGTAGGATTCGGATTCGATGTAAAATTTACAAAAAACTTAGGTATTAATGCCAGCATAAATTACAACAATAGTTTTTATGAAGACTATGATCTGTATTTTGAACAAAACTCAAAAATGATGACGGGCTTTGAATATATCGGTGGTCTTACATACAACTTCGGTAAATAAAAAAAATAACTCAGTTTTCAGTATATCAGTCTTTTTCATTAATTATTTATAACAAGATGTGTATTCCTTTAATACGGATACATATCTTTCATTTTGATGAATGAAATTATTAATGATTTATTGCTAAACAAAGGTCAATATAATTTCAAGAGGTTTTAAATAAAAATATAAGCAGATATGAAAGATAAATCTGATATGATGCAAAAGGATTTTAAGAGATAACCGATATTCCGGTTAATTATTTCTCATTAAGAAGTTCTTCCTTAATTACCTTCAGTTCTGCTTTCCTTTCTTCGCTTACTTGCGGATATTCAAGATTTAATTCCTTAAAATGAATATACATAATCCCGGCAATTGCAACCCTTGTAAACCATTTGTCATCAGCCGGAATTATAAACCACGGAGCATAATCTTTAGATGTATTGCTCAGAACATCTTCATAAGCTTTCTGATACTGATCCCAGAAATTTCTTTCCCTGGCATCGGCAGGAGAAAATTTCCAGTTTTTCAACGGATCATCAATCCTTGCAATAAGTCTTTTTTTCTGTTCTTTTTTTGATAAGTGAAGGAAGAATTTTAAGATTATAGTTCCGTTTTGAAACAGATTTTTTTCAAACCTGTTGATCTGTTTATATCTGTTCTCCCAGAACTTATCATCTATATCTTTTACAGAGTTTATTTCAGGCAGATTTTCTTTCAGGATGAATTCAGGATGAACTTTCGTTACTAAAACATTTTCATAATGTGATCGGTTAAAAATTCCTATCTCACCTCTTGCAGGTAAGGCAATATAATGTCTCCATAAATAGTCATGATCCAGCTCACTTGAAGAAGGAATCTTAAAACTGGTAACCTGTACACCGCTTGGATTCAGTCCGGACATAATATGCTTTATCGCTCCGTCTTTTCCTGCTGTATCCATAGCCTGGAAAACCAGCAGGACGCTGTACTGATTATGTGCATAAAGTTTATCCTGAAGTTCGGATAATCTGTCCCTGCCGATTTCAAGTAAATCCTTTCCTTTTGCCTTATCAAGCTTGTCGCCTGTATAATCAGTAGACCAGTCTTTTAAAGAGATATTTTTCCCATCGGGTACTCTGAGTTTATTGAGTTCAGATAAATCATCTTTTACTAAAGCCATCTTTTTTATTATAAAATTAATTGCAGAATAAAATACATACGTTTATTATTCAAAGGCAATAATATGTAAGTATAAATTACTGAATCTTATTATTTTAAAAGCTGAATGCTGAGTGCAGTCGTTACATTCTGTGATGTCTTCACGCTTTGACCTCCTGCTGAAAGCTTCATTCCAATATCAATGTTGGTGCTTGTCTGCTTGCCGGTAACACATCCTTTTGATAAATTAAATTCAACAGTTCCTTTTCCGCCTGTTTTTGCATCTTCAATTTTGTAAGTCATCTTTTCATCTTTTATTTCCTTTTTCATGAAATCAACCGCAAGATCAGCATCAATCTTTATTGTGTACTGATTATTTTCTTCTTTTATATCATTAAGCTTATAACTCAAAATGTTTCTTACAGGGAAGATCATTATCTGTGTATCATAAGACCTTGACCATGTAGAGTCTTTATAAACAGGATTATCCGGGAATATCTGGAATTGCTGCTGAAGAACTGCCTGTATGGCTTCTTTGCCGAATGAACTTTTAAGTGATTCCTTCTGAGCTGCATCCAGAGTATCTCCGAGCGATTTGAACATATTTTCATACACTTTTTCAAGTCCGTATATTTCAGAGATCTCGCCTTTCGGTGTAACTCTTGCAAAAAATTCCTCATTCATAATGGAATTATACTGAATGAAATCAGGCTTCCCGTAAATTGAATCTTTTACATTTGAATTATAATAAACCTTCACGGATGAATCACCTGAAGTTACAGTTGACAAAATATTAATGCTGTCGAATTTAATTTTGTAGGTTATAATACCTGCAGAGCTGACATCATTTACTTCTTCAGAGTAATAATAATTTATATCCTGAGTAGAAACTAATTCCTTATCACCTGACATAGGGCTGATCTCCTTGGATGTTGTCAGTGCATTCATTTTATATTTGAAAACATCATTTTTCTTTGGTTTGAGATCCAGAGTGATCTTTGTTCCTTTATCATCCTTTACTACCAGATCAGCATTCGGGCTTCCTGATTTATTATCACCTTTTGAGTTTACGTCTTTCGGATCATCTTTTTTTCCGCACCCGGTAATAATTGCAAATGAAATAAACATTATTAACAAAAATTTCTTTGAAATATTTTTATACATTAATTTTCCCTTCTTTAGACTTAATTTTAGTTGTAATTGAGTCAATATACGACTAATCAAAAAGAGATTCAAAGCAATAGAGTATGCAAAATTTATCTTCTGATTTACCGGAACAGTTCTGCATTACCCGAATCCTTTCACTCCTGTTACAAATTTAGAATTCGCAATTTCGAAAACAGGATTTGTTTCATTTAAAATATATGATATATTGGGAAGGGAAATAAGAACATTGATTAGTGAGATCCAGC
>DAIPYG010000002.1:104011-165267 GCA_036782875.1 Bacteroidota bacterium | reverse complement strand
AGCACCGCCAGCTTTTGCGTAGCAGTCTCTGTCTGTGAATCGCCCTGTATTACGAACTTGTATAGATATACTCCGTTTGCTATGTAATCTCCGTCATTATCTTTGCCGTCCCAGCTGATGGAATTATATCCGATGTTTGCGTTAGTGTTTATTTCCTTTATCAGCCTTCCTGCTACAGTATAAATCTTGACAATGCAGCTTGCCGGATTCGACTGCCCCGAAAGCATAAACATGAAATTGGTCTGTGTCTGCATCGGGTTTGGATAATTTGCTATGTCATTTATCCTCAATTTACTGTCAACCAGTACAACATTGAGTATTGAATCGGCAAAGTTACCCGAGATATCAGTAGCTACATATCTGAACTTATGATCTCCCGGCTGCAATGATGGAGTATAATTTACAGTTGCCTGTAAAAATGAATTGTCCGGAAATGAAATGTCTATTATCGGATTCTTTACTCCGTTTATGTAATAGGGGACATAATTATATCTGTTATTTTCGTAACTGTAAATTTTAATGTTGGTTGTGTCATTTATTACCATTCTGCTGTCATCAAGAAACTCGAGCTTAATCTTAGGATTTGCCTGTATGTAATCGCCGTTCTTGATGGCTATTCCGTCATATGTTATGTTCATTACGGGCTGAATAGTATCTCCCTGTACTACAAACCTTGTGATTGCAGTATTGTTGTATGAAAACAATTCGTTTTTATTTCCAGCTAATGCAGTCTCAAAGAATAATGTAATTGTATCATACTGTAGTTTTGAATCCCTTAATCCTGCAGTGGAAAAACTTACTCTTGAATTTGCCAGACTGTCTATACCAAGATTTGCTGTGACGGTATCTGTTGCAAATACCTTTTCCTTTCCGCCTATGTTTGCATACCATTTATTGATCTGAACAGGCGCATCTATGAAACCGACATTGTAATAATTTATTGAAAATCTTACACTGTCACCTTCCTGCACTACAGTATCGGTACCTGTAAATGAATTTATATCCGGAAGCAGTTCCGCAGGAGGATTATACTTTATGTTGTTGGATACAAACAATGGTGAACTGAGTCCCTGGAGAGAATCTATTTCCATTTTTACATCAAATCTTAAATTCGGAAATATATAAGAATTAACAGTATCCAGATTGTTAAATGTATTACTGGTAATATCAGAAAATAAAATGTTCGGCACATTATCCCTGTCTATTCCGTAGACATCATATAATATTTCTGTGTTCGGCATTATTACCTGTTCCCATGAAAAACTTTTCCATTTATCAGCCACGCCTATAGTCTGAGAAACTTTACCCGATATGTTCTGAAATGATGGCGTCAGCTCGCACTCCAGGGGAGTCTGCGTGAAATTGGAAAGATACCTGTTGAATAACTCGCAGGTCTGCCCTGACCCTGCCCCAAGATATCCAATGAATGTCCATGTATCAAAATTATCTTCTCCGAAAAGTATTCTGAGTGAATCAGAGTATATGCTTCCGAATTCCTTCAGCTTGTTCTTTACATCCTGCCTTAGACTGTCCATGGCTGGAACATAAGAAGCATAATAGCCCATGATATACTCTGTTGTATCATAAGAATTCAGGAAATTAAGAACTGAATCGGATGACTGTGGAGTATTCATCCTGAAATTTTTAATATCCATTATCAGACCATTGAACTTTCTCAGCTTTGCAAAATTATATCCCGTATTTCCTCCTCCGTCACTGTAATAACTAATTCCGTTAATCAGAAAGTAAGATGCCTGATTTCCGTTGCTGCCGTATGATTTCGAAAACAATGTCCCGGGAGACTTGCTTAATGAGAATCCGCCTGAAGTGTAATTTACATTCACAAGGTCAGTTTCCAGAAACTGTCCCGGCTTCATTGTATAAATAGTATAGGTAGAATCGGATAGCTTGCTCATATTGTCAGTAACTTCCGGATTGTAGATTACTCGTGAAGTCTGTGACCAGCCCGAGCTGTCATTATTTATGATAGCATTTGTCCTCAGATAATATAAGGTGTTCAGAGTAAGCAGGGGAATATTAACATTAAAGTTTGTAGAGATACCTGAAATATTATTGTTGGAATAAGTCTGTAACAGAGATGAATTGAAATTTCTTGATGTATCCGCCTGAAGTATCACTCTTACACTGCTTGTCTTTGGATCAACATTTGGATTCAGACCTGTGAATTTAAACGAACCGGAACTCAGAGCAGAATTATCAAGCGGCTTGACTGGAACATACGATAAATTTCTTAATGTCAGCTGAAATGTTACTGAATCATTATTGTAAAATTTCTGAGTATATTTTTTTTCAGGATCAATACGAATTGTCATTGTATAATTGCCAATTGAATCTATTGTGAAAAAATGACTGATGGTATCTGCATATCCAAATCTTCTGATAAGCGTATCCTGTCTTTCTACAGGCACTCCGTTCTTTCTGAGCTGGAATCTTATAGTTGCGGAGTCAACATACAATCCCAGATTTTTAGGAAATGCAGAGAGCTTTACCTGTTCACCGAGAGAAGGGAATGGATTCGATAAAGCATAATCATTTTGTCTTATGTCAAATTCCGGTTTATTAGGCATCAGAAGGCTTGTCGCAGGATCACCGATAAGATTATAACAGTTGATCGTATTCCTTGATGCAAAGCTGTTTGAATCCGGACTCAATCTCTTTGATGCATAAGAAACAAGATCGCCTATTCTTCGTGAACTGTCTCTGAAATTCTTCAGCATATTATCATTATAAGTGTCTCCTACGCCTGAAAAACTCCAACCCGTAGTACCGACAAATCCTATGGCGCATTTATTCGGAAGCAGAAACCAGTCCTCACCGAAACTTCTTAAATTAGGTTCGGAACACTTTCCTGTAAAGCATGTAAAGCTGAGAACGAGCGGCTGTTTGTTGCCGTTGTTCAGAGTGCTGGGGTTTTCAAGACCTATTTCCCAGTCCTGTGCTGCAGCGTGTCCGATGAAATTTACAATCAGCGCTCCACGGTCTATTTCTCTTTTTATTGAATCCTTGTAATTATAAGTAATATACCCTGTCGAATCATTCCTGTATATCCTGGAAACATTCATTGATGCAGTAGGTGGTTTAATATAATTGTTTATCAAAGATTCAGATTTTCCCTGAAAAGATAACTGCTCCACTCTTGTTCCTCCGCCTGTTATTGCAATATATTTTTTCCACCATTTGTCCGGCTGCTGTGTATCATAGGTAATTATTTTAGTGACTGCATCCTGAGCTTCTGCCACGGTATATACAGGCAGTCTTCCTATTGAGATCTGATGATAGTATGTGAATGTCCCTATATTGAAATTTACAAAGTATCCGTCTGACGGAGGGTTGCCGTAGGTCGGAACATAATTGTTATAGTAGGTTGATGCTGAATTGCTCTTCTTGGGATCCAATGAAGCTCTTCCGAATAGACAAACATATTTAAGTTTCGGCAGCTGCCAGGTGTCATATACATTTTTTACAAAATACCTCACAGCAACAGGGTCTTCCATTCCGTAGTTGAATACGTCATAAATGTCCTCCATCTCGGCTTTGAATACCCTGAAATTATCAAAACCAGCCCTGTGATTTTTAAGCTGCTCTGACTGTGACTCGAATAGTTTATTGTAAACTATCAGATAATCAGCGGCATTGTTTGTATTAACAAGATCTTTGACCTGTCTTGAAACTATTCTTGAAGGCTTCTTTGTAATATTCTGATTTATTACTCTGAAAGATGAATTGCCTTTACCTGAAAATGTGTAAGTATCTCCGCCAGATGAACCGTTTTCTATTTTTATATTATTTTTGATATCATATATAAATACAGGGTTTGCGGAAATAAAACCTGAAAGACTGAATTTCTTAGAAGTTGTATCTGACCCCGACAGATTTATCTTCAATTCATTGTTTCTGATAGTAAAATCTCTCTGATAATAAAGGTCAAAGAAATCTATGAATATTCCCGGATAAAAATATTCATTTCCTAAAGGTATATAATGAAAAGTGATCTTGTTGGATGCATTTTGAATCAGAAAGCTTGAAGAAAATGTGATTGTAGTATCAATTCTGGCAAGGTCATTTCTGAACAGTGTATCAATAACAGTATTATTTATCAGAATCTCAATTCGGTGTTCGTCCTGGGGAATTGCATTTGTGAAGGATACCGGTTTTATGAAAACCTTTAAACTGCATAGAGATGCAGTCGGAGAAAGATCATTTATGTAAGTTGTGTCTTCCAGCGATTCACTTGTTGTAAGGAACCTCCAGAACCAGCCTTCGCCGTTTACTATTTCATTGCTGAAATATCTGTAGTCGGAATTTGGATTTACAGTCTCACCTAAATTATAAAAAACATCTTTCTCAAAATGAACTTTCTTGTAATAATTATTGCCCGGAAAATTTACGGGAGCTACAAAGGAAGATCTCTCCATTCTGCTGCCGTTACTGCCTTCCCATCCTATCCAGTATGCGCTTGTATCAGAATATAAATTATAATATTCGTCGGTTGTATAAATTACAATATTTGAATTAGCATCCCTGTGTTTTGTAGGTCCGCCTGAATTTCTCACTCCGTAAAAATCAAAATAATCCTCTGCATTGAATACACCGTCTTCTTCACCCTGAAAAAAAATAGGTATCTCATTTCCCTTATATAAAACTTTAACAGTTCTGGGAACTACAGTGTTTGGATTTATTCCGGCATTTGAAAAATCAGAACTGTTGATCCTGTAAATTCCGTCGTCGTTAATGTAAAGTTTTAAGTAAGTCTTATTTGGAGTAATCCAGTTGTAGTTGTTTTGTGAGAATGAATTATCTGCAGCAAAGAAACAGATAATTAAAACTAAAATAATTTTTCTCATAATGAAATTAGATATTTAAAAATAAAAAATATCGTAACCTTATTTCATCAGCTCCTTATTTTTTAATTAATAAATATTTAAAAGATGTGTTTTTGAATTGAAACAATATACCACTTTTAAGTAAAAATTTCACTTTATTTTGTTTTTAATTTTAATGCCATGATCCTGGAAATAAAAAGGGGAATACCTTTTACATATTTATTATAATTTGAAACAGGGTCTGATACAAGCCTTGTTAACCATTCGAGTCCCAGTCTGCGGAATATTACGGGACCCCTTCTCTTTTTATTTGCAAAAACTTTTATACCGTCACCGACTGCGAGAATTATTTTGAATTTTATCTTATCCTTATTTTCCGCCATCCATTTCTCCTGATATGGGCAGCTTAATCCTATAATTATTATATCCGGTTCAGCTTTATTGATCTTTTCTATGACTGATGTATTATCGAAATGATATCCTTCATTTGTTCCTGATATGTTCAGTAACGGATACTGTCTCCTGATTTCCTCAAGTATGATATCTGTATGACCGAAAAAAAAGTATTTCCAGTTGTTTTTAATTGATTCATTTATAAGAATGGGATAAAAATCAGAACCTGTTAACCTCACATCCAAACCATTTTTCCCGAATAAAAGTCCCGATGCAAAATAAATTCCTGTGCCGTCGGGATGTATCAGATCGAATGAATTATAAATGTCTTTTAATGAACTGTCCCCGTAAATTTTATTCAGTGTATCAGCATTTGCATATCCTATTGCAAGCCTGCTCTTACTGAATATTCCTTCCTTTATATAATTCAGGAATGACTCATTTGTCAGCTTATTTATCTCTACTCCAAAAATATTTATTGATTCAGGTTTTTTCAAAGATTAATTAGTCTGGTTTTTCCCGAGCAGATCAGAATATAACTTTTCAATTTCCGGTATGGCGGTTTTTTCCGTAAAACTTTCTGAAATTAATCTGTGAAGATTGTCTGCACATTTTAAAGCAGAGCTTTTATTTTCAATGAAATATTTTATTCCGGAAGCAAGATCTTCCGGATTTCGCTTTTCAAACAACAGGCCGTTGATATTGTTCCGTATCACTTCCGGAATTCCGTCAACATCAGAACCAATGAAAGGCTTGCTGTACAGTCCGCTCTGAAGCATAAAACCCGGAAGAGGGTCCCTGACTGAAGAAAGCGCGCAGATGTCAGCATTGTTAAAATATTTTTTCAGATCACTCTGCGGTGGAATGAGTTCAGCATTAACTCCATATTTATTAATAAGCATTTCTAAATGGTTCTTTTCAGGTCCTTCGCCTATTAGAACTAATTTTAACCTGTGACTGTCTATCAGCGAAACTGCTTTTATTAGAGTCTCGTAATTTTTATCCCTGTGAAATCTCCCTGCCGAAAGTATGCAGAATGAATCATCCGGAAAAGCTTTCCTTGTACCTGAAAGCTCTTCACTGTCTACGAAATTCGGAATGAGTGATATCTTACTTTCATTTACCCGGAATTTATTTAACAGCATTTCTTTAATGCATTTACTGACTGCTATTATACTGTCGGATCTGAACTCTACATAAAACCTTTTATTTAAAATGCTGAGAGAAGTGAAAACAGTTTTTACTTTTACTTTTTTACGGATGGAATTACCAAGCAATTCAAAATATCTGTGGTGGCTGTGTATGATGTCAATGTTAAGAGATTTTGCTTTTGCAGCAATTTTCTTAGCAGAGCCGATTATGTTTTTTTTCCTGGAAAGTGAAGCGTCAACATTGTAAGGAATGCCTGACTCTGTCAGTCGTTCAAATGAATCTCCTCCGTTTGTCATTAAATAAACATTATGCCCTCTTTTTCTGAAATATTTCAGAAGAAGATAAACATAGTACGATCTGCCGTCTGAATAATTAAAATCCGGTGTAAGATGAAGTATGTTCAATTGCTAATCTTTTAATTTGAATAGATACCAGTATCCTGTGCCGTCACCGATAATATAAGAATAATAATACGGAAACTTAAGCTTAAGATCCTTTCCCGGAAATATAAAAGGATAATTACCGAAAGTATTTGAATATTTTTCGTCTATATAATAATCCGAGCTGTCTATCATTTCAAACGGCGCATTGTCCTGGGAGTAGGTTGAATAGTAATCGATTTCCTTAACTTTAAAATAGTCTGTAAGATTTCCTGAAGAAAGATATTTCTGATACTCATAGCTGTTTATAAGTCCGTCACCGTTGATGATCTTCCTCTCTGAAAAAAAACCAATGATCCCGCTGAGATCGATCATGAAGATTTTATCTTCTTCACCTGTATTATTTTTTATTTCTTTTGAATAATAATATGCGCTGTTCCATTTCGGATTTTTAATTCGTGTTACATAGAACATAAATGAAAATATTAATATGAAGACAGTTAAGGATAAATAATACATCCTTGGAATCAACGTTAATATTCTCACCATTAAAATTGAGCCGGCAAATGCCGGGAAGGCGACATACCATTCTTTAAGCGCATGCTTGTTGATCAGAATATTCAAGGCTAAATATGCAAAAGCCGCGCAGCAGATACCGAACAGGAAGTAATCCGTTTTACTGAAAGAGGAATTTAACTTTCCTTTATAAGATAATATCAGGAATAATATAATGATCACCGTCAGATAAACTGTCTTTGCAAACTGATTCGTGAAAGCCCCGGGTTCCAGCAGCTTGCCTATGTTATGGAAAAGCAGTGTCTGCGGAAATGTGCTTTTTATTTTTGCAGTGACGGGAAGTATTTCACCGAAGAATAAAAAGTTTGATGAAAAATAAAGTATTGCAGTAATCATCAGAATGGAGAAGGAAGTAATGAAGTATTCCCGCCTGTATTGTTTTAAAGTAGTAAGGTAATCAGAGATGATAATTAAAGGAATCACTGTAAAGAGGTAATCTATTCTTGTAAGAAATATCAGTGAAAGCAGAATGCCTTTAATGATAATTCTGTACCTTCCGCAGCTTACTTCGGCTGACTTAACATAAATGTATCCTGCAATTAAGAAACACAGCAGGTGTGTTTCCATTCCGAAATCCCTGATCGCTACAAATGTCAGAAAGAGAGGGAGGAATAAAATTGTCTGTTTATATGAATTTTGTCCGGAGACGTTTCTGAAATAAAGAGATATGAAATATAGTGTTATTATATTTACCAGTAATATCAGAATAACAGTGTATCTGAAATATAGCTCAGGAGAGAATACTGAAATGAAATTCAATATATAAAAGTATGCTGATAAGATAAGAAACCACAGAGGGTGATACCCGTTAGTCATACTTACCCTGTCAAAAGTAGAGCCGAATCCGTCGGAAAAATTGTAAGCTGTCTTTATGTAAAAGAAAGAATCATCATCGGCAAAATTTAACAGGAATTCTATTGAAGAATAGAAAACGAAATATATTATCAGGACAGCAGCAAGAATAAAAGCAATATATCTGAGGTAAGGTTTTTTCAAATAATTTATTTTGAATTATCTTTTCCTGAATATTCACTCATTGGATTTTCCTTGATGATTTTTGTAAAATTTTTCTGAGAATACAGGTAAACATCAGCATCTTCTGAAGTCAGTCTTAGCTTAAGATCCGTTGGTTTTTTGAAAAGATTTTTCTCAGACAGTCTTAAAGCAATGTCCTTGTCTTTGTATTTATTGTTGGCTGCATCAAGTCTGAGGAAGTACTGGGTCTCGCCTGATGTGAGCAGCTCAAATTCATTCTCGGACAGCTTACTTACCGAGATCTCAGAATTCAGTGATGCAGCATCCAGAGCTCCTGTTAATACAAGGTCAATAATTTTATCGTTAATTTTAAACTCCCCGTATTTCCAGTAATTATATGCTCCCATAGTATAATCAAGCATACTTGCCTGCCTGAATCTTGAAGGTATGCCTATGAAGATATTTCTCTTTTTTGTGTCAAGATCAAGAGCCGTCATGCTCTTTATGCATTCGATGGAATCATTGTATGCCAGCTTCCAGTCCTGAATCAGATTGAAACTTAATTTTCCCCATATGAAAAATATCATTAACAGGTTTATCAGATAAAATTTAAGATTTACACCCATTTTAAAACCTATTAATAGGAGAGAAAAACTTAACAGAATAAAAGGAATAAAAATAAGCTGAGGTCTGAAATAACCGGCAATTAAATTCGGCGAAACTGATACAAGAAAAACAAGACACAGAAGAAATAAATATTTGAAATTGTTGGTACGGATAAAAATGAACAGAACCGCAACTACAAATATCAATAGAAGAAAAACATAAATTATAAAAAGATAATTGACATTACTAAGATATTCCTGAATTGTGAGATAATCAAACGGCAGCAGCATAGAAATGAAAGCCTTGAATGCAACTCCAAAGCTTGTTGATAATCCCGGTCTCTGAAATTTAGACACTGATTCAGCAGGCTGAATTCCAAGTATGTATATGCGGATTGAAAAATAAAATATCAGAATGAATATCTCCATTATCAGGAGATTTTTTAATTCGAAAATTTTTTCCTTTGAGTAAGCTATATACAAAAGAAGGATCGTTATGAACGGCAGTATGACTGAAGTTTCTTTTGTCAGAAGCCCTAAAGCAAAAAACAGACCTGCAAGATAGTAACTGTATTTAGTCCTGCTCTCTGAATATGAAAATGCAAATATAAGTGAAGACATTAAAAATACAGCGCACATAAGATCGTTTTTTCCAACTGTCCAGCATATATCATTAATGTTGCTGGGATAAAGAATGCACATTAGAAGCAATACTACAGATGGAATGATTCTTTTTGTTATCCTGAAAAACAGCAGGGAAGTTAGAAAGACAGCAAAGTAAAAGAAAAGCATGTTCTCGATCCTGAATAAAATAAAATTATCTTTTGCCATGTTAAGCATCTGATTTATCCAGATGCTGAAATTGATCGAAATATAATACAACGGTCTGAAATGCAGTTTGTTTATAAGGGGAATTGAGCTTGTAAATTTTTTATACAGAGACGAATGCTGCGCACCGATGAAATTGAGATAATCATCCGACAATAAACCAATCTCAAAATATCCGGAATATATTAGGAATGCCGTATAGCATAAAAATATTATTACGGAGAAAATTAAGAACCTGTATATATCTTTTGTGATGAGGGATTTATTCAAAACCTGTGCTTAATTTATTAGCTTCTTTAATTCATCCTTGAATTCCTTCCGGAAACGGATACCTGAACTTAATCTTTGCCTGATCCTCAGTTCTGCTAATTTCTCAAATCCGTTATCGGGAAGAAATGTATTTAAATATGCTATTGATTTTTTTAATGTAATGTCTTCCGTAAAATATTTCCGTGATCTGTCTTTGCTGCCGTAAAAATATTCCACCCAGAACAAAACATTGCTCCAGTATTTTTTTTCTTTCACTGATACCGATTGATTAAATTTTGATTCGGCGTTTTCAAAAAGTAATCTGTAGATCTTTGCCTTGCTTCCTTTTCCTGTCATTGAATTCTTACGGAGCCTTGTATATACAAGAGTCTCAGGTAATATTCTGAAATGAAGCTTGTCTTTCAGTCTGAACCATAATTCAAAATCTTCATATGTCCCGAATTTTTCATTATAACCGCCTTCTCTTAATATTTTTTCCCTGTTAAACATTACAGAAGAATGATTCACTGGATTATGAAGATTCAGAAACTCCTTTATCTTCTTATCCGTAACTGGTGTTTTCAGCTGAAATAAAATTTCATTTTCTTCGTTGAAATATACTGACCATCCGGAAAGAACATCCGTCTTTTTATTTTCATTAAGAAAATTCAACTGCTTCTCCAGTCTTTCCTTTGAGTTAAGATCATCAGCATCTATTCTTGCTATCCATTCACAGCTCGAAATACTGAGCCCGTAATTAAGTGCTGCTGCCAGTCCCCTGTGTGAAATTTTTTTATAGTTTATTCTCTTATCACTAAAACTTTTTATGACATTTTCAGTCCCGTCAGTAGATCCGTCATCTATAATCAGAAATTCAAAATTCCGGAATGTCTGATTTAAAATGCTTCTGATGGCGTTGCCGATGTACTTGGAATCGTTGTAAGCCGCCATAAGAACAGTGACGCCGTTCACCCTTTTCCGATTTTCAGTGATCATATCTCCAGATTAAAAATACAGATTTATACTCACCGTCATAATATGGCTCAGACCTGTATATTTCATTTTTCTTTTTTAATATAACAGGATCACTTTCAGCTGAATATTTATGACTGAAGTAATTGATTGATAATGAATCGTATTCTCCGGTTGTAATGTCATCCCTGTCCCAGACCGCATGCTGTACAATATACTTCACTGCGTTATCCTTAAGATAAGTATTCAGATCTTTTTTCCTGAGCACTTCCTGATAATCAAAATTATTAACCAGTCCGTCGAGATTAATGACACTGCGCCCGCTGAAAAAACCAAAATTTCCGGCATCCTTCATTGCAAAGACATCTCCGGTGCCCGTATTTCTCTTTGCCCATTGGGATGCATTGTAAGATTCAATATTCCAGTTGCCTCCCAATGTCTTTTGATCAGTTAAATAGAAATTAAATGTTTTGATCCCCCAGTAAAGTGAAATAAATAATGTAATGCTGAGATATATAATTTCAGCTGTCCGTGAATTATTTCTGCTGAAAAAATATTTAACAGGCACACAGACCGCCAAAGATACGAATAGTGAGTAAGTAATGAAATACCATGGAAAAATAACCCAGTTCAGAAAAAAAATCATATATGCAAATAATAAGATGTTGCCGGCGGACATCACCGCAAGATATGTTTTGTAAATATCACTGCTGCCTTTAACCGAATTTTTAATATACCACATTAAATATATCACCGAACACAAAGCAAAATAGGTTTCCCTGTATTTTAATAAATTACTTAACTTATCTTTAAATGCAATCTCCGGGAACGCAGATTTTAAATAACCGCTTACAGGAATAATGCTGCCGAATTCAGAATAATTGTATATAAGGTACGGCGCTGTTACAAGAACGAATCCTGATAAAATTAATATAAATCCTGTATAACTTTTGTTCACGCTTTTATCTGAACAGACTTTTACAATTAAGAATATTCCTGCCGGCACAGCAAAAAAAATGGAATCCAGTCTTGTAAGTACAAGAAGCCCAAAAAGTATTCCGAGAATAAAATCATATTTTAAATTATAAGTATCTAAGATCTTAACACGTTCTGAAAAATACAGTATGATTGAAATCATAAGTACCAGCAAAGCAGTTTCCATTGCATTTACAGACTGAAAAAATACGAAGAGAATGAAGATCATACCGCAAATTAAAATAATCCTTTTTGTAAATTGATTCGAAAGAAATTTGTAAAATAAAAAGCCTGAAATGAAAAGCAGAATGACCTGCAGAATAAGAACTATTCTAAGTGTCGTCTCTGCGTTTGTCCTGCTGACAAAAGTCAGTGCAATCAACATATACTGCCACAGGGGCTGAAACCCGTTTGTCTTATGAATGCCATCAAATGAAAAACCTTTTCCTGAATTGTAATTCTCAGCTATCTTTAAATAATAAGAAGCGTCATCAGGCACGCGGAAAATTATTTCCCGGAAATCAGAAAAGAGAATAAAAAAAAACATGAAACCGGAAACGGAAATGAAAATTATTTTAAGCATGAGAGCATAATATTCATCTTTAAAAAACGGCATCGGCTATGCTAATATTCTTTTATAAAAATTAATATGTTTCAATCCCATTTCTGAAATACTGAATTTTACTTTTGCCTTCTTTAACAGCGCTGAAGAATAAATTCTCAGCTTACCAGGATTATCTATTGCCTCCATCAGCTTCTCTTTAAGAGAATCTGAATCATTCATCCTGAAAAGTGTTCCGTCACTGCCGTCTGTGATAATACTTTCAACTCCATCGAAGTCTGATGATATAATTGAATTTCCTGAAGCAATAGCTTCAAGCATTGACATAGGCAGACCCTCGCTTTCCGATGGGATTACAAATACATCTGTTACTTCAAACATTTTACTTGTATCTCTTATCATCCCGGGAAAAATTATTCCTGTACCTTTTTTTTGATTTAAATTCTTTAGTTCATTTTCAAGACTGCCTTCTCCGGCTAAAATAAATTCTCCTCTGTCCCTGTATTCCCGGGGTAATCTGCTGACAGCTTCGATATATGTGCTCAGACCTTTTCCCGGTTCCAAACGGGAGGCAGCTATGAACATTAATTTATCTCTTTCTCTTCTTTTGATTTCTTTAAATTCCAGACCGTTGTAAATGAGTTCAATTTTTTTTTCTATTCTTAGCTTTGGTTTTACTGATTTGCAAATATGATCGTTCACTGCAATAAAATTATCGCCGGATAGATGCTCTAACCTTCCTCCTTCAGGTATAATGCCGTGTATAGTCTGAATGGTTTTTGCTCCGCAAAACTTCGAACTTCTGTATGCTATATTTGATGCGTAATGATTATGCGAATGAATAATGTCAGTCTTGTATGAGCGGGCGAATTTATATACATATAATATTGCCGAAGCAAAATTTTTCAGATTCCTTGATGAGTGGTTAATGGTTCTGTTCACGATTAATTCAGAGCATATGTCTTTGAATTTATCGGTAGCGTTGCCTCCGCCGCAGATTATGCTGATGTTTATTTTATATTTATTCTTCAACTCTCTGATTAGATTATATAAATGAACCGTTACTCCGTCAGCGTGATTCAGTTCATTTGTGAGATAAAGTATATTCATTCATATAATTTTTTATATTTCCCGTAAACCATTTCCCAGGAAAGTAAGGAATAGATTTTTTTCGCTTCTTCTGAAATACGATCAGTAATTTTCCTGTCCGAATTTAAAATGTTAAGCACTTTTATCAGTTCTTCATTATCACCGTATTTAATTACAAATCCGGTATGACCGGTCTTAATGTAAGCAGACATTCCGGTTTCTTCGGTTACTATTGTTACAAGCCCTGCAGCCATTGCTTCTACAGAAGACAGCGAAAATTGTTCGTATGAACTAGCGGAAATGAAAATATCTTTATCTGACAGAAACTTCGCAAACTCTTCCGTATTCATCCTTTCATTAAATATATAACTGACATTTTTCGCAGAGACTTCATTCAGCTTGTAATTCTCTCCGACTACAAATACATCAAGTGGAAATTCAATTTTGTCAAGACTGCTTTTTAAAAATTCAAATCCCTTTTCTTTCTTATTTGCATCTCCGGTAAAAACCAGTTTCAGTCTTTCCTTATGTTTGAAAACTTTATCTTTACCTGTCTGATGAAAAATTAAATCTATACCGTTAGGTATGATTACTGATTTACTCCTGTCGAATTGAAAATATTTTTCAGCTGTTGTTACAGATCTCTCAGACAGAAAAATCAGTCTGTCAGAATCACGGAAATATCTTAGCTCGCTGCTCTGGTCTTTCTTCTTTAAGCTATCAGTTGCATTCGGATTGACTTCATTTTCAAATGCTGCAATTCCATGGACATTGTAGTATATTTTTGTTCCTGGAAATCTTTTATGGATAAATGAGATTTTTGCAAATCTCTCAAAATTTATTATGTGAATAATGTCAGGGTTAAATTTTAAGATGAAACGCATGAGCCTGAATATTCCGAGTCTGTAAATTATCCGGTTACCTGTTTCTCTGATCTCTTCCTTCCCGAAAAACTTTTTAAAAAGACTGTATTTATTGCCGTCAAAAAAATAGGTAACAAATACAGTGTTAAAATCATGCGAGCATTTATTGAAAATCCTTTTTGCTACCTTTTCCGGACCAGTCAGCACTGAAGCTTCATTATATCTTCCGAGGAATAAGATTTTCAATTGATATAAATATTTAAGTAAAAATTATTTCTTTTCTATTTTTGTAACTAACTTCTCAAGTCCGAGTTTATTCTTCAGTACATTCTTTACGTTAAAATATTTGCCGTAAGCTTTTTTCAGATCGATCTTTCCTTTTGAAATAAGAACTACAATGAAATCACGCAGCTCAATATCACTGAATTCTTTTATCAGTGTATTTTTATAAACGGAAAAATCTGATCTGCTCCATAGACTGAGATGCCTTTCGTATTCATTGTTGTTCACAGCTCCCTGTTCCCAGTTGTCACCGGAAGGTATGTTTATAAGGAGATATTCAGAATTATTCAGACAGTCATCAATAAATTCCAATGCTCTGTCCTTTTCAAAATGTTCGATCACATCACCGCAGTTTATCAGATCATATCGAATTGCCGGTTTTTTAATAAAGCTTAAGGCGTCTTCAATGAAAACATCGTCATAGAAATATTTGTGATAGGATTTAATATAATCCGGAAAAATTTCAACACCGTCAATTCTCCTTTTCCAGTTACCGGAAAAATTATTATCTCCCCACACTTCCAGAAATTCCCTGAACAAAAATCCCCATCTTCCAAAACCAACTCCAATGTCAAGAATGCTTTTAGGATCAAGTCTCTTCACGAGTTCTATGTTGTATGAAATATTCTGCCAGTTGGATGTGCTCACGGTAAAAAAGTTATCGGTATATTTTATTAAAATAATATGATCTTGAATTCCGGATGAATAGAATCTTCATTGTTAAAAAGTTATGAATCTGATTTTTTCAAAAATTTACTTATATAGAAATAATCCCCGCAGAGTATGAAATATTCAGTGATCACAGTAACTGCAGCTGCTGCCGCTATTCCGTATGCAGGTATAAAAATTATGTTCAATATTACATTAATTATAAGACCTAATAAAGTTACATTCATATTCATTCTGAAAAGCCCGAGTCCGTTTAAAATTACACCCGTAAGATTGTTCAGAGCCAGACCGGTAAGAGCAAAAGATAAAATTTTCAAAACGGGAACTGCCTTTTCAAATTTGTCGGTATAAAAAACTCTGATTATGAGGTCAGCCCCAAAAAAAATAATGACTGTTAAAAAGATACATATTGAAAAAATTATAATGGAATATTTTTTCAGGAATAGACTTACTGCTCTTTTATTTTTATTTAAGCCTGAAACTCTTGTCAGTCCGGCTGCAAAAAGAAAAGAGTAAGCTATCGTAGAAGCTTTTAAAATACCGTATGAAGCATTGTAGAAAGCAGTCTGATCAAAGTCGGTGAGTTTTGAAATGATAACAATATCTATTTTGTCATATAAAAAATTAAATATCACGGCCAGACCCAGAGGCAGCGACAGCCTGAGCATTGATCCTATGAAATTTCTGTTTACATTTTTAAAACTAATACTAAGATTATTCCTTCTGATCTTCCTGTATAAAGCATAAATCTGAATTACTGCTCCTGAAAATAAAATAAGCAGAAGAACATTCAGTCCCGAATTTAATACAAAAACTGCAGCTATGAATAAAATAAGTGAAATACTACGGGCTGCCAGCAATGAACTGAACTGGCTTTTGAAATCGCCAAGACCGGATAATGATTTATTCAGAATATTACCGATGGAAAAAAAATAAACCATCAGAGCTATTATTGTCACCGTTACAAGTGAGACATAAGGAAAAAACAAGATGAAAAAAACAATAGTGACAGCAAAAAATAGTGGCAGAAATATCAGATTGATCAGTATTACCGAAGACAGATATTCAGATGATCTTTCCTTAAGCAGGGCAGTTTCTTTCTGTAAAAGAAGGGGCAATCCGAGATCGAAAATTATTATGAATATGTTAGCTACTGAGAAGACTGTTACCATCTCACCATAAACATCAACGGGATAATTTCGGGCTATCAACAGAAATACCAGAAAAAAGAAAATTCTTTCTGTCAGATTGAAAAGTATTACGAATTTACTTTCACGGATTACTTTGAAATTCATTTTTTAAAAATGATTCTTTATATAGCAAAAAATCTAAACCTGAAGATTTAGATTTTTTATTTAATGTATAAATTTTTAAATGCTGAGTTTTAAATGCTTCTGAGTATCTTTGCAGGAACTCCTGCTACGACTGCATTCGGTGGAACGTCATCAGTCACAACTGCTCCGGCTCCAACGATTGCCTTCTCTCCGATTGTTACTCCGCACATAATAGTAGCTGAAGATCCGATGGAAGCTCCCTTCCTTACAAATGTCTCTTCCACTTTCCAGTCGCTTTCATCCTGCATTCCTCCGTCTTCATTTGTTGCACGGGGAATCTTGTCGTTTATGAATGTGACATTATGCCCGATGAATACATTGTCCTCAATGTGAACTCCTTCGCAGATAAAAGTGTGCGAGGATATTTTGCAGTTCTTGCCTATGAAAGCATTCTTCTGTATCTCTACAAAGGTACCGACCTTTGTATTGTCATCTATGCTGCATCCGTAAAGATTTACGAAGTCAAAAATCTTAACGTCTTTACCAAGCTTTACGTTGTTGATATTTTTTTTGTCCATTTGTTATGATTGTAATTAAATATTATTTTGCTCCTCTTCCGAAAAGCATAACGGGGAATGTTTTAAAAATAAGCTGAAGATCAAGCCAGGGTGTCATGTTATTTATGTAGTAAAGATCAAGCACTACCGAATCTTTGAACGACACTGAACTTCTTCCTGATACCTGCCAGACTCCTGTGCATCCCGGAAGTACAGTATGCCTTCTCTTGTGCCAGTCATCAAAGGATTCATATTCATAAGGCAGGCACGGTCGCGGTCCTACAAGACTCATATCTCCTTTCAGTACATTGAACAGCTGAGGGAGTTCGTCGAGTGATGTCTTTCTAAGAATTCTTCCTACCGGGGTAATATTGCTTTCATTAATGATTTTAGAAGATCCGTCAAGAACTGTTTTGTTATTCTTTATGAAATCCGTCATGATTACTTCTCTCTTTTTATCTTCATCTGCATCAATATACATAGATCTGAATTTATAGAATTTGAACGGCTTTCCGTCCTTGCCTATTCTTGTCTGGTTAAAAAATACTTCACCCTTGGAAGATATCTTTACAAGTATTGAAATGATGAGAAATAAAGGCGAAAGAATCAGTATGCCTGCAAATGCTGAAGTGTAATCGAATATCCTCTTGTAAAAATAATTCAGGTTTTTGTTTACTCTCGGGGAAAGGTCTACTACCGGTATACCGGAATAAGAATCTGTCACAATCTTTTCGGGAACAATATTAAAAAGCTCCGATGTAAGCTTCACGCTCTTCTCCAGCTTAGTGCACTTATCAATTATCTGCATCAGATTTTCATATCCGATATTGTCTATTGCTATTATTATCTCATCGACTTTGTATTCCTTTACAGCCGCGCTTACTTCATCTATTTTTCCTATACAGTCAATGTATTTGAAAACATTTTCTCCTTTCTGAAGATTATCATCAAGAAATCCCACGATCCTTATTCCGTAAAAATTCTCAAATATAAGTTTCTCAGCAAGAAGTCTTCCGGATTTTCCTGCGCCAATGATCACTACATTGCTTCTGTTCAGGATCTTTGTGAAGTTCATGTAAAAAGGCTTCAGCAGAAATAATCTCACTGCAGAAATTCCTGCCAGCCCTGTGAAAAAGAAACACAGTACGAAAACTCTGGAGGACAAGAGCAGATTGAATTTTATAACAAATGAAAAGAGAATCAGAAGCAGAGTACCGTAAAGAAACGATTTTATAATCGCCGTAATATGCGGAGCCCTAGTGAGGAATACATTTACTTTATATAAATAGTTATTCTGAAACAGGATAAGAAAAATTATTGAGAATGCTATGAAAATTATGTACGTAAGTAAATCATTATCATAGTTTATTACATTCTTGTTTAAAATATTCTCGGTAATGTACCCTGCAATTACAAAAGAAAAAAATATCACAGCAAAATCAAATAAAGCAAAGATATATTTATATCTGGGATATTTCATCGGGAATATTTTTTTCTTTAAAACAGCTGGCCAATATTAATGCTTAAAAAATTCTTTTATTTTGTCACACACATATGTGATCTGCTCATCGGTAATGTCCGGAAACATGGGCAAAGATAAACACTCATCTGCTAATTTTTCAGTCTCAGGGAAATCTCCTTTCTTATAACCCAGATGCTCAAAGCATTTCTGAAGATGCAGAGGGATCGGATAATGCAGTCCGGTAGAGATCTCATTCTCATTCAGAAACTTCTGAAGCCTGTCTCTGTCTTTTGTCTGAACAACGAATAAATGATAAACATGGTTTGCATATGTCATCTCTTCTGGCAATTTGATTTCCTTTATATCCTTTAAAAGTTCAGTATATTTTTTTGCAGCATCTCTTCTTTTTCTTGTCCAGTCTTCCAGATATTTAAGCTTTACTCCGAGAACTGCACCCTGAATTCCTTCCATTCTGTAGTTGTGTCCGTAATATTCATGATAATATTTCTTCATAGATCCGTGATCCCTCAGCATTCTTATCTTCTGCGCCAGTTCGTCATCATTTGTTGTAACTGCTCCGCCTTCTCCGAAAGCCCCGAGATTTTTACCCGGATAAAAACTGAAAGACGCAGCTTTTGAAAGACCGCCTATCCTTTTCTCTTTATACTCTGCTATGTGTGACTGCGCAGCATCTTCTAATAAAATGATATTATGTTTATCTGCAATTTTTCTAAGTTCGTCCAGATCAGCCGGCTGTCCGTAAAGATGCACCGCAACGATCGCTTTTGTTTTTGGCGTTATCTTTTCTTCTGTCTTTTTCGGATCCATATTATAGCTGTCAGATTCACAGTCTACGAATACAGGTGTCGCCCCGCAAAGAGTGGCTCCCCAGGCTGTGGCTATAAATGTATTTGCAGGAATAATTACCTCATCGCCTTCTTTAATGTCTAAAGCCCAGAGCGCAAGATGATTTGCATCTGTTCCTGAACTTACACCGATACAATGTTTTACTCCGTGAGCTTTTGCAAAATCATTTTCAAAATCTGTTACTGCTTTGCCGAGTATAAAAGCATTATTGTTAATTACATTCTGAATCGCTGTTCTTGTTTCTTCTTTGATTGGTTCGTGAAGTTTTTTAAAATCAATAAATGGTATCTGCATTATTAAATTATGTTTTGTTTGAATTTATTTTGAATAATTCCTGAACGGAATATAAAAGAAAAAAAGGTAATGTAGTGGCGTATCTTTTAAACATCTTATCGGGCTGCTGAATAAGCCTGTGCAGCCATTCAAACCCTGATTTTTGTATAAATACAGGAGCTCTCTTTATATCTCCGGTAAAAAATCTGAATGCAGCTCCTACTCCGGTCATTAGTCCCTTATCAAGTTTCATAAAATTATTTTTCATCCAGATCTCCTGCTTCCCGCCTCCGAGACTTACCCAGATAAAATCAGGATTTGTCATATTTATTCTTCTTATAATTTCTCTGTCAGTCTCTTCAGTCCAGACTCCGAATTCAGGGCTGTAACTTCCTGAAATATTAATTTTATATTCAGCTTTTAATTTTTCCTTTAAAGATTTAAGAACATCTTCTGTATCCCCGAGGAAAAAATGTTTAATATCTGTATCTGAAGTCTTTTTAAACACCTCTTTCATAAAATCCTGACCAGCAACTCTGTCTATGTCTTTGATTCCTTTTAGTTTTGCAAGCTTTGAAACAGGTATTCCATCCGGTAAAGATATATAAGAATTGTTTATCGCATCTTTGAGTTCGGGAGAATTTCTGTGAGCATTCACAAGATTCCCTGCATCCGTTACGCAAATGTAATTCTTTCCATTCGATCTGATAAATGAAATTGCATTCTCAGATGAGCTGTCTAAATCGCAGCAGGTTATTTTTATATCTTTTATATAAAAATTTATCACAAATATATTAATTTAATACCTTATTAAATACTCCAATCATTCTTTCAATGCAGGTATCCAAAGTAAAGAATTTCTCATACCTTTCCATTCCTTTTTCACCCATCTCTTTTCTTTTCTCCGGATACTCAATAAGCTTGATGATTGCCTCAGCGATAAGGTCAGGTCTTTTTTTATCAATAAGTAAACCGGTTTCACCCTCTGCTACAATATCAGGAATAGCTCCTGTTTCTTTTGTTGAAATTACGGGACACGAAGCTGCCATTGCCTCAATGATCACAAGTGGAAATCCTTCGTGTCTATACCATGTCGGAAATACAAAAATATCTGTCCGGTCTAAGAAATCATCTTTGGCTTTGCCTGTTATAATGCCCGTAAACTCTACATGATCTCCCAATGACTTATCTTCAACGATCTTATCAGCTATCTCTTTTGTTTTTCCTTCTTTCTGTGACCATGCTCCTGCAAATCTGAAATTTACATCATTATGTTTTCTTAAAACTATTTCAGCAGCATTTAAAATATCAATCACGCCTTTGCTTTCAAAAAGATTGCCGAGATAGCTTACAGCGATATTTCTCTTTCCGGAATTTTTCTTATGATCTTTTCCTGTAATATTATCTTTACGTATTCCGTTTTGACAAATCTCAATATTCTTTACTAATCCTTCAAAAACCGGTTTTAAGTTTTCACCCAGTACTATAGCCGTATCCACCCTGCTCAGAGATTTTCGGATAAAATATTTTACCGGAAAAACAGCTTTCTCATAAAATCCAAATCTGAAATAATCTCCTTCATGCAGATGAATTACAATTTTAGATTTGGAAAAATATGATGCAGTCAGGATGAAAAGTCCGTCACGCAGATAAGGCAGAAAATTTGATGCAACCGGAATGTAAACAAGATCATAATCTGTTTTCTTCAGCATTTTATAAAGTGAAATAATATTACTGAAAGCCAGCTTCACATTTGTAAGATCAAGTCTTGAAAGATTGTCAAGATCCCTGTGATCTGATATATCAAGATGACTTATGTCAAATTCATCTTTAATCCTTGAGTTGAGAAGACTGCTGAAAAATATGGACGAACCGTGATACGGAGGAGGAATACTTCCTGTAAGTATGATCTTTTTCTTAGACGGCATCTGACATTTTATGCAAGTAGTAATAATTTACGAAAAGTAAATGATATGAGAAATCTGAAAATGAAATATAATTGATTCTTATTTTAGCTCACCGATCTTTTCAAGGAGCCATTTCCTTGCTCTCACTTTTGTATCTAAAATTTCATGTTTAAGCTCTTCCTTAGAAATATCCGCTTCGCCGAGTTTTTTCTTAAAGAGCTTGACGGATATATTTAAAAAATTTCTTATCGGAATAACAAGATTGTCATTCCACAGACCTGCATCCCTGATAAGATGCTTTATGTTGTCTACAGTATAAAAGAACTGCTTATATTCATTTAACTCATAATAAATTATCAGATACATATTTTTAACAGACCATTTATCATTTAAATGTTTATAAGAAGCTTTTTCCAGATACTTTAATGCAGTATCGTAATTCTTTCTGCTTATCTCGAGATTGGCATAAGCGTGATTTACCACGCTTTCACTTTCTTCGCCGGCTACAATCAACCTGTATCTATCAATAAAATCTTCGGCAAAATTTAATTCACCTGCATTCATTGCTTTGGAAAAAATTCCTCTGAACCAGCCGGGATCAATTGTTCCGTTGTGAATCAGAAATTTATTCTCAACCAGCTTCCGCGATATCTCAAATTCTTCCTTGCTGTAATCTTTATCAGAATTCAGCTTGCAAATATTTATGTAATTGAACAGATGAATATAGAAATGAAATACTTCCGATCTGTCAAATCTGTCTGACAATTCATCAATAAGGACATTCAGCCTGGAATATATTTCATCACTGCCTGAGCTGTCATACAGTCGCAATAGCAGATAATACATCTCAACAGTTTTTGAATTTAGGAATCCTGAACTCTCTGCGATTTTAATCAGATCATCTTTGTATTTCAGTTCATAATTCTTGTTAAAAAAAAACTTTTCATATTCTGCAAAACCATATAATCTCAAAATTGAGGAAAGTAAGAATATCCAGTGATAATCAATTTGTGTTTCAAAACTTACTTTCTTATAATTCGGATCATATTTCATCATAAAAGTTCTGAATTGCTCATCCAGTTCACTCTTCCTGTAAAAATAATCGCTGTCTCTTAGCGGCTGATCCTCAAGCAGCTTACTTAGCCTTTCCGTTTGCCTGTTGAAAAATTTATCTGCATTCTTTGAAAAAAAATAATCAAGAATTTTTTTTCCCCTGAGATACTTATCCTTTCTGAAATTAATTATGGCAATATATTCCTCTCCAAGTTTAAACAGATTACTGCACAGCCTTCTCATAATGTCATCTCTGTATTTTCTGCCGGGATATAATTCCGAATAGATATTTTCTTTAGTGAATTCTTCCCGGTCAAATCCGGGATAGAATTTTTTTATGCTTTCAAAAAAACGTGAAACTTCACTACGGTTATTATGAAATGGAGAGTATACAAACTTCTCAAATTCCTTAATTTCATTTTTTGAAAAAATTTTCAGCATTTGTATTATATTACTCTTTTGGAATATGCTGTCTTTTTTCAGAAAAGTCTGTGAGTTACTTTTATTGGATTTTTTATGGGACAATGCGGAATCGAATTTTAATAAAACTAATGAATAATTTAACTAAACTCAATCTTTTTCTGATAATTAATAATTATCATGGGACAAATTACAAAAAATCTCTTTGCAGATAAATTTCATTTTGGATAAATTGTGTCACATTTTGTTAATATAAATTTGCTCAAAATAATATGAGAACTGTAATTGTTTACTTTATTTTTTTATTATTCTTTTCCTTCCAGCTGAACGGATGTGACAAAGAATCTGATCCTGTAACACCTAATGACCCTGTTACACCGGGTACCGGAGCAACAAGGTCATTTAATTCTGAAGAAAACGGGTCTTTTAATTTTGATGGTTTTAGTATCGTTATAAAAAATGAAACGGTATCCAGACTTCAAAATGGTACTGCCGGTTCTGTTGTATTTTCAATGAATACATCTTCTTCTTTGGAAAGCGGTGTTCCGGCTCTTCCATCAGGTCATTCAATTGTCAGCAAGTATTTGAAAGCAGGTCCCGAAGCTTTTTATTTTAATCTGCCCGTTCAGATATTTTTCCCGGCATCCGGCGAATCTTCCCCAAATGGTCTAGTTGTATTTTATTTTTCCCAAAATTCACAGGACTGGAAAATTGTACCTGTATCGGCTATTGACACAGCGGGTAAGAGGGTAGGCATAGATGTCCTTGAACTTGGATATTTTGTACTTGCAAAAAAACTCAGCGCTGATGATCCATTGTCAGATTTCAGACAGGGTGGTTGTGTTTTTGATTATTCTGAATTGTGGACAAATTTTATTCTCACCGTTAATACCGCTGCTTTGGAAAAGCCGGAGCAGCTTGCTTTGTTTTCAGGCGGATTTATCGGAGGAACATACTCTGGACCTGTCTTTCTCGGCTGTCCGGAAGGAAAAACTAAAGCTATTGTCCCGCAGGGAATAATTTCATTCTGGATATCAAAAACAGTTTGCCAGGGATCTGACAGGCAGGTATATACTTACTCGCTGCCGGCTTCAGTGACAGTCAGCGATCCGTTGAATTTTACCGGATGGACAACCTATGATGCAGTTACTTATGTCCCTTTTACTTTACCTGCAGGCGGTACTTGGGTTTTGGGGAGACCGTCATCAGTTTCCGGAAGCTGGCCGCCTCCTACTGCTCCTGTCGGATCAGGAACGTTTCAGGCAACTTTAACCTGGTATAATTCCGGCGGAGAAGTAACTGACCTTGACTTGCATTTGTATGGTCCGGATAATCTTCATATATACTGGCAGAACAGGACTTCCGCTAACTTTGAACTTGACAGAGACTGGATAAGCAATTTGGGTAATGCAATTGAAAATATTTACAGCATTACTTATACAGTGCCATCGGGAAATTATGATGTTAAAGTCAAACACTTTTCCGGAGTAACAAAAAATTTTAATGTCAGAGTGATACTTAACGGAGCATCTACTAATTTTTCCGGATCTGCTTCATCCGGTCAGGAAATTACTGTAAAGAGTTTTACGATTCAGTAGATGATAATAATCTTAATCATTTTCTGTTTATATTATGTATCATTCATAAAGCGTGAACTTTATGTGGTCATTCTTACTGACTTTATTGCTTTTTCAAATCCATTAATCATATTTTCCACCGAACATTCATTCTGTGAAGAATAAAATGCATTTCTCCTTAATCTGTCTGATAGATCAGGATCACTGATGATTCGTTTCATTCTTTCGGCTAGCTCAGATATATTTCCGTCTTCTGTCAGAAAACCATTCACACCATCTTTTATATATCCTATGCCTTCCCCATGAAAATGCTTTTCTTTCTTCTGTGAAATGACCGGAGTTCCGAAACAGAATGTATGTACAACAGAAAGCCCGAGTCTTCCGGGCATTACAAAAGCATCACTTATAAATATCCATTTTCCTGTCAGCTCTTCATCTGTTATCTCCCCGGAAAAAAATATATTCTTAATATTCAGCTCCCGGGATAGATTCTCAAGCTTACTTTTTTCAGGACCGTCTCCGATAATTGTCAATCTTATATCATCTGTATCTTTTTCCAGATGACTGAAAGCCTTAAATAGAAAATCTATCTGCTTGTCTTCCAACAGTCTTCCGACATAAACGAAATGAAATTTTTCTTTCACTCCAAGTTCTGATTTGATTTTTTCCTTCCCTGTAATTTCAAATTTTCTTTTCAGCTCAGTCTGTTTATCAGTATCAAGTGTATTCGGAGCAACAAAATAGTGACCCGTAACCTTTGAATATTTACTTACTTCTTCTCTTCCGTTTTCCCAGTAAAATATAACAGCATCAGCTTTCTGAGATAGATATAATCTGATCTTATCAGTATAATTTTTATCAGGCTCGAATCCTCTGACAGGATCATATCCGAAGCTCCAGAGTATTATCCTGAACTTTAAAAATTTTCTCAGCAGAAATAAAATATAAATATTTAAATTACCGGCATTGAACACCGAGATAATGATCTCAGGTCTGAGTTCTTTTATCTTTAAGAATATTTTTGAAATAAATAATTTGCCGTTTTTATCAAAGTATGTATTTCTGCAGTTAATAAAAAAGTTTTCTGACAGGTTATCTGCGTTCTTTAGAGATTCATTCTTAAACGGCTGTCCGTAAAATACACTCATCCCGGGAAATCTTTCGCAGAGTTTCCTGAATATGCCCGCCCTGTAATGAGGCAGAATTCTTTGCAAGATTATTATTTTGAAATTCATTCTAAAAGTCAGGATGTTGAGATTATTTTATTTCTTTATAAATTTCTGATGCCATATGCCTGGGACCACAGCTCAAGATTGATTAACCTCCAGAAAGGAAAGTCCCTGTTAGAATTTCTATTCCTAAACTTCTCCCTGATCTTTCCGGGATCAAAAATTCTTTTACTGCGGAAAGAATCTGAATTTAAAAGCTCATTCAAAAAGGACATTGTTTTTTCCTGATCCATCCAGTTATCGAATGGCGTCATAAATCCTATCTTCATATGGTTATTGATTACGGACTGCGGAAGCTTATCTTTAAAAAGCTCGCGAAATATTTTCTTTGTGACACCATTGTCAAACTTTACTTTATCATTCAGTGAAAATGCAAGCTCCATCAGCCTGTAATCTATAAAGGGCGATCTCATTTCGATTGAGCTCTGCATTGAGGAATGGTCTTCATAATGCAGTATCTGATTGAAACCCTGAAACTGAATATTGTATTTCATATATCCCGATAAATTTTCCGGTGCTAACTTATTGTATTCAGGATTTGAAATATATTTATAATTCTTTCTGAAGAAATCAAATGAAAGACAGTCAATAATGTTCTCTTTATATTTTGCTCTTAAATATGAACTATACCTTCTAGATATTACCGCTTTCAGTGTCTGCAATAGAATGAATTTATATGAATATTTCATCTTATCTGAAATGGAATTCATCTGCGATATAAATTCCTGTGGTCTGGATACTAATATGTCCAGAAGAAAATAGCCTATGAAATACCTTCCGTAACCGCACCAGGCTTCATCGGAGCCCTGACCGTTCATCACAACTTTCACATTGTTTTTCTTAATCTCTTTCATCAAAATATAGTGAGCGAAACTTGTTGTGCTGAAGACCGGCTCACCCATGCCGTAAACAAAATTATTTATGGAAGTCAGCAAGTTATCATTCCCGGGAGTTATTTCTACTGATCTTATATGCCTGCAGGTTTGAATAAATTCTTTTACAGTTTTTGATTCGTCATACATAAACCCCGGAAAGACAGCGGAGAAAGCAGTTACTTCATTTTCTTTCAGCTGATGATCATCAATGAGTTCATCGGTGATCCTGGTAATGATCCCTGAATCGAGTCCTCCGCTGAGAAGTATGGAAACCGGAACATCACTTCTGAATCTTAATTTTACCGAATCATACAGCAGGTAATTCAGCTTTTCCTTTATATCATTCCCGGGGTATTTCTCATCTTTAAAATCCCAGTATTTTTTTATTACAGCTTTATCATTCTGTATAATAATGTTATGCGCTGGCTTTAATTCATTTATGTCTTTGAAAAAAGTATCACCGTTGCTGGTCTTGTATCCATAAGCCAGATAATCAAAAACTTTCCCGTGATTTGATTCCGTTATATTTTTAATCTTTAATACAGCTTTAATCTCACTGGAAAAAATAAACTGCCTGTCATCTTTATAATAATAAAACGGCTTCACGCCGAATCTGTCTCTTGAAGCAAATAATATTTTCTTTTTTATGTCATAGATCGTAAAAGCCCACATGCCGTTGAATCTGCTGACACAATCAAAACCGAATTCTGTATAAGAATGAAGGATCACTTCCGTATCGCTTTTTGTCTTAAAGACATGCCCTTTATCTGTCAGTTCGGATAAGAGTTCTTTATAATTATAAATCTCTCCGTTGAAAACTATTACAACCGATTTATCCTCATTGAACATCGGCTGGCCGGCTTCTTCTGAAAGATCTATAATGCTTAATCTTCTGTGGCCTAAGCAAACCGGATAACTTATGAACATCCCGTTTCCGTCAGGACCTCTGTGAGCTATCTCTTCATTCATTACGGAAATATTATTTTCAAAGAATGATAAAGACTCATCTTTTTTAAAATTTTCGAAATATAATATTCCGTTTATACCACACATTTATTTTCGTGAATGAAATTCTTTAATTGTTTCTTCAATTATACTGACCGATGATTCAGCATTTTTGTCCCAGGTAAAATATTTGTTTACGATCTGTTTTCCTTTTTCGGACATTAATGTCATTCTATCTTTGTCTTTTAACAATTCTAACACAGCTTCTGACAGATTTTCCGGTGAATGAGGTTTTACCAAAACAGCCGGATAGCCAAGCTGCTTAAGTTCCTCTCCTCCGCCGTTACCTTCACAGGTTATTACAGGTAGCCCTTTTGCGAGAGCTTCTATTAAAACTACTCCGAATGCTTCGGGAAAACTGGGCAGAATGAATATATCCGGTTCCTCCAATATTCTGCCGAGCTCAGTCTGTGATTTTGAACCCGTGAAATTAACAATGTCACGGACTCTCAGACTATCTGCAAGATGTTCATACTCCTGCCTTAAATTTCCGTCACCTGCGATTGTCAAACTGAAATTATCAATTCCTTTATCCTTAATAAGAGCTGTTGCTTTGATCAGAACATCAATATTCTTTCTTCTTTCATACAGATGACTTACGCAGACAGATTTCGGATTATTGAGATTAAAAACTTTGTGTTTGCCGTCTGCTGAAAAATTTTGTCCGAGATAGACGATCGAAATATTATTTATTTTTAATTTCTCATCTTCGAGTTCTTTTTTGTTGACGCTGCTGTGAACAATCACTCTGTCAGCTCTTTCAAATTGTTTTAAAAAATTATTATAGTTCTCCGGAAATAATTTCTTAAGTGTCGGAATGTCCTCGTGATGATCAATTATAAATGGAATGTTGAATTCTTCAGCGAGCCGCGCGGATAGTTCAGACCAGGGTCTGAGCCAGTTGCAGTATATAATATCAGGATTAAGATCCTTTAGAATATTTTTTAATTTACTGTAAAAAAAAAAGTTGATAAGCATAACATCAGCGGATTCAAAGTAAGGTCTTGGCAGGGATACATACCCGAAATAAATAACCGATAAATTACCATCTGTATAATTTTCCGTTTTGCTGAGAGAGCTGTACCATTTGCCGATTTCAGAAAATGTTTTTACAGTTCCTTTGGAAATCAGCTCTCTTCCCGGAACGTATCTTACCGGCACCAGCGTGATGACTCTGCAGAAAGATGACAATGCTTTTACGTGCTGAAGAATAAATTCTCCCGTTACAGGTTTGTATTTATTCGGGAAACATTCTGATATTTCAACAATAGTCAGCACTCTAAAGGTCTTTTGTTTTTTGTGCAATAATAAAATAACCGAGTGAAGAGTACATTTCGTTTGTTGAAGGAAATATATTGTTCCTCAGCTTTTTTCTGAATGAACTAATATTGAATTTATAAAAAATAAATTCAGGAAAGTCTGTTACGAATCTGATCACACGGTTAGTATGAATATTCTTTAATCCTGCTTTTTTTAATGCAAAAAAAAATATCTTAATCATTGAGTAATAGAAAATAAAAAACCCTGACGAGTATGTCGCTCCCATTGAAAATATAGATTTTACTTCAAAGCTATTCTCTTCAAGAATGCTTTTTAATCCGTACATTGTATATCTTCTGTAATCGTGCGGAGCTTCGTGCAGGACATATGTAAACGGAGCGGAGATGATCAGATAACCATTATTATTTAAAATTAAATTTATGTTGCTGATGACTTTTCTGTCATTTACGGTATGTTCAAGAACTTCAGTACACAAAACGCAGTCAAAGTAATCCCGTTCAAAATGTTTATCGATGTCTTCGGCATAACACTGAACTTCGACAGTTGAGTCTTTATGAAGTGAGAACGGAACATCACAGCCGGTTGAAGTATCACAGACTTCGTTATAAATAACGGAATACGGTTTGTTTCCGCAGCCAAGATCAAGAAGCCTGCCTTTCATCAGATCTTTAAAATTCTCAATGCATTCGAGAAGCAGCCCGTTTTTATAAAAGCTTTCAGAACCGAAATATTTCGGATAATATCTTCCGTTTTTTTTTATAAAAGCAGAACTGTTCAAATTATTTTATATTTGTTCCAGAATATTTTTTACCAATAAAGTGAGAGTATATTTTTCGGAAACGGTTTTCCGGGCCTTGGAAATATGTTCTTTCATTTCATTCTCATTCCTGAGATAATAATCAGCCTTTTCACGAAGCTCCTTTTTTGATCTGAAACTAACAACTTCCCCCTCAGGAAATAGTTCATCAATATCTTTTTTATATTCGGCAAGCACAAATATTCCTGAAGCTATACAGTCAAAAACCCTTGTCGGTACGCCGTTTATTACTCCGGCATTTACAATCACAGGATATAACTTTGCGCTGCTGCAAGCAACATTAACTTCTGATGATGACAGAGACTCGTTAATAAAATGTTTGCTGAGATCCGGAAAATAAGGAAACATTTCATACCAAAGCCTGTCTCCGAATATTTTCATATTTAATCCGCAAAGCTCGTTTAAAACTGCTGCTCTTTTTATTCCCCAGGAATTCAGATAATAACCTGTCCCTATAAACATAACATCAGAACTGTATTTGGCAAACTGTGCTTCATTCGGCGTCAGAGGAAAAAAAACATCCGTATCTGTTCCGACAGGGGAGTAAATAAAATTATTTATATCAAGCATTTTCAATCCGTCTATCCATCCCGAATCCGGAACAATAACTACATCAGCAAACATGACCGTAAGAAGAAAAGTCTTTTTTCCGGTATATAGATAATTGGGATCATCACCAAGAAAAATAATTACTTTTGTACCGCTTCTTTTAAAAGTCTCAATGGTCTCAGGTAAAATTCTGCAGTCGTTATAAATGAATACATAAGAAGGTTTTTCAATCTTATATTTTTCAAGCAAAGCATTATTAATAACAGCTGAATACTTGTTCTGAATGGAGCTGTCATATTTTCTGGGAAGTCTGTGAGAATAACGGCTAAACGTTTTCCATTTTTCAGGGTAGAGGGAATGTATGTTAATATAATTTACATTCTTCCCGTTTTTTTTCAGAGCTTCAGCAAAGTAAAACTCCAGAGGACCGAGTTTCTGTTCTCCCAGAACCCAGTACAGGTCATGCGGCATAATTGTAACTGACATTTTCTTCGGGCTCCTGTTTGGCTAAGTTTAAAAGTATATTCCCTATTGCAAATAAAATCGCGCCGGTTGCATTGAAGTAGAACATATCAATACTGAATATACTCATAAGAGTTAACATCAGCATCAGCGATGCAAGAGTTGAGAATAAAATATAATCAGCTTTAATAAATACTTTGATATTTTGATAGAACTGTACCATAAAAGATATTAGCATCACAATACCTGCGGCTCCGAAGATAGTTACGATGTTCGGAAATCCGAGATCGTTTGTTATCAGCCTTCTTGAAATGGAAGAGAATCCCGCGCCGAATAAAGGATACTCCCACCATATGCTTATCATCTGAAGAAGTATGTATTCTCTTCCAAGAAACGAGGAGTCAGTCTTGTCAGCCAGATCGTTAATGGAATTTACCCTTAGCAGAAAAATATCAAAGATCTGGTTAAAGGTGGATGAAGTATACAGCAATACTACGCCGATGAAAACAAATGATCCGAGCAGCCCGAATAATTTTGTCTTAATATTCAGTTCGTCAATATTTTTTATTAAAAGAAATACAGAGATTACAATAAGAAAAAATACAAAGCCAATTATCCAGATTCTGCTCAGAGCGATCATTATTGATAACGTATATGCTCCCAGAAGCAGTAGTCCGTAATTTCTTCTGTCTTTGAAAAAATAGTAACAGCCGAAAAATAGATTGAACGGAAGGAGGTAACCTATCCGGGACCATATGTAGCCGGTCTTTATTCCACCAAACTCTACTGCAAACGGATCTTCTCCGTAAAAGACACTGTACTTTTCAAAAAATCTGACCGGTATCCTTTTCTGAGTACTGTATTCAAAAACCTGAACTGCAATAAAAATAAATATAAGCGAAGTTATGACCTTCTCCAGAAAATTAAAGGATTTTATATCCGTGACTGTGATCACAAAATACGGAAGAAAAAGAAAATTGCCAATTGGCCTGATAACACTGATAGTATCTTTTATTGAAGATGATGATATCAGGTAAGGTATTATCAGAGAAATTATAAACAGGGATAAGAGTATCAGAAAAGAAATTTTGTAATTTAATAAAACCAGTTTGTCCTTCTTTAGAAAAACTACAACCGCAAGTGCGATCCAGAAAAGATCCATGAAATATATAGTGCCGACTCCTCCGAAATCTCCAATTTCAAGATTTGGATTTACATAAACAAATTCACCAAAATTGGTTATTACCATCAGTGAAGTGATTATTCCCGACCTGTAATCATAAAGAAGTATTACAAGTGAAACAATAATAAGCAGATATAAGAAAAGCATCAGCATATATCTATTCAGTTCTGTTTATTTTATTATAAAACTCTTCCCTGGTTATCGCAAGCAATACATTATCCCAGTATTTGCCTAGTCTGTAAAGTGATTCGGGTATCCTGCCTGTGATCCTGTAACCGGCTTTCTGCGCGGCAATAAGACTGGTTTCATTATATGCTCCTACTTTAGCATAGATCGTATGAATATTAATGCTTTCAAAAAGATATGTGAAGATCATATTAAATGATTTCAGTCCGAAACCCCTTCCCCTGTATTTTTTAAAAATATCCATTCCCATTTCAGTGCATCTGTTTGTATCATCCAGGTCCTGAAGCTTCCATACACCAATTACATTTTCGGGTACTTCATGGAAAATGCAGTAAACTGTATTGTTCTTGTTTCCGGAAATGCTTTCAAACCACTTTAGCTGCTGAAGCTCAGTTATGATCCTCGGATCCCGAAGCATTAGAAGTACAGATTCATCGTTGTGCTCATGTCTTATGATCTCTATGTCAGTTCTTTCAACTGCTCGGAAGCCGATATCGCCGGACTTTATCATCTGTTTATATTTTTTAATTATATTGGTTACTGTTATGAAAATAATTTCATGATAATATATCAGCACTAAAAAAATTACGGCAGATAAGAATGCCGGAATATAAAAATTTATTTTCTTTGGTTAGAAATATATTTTATGAGTTTTAAATGCACAGGTAAAATATAGAAATATTAAAAAGCAAAAAAGTTATAAATGAACTTGCTCCGGTGATATTCTGCAAAAGGACAGAATTCCACACAGTTAAATCAGGTTTCAACGGAACATAATGGATTATTTTATCTGTTCAGCTGCAAATAAATTAAAAACAGGAAATGAAAGCATCCGCTGCTTTAAGTCACTTATTTTTGTTAATGAGTACCCGTAATTCCGAGAAAGCAGCCCTTAGTGAATATATGTCCTGTAACCGGAAATTCTCTTCAGCGGAAATTTTTGAAAGATAATAAAAGCTGATAACGATAGTTCCTGCTGCAACAAAAGGCAGTATAAGCCCTGTGCCCAAGACTCCGTAAATATTTAAAAGAATAACAGAAAAAATAACTGACAGCAGCATTGAAGAAACGGATATTATAAGTATATAATTGTATCTGTTATATGCAAGTATTATCAGTGAGATGAACATAACCACCGGCCACAATAAAATAGTAATTGAAAAATTTCTCAGTATGGAAACAGATTCAGTGAATTTATCACCGAACATAAGTGAAATTATCTTTTCCGAAAATAAAAAAGTAAATAAACTTAATAAAATCCCAATTAGAACATATGAATAAAATATCAGACTGATCTTCTTTATGTTTTCCGGTTCCTTTTTTTTTGCATAGCGAAGTAGTAAAGGCATAAATGTGTAGCTTACTCCCTGTACTACTGTCAGCAATATAAGATAGATCTTGTTGGATGCATTATAAAGACCGACAGCATGTTCGTTTAGAATTATTCCCGTGGATAGAATTATAAAAGACGAAGTGATTCCTTCTGCTTTGGATGCCAGACCGAGCTTGTAGGCTTCTTTCAGAGTTTTGAGATTATCTTTTAGATTAAGATTTATCTTTATGCTGTTCTTTTTTATATATGGAATAAACAGGAATGCTGAGGTCACAAGAGTCTGAATAACCGAGAACATTATCAGAACTGTGACAGAATGAAACTTTACAAATACAAGAAAGATAAGACAGGCATATACGATCTGACCCGCTAATTCTGAGATTGAATTATAATATAATTTATTGTTTGCAAGATAATAATATCTTATGGCAAATATCTGGGATATATAAGTTACAGAAAAAATAAGAATCAGTATGTATTTATCAAATTCGAATATGAAATATCCTGCAATTATTAGAACACAATAAGTAAATATCAAAGTAAGAAGCTGAAGTGAAATGATCCTTCCGATCACTGTTCTGCTGTCAGCTTTATCGCAAAGCTTATTTGTGCCGTAATTCAGATATCCGAAGTCTATGAAGAAACCAAAGTAGGAGACGATTACAAAGAGGTAAGAGTATAAACCGTATCCTTCGGGACCTAATGCTCTTGTTATGACCGGAAGAGTAAGAAATCCAATCAGTCTTGAAACTGAGTCCACTCCAATCTTTGAAATGAAATTTATGATTAATTTCAAAGTCCGGCTTGTTTTATTTTGTTTTTTCTCCTGAACCACGCATTTGCGTCTGCGATGCTTTCGTAATCACCGAGATCAAACCAGTAACCTCTGTGAATGAGTGAATAAGAATTTTTATTCTCGAAAATATTAATGTCTGTTTTGTAATTCAGATCATTTCTTATGATGTAAGGTGCGATTACGCCGTAAGCGGATTTTGGATCTCTATTTTTATAAATGAATTTTTTATTCTCCGGATCGTAACTTCCCATTTCCGAAAGTTTTATTTTATCCTTTATCCTGTGAAGTGAAAAAAGAAAACCGGCTTTCTTTGTGATGAATTTTTCTATCAGCTTATCAACTTTTATTTTACAGATATTATCGCTTGGAATTAATACGCCATGCTTCTTTGTGCCAGTCACTTCCTTAACATAATCCCAGCCGCTGAACATATCAGTAACTCTGCTGTCGTCCTGTATTATTGTCCTGAATCCGAGTTTTCTTAATTTATCATCATTATCATTATTGGTGAGAAGAATTATCTCACTGACTGATCTGGAGTTTATAAGCAGCTCGAGTCCGAATTCAAATACAGGTTTGTCATATACGGGAATGAATGATTTTGAAATGTACTTTGTAAGCTTACCTATTCTAATGCCTCTGCCTCCGCAGAATAAAACACCTAAAAATTCTTCCATAATATTTCTGTTCCTTTTGTGCTGAACTTAATATCAAGTGCGATGAAGTTAGGGTAAAGCTCGTATTTAATTTTTTCTTTTACTTTCGGATCACTTGCAAATGCAAGCAGAAAGCCGCCTCCGCCTGCTCCGAGCACCTTTCCTCCAATGACACCTTTTTCTCTTAATGTATCATAAAGCTGATCTATGAACGGATTTGTAGTGTGATCGTTGGTTGATTTTTTTAATTTCCATCCTTCGTGCAGAAGTTTTCCTGTTTCATTTATTTTAAAATTCTTTGATTCAAGATTATTCATGAATTCATAGGAAAGATCCCTTAAGTCAAAAAAGAATTTTTTCCTGTCATTGTTGATAAGATTTAATCCCAGATTTGTCTGAATTGATTTTATCTCCCTCGACATATTAGTAAAGACAAGGAACATCCTGTCTTCGAGTTTTTTCAGATTATCTTTTGAGACATTTATCTTTCTTACCTTAACTTTTCCTTTTTCAAAAGTCATCGAATTAAAACCGCCGAATACAGTCGCATATTGATCCTGCCTGCCTCCGATAGTGCCTGCCTCTGTTTCGAGTTTGTAAGTTAATTCTGAATGCTCTGTTTTATCCTTAATTTTTTTATCTCTCAGTACGCTGCAGCCCAGAATAAGACTGCTCATCATAGATGATGAAGCCCCGAGCCCGCTGCCGGTGGTCATTACATCCGATGTAAGTATCACTTCAATGCCTTTGAATATTCCGAAATGCTCAAGTGCGGTTCTCGAATAAACGTGCTTTATCCTGCTTGTAATGGACTCTGTATCTATTTCAGCATGATGAACCCTGACATTGGAATCAAACATATCTTTTATTGAAACATAATTATACAGATCAATTGTAGATGAAACTACATGTCCGGTTTCACCTTGTTCGTAAAATGATTCAAGGTCGGTACCTCCTCCGGCAAAGCTGATTCTGAGAGGTGATCTGAGATAAATATGTCTTTTGTTATACAGCATTATATTTTTCCTTCGAGTAAATACCGGATATATTTTTTTGTACCTTCTTCTACAGTAACTCTTGGTTCGAATCCAAGCTGCTCACTGATCTTATTTATAGATGCACATCTCCTTCTTACAAGATGCGGATCCGAATCTACATGTCTGACCTTTGCCTTTTTCCCCAGAAGCTTTTCTATCAGATTTAAAATATCTTTTAGTGAAGTTTCTATGCCGGTTCCGACATTGAAATGTTCATTCTTAACATTGTCATTAAATAACGCGAGTATATTAGCTCTTGCCGCATCTGAAGAATGTACAAGATCAAGTGTCTGCTCACCGTCACCATACATTATAATTTCTTCACCATTATGTATCGCATGTATCCACTTCTGAAAAACCTGTGTATAAAATGCACCAAGCCCCTGCCTTTCACTGTATATGTTAAAGTATCTGAATCCTACATAAGGAACATTATTTGAATAAGCCCAGGACTGCATCAGAGCTTCTTTTGCAATTTTTGTCGCGCCGTATAATGTCTGATTGTCGAATGGATGATCTTCTGTAACAGGTACAAACCTAGGATTACCGTAAACCGATGCAGACGAACCGTAAGTCAGCTTTCTTACTTTATACTCGCTGCATGCTTGTATAATATTGAATGTGCCGGTTATGTTTGTGTCGATAGCTTTATGAGGAAATTTATTCGAGTCAAGTATCATCAACGATGCCTGATGTGAAACATATTCAGGTTTATGTTTATCAAAAACATATTTTACCATTTCATAGCTTCCTATATCAATTGTCTCAAGTTCGATTTCGCATTTTGCAAGATGCCCGGATATATTTCTGTGCCGTCCATTATAAAAATTATCAACAACAATGACTTTATGACCGAGTTCTATACACTGATCCGCAATGAAAGAGCCTATGTTTCCTGCTCCGCCCGTAATTAAAATTTTTGGCAAAATGTATTGATTAGATTAAACCTGAATGCTGCTGTGAGCAAGCTTATTTTCATATATGTAATTTAAAGAATCTGTTACATACTTAATATCTTCTTTTGTATACTTTGTGCAGAGCGGTATGGAAAGTATCCTGTTCATCAGCCATTCGGAATTCGGCAGATGTACTTCCGGATATTTATTCTCATAAAATATATTCTTATGTACAGGATAGAAGTGCAGGTTAGTACCAATGTTGAGCTTTCTGAGCTCCTTCATGAATTTATCCCTGTCTATATCCTCGTCCAGTATTTTTATAACGTAAACGTGATTACCGTATCTGCCTTTCTCAGTTTTAAAAACCGGTCTCTGTATCCATTCAGTATCTTCAAGCAATTCATTATAGTATTCAACAAGCTCATTCCTTTTCTCAAGAAGTTCATTCTTTCTTTTCATCTGAGCAAGACCAAGTGCTGCCTGCATATCCGTAAGGTTAAATTTATATCCCGGCACGATTGACTGAACGTGAGGGCTTGCATTTTCAGCAGAATATCTTTTCCATGAATCCTTCGGCAAACCATGATAAGACCATATCCTGCAAAGCTCAGTAAGCTCATCATCATTAGTCGTGATCATTCCGCCGTCTCCTGTTGTCAGATTCTTGGTTGCATAAAAGCTGAAGCAGGACATCTTACCGAACTGTCCGATCATATTTCCTTCATAAGATGAAAACACAGCGTGTGCTGCATCATAAATAACAGGAATGCCGTGCTTTACTGAAATTGCATCGAACAAATCAATATCAGCGGGAAGTCCTGAGTGATGAACAGGAATTATTGCTTTAATTTTTTTCCCGTACTTTTTTATATGAACTTCAACATCTTCTTTTTTAATATTCAAAGTATCAGTCTCAACATCACAGAATAGGGGAGTGGCATCAAGCTGTTCCACAATGTTTGCTGTGGACTGCCAGGTAATGGTGGGGATTATTACATAATCATCTTTTTTAATTCCGAGAACTTTCGCAGCAATGAACAAAGCTGTTGTGCACGAACTTGTAGAAACAGCGTGTTTTACATTATGATATTCAGCGAACTGTCTTTCAAATTCCTTAACTTTCGGACCGACACTTATCCATCCGGAATCCAGAGCTTCCAATACTTCTTTCTTCTCCGCTTCAGTTATGTCCGGAATTGCTAATGATAAAAAGTCTTTTCTAATTTTCATATTTTTATTACAGTAATATATTCAGTGAGAACTATTTCAGAAGCTTAAAATTAGAATCAATTAACAGGAATTAATTATTATAAAGTTTATAACCTGTGCAATTATAGAAATTTAGTTTTGGAATCCTTTTCGGAAAGAACCGGATCTTTGACAGGCCAGTAAATACTTAGCTTCGGGTCATTCCATTTCACACCTATTTCATTTTCAGGATCGTAATACTCTGACATTTTGTAATGGAAAATACAATGATCGCTGAGTACATAATGTCCGTTAGCAAATCCGGGGGGAACAAGTACCTGATGCCTGTTGTCGCTTGTAAGAGTGAATGCCTGCCATTTCAAGTACTGCTGAGAATCTTTGCGCATATCAGCAACAACAAAATAAATCGTGCCATACATACAGTGGATCAGCTTCCAGGTTTTATTATCATAATGCAATCCTCTCAGAACATTTTTTGCGGAAGTGGAAATATCATCTCTCACGAAATCAATATTAATATTGTTTTCCCTGTAATCGTTTTTATTAAAAGTTTCAATATATCTGCCCCGGTGATCTTCGAAGATATCCGGTTTGATTAATATAACTTCATCAAGACCCGTTTTGTGAACTGATATTGGCATATGTTATTAATATCCTTTTTTCTGTACCATCTCGCAGTCGGCTTTTACCATAATTTTAACAAGCTCTTCGAATGTAACCTTTGGTTTCCAGCCTAAAATCTTTTCAGCTTTACTTGGATCACCGATCAGCAGATCGACTTCCGTTGGTCTGAAATAATTCTTATCAACTTCAATAATTGTCTTTCCTGTTTTCGAATCCAAACCTGTTTCCTTTTCGTTTTTACCTTTCCATTCAATGTTCATTCCGATTTCCTTAAATGCCAGTTCGCAGAACTCTCTTATAGAATGCGTCTCTCCGGTTGCAAGTACAAAATCATCCGGTTCTTCCTGCTGAAGCATTCTCCACATTCCTTCGCAGTATTCCGGAGCAAAACCCCAGTCACGCTTTGAATTAAGATTGCCAAGAGAAATGTTTTCCTGAAGTCCGTGCTTGATCCTTGCTACTGCTCTTGTAATTTTCCTTGTTACAAATGTTTCACCTCTTCTGGGCGATTCGTGATTAAATAAAATTCCGTTACACGCAAATATGTTGTATGCTTCTCTGTAATTAACTACGATCCAGTAACCATATATCTTTGCAACACCATATGGGCTTCTAGGGTAGAACGGTGTCTTCTCTGTCTGCGGAACTTCCTGTACCTTTCCGTAAAGCTCACTTGTAGATGCCTGATAAAATTTTACTTTTCTCAAACCTGTTTCCCTGATTGCATCAAGAAATCTCAGTGTCCCGAGAGCATCCACCTGCGCAGTATAATCCGGTACTTCAAAAGAAACCTTTACGTGACTTTGCGCCGCAAGATTATATATCTCATCGGGTTCAATTTTTTCAAGAAGCCTGTTAAGACTGCTGGTATCTACTAGATCACCGAAGTGAAGAAACAATTTGCTATTCATTAACTTTTCATTTGCATAAAGATGATCTATTCTTTTTGTATTAAATGAACTGCTCCTTCTTATTATTCCGTGTACTTCATAACCTTTTTCAAGTAACATCTCTGTAAGATAACTTCCATCCTGTCCTGTAATTCCTGATATTAAAGCTTTTTTCATTTTGTTAAATTAAATTTTGTTAATCCGTTTATTTATTTTTTATGAAATCTGAAATTGTTTTTACTGTGAATTCTATCTGGTCATTTGTAAGTTCAGGATATATCGGCAAAGCAATAGAATCCTTTGCGCACCATTCTGATACAGGAAAATCACCTTTCTTATATCCCAGATCTGCAAAACATTCCTGTAAATGAAATGGCACCGGATAATAAATTTCTGTGCCGACTTCATTTTCAGTTAATTTTTTTCTTGCTTCATCCCTGTTCTCTACTCTTATTACATATTGATTGTAAATATGATAATGCTCAAGATTATATTTTTTGTAAACCGGCTCGGGAAGTAAAACTTTATTCTTATCGTCATATTTTAGTTTACCTTCGCTTTCAGCCAATCCACCTTCAATAAAAAACTTTGTATAAAGCTCAGCATTTTCCTGACGCTTCTTTGTCCATGAGTCAAGATGAGGAAGTTTCACATTCAGCACTGCTGCCTGTATTGCGTCAATCCTGAAATTACCCCCGATGATCTTGTGATAATATTTCGGCTTGCCGCCATGAACTCTCAGTATCCTCAATTTCTCTGCAAGAGTCTCATCATTAGTTGTCACTAATCCTCCGTCACCGAAACAACCAAGATTCTTGCTCGGATAAAATGAGAAGCATCCGATGTGTCCGATGTTTCCTACTTTTCTTCCGTCTTTATACTGCGTACCGATCGCCTGCGCTCCGTCTTCTATAACTTTTAAATTGTATTCTGCAGCGATCTCCATAATTTTATCCATCTCTGAGCTTTGCCCGTAAAGGTGAACCGGTACAATGGCTTTTGTTTTTTTATTTATCAGAGATTTTAATTTTTCCGGATCTAAATTGAATGTCAACGGATCACTGTCTATGAAAACAGGTTTTGCATTCAGTCTGCTTACTACACCGGCAGTTGCAAAAAATGAATAGGTAGGAATGATAACTTCGTCTCCCGGCTTCAGATCAATTGCCATCAGAGCAATAAGAAGTGCATCCGTTCCTGATGAAACACCAATGGCATACTTACTGTCTAGATATTTTGAAATGTTCTTTTCGAAAAGTTCAACTTCAGGTCCTAAGATAAGACTCTGAGATTCAGCCATTCTTATTAATGCTGCATCGATCTCCGGTTTGATTGTTTTATACTGAGCCTTTAGATCTAATAATGGTACTTTCATTATATTATTTTTGTAAATTATTTTTTAAAATATATTTGTAAAATATTAAACTAACCGTTAATGAGTTTTCTTCCTATACTGTTATAATAAAATCCGAAATTTTCCATCTGTTTAAGATCGTATAAATTTCTTCCGTCAAAGATGACTTTTGATTTTAAGTTTGCAGCTACCTTTCTGAAATCAGGAGTTCTGAATACTGACCATTCAGTCGCAATTACAAGTGCGTCTGCATCCTTAAGCGCTTCATAATGATCATTCACAAATTTAATTTTATCTCCGAGTAATTTCTTTACATTGTCCATTGCTTCAGGATCGTAAGCCGTGATCTCCGCTCCTTCTTCGAGCAGTTTATCTATAATATAAAGCGAAGGTGCTTCTCTGATATCATCTGTATCGGGCTTAAATGCTAATCCCCATAACGCAATCTTTTTTCCTTTGAGATCATTTTTAAAATAATTTCTGATCTTAGGAACAATTATGGTTTTTTGAATTTCATTAACTTTCATTACCGAATCAAGTATATCGAAATTATATCCGTATTCCTTTGAAGACTTATGAAGTGCGCTGACATCCTTTGGAAAACAGCTTCCTCCGTATCCAATACCAGGAAACAGAAATCTTTTCCCAATTCTTGTATCATTTCCCATTCCTATCCTCACCATATCCACATCAGCTCCTATCCTTTCACAGATATTTGCAATCTCATTCATAAATGTTATTCGTGTTGCAAGATATGAATTTGCCGCATACTTTGTAAGCTCTGATGAACGCTCATCCATGAATACAATCGGATTACCCTGCCTAACAAACGGCGCAAACAATTCTTCCATCATCTTTCTTGCTTTCTCTGATTTCGTCCCGATCACGATCCTGTCAGGTTTCATAAAATCATCTACCGCAAGTCCTTCTCTTAAGAATTCAGGATTGGAGACAACATCAAATTCAGTTTTTGTATTTTTTGAAACAGCATCACGAACTTTTTCAGCAGTACCTACAGGCACTGTGCTTTTGTTTACTATGACTTTATAATCCTTAATGATTTTACCTAATTCATCAGCAACTCCAAGAATATATGAAAGATCAGCCGAACCGTCTTCTCCCGGAGGAGTAGGCAAAGCAAGAAAAATGATCTCTGCATGGTCAGCTGCTTCTTTAAGATTAGTTGTAAATTTTAATCTTCCTTCCTGAACGTTTCTCTCGAAATATGTATCGAGATCAGGTTCATATATAGGCATAATATTATTATTCAGCTTTTCAACCTTCTCTTTATCAATGTCAACACATATAACGTCATTGCCTGTATCTGCCAGGCACGTACCTGTTACAAGTCCGACATATCCTGTTCCTACTATAGCTAATTTCATTTAAAATAAATTTCCTTTCTGATTATAAATGTAATTATTAAAAAATTTAGTTGACCTCTTTTACAGATTCGTTTTCAAATTTATATTTTTTCTTAGACTTTTCGCAAAAAGCAAATCCGTCTTTATCAAATTCCAGTCTTATACCTGCTTCGCTTATCCAGCCGATCACTCTTGCCGGGTTTCCGACAACTAGTGCGTAATCAGGAACATCTTTCGTAACAACTGCCCCGGCTCCTACAAGGCAGTCTCTGCCTAATGTTGTACCGCATACGATAGTTGCATTAGCTCCGATAGATGCACCTTCTTTTACAAGAGTGTTTGTATAAAACTCAGCGCCTCTCTGAGGATATTTGCATTTAGGCAAAAGTATATTTGTGAAGACCATTGAAGGTCCGCAAAAGACATAATCTTCAAGAGTGACACCTTCATATACTGAAACGTTATTCTGTATCTTGACGAAATTTCCGATTGTCACATTATTTGCAACATTGACATTCTGACCTAATGTACACTTTTCACCGATCTTAGCACCGGGCTGAATGTGTGAGTAATGCCAGATTGATGTTCCTTTACCGATCTCAACGTTATCATCTACTATTGCAGTAGGATGAACTTTAAAGTCTGCCATTTTATTTTTTAAATTTTTATTAATTCGTTTTGAGCACGTTCCAGGGTTTCAAGAACTTCTATTGCATTCTTTCCGTCCGAACGGGGGTGTGTGTTATTTAAAATACAATCAATGAAATGTATCTGTTCAAGCTCAAGCGGAGATGTTGAATCAAACTCTACATTCTCGAAATCAGCATCCATTTTTACAGGAAGCCCGTTAACCATCTCGAATCCTTTTCTGTATAACTTCAGTTTATTTTCTTTCAACGTATCTTCAAACACCATCATTGCTTTTGATCCGATCACAACAAGTCTCTGTTCCTTGAATGGATGAAGCCAGCTTACATATATATGCGCGTGGATATTGTCTTTGAATTTGAGATTTGTCAATGTTGTATCCTGAATATTTTCCTGAACGAAGATCGCGCCTGTAGCATTTACTTCTTCCGGTACATTTCCGGTGAAATACTGAATTACTGAAATGTCATGCGGAGCAAAGCTCCAGAGTATGTTCTCTTCAGTTCTGATAGTTCCGAGATTAAGCCTGTTGCTGTAAATGTACTGCAGGTTTCCCAGTTTACCTTCATCCAGGTATTCTTTGATCTTTAATATAGCAGGATGATATAAAAGCAGATGCCCAACCATAAGTACAAGTCCCTTTTCCAATGCGATATCATTTAATTCTTTTGCTTCTTCCGAATTCAGAGTGATAGGTTTTTCAACCAGCACATTCTTTCCTGCATTCAGAAGATTCTTAGTGATTTCAAAGTGTGTCTCTGCCGGAGTTGAAACTATAACTGCCTTAACGCTCTCATCATTCAGAATCTCATTCATATCGGTTGTGAAAATAATATCATTAGAAATTTCCCTGACCTTCTTTTCACTTTCAGCTGAATTGTCGGAACAGTATTTCAGATCTTTGCCGAATAATTTATATGCTGTTCTGACATGATTGATTCCCCATTTACCGCAGCCAGTCACAGCTATCTTTACTTCACCCATTTTATTTTTATGCCTTGAATAATTTTTTTCCTTTGAACTTTTTAAAGGCATTCCTTGAATCAACAATTATCTTTGCGTTATCAAATATAAGCTTATAATCATAATAGGAATGATCCGTTGAAAGAAGTACAAGATCATATTTAGCAATATTCTGTTTTGTTATCTTTACGGATTTCTTTTTAAATTCATACTTTCTTAATTTCGGTATTACTGTAACATAGTCATCACTGTAATCGACTACAGCGCCTTCATCCTGAAGAAGCTCGATGAGCTTAAGAGAAGGGGATTCGCGAAGATCGTCAATATCCTTTTTGTATGAAAGTCCCAGCAGAAGTATCTTAGAACCTTTAAGACATTTTTTATTCTCATTAAGTGCATGATTTACTTTATGAACAACATATTCAGGCATAGCAGTATTTATTTCTCCTGCCAGCTCTATGAATTTTGTTGAGATCTCATATTCGCGTGCTTTCCATGTAAGGTAAAAAGGATCAATAGGAATACAGTGTCCTCCTAATCCCGGACCAGGATAAAATGCAGTATATCCGAATGGCTTTGTAGATGCTGCTTCTATCACTTCCCAGATGTCTATTCCCATTCTGTCAAATACAACTTTCAGTTCATTTACCAAAGCTATGTTAATTGATCTGAAAATATTCTCAAGCAGCTTTGTTGACTCTGCAGCTTTTGTTGATGATACAGGCACAACTTTCACAATCACTTTTTCATATATGAGCTTTCCTATTTCAATACAGTTTTTTGTCACACCGCCGAGAACTTTTGGGATAGTGGATGTTGAATACTTCTCATTATTCGGATCTTCTCTTTCAGGAGAAAAACACAAATAAAAATCTTTACCAACTTTAAAGCCTTTTTCCTCAAATATTTTTAAAAGTATCTCATCGGTAGTTCCGGGATAGGTTGTGCTTTCGAGAGAAATGAACTGACCTTTGCGGAGATATTTGCCGATAGTTTCTGCAGTATTTATAACATAACTCATATCCGGCTCACGGTTTACATTCAGCGGAGTCGGCACACAGATTATAATTGCATCAGCCTGCGGAAGCTTTCTGAAATCAGTTGTTGCGGTAAGTGTATTTCTTTCTACTGCACTTTTAATTTTTTCTGAGGATATGTGCTTTATGTAAGATTTTTTTTCTTTAAGAATTTTATTTATCTTGAACTCATCAAGATCAAAACCAATAACGTTGATTCCTTTATTTGCAAATTCCAAAGCCAGCGGCAGTCCGACATAACCTAAACCAATGATCCCAACTGTAAATTTATTTTCAATTACTTTATTCTTTAAGTTCAAATATTTCCCTTCTCTAAATTTATTAATATAGTATGATTAAGATAATATAAATTGATTTTGTAAATTAATTATTAATTTTCTTTTATTTGTGTCGTAGAGGATACGCCGTTTTTCTTTGTCTTTTCATCTGGTCTTGTATAGTAATAATAATAATTGTAATAGTATCCGTAAGCGCTCTTATAGCTGAAATTGTTGAAAACAACTCCAAGAAAATTATGCTGATCTATATGCATTAGCTTCTCACAGGTCCTGTAGAATGCATCCCCCGGAGTCTTACCTGCTCTCAGTACCAGTATTGTTCCGTCAGCAATCCTGAATAATATTTCCGCATCAGTAACAGATATAAACGGAGGAGAGTCAATAATAATGAAATCATAAATCGTCTTCATTCTTTCAATAAACAATTTCATCTGCTTCGATCCCAGCAGCTCAGAGGGATTCGGCGGGATTGTTCCGCTTGTAATAACATCTAAGTTTTCCAGTTTTGTCTTTCGCGTTATCTCTTCCAGAGTTGCATTGGAAAATAAATAGTCACTTAGACCCGGATATCTTTCAATGTCAAATACACTGTGTATCCTTGGCTTTCGCAGATCACAGTCAAGCAATAAAACTTTCTTGTCTGTCTGTGCAAGACTTCCCGCAAGGTTAATGGAAATTGTAGTTTTGCCTTCGGACGGAACTGAGCTTGTCAGCAATATAGTTTTTATAGGTGTCTCTTCAAGCTTTGCATACTGGACTCTGGTTCTCAATGCTTTGAATGCTTCTGACGGCGGTGACTTTGGACTGTTAGCAACTATAAACTCATTCATCGGCATTTTATTTTTCAGCTCATCTATAGCCGGTATCCAGGATAGAACACTAATTCCTTTATTTTCTATTTCATCCGGACTTTTTACAGTATGGTCAAAATAATTTCTTACAAAAGAAAATCCGATACTTGAAGCTAATCCGAGTAATACACCCATGAAAATAATAAGCATCCTGTTTGGTTTTGAAGGTCTTGAAGCTTCAACTCCGGGAGCTATAAGCAAAACGGTTCCGAGCTTAATTCTTTCATTTATTTTAGCTTCCTGAAATTTTTCCTCAAGTATAAGATATAATTTTTCTGTGGCTTTTCTGTTTCTTTCAAGCTTTGCAAATTCTATGCTTTGGGTCGGAAGTTTGGAAAACTGAACTTCATATTTATTCAGCATTCGGGAAAGAGTTGCTACCTTTGTATTATAAGACTGAACTCCTACTTCAGCTTCGATCAGCTTTTGCGTGATCATCCTTCTGTCTTCAGGCGTGCTTGAATACAAACTTGATTTTAAAGTTTCAAACTTATCATTTAAAGTTTTCTGCAGAGGTTCTATTTTCCTGTTGTATTCATCCAAAGTTCTTTCTCTGAGTATCTCGTCCTGAGGAATAGATGACTCAATATCTCTTTTCGATTCAAGTTCGGCAATTTTTGACTGAACTTCATTAATATATAGTTCATCCACTTTGCCTTTCAGATAATCGATCAGTGTCGGATCTATCTTAATTATTTCCGAGCTGAGACTCTGATATTCCTTTTCTTTTGTATTCAATTCTATGCTTGCAGCATTTTTCTGAGCTTCCAGCTGAGAGATATTATCCACAAGATTCTTAACCTGAGCATCAAGAAGTATTAAACCACCGTTCTGCTGATAAATCTCAATGTCATTTTCGGTTTTGCTCAGTTCTTTAAATTTATTTTCTTTCTCTTCCTGAAGATATCTGGTAAGATTAGTAAGCTCTTCTCTGGATAGATCCAGACTGAAAGTCTGATAAACTTTTGAATAAAGGTTGGCAATTACCATAGCTTCATATTTAGCAGGGCTTTCAACCACAATATCAACTATATCCAGACCTCTTTTCTGATCGATCTTTACAATAGTTGATAATATATCAGCAAGAGCGGAAACCGAAACAAGGCTTGAATGGTCATCGGAATTATGATTGAAAATATAGAAGAATTTTTCATAATCCTGATTAGTTTTGAATGTGTCCAGTAAATTACCGGCTACACTTTCCCTGATCTTTGAGCTTTTAAGCACTTCAATTTCATTAGAGATATACCTGTCCGTAATAAAATCCTGAAACTCCGGAATTAAGCTTGAGCTTAAGACACTTCCCTGAGGACGGTTGATTTTTATTGTAGAAGTTGATTTGTATATATCCTTTGCATAAAAAACATAAATGATTGTCAAAATAATACTGCCTAATGTAATAATTATAATAGGTAAAACATTAGCTCTTAAGATACTGAGATAATTTCTGAAATTATCTTTTGAATCTTTTATTTCGGAGAAACCGTTTTTAGAAAGTTTATTTACGCCGTTAAGGCTAGGTTTATTCATTGTTTACAAAAAAGATAGAAGAAGTTCGAAAAATTCAGACCCATTATTAATAATACCAGTGAGTAACCAGGAAATGAAAATTTAACTAAGTATTTTATTGATAATGAAAATAAAAAACTAAATAATTTTCTGAATTATTTAGTTTGTATTCGATGGTTTTTATAATTTTTACATTCAAAGATATAACCTTTAATTCATTATTTCAACTTACTAAATACTGCTTTTCACTGTTGTCCAAAACTTTTTAAAATAATATCAAATAGGTTTTTCTATTATCATTTAACAGGATAAACTTCGGAGAGGGAACAATTAGGGATTATTAAAATGGGCTGGTTTAAAATAACAAAAAGTGAAAGCATAAATTAAGTATTGAATTTTTCTGAAAGAATAATCAAAAAACACTGATTAAGTTTAAATTAGAATATCATATACAACGATAGAACATACATTCCTGTTTGAAAACAAACTATATATTTCTTAAAAGTGCAGACAAGATTATATATACTGCTAATTTCTTAAGAACTTAAATAACGGGTAATTATTTAATAAAATATTTGAAAATGTTAAAAATTATATCCATCCTTATAATTCTGAGTATTATGTTGGAAATCAAACTAATTTCAGTGAAAGCACATAAATTGAAAAACCGAAACAGAATAATGTAACTGGTTTCATATGAAAAATTCATTGTCTTCAGAGATAAGGTTCATAATAGAATAGATTTATATTTGTTTACTAAAAATTTAGTTAAGGGTTGTGGATTAAATGTTAGTTCCGACTTTAATTTAAGTTGATTTTTTTCTATGTTTACGCATCTAGAATTTAACTTATCTAAATAGAGTATTTGAACCTAAGAATCTTCAAGATATTCATCTTTACAATATTATGTATTCCCGCTTTTTCTTTATCCCAAATAGACAAACAGCAAGTAGGAAATGACCAGATTAACACTCAGCAGGGTGGTTATTATAATTATGGCAGTAAGGATAAAGTCAATATAGAGGTGAATATATGGGGATATGTAAAGTATCCCGGTAAATATTTGATTCCAATAGGATCTACAGTTATGGATTTAATTTCATTCAGCGGTGGTCCGATACCTGAGTCAAAGCTGGAAGATATACGTTTATTCAGACCCAGAAATGACAGTTTAAAAACCAAAGATCAGTTAATAAATCTGGATTATAATGATTTGTTATGGGATTCCCCGGTATCAGACAGGGAAAAATTTAAAAATAAAATTAATTTAACTCTGCATCCAGGTGATGTATTAATATTTACAGGAGAACCAAGGTATTTTACCAGAGATAATATAGGTTTTATTTTAAGTATTTCAGCAGTTTTAATTTCAATTGGAATATTAGTCGTTTCTATTACAAAATAGCTGATGAATATTTATGTTAAGTGAATATGAATCGCGAAAATGGTTTGTACTTCAGACTAAACCCAGAAATGAAAAATCTGTTTTGATGCAGATCGAGCAGAAAAAAATTGAAGTTTACTCACCTTTTATAGAGAAAATCAGAGTCTGGTCAGACAGGAAGAAGAAAATTCAGATTCCCTTGTTTTCAGGATACGTATTTATTCATGGAAATGAAGATGAAAGAAAAAGAGCAATAGAGGAGACTGTAGGTGCATTAAGATATATATATTTTCAGAAAAGACCGGCAGTTGTAAGCGAAAAAGAAATCGATATTATAAAGCAGGCGCTTTTATTGCCTGAAAAGATCAGCATAGAGGAAAAAAAAATAAAAAAAGGAGATCTCATTCAGGTGACTCACGGTTTGTTCAAAGGAATGAAAGGTTATGTTAATGAATTCAGAGGTAAATATAAACTGACTGTCAATCTCGAAGAACTTTCTTACTCCTTTAATATTATTTTAAATTCTAACGAAGTTTCATTATTGTGATTATCAGTTTCTATATTAAAAGATTTCAGAATACAGATTGATATTTTCAGAACGGTACAAATAATTTAAAAAACATGGAAAGACTTAAAAATTAAAAAATTGGGAGTCTATTAGCGGAGCTATGAAAAAAATGAAATTGAAATACAGAATTAATACAATATAAAGATTAATTTATTCACTGAAATAATTATATATATATAATGAGCAAATCTAAATTCCTTGTTACCGGCGGAGCAGGTTTTATTGGATCTAATATTGTTTCAGCTTTGCTGGAAAAAGGTTTTAATGTGAAAATCCTGGATAATTTTTCATCAGGTAAAAGAGAAAATCTAAAAGGCTTTGAAAATGACGTAGAGCTGATCGAAGGAGATATAAGAAGCTATCATATAGTTCAGGAATCAGTAAAAGATGTTGATATAGTTCTTCATCAGGCTGCACTGCCTTCGGTGCCAAGATCTATAAAGGATCCGATAACTTCAAACGAAGTAAACGTAAACGGAACTCTCAATATACTTGAAGCCTCTGTTGCTGCAAAAGTCAGGAAAGTCATTTATGCTTCATCTTCTTCAGTATATGGTGATAATCCACAGCTTCCAAAGGTTGAATCAATGATGCCGAACCCATTGTCTCCATATGCAGTATCAAAACTTTCAGGTGAAAAATACTGCAGCGTGTTTTCCAGAATATACGGGTTAGAGACAATCTCCTTGAGATATTTTAATGTATTCGGTCCCAGGCAGGATCCATCTTCGCAATATTCTGCCGTGATTCCCAGATTCATTAAAGCTATAAACAATAATGAACAGCCTGTAATATTCGGTGATGGTGAGCAGTCCAGGGATTTCACATATGTAAAAAATGTTGTTGAAGCAAATATACTTGCGGCAGTTACAGATTGTGAATCCGGAATAGCAATGAACTGTGCCGCCGGAGGACAGATAACTTTAAATCAGCTCGTTGAATATATTAACAACATTTTTGGAAAGGATATTAAACCTGTATATAAAGAACCGAGAGCAGGAGACATTAAGCATTCATTTGCGGACATACATCTTGCTAATAACAAAATAGGTTATAGTCCGTCTGTAAATTTTGAAGAAGGTCTGAAGATGACTGCTAACAGCTATAAGTAAATTTTAGAGGGAAAACAATCTGTACTGCCCGACTCGTCCTGGGAATTATGAATTTGTAAATTTTTTGACTAAGTTTTTATTGTTATATTTTATATATTTTAATCCAAAATTATTAATTCTGAAATTACAAATCATTTTAAAAAAAAAAGTATAATTTGAGTTTATTTCGTTTTTGTTTATTACTTACATTGTTCATTTCTATATCTTTTAACATTTGTTTGTCACAGAATGACAGTGACAAAGTCAGGGTTGGTCCTGAAGAACTTCAGATATCCAAAGGCGGACATTACTATAATTTTTCAGACAAGAATAAAGTAAATATAGAAATTATTGTATTAGGACTTGGTGCAGGAAAGTATTTAATCCCAAAAGGTACTACTTTGTTTGATCTGCTTATAATGGCGGGAGGAACAAGTGAATATATAATGGAAGACGTTAAGATAGTCAGATTTAACAGCGAAACTCCGAAACTACAGGCAACAGAGGTTTTAAAGTATGACGATCTTGCTGATCTTTATGGCGATAAGGAAGACATACTGAAGTCGAAAAAAAATCCTGTACTAAAACCTGGTGACATGATAATTGTTCCGCAGTCATTACCTTCTGATCAGAGTCTGTTTTATTATATTCAGCAAACTATATATTTTGTAGGAACATTGATCTCATTTTATTACCTGATTGATAATGTTTACAGAAGATTTTAGTTTAACTATTTTTTATTCCAGAAATCATTCGTTTTAAAAATTTATAATTTAAGACTTTACTATGGCAAAAAACAATTCATATGATGAATTTGATGAATTAGATCAGCAACAGGATAATACTCCTTCAAAGGACGTCTTAAAGGAATATATAAATGTATTACGTCAAAACCTGATCCCTATCCTTATAATACTTTCCATAAGCATTATATACACTCTTATATATGTAAACACTGCAACTAATATTTACAGATCAGTTACAAGCGTAAAAATTGAAAGTCAGCCCGGAAATATTCTGAATGCGACATTTGGTCCTGACGCAGGAACCGGTACGACTGAAAAATATATGTCAGTTCAGATTGCAGTTATGAAAAGTTATGATATGCGTGACAAGGTTGCAAAAGCTTTAATTGATTCTTTCAATACAGGAAACAGAAAATACAGCATTCTTCTGAACAGCGCACTGCTGCCCGAGACGGTTGCTGTTTCACAAGAAGTGTTAAGAAAAGACTTGTCGAATATTGTATCGATGGCAATTTTAAAAGGACTGGATGCTGTGAGTATAACGGCTGAGGGTCCTATCTTTGAAGAACTGCAGTATATCACAAAAACATATGCAGATGTTTATTTAAAATACAACATTGAGCTGAGCAGGCAGGATATAACTAATGTCAAAAAATTCATTGTTGATGAAAAGGAAAAAAAATTCAAGGAGCTTAATGATGCGGAAACCTCAATAGAAAATTTTCAGAAGCGGACGGGATATATGTCTTTGACCTCTCAGACAGGTGCACTGGTCAATAATATTTCTCAGTACGAGGCAAATATGAAGACGAATGAACTGGATATGAAGATAATGGAAAGTAATCTTGCAACATTAAAAGGTGAATTTGATAAAATGGATCCGCAACTTTATGATTTTATTAATGCGCAGATTAACCAGTCTTATCTGAGCGCCATACAATCACAGGTTGCCCAGCTTGAAGTACAGAGAGATATTGAGCTTGCTCCTATAAAAGACGAACTGGTAATTCAGAAAACAAAAGAGAGCTATGACAGGAAACTTGATAACCTCAGAGGAAAGCTTAAAGATCAGATCGAAATATTGAAGTCAGGAATAACTGCAAATACTCCTGCAGATAAAAAAAATCTCAGCGATCAGATATTCAAAACCAAAATGGAAATTCAGGATCTGACTTTGAAGAACAGGTCATATCAGGATCTCATAAAATCAGCACAGTCAAAATTAACAAATCTGCCGGCGGAACTCGGTGAATTGGTAAAACTTGAAAGAGAAAAGGCATCTGCAGAAAAACTGTACAATGCTTTGGAACAGAAATATCAGGAAGCAACGATCAATGAAAGAGCGAGAGTTGGTAATGCAGATATTTTAGACTTAGGACTGGACAATAATGGTCCGGTTGCTCCTGACCGTCCAAAGATAATTTTATTCGGAGTATTGATCGGGCTTGGTCTCGGACTTGCATTTGCATTTGTCAGAAACTATCTGGATAAATCCATCAAATCTCCTGAAGAGCTTGAAAGCAAGGGAGCGAGTGTTCTCTCCTGGATACCAAAGATCGATACAGTAGGTAAGAACGGAGTTCATTCAACTCCTGAATTTATTGTTGGAAATAAATCCAACTCTGCTGCATCAGAAGCGTTTAAAGCGCTCAGAACAAGGATTCAATTCTCGAAACTCGAATCCGAACAGCTGAAGACAATTTTGGTTACCAGCTCAATTCCGTTTGAAGGTAAAACTATTGTGGCTTCTAATTTAGCCGGAAGTTTTGCACAGGCAGGAAAGAAAGTTTTAATAGTTGATTGTGATTTAAGAAAGCCAAGAATTCATAATGTATTTGAAACGGATAAATTTCCGGGTCTAAGTGATTATCTCTTTACAAATGTGACGCTTGAAGATATAACCAAAAGGACTCCAATGGATAATTTGTATTTTATAACAAGCGGTACGATTCCGCCTAATCCATCTGAGCTTTTAGGCTCTGTGCAAATGAAACAGTTTATACATAAGCTGAAAGAGATATATGATATTATAATAATTGATTCGCCTCCTTTTATTACTGTTACTGACTCTGAAATACTTTACAATATCACCGACGGTACGGTTCTGGTTTGTCAGGCAAATAAAACGCCTGCAGATGCATTCTGGAAAACTTACGACAGACTAAGCAAAAAATATCCGCACCATTTACTCGGATGCGTATTGAATAATTTCAATTTCAAGAGTTCATACGGCTATTATTATAATTATTATTATTATTATTCTCAGCCGGAGTCAAACAAAAAAATATTAAAGTAATTATTTTATTAATTACTTTAATATTCTTTTCAAACAAATTAAAAATTTTTTGAAAATTTTTAAATCCTTAGTTTCATATATTTTTATTTCAATCATATTTACCGGTCAGGGAATGCCTGTTTATAAATTACAATATATTAATGAATAAAATTAATACTGAATCTGACTGGACGCTTGAAATAAAGCCTGTTTCAGGCTGGTTTAACTTTCATCTTAAGGATGTCTGGAGATACCGTGATCTTCTTTTCATGTTTGTAAGAAGAGACTTTGTTTCTGTTTACAAACAGACTATCCTGGGACCTTTCTGGTTTTTTCTTCAGCCTGTACTTACAACTATTACATTTACAATTGTATTTGGTAACATAGCAAAAATTCCAACCGACGGAATTCCTCCCATACTTTTTTATATGTCAGGAATAGTATGTTGGGGATATTTTGCGGATTGCCTGACAAGAACATCATCTACTTTTATAGCAAATGCAAATATATTCGGTAAAGTATATTTCCCTAGACTTGTAAGTCCTTTATCAAATATAATTTCTTTATTAATGAAATTCGGCATTCAGATGCTCCTTCTTATCGGATTTCTGATATATTTTAAATTAAACGGTTCGGCTGTAAATCCGAATATATATATACTTCTAACTCCTTATTTAATATTGCTGATGGCAGGTCTGGGATTAGGTTTCGGGATAATAGTATCTTCGCTTACAACCAAATACAGAGATCTGTCTTTCCTTGTTGGGTTCGGAGTCCAGCTGCTGATGTACGCTACTCCGGTCATTTATCCATTGTCTGCGGCACCGGAAAAATACAGATGGATAATTCTTGCTAATCCAATGACCGCAATTATTGATACATTCAGGTTTGCATATCTCGGAGCCGGAACATTCAATCCCGGAAATTTAATTTACAGCTCTGTATTCATGCTGATTGTTTTGGCAATTGGCATAGTGATCTTTAACAGAGTTGAAAAAACATTTATGGATACAGTTTAGCCAATATCAAATGAGTGAAGTCATAAAAGTAGAAAGTTTGTCCAAACTATACAGATTAGGTCTTGTGGGTTCAAGGACCATAGCTGAAGATCTTAACAGATTATGGGCAAGGTTTAAAGGAAAGGAAGATCCTTATTTAAAAATTGGCGAAACAAACAACAGAATCGTTAAAGGTAAAACTGAATTTGTATGGGCTTTAAAAGATATTAATTTTCAGGTAAATCATGGAGAGAGATTTGGCATTATAGGAAAAAACGGTGCAGGCAAATCAACACTGCTGAAGATTTTATCAAGAGTAGCAAGTCCTACAAAGGGATCGGTAAAAGTAAAAGGAAGAGTTGCAAGTCTGCTTGAAGTTGGTACCGGATTTCATCCTGAATTAACCGGCAGAGATAATATTTTTCTAAACGGTTCTATTCTGGGAATGACCCAGACTGAAATAAAAAGTAAATTTGACAGTATAGTTGATTTTTCCGGTGTCGAAAGATATATAGACACACCTGTAAAAAGATATTCTTCAGGAATGTATGTAAGACTGGCATTTGCAGTAGCTGCTCATCTTGAACCTGAAATTCTGATAGTTGACGAAGTTCTTGCAGTAGGTGATGCTGAATTTCAGAAGAAATGTCTTGGTAAAATGCATGATGTATCAGAGAATGAAGGAAGAACTGTTTTATTCGTGAGTCATAATTTACAGGCAATTAAAAACCTTTGTCAGAAAACTATCATAATGAATAACGGTGAATTATTTGCAAGCGGACCAACTTCAGAGACATTGAATTCTTATAATGAACTGGTAAGGGATATTAAAATTGATGCAAAGACAGATGTTAATAATATAAAGAACAGAAGGGGAAACGGAAACATAAGATTTTCCGGAATTGATGTAACTGACATCGAAGGAAATAAAAGATATAATTTTGAGATAGGTGAAAGCATAAGATTTAAAATATCATATGAAGTATTCAAAGAAATGAAAGGTATTAGAATGATAGTTGCTCTTTTATCAGGGCTGTCGAGAGAATGTCTTACTCTGGCAAATTTTGAATTGACAAAAAACAAAATACCTCCCGGTACATCAGGTGAAGTAGAAGTAGAGCTTCCTGATTTATACATAAAACCCGGAGAATACCCATTATACTTTGAGCTGATAGATTCTGAGTTTAATTCATATTCTAAAGATGTTCTGGATGATCTGACTGCTCCTTTAATCATCAAGGGAGGTGATAGGTTAAAAAGTTCAGATTTCCATCCCGACATACCATCGGGTTTCTTTGCTATTCCATCACGGATAGTGGCTAATGAAATTGATAATCAGAAGATAATTAAAGAAGCATTATAACACCCACAATGAATTTATCAGATAATTTAAAACTGAATCATTAAAACAAACTATTTGTAATTATAAATTAAATATCTTAAAATAATTTATGAGCGCATTTATCAGTGATGATTTTTTAGACAAGTCACCGCCACTTTATTCAGGAGGTGTAATTTCAAATATACTCGGTCTGCACGTTTTAAGAACTCTTTATCTGAATATATGGAGATTAAAGCCGAAGAAAGTCAGGAAAGAGCTTAGACAATATGTAGATACGCTGGAAAAGGACGGGATACTTATAATACCGGATTTTTTACCGAAAGAACAGTTCGATGCAATAAAAAAAGAGTTTGATGAAGCTTATTCCGGCTGGGATCCGTTTGATTTCAATAAAGAAGAATTTTCAAAACGACAGAAAGATTTTCCTGAATATTTTCAGACCATAGCTGAAAAGATTATTTCACCTGTTACTCCGGCTTTCACTGAATACTTTGTAAATAATCCTCTGATAGATGAGATAACTTCGGCTGTAGTGCACAGGAAAAACCGTTTAACTCCTCATCATCACTTCTGGTATCTTCAGAGAAGAACGCTTGAAAATGAAAAGGCAGGATATCTTCATTCTGCAGCTTTTCCTCATGCTGACGTTCCTTATCCGACCATAAAAGTTTTTATGTATCTCAATGATGTAGATGAAACCAATGCTGCGTACATTTACGCAAAGGGCTCGCAAAAAATGACTTTGAAGCGTTTGTTGTTTGAATATAAGCTCAGCGTAAGATACGCAAAGACTAAGAATGACATTGTTACAAATGAAGACCTTGCAAAACTCGGTTATCATCCTGAAAATATATGCGGTAAAGCAAACACGCTTTTTATCTCGAATAACATGGGATACCACAACAGGGGAGATTTTAAAACACTGGAGCCGAGACTCACGGCTCAGCTTGATTACAGGCATCTGGAAACATGGAGAAATATATTAAGCAGAAAAGATCCATCTGTAATTTCAAAAGTAACAAGAAGAATAGTTAAGTCCATCGACAAAGCAAAAAAGGAAAAACTTCGTGCAAGTCTCAGTAATAATAACATGTCATAATTACGCCCGCTATCTTTCAAGAGCAATAAGAAGTGTTGTAAATCAGACTCTTGACAGCAAGGACTATGAGATCATTGTTGTAAATGATGCAAGTACAGATGAAACTGGAAAGGTAATGAAGACCTATTCAGGCAGGATCAAACCTTTAACATTAAAAACAAATGCAGGACTCGCTGCGGCACGTAATGAAGGTATTAAGTCAGCACTCGGAAGATATGTTATTAATGTCGACGCAGATGATTATGTAGATGAGAATCTTCTGCTTGTAGAAATGCTCTTCCTGAATTTTAATCCAGCCTGGGATGCTGTATCGTGTGATTATTTTTTAGTTGACGAAAGTGAAAAACATATTGGTAGGATCAACGGGTCTGAAAAGCCTATAGCCTGCGGTGTAATGTTCAGGACTGATCTGCTATTCGGAATAGGTTTATATGATGAGAACTTTAAAATGAGGGAAGAGGAAGATCTGCGGATACGTTTTGAGAAAAAACATATGATTAAAAATTTAGAGCTACCGTTATACAGATACCGCAAACACGACCATAATATGACCAACAATAAGATCGGTATGGCAAAATACAAGAAGATCTTGAAGTCTAAGCATAAAGATTAAAAATATACCCTTCAAAAAAAGTTGAGTAAAATTGCCTTCATAGCAGCAAGAATGGGCTCTGAGAGACTGCCCGGCAAAGTAATAAAAGAGCTCTTCGGAATTCCTTCACTTGTTCATATTTTTAACATACTAAAAGAATGCAAAAACCTGGATGACTTTGCAGTTGTCACGACTGTACTTGCAGAAGATGATATTATTGAAAATATCTGTACAGAGAATTCAGTAAAAATAATAAGAGGATCGGTTCATGATGTTCTTGACAGGTTTAGGGTAGCAGCTGAAATTCTAAAACCGGACAGAATAATAAGAGTAACCGGAGATGACCCACTGATGGATCCTGAAATTATTGATCATGTCATAGGAGAGCATTGCAGCGGGAATTTTGATTATACATCAAACATTGCAGAGCGGACTTATCCGAGAGGAATGGATACAGAAGTAATAGAGTATGAAGCACTGGAAAGATGCTGGCGGAATACATCAGATAAAGACGATCATGAGCATGTAACTCTTTTTATCAGGCGGAATCCTGAATTATTCAGAATACACAGTGTAAGAAAAGAAGGAGAGCCGATGGATGATCTGAGATTATGTCTTGATACTGAACAGGATTACGATTTACTAAAAGAGATTTACGATAATCTGTACCAGAGCAGACCAATCAGGCTGACAGAGGTCATTGAGTTTTTAAAGATCAATCCGGAATTGAAAAAGATCAATTCAGGCATTTTACAAAAATCAGTTAAAGGCAAAATATTTTAAATTCAAATTTATAATTACAAATGATCAAACTTCCGGATTTCAGCAGGGCTTATGAATACGAAAATGAGTTTTATCTCTCCTGCGACAAGCAGAGAATAGGAAAGCTTATTGCGCATTATGAATTATATAAAATGTCTCAGAATATTAACGGAGAAATAGTTGAATGCGGCGTATTTAAAGGTGCATCACTTGTAAGATTTGCAATGTTCAGAAAATTATTTAAATCAGAGAAAAGGATAATCGGATTTGATTCATTTGCGGAATTTCCTCAGACTAATTTTGAGGAAGATAAAAAACTAAGAGATCATATAGTAAAGGAAGCAGGTGAACAGAGCATATCCACTGATCAGATGATGGAAGTTCTCAGGAATAAAGGGTGTGAGAATGACGTGGAGCTGATACCAGGGGATATTACTGTTACGATTCCTGAATATATAAAAGAGAATCCTGATATAAGAATTTCTTTATTAAATCTTGACACGGATATTTATGAACCATCAGTAACAATACTTGAAAACTTGTATCCTAAGCTGGAGAAAGGCGGAATTCTGATACTTGATGATTACAATGTATTTCCCGGTGAAACAAAAGCCGTAGATGATTATTTCAAAGATATGGATATAGAGATTAAGAGTTTTCCTTTCAGCAGTACTCCATGTTATCTTATCAAGAAATAAGCTTATATATTTCTTCAGACAATTAAACAAGCAATTCAAAAATTGACAATTCTAATCTGCGGGCTGGGTTCGATCGGTAATAGACATCTGAGAATTTTAAAGAGTCTAGGAGTAAATGATTTTGTTGCATTGCGCTCTGGGAAGGGTAATGCAGTTAAATCTGAATCTGGCGTAAATGAAATTTCGGATCTGAAAGAGCTGACAGGAATTAAGGTAAACGGTGCATTGATAACAAACCCAACTTCGCTGCATATAGATACAGCAATAGAAGCAGCCGGACTTGGAATTCCTCTATTCATTGAAAAGCCGCTTGGAAACAGTCTGGAAAAATCAGACGAACTGAAAAAAATTACCGGAGATAAAAAAACACCGGTATTAATGGGATATAATTTATTGTATCATCCATGCATTGAAGCAATAAAGAAATTTATTACAGAAGGAAGAATAGGTAAAGCAATTTCCGCCAGGTCACAGTTTGGAACATTTATGCCCGACTGGCATAAGGATGAAGATTATAAAAAATCATATGCAGCAAAAGTTTCTCTGGGAGGAGGGGTAATTTTAACTTCAATTCACGAGCAGAATTATCTGACAGATTTTTTTGGTAAAGTCGAGAATGTAAAGGCGATGGAAGTCGGGGGAAAAAATTTAGGAATTGATGCCGAAGAAGGAGTTGAAATTTTAATGAAGCATGCCGGTGGTGTGGTATCAAACATACATCTGAATTTTTTTCAGAAGCCATATTTCAGGAATTGTCAGGTAATAGGAACCGAAGGAACAATATACTGGGACTTTATGGTGCCTGAAGTAAAGCTTTTATTTAAAGACAAAACGGAAATAATGAAATACGGAAACGGTCCGATGGAGCTTCTCGAATTAAGCTATATTAATCAGATGAAACACTTCCTTGAAATAGTAAATAAAGGTACAGAACCAAGAATAAATTTGTCAAAAGGAATTGAAGATATGAGAGTTGCTTTTAAAATTTTATCGGAAACAGGCAGAACATAAACAAAATTAAAAAATGGAACTGAGAACAACTAATCCTGAAGAAATAAATTTCAGAGAAAAATTTGAACTTAACAATAAAGTCATTGTAATAACCGGAGCAATGGGTTTGATCGGCAGAGCATTTACAGAAGCCTGTGCGCAGTACGGAGCGAATGTTGTATTAGCAGACAGAAGTGGTGCAGGAGCAGAGGAGCATTCGGAAGAACTAAGTAAAAAATTTGAAAGAGAAATGCTTGGAATTTCATTTGATGTAGGGAAACGGGAGGATGTGGAAAAATTAAAATCCGGTGTGCTGGATAAATTCGGAAAAATTGACGGACTAGTGAACTGTCATCAGAATAAGACAGCAAAGTTTTTTGCAAAGTATGAAGAATATAAAGATGAAGATTGGGATGCCGTCATAGAAACAAATCTTAAGGGAACGTATCTTACCTGTCAGGTTATCGGCTGCTATATGGCTGAGATCGGAAGAGGTTCTATTATAAATATGCCTTCAACATATTCCGTGGTAGCGCCGAATCAGAATCTATACAAAGGAACAAGCATTGGCTGTCCGGCAGCTTATTCAGCTTCCAAAGGAGGAGTAATGGCTCTTTCACAATATCTCTCGACATACTGGGCTGAAAAAGGCGTGAGAGTAAATCAGATAACACCACACGGAGTTTGGAACAATCACGAAGAACAGTTTGAGAAAAATTTTGCAGACTTCTCTCCATTGAAAAGAATGAGCTATAATCATGAAGTTGCGGGAGCAGCTATTTTTCTTTTATCTGATGCTTCAAGTTATGTTACGGGACATAACTTAATAGTTGATGGCGGATGGACGGCGTGGTAAAACATAATTTCAAATT
>DAIPYG010000002.1:0-104001 GCA_036782875.1 Bacteroidota bacterium | reverse complement strand
TGCATTTTTGTTGTTTATTTTGTGAATCAAAAAAACATAATTTCAAATTTCAAACTGCAATTAATTACAAATAATCTTTTAAGATATACTATCTCAAAAGATTATCCATTACATATAATTTTGATTATATTTTGATATCAATGATATATGCGGAAAATAATTTTTAGAGAAATTTAAATAGTGAAAAATGTAAAATGAATATTTTAGAGATTTTTAATAAATATGATCCGGATATTATAAGCAGGCCTTATGTGATTGCTGAAGCGGGTGTTAATCATGAAGGAAGTATGGATCTGGCGAAGAGACTTATTGAAGAGGCGGCTCAAGGGGGTGCGGCAGCAATAAAATTTCAGACTTACAAAGCGGAATCACTTGCTTCTAAAGACAGTCCATCTTACTGGGATCTGAATAGTGAGCCGACACGAAATCAGGTAGAGCTTTTTAAAAAATATGATAAGTTCTGGAAAGCGGAATATGAGCAGCTGAAAGTTGAATGCGATAAAGCCGGGATTGAATTTCTTTCAACGCCGTTTGATATTACGGCAGCTGATTTTTTAAATGATATGATGCCCGTATTTAAAATTTCATCATCGGACATTACAAATCTTCCGTTTATAAAATACATGTGCAGGTTCGGTAAACCGGTTATACTGTCAACCGGTGCATCTGCTGTCTGGGAAATACAGCAGGCAGTTGAACTTATAGAAGGGTTTGGAAATCAGTTATCTTTACTTCATTGCGTTCTTAACTATCCTACTCTTGATGAAAATGCAAATCTCGGAATGATACTCGATCAGAAATTAAAATTTCCCAAAGCTGTACCGGGGTATTCCGATCATACTTTACCCGGAACAATGGAAGTATTAAAGATAGCGAATCTTCTTGGTGCGGTCATACTAGAAAAGCATTTTACATTTGACAAATCACTTCCCGGTAATGATCATTATCATGCAATGGATAAAGATGATCTGAAATATTTTTATAAAGATATGGACAGAACATTTAAACTAATCGGGGATTTTAAGAAGAAGCCTTTGAATTCAGAAGGTGATGCTATCAGGAATGCCAGAAGAAGTCTGGTTTCTAAAAAGGAAATCAAGGCGGGAGATATTGTAAAATTTGAGGATCTGACATGGAAACGGCCCGGATCAGGTATTAGTCCCAGGTATATTGAAAGTGTAACAGGAAAAAAAGCATTATTGGATATTGAAGAAGATACAGTACTCAAGTGGAACATGTTTGAATAAAAATATTTAAATAGTTAAAATTTCTTTTATTAATACAAGTAAAACAGGAAAGGAGTGAAATGAAACAAACAACACAAGAGGAAATCTGGAAAACAACATTCGGAGTTGAGTATAATAACAGGAATGTTTTTGATAACAATGCCCTGGATGAAGTTTATATAAGCGATATTAATATTTCCAGAACAGCAATGAATGAGAAATTCATTGGTGATATGGACAGGGAAATCAGAATACTGGAGGTCGGCTGCAATATCGGGCTGCAACTTACAAATCTTCAGGAGATGGGATTCAAAAATTTATATGGAATTGAACTGCAGCCTCACGCGGTCGAGCTTGCAAAGCAGAGAACAAAGGAAATGAACATTATACAGGCAACTGCTTATGATATTCCATTCAGGGATAACTATTTTGATATGGTATTTACGAGCCGGGTTTTGATCCATATGAATCCAAATGAAATACATAAGGCAATAAAGGAGATCGTTAGATGTTCAAGCAATTATATTTATGGGAATGAATATTATGCAGACGAACTTACAGAGATAAAAAACTATCACGGTCAGAATAATATAGCGTGGAAGAGAAATTTCCCACAGCTTTATCTTGATCTTTTTCCTGAACTGAAACTTCTGAAAGAGGAAAAATACAAATATACATTTAATGATGATCTTGACACAACGTATTTATTTAAGAAATAAACTTTGAGCAGTAAACCGAAAATAGTTGCATGTATTGAGGCACGGATGGGATCGAGCAGGCTGCCGGGAAAAGTACTTATGGAGCTTGACGGAAAACCTGCATTGCAGATATTAGCAGAGAGACTTTCCCGTTCGAAATATATTGATGAAACAATTATTGCTACTACATTAAGTCCCGGTGATGAAAAAATTGCAGAGCTGGGAAAAAAAATTAACATACCTGTGTTCAGGGGAAGCGAAGAAGATGTACTTGGAAGGGTTGTCGGTGCAGTGGAATCAGCAGGAGGTGAGATCATAGTCGAAATAACGGGAGATTGTCCTTTGATGGACCCGGCTGTTGTAGATAATGTACTGGATGAATATTTCAGTAAGTTTCCTGAATATGATTATGTGACGAATATTGGTTATGTAAAAGATCAAGTCAGGGAAATACCTTTAGGAATGGATGTCCGTGTATTTACATATAAGGAACTTAAACATATAAGCGAAATTACGGATGACGCGGAAGACAGGGAGCACGTTTCATTGTTTTTTTTCAGAACCGGCAAGGACAAATATAAGCTTTACAATGTGAGCATTCCGGATAAATGGAAAAGGGATTACAATCCGAGACTTTGCCTAGATACGAAAGAAGATTATGAAGTTATAAAAACAATTTACGAGACACTGATCAAAGAAAAGAAAGATTTTAATCTCGAGGATATATTGAATTTTACCGACAGAAACAGAGATGTAGTCAGAATTAATTCTGAAGTTAAACAAAAGACAGTGAGCAACCTTGAATAGTTTTAAGGTCAGCATAATCGGCTGCGGAGATATTGGATTTCTTTTTGATCATATGAAAAAAACCGAAGGTGCACTTACACACTTTAAAGCATTTAATGATTCAGATAAGTTTGAAATTGTTTCTGTCTGTGAGATAAGAAAGGATATACAGGAAATAATAAACAGTGAATATAAAATAAAGGTCTATGATGATTACGGGAGAATGTATGAGGAATCAAATCCTGAAGTGGTAGTCATTGCATCAAATGATGAATCACATTTTGAGATTTTAAAGAGGACAGCAGATTACAGTCCAAGACTGGTTTTTTGCGAAAAGCCATTATCGCTTGATTATATTAAAGCGAAAGAAATAGTTGAATTATATTCTGAAAGGAATATTCCGCTTCAGGTTAATTTTACAAGAAGATTTCTCGATGAGTTTTACTGCATAGAAAAAATGCTGAGAAAAAAGGAGCTCGGTGAGCTGGAGTGTGTTACTTTTTATTATTCGCGCGGACTTATACACAATGCCTCGCATTATTTGGATCTTGTAAATTGGTATATAGGTGAGACTGAAAAAAATGTAATTAATGTTTCCGTAAAAGATGGTTTGACAAAATCAGACGGAACTTACAGCTTTGACATGATATATGAAAACGGACTTGAAGTAAGGTTCATAGGATTGAATCCTTCAAAGCTTTCATTTGCGGAAGTTGATTTTATTGGAACCAAAGGCAGAGTAAAATTTAACTATAAAAATGAAATTGAGAAATTCAGTGTACAGGAAAATGAAATGTTTAAAGGATATTCATCATATAATTTATACGAATGCAGGCCGGTCAGATTTGAAAAAGCCCTGCCTAATGCGGCTGATAATATATTCAGTGTATTAAATGGCACAGGCGAGCTTAAATCACCTGCATCAAATTCAATAAAAATTTTCGAATTAATAAACAGAATCAGGGGGAATCAATCATGTCAAGATTAGCTTTACTCGGAGGAGAACCTGTCCGTACAAAAATATTTCCGCAGAGCAATACTATAGGAGAAGAAGAGAAGAAGGCAGTTATGAAAGTGCTTGAGTCAGGCAACTTATCCCAGTATGTAGGTTCATGGAATAAGGATTTCAAGGGTGGACCAACTGTACAGCAGTTTGAAAACGATTGGGCTGAAGCATTCGGAGTAAAATACTGTCATGCAGTTAACTCAAATACTTCAGGATTATATGCATGTATCGGCGCCTGCGATATCGGTCCGGGTGATGAAGTAATAGTCTCACCTTATACAATGACAGCAGGAGCAATTGCTCCATTGATCTATGGAGCTGTACCTGTATTTGCTGACATCGATGAAGATATATTTTGTCTGGATCCGAAAAGCATTGAAGCTAACATTACTCCAAGGACTAAAGCAATTTTAGTTGTACATATATGCGGACACCCTACCGATATGGATGAAGTTATGGCAATTGCTAAAAAACATAATCTCAAAGTGATAGAAGACTGTGCGCAGTCTCCTATGTCAACTTACAAAGGAAAGTATGTCGGAACGATCGGTGATGTCGGAATTTTCAGTCTAAATTATCATAAGCACATTCATACAGGAGAAGGGGGAATGATAGTAACAAATGACCCGGTCATAGCCGAGAAGGTTGAACTTATTAGAAATCATGGAGAGGCAGTTGTGGAAGGTAAAAAGACTAAAGACCTTTGGAATACATTTGGGTTCAATTACAGAATGACTGAAATGGAAGCTGCAGTAGGGATTGAGCAATTAAAGAAACTTCCTGATCTCATTGACCGGAGGATTGCCAATGCAAATTATCTTTCGCAGATACTGGGAGAATTACCCGGAATAATTCCACCGATGGTAAAAGATGGATGCAAGCATGTATTTTATCAGCAGACATTCAAATTTAAAAAAGACATTGTTGGTGTTCACAGAAATACATTTATTGATGCGATGAAAGCGGAACTGCCGACTATGGTATTAAGAGAATCAACTCCGATAATCGGGTGCGGTTTTGCGCCTCCATTGTATCTGCAGCCGATATATCAGCAGAGACTTCACAAGTGTTCATTCAACTGTCCGAGATATGACGGCACAGTATCTTATGAAAAAGGATTATGTCCTGTTACAGAAAAAATGTTTTATGAAGAAGTATTTACTCATGAATATATGAGACCGAGTTTTTCTAACAGGGATCTTGAAGATGTAGTGAAAGCATATGAAAAAGTCTATGAGAATGTTCCTGGTCTGAAAGAGTATGAAATGAAAAATACTGTCACGGCGTAAATGCATAAGAAAGTTCTGATGGCATTTGATGATCCGGGCGGAGGACTTGCAGTAAGTTCATTGATTGAGAGTTTACAGAAGGAAGAAATTGATATTGAAATATATACTGGAAAGCTGAGCGAAAAATTTTTAGAAAAAGAAAACAGATCTTACAATAAAATTGAATCAATGATATCCCGGGAAGAATCTGAGAAGATCATTGGGAAAGTAAATCCTGATCTTCTTATCACCGGTACAGGCGGAGGAAATGCAGAACAGGAACTAAGAAATAGAGCATTTGAAAAAAACATTAAGAGTATTGTAATACTTGACTTCTGGAAAGACTATGGCAGACGCTGGCTCTATGCATCTTATTCTTTATCTGAAATGAAAGACAAGGTATGTGTAATGGATTCATTGACAAGAGATGAAATGGTAAGTGAGAATTTCCTGACAGAGAATATTAAAATAACAGGTCATCCTTATCTTGATAAAATATTTAATAGTTTTGAATATGTCTTTCAACAAAATATTATCAAAGCAAATCAAATATTGTTCCTTTCTCAACCTCTTAATATTATAGGATTAACGGATTATAAAATACATCCTCTTAAGAATCTTCTTGAAAGTTTAACCAAAGCAGCATCTGAAAGAAATGTCGTGTACTCATTGATAATTAAACTCCATCCCTCAGAGTCAATGTCATCTGAAATAGATCATTTAATAAGTCAGTATAATTCAGAATCAGTTAATATTAAACTTTCTGATAAATTATTATCCGCTGAAGAGTTGATATCGGAATCTGAGTTAATAGCAGGATATAATACAATAGCAATGTTTGAAAGCAGGGCAATGAATAAAAGAACTATAAGTCTGAAGGTTGCTCCAATGAAGGATTCACTGTTAAAGGCAATGCAGGCAGCCGGAATTGAGATATGCGAACCGGATCAGATCAGTATTTATGAGAGCATTATAAAAAAACCTGATGAGTTTAAGAATGAAAGTAAATTCAAGGGCGGAATTGAGAATTGTATAAATGTAATACTAAGCGAATTAAATCTGAATCACAATTAATTTACAATCAATGAAAAATCCATTCTTAAAAGGTGATAAAATTTATTTGTCACCATTAACAAAGGAAGATATCTCTACTGAATATATCAGCTGGCTGAATGACAGTGAGGTGTGCCGGGATAATTCTCACGCGACTTTTCCAAACACATATTCCAGGACTTTATCATATCTCGAGTCAGTTGAAAAAAGTAAGAACGATATTGTATTTGCCATCAGATGGATTAAAAATGATGTGCATATCGGGAATATTTCAATTCAAAATATTAACTGGATCAACAGGTCTGCAGAAATTGCTATCATTATCGGAGATAAGAAATACTGGAATAAAGGTGTAGGAAGCGAAGCATATAAGCTTATCATAGAATACGGATTTCAGACACTCAATCTTAACAGACTTTCTTCAGGTCAGACAGTCACAAATAACGGGATGATAAGTGTATGTGAAAAGAACGGGATGAAAAAGGAAGGTACACTGAGAGAAGTTTTATATAAGAACGGTGAATACAGTGACGCAGTATTATATTCGATCTTGTTAAAAGACTACAGAAAAAAAGTAAAGAGTAAATAAAATGAAAGATAAGGAATACGGAAAACCGCAGATGGAAGGCGTGCAGTATTGCATAAGGTGTTGCATACCATCGACACAGGAGCTGGTAAAGTTTGATGAAATGGGGATCTGCCAGGCATGTCAGTCATCAGAGCAGAAGATCCATATTAACTGGGTTGAGAAAGAAAAAAAGTTACGTGAAATACTGGATGATGCAAAAGCCAAAGCCGGAAACAACTATGACTGCATCGTTCCGATAAGCGGCGGCAAAGACAGTACTTTTCAGCTTTATGTGCTTACACAAATTTACGGGATGAAGCCGCTTGCCGTGACATTCAGCCATAACTGGTACAGTGAAACAGGATGGTACAATCTTCTGAACTCACTTGAAAAGTTTAATGTAGATCATATCATGTTTACACCCAACAGGGATCTTGTAAACAGAATTGCGAAACGGTCACTTGAAGCAATAGGAGATACATGCTGGCATTGTCATGCCGGAGTCGGTGCATTTCCTCTGCAGGTAGCAGTGAGGTTCAACATACCTCTTTTAATTTACGGAGAATCTATTGCGGAATCTTCAGGAAGATCATCTTATAAAAACCCGCTTATGGAATTCAACGTAGATTATTTCATGAAAGTATCGACTAAAAGAAATCCGAGAGAGATGGTATGCAGTTATATTTCAGAGAAGGACATGAAGCCGTTTTTTTTCCCGGCTATTGAAGAGCTTGAGAAAGCCGGAGTCCGGCTGATGCATCTCGGGGATTATATTTTCTGGGATGATGAGAGGCAGATGGAATTTGTAAGAGATAATTACGGATGGAGAGAGACAGAAGTTGAAGGCACATACAAAGGATATAAAAGCGCAGAATGTATAATGCCCGGAATGCATGACTTCACAAATTATCTCAAGCGCGGATACGGAAGAGCTACATATCAGTCAAGCGTAGATGTAAGGAACGGATTACTATCAAGAGATGAAGGATTTGAATTGTCAAGAAAACATGACAGTGAAATACCTGAATCACTGGAGTATTATCTTAAGATCACAGGAATGACGAAAGAAGAATTCTATGAAATGATGATGGAAAAAAGACTGCCGGAGATCAAGCATCTGCAATTACCTGTCGTTGTAAAGTCAAGAAAGAATAAGGAAAGAATTTTGCCATTCCCGCAACAGTTAATAGAAAAAGAAGAAAAGAGAAAAAGTAATGAGTAATTCTGAATTTATATCAGATAAGAATATTTTTCTGGAACAAAGCATCAGAGAAATTACAGAAAAGATTTCTAACGGAAAAATCACACCTTTAGAAATTGCACGTCAATGTATAGATCGCATTGAGAAATATAACGAAAAATATAAAGTTTGGGTATGCTATGACAAAGAAGTTCTTTTTCAGCAGGCGGTGAAAATTACTGAAAGGCTTGAGAATGGCGGAAGTATCAGAGCACTCGAAGGGATTCCCTGCGGAATAAAAGATATATTTAATACTTATGATTTTCCGACACAGATGGGAAGTCCGCTTTGGAATGGTTTTATGTCCGGAAATGATTCAAGGGTTGTGTATTATTTAAAACAGGCAGGCGCAGTCGTACCGGGAAAGACAGACACTGCGGAGTTTGCAGTACACGCAATTGGGAATTGTCTTAACCCTCATGATATAACGAAGACACCAGGAACATCATCAAGCGGATCTTCAGTTGCCGTATCACTAGGAATGGTTCCCTTGTCTATCGGAACTCAGACTGCAGGGTCAATTGTAAGACCGGCAAGTTTTTGCGGTGTTTACGGATGCAAGCCTTCATTCGGACTTTTACCAAGAACAGGGATGCTGAAGACAACAGACAGTCTGGATACCATTGGTTTTTTCACTTCTATGTATGAGGATCTGGAGAGAGTATTTGATATAGTAAGAGTACACGGATCAAATTATCCTATTAGCAACGATGCATTGAATGACAAAGATCGCCAGAATAAACCGGCGGACAGGCCATGGAAAATTGCATTTATGAAAACCTATACTTGGGAACATGCATTTGACTATGCTAAAGATGCAATTGTAAATTTTGTAAACAAACTATCAGGGTCCAAAGATATTCAGATAGATGAAGTGGAATTACCCGAAGACATTAAATATGCTCATTCAGTTCATGAAAAAATTTATGACAAGACTCTGGCATATTATTTTCAGGAAGAGTTTAAAAAACCTGAACATGTATCCTCTATAATGAATGAAATACTAAATAGGGGAAATCTTATAACAGTAGAAGAATATCATCAGTCATTAAAAGATCAGGAAAAAATTGTACTAAGCATGGATAATTTTTTTGATGTTTATGACATTATTGTTTCACTCAGCACAGCAGGAGAAGCTCCTGACAGAAATGAAACTGAGAAACCTGATCCGTCATTGATCTGGACTTTATCACATTTGCCTGTGATAAGCGCACCTGCATTTGTATCCCCTGATGGATTACCTTTCGGAGTTCAGTTCGCGGCAAGAAAGTACAACGATCTGTTACTCTTTAGATTTTTAGATAAAATTTATGAAGAGGGGTTGATTCCAAAAGGAGTAAATCCTCTTCCAAAAGTATAAAGCTTATAAATTCATTAACTAATTGAAATTAAAAGATTCCTTGAAAAGATTACTGCTTAAAAACCGATACGTAAAAAAATTAAACAATAGTCTTAAGCTAAAAAAATTTTACAGCAACGGAATAAAACCGAGTGAAAATTCCTCCACTGTATTATTCTGGTCAACCGGAGGTATGATCATTCAGACAAATTTGGAGGCAGCAATTGCAGTATCATTAAAATTAAGAGGTCACAGGGTAAAAATGATATTATGTGACGGAGTATATAAAGCCTGCGCAAAGAGAATCGACTTCCCGGACGTTCCGGTGAAAGACTGGGGTAAATACTGCAGAAGCTGTATAAGTCAAAACACCAAACTGCTGGAAAAGCTGGGTGTCGAATTTGGATATATAAGTGATTACGTGTCAGAAGAAAAGGCAGCAGAATTGTGGGAGAAAGCAGGAAAAATTAATTTCGAAAATTACAGAAAGCTCTCACATGACGGCTTAGAACTCGGTAGTCATCTGGAATCTGCAATGACCAGACATACAAAAGGAGGCTCTTATGAAGGGCTTGAACATATTTTGAAAGAATATGCTTATGTGGTAATAGTAAATGCAGAAGCAGCCAAACATGCAATGAATGATTTCAAACCGGAACGGGTGTATATGTCTCACGGAATATATGCTGACTGGGGACCTGCCTTAAGTGTCTTCCTCCATAATAAAATTCCGATTATTTCATATATATGCTGCTATCTTACTGCTCATTTTTTCTTTGGAACTGTAACAGAGCTCAGGGAGACATTTTTAACAATCAGTGAAAGATCGTGGAATAAGAATAAGGATAATGATTTAACAGAAATTCAGACACTAAGGCTGACTAATTTTCTTGACCGAAGATATTTCAGCAATGTAACACACGACATGAAAGGTCTTCTGAAAGAATACACAGGTAACAATGATCTATATTTTGATAAGTATGAACTTGACAGAAATAAAAAGATATGGGGCATAATGACTCATATTAACTGGGACGCTGCTTCAGATTACTTTGGTATGATACACAACAATTTTGATGAATGGCTTTATGAAACCATTAAAGAGATATGGAATATTACAGATGTTCAATGGCTGATAAAAATACATCCTTCGGAACTTAACGATAATCCTGAAACGGGCTGTCAGAAATTCATTGAAAATAATTTTCCGGATCTGCCTTCACATATAAAAATAATAAAGATGGATGATGACATAAGTCCGCTTGATTTTTATAATTTGCTGGACGGAGGAGTAACGGTAATGGGCACTGGCGGACTTGAGCTTTCATTAAAAGGCAAACCGGTCATACTTGCAGGTGATGCTCATTATTCCAATAAGGGTTTTACTTATGATGCAAAAGACAGAGAGAATTACAAAAAATTATTGAATGATACTAAAGCAACTGAGATGCTTGATGATGAGAAAAGGAAATTAGCTGCTAAGTATGCATATATATATTTCATACAGAAACAGATTCCATTATTGCCAACCATTTCTGAAGAGCTGCTGATAAATTTCAGTAAGTTAAATTATCTCTTTCCCGGAAAAAATAAATTCATGGACTTCATTTGTGAAAAAATCGTAAGCGGAGAAGATTTTATATTGCCTGATGAACTGGTTGAGCTTACGCATATTACTGATCTGGAACAGATCAGACAATCCGCATAATTCATTAATAAAAAATTCAGCAATAAATAATATGATACTTATAACAGGGGCATCCAGGGGAATAGGAAAGTTTCTTTTCGATGAGTTTGTGAAATCAGGAGAAGAAGTTTACGGAACTTATTTCAGTGAAAATAAAGAATTGGAAAATAATGAAAGTTATTTCCGACTTGATGTATCAGACTATGATCAGACAAGCAAAATAATAAATAATCTAGGAAGCAAATTAAATAAAATAGTTTTAATAAACTGCGCGGGAAACAATTATAATTGTTTTGCGCATAAGTCTTCACCTCAGAAATGGAATGAAGTAATATCAACGAATTTAACAGGAACATACAATATGATCCGGGCTGCTTTACCGGTAATGAGAGAGCAGGGATACGGAAGGATAATAAATTTTTCATCTATAGTTGCAGAATCGGGAATACCCGGAACAAGTGCATATGCTGCATCCAAAGCAGGTTTATGGGGAATGACAAGAAGCATCGCAGTTGAGAATGCTTCGAAAGGAATTACAATAAATAATCTGAATCTCGGTTACTTTGACATAGGGATGATCGCTGAAGTCAGCGAAGAATATCAGAAAATTGTTAAGAGTAAAATCCCTACAGGGAAATTCGGCGATCCTGAAAATATACACAATGCAGTTAAGTTCATCATTGAGTCAGATTATATTAACGGAACATCCGTAGACATAAACGGCGGAATATATTAAACTGAACTCCGGGTAAGATATCAAATGAAGATCTCAGTAATAATAACAACATTTAACAGAGCCAAAATCATACCAATGTGTATGGACTCTCTAATAAGTCAGAATTTTCCGAAAACTGATTACGAGATTATTATTGTCAATAATAATTCTTCCGATAACACAGAAGAAGTAATTGAAGACTACATAGAAAAGTATCCGGATATAAACATAAAATATTACTTCATACCAAAGCCGGGTCAGGTTTATGCCAGGCAGATAGGAATACTTGCATCGCAGAATGAGATACTCAGCTTTACGGATGATGACGGGATCCTCTCACCTGACTGGCTCAGGGAAATCTTAAATGTATTTGAACTTAACAAAGATGTTGCCGGAGTTGCGGGTAAGATAAAGATAAAATGGGACGAGACACCTCCTGAGTGGATATACGAATACGAGAATTATCTCGGCAAACTGGATTACGGCGATGATATAAAATATGAAGTAGGTCTTTATATGAATGCAGGAAATTTAAGTATTAAAAAAGACATTTTAATCGAAGTCGGAGGATTCAATCCGGAGATGATCGGCGACTGGCTTATGGGAGACGGCGAAACAGGGCTCTGGATAAAGCTGAAAAAAAGGGGGTATCTGATAGGATGGGCACCGAAAGCGCTGATGGAGCATTATCAGATCGCAATGAAAAATGCAACCGTTGAGGACATCAAAAGAAGATTCATGAACAACGGAATTTGTATTCCATATAATATTTATGCTATTGATAAAGAAGGAAATTTCGCATTGATAAAAAATATGCTTTATTCATTCAAGCATTCTTTAAAATGGGGGATGAGGAAACTGAAATTCACATTGAGAGGAGATATTAAAAATAAAAACTATTCGATATTCAGGGAAGCATTTTACTCTGCACAGATAAAATATACACTAAAATTAATTTTTGATAAAGAGTTCAGGTCAGCTTTAACTAAAGGCGACTGGCTGATAAAAGTTCAGAAGGAGAAAGCAATAGCTTGAGAAAAAAAGTATACGTAGGAATGAGTGCTGATCTGATTCATCCCGGACATTTAAACATTATTAATGAAGCGAAAAAGCTCGGGGAGTTAACGATCGGTCTTCTTACAGACAAGGCAATCGCAAGTTATAAAAGGCTTCCGTTACTTACTTACGATCAGAGAAAACAAATAGTCGAAAGTATAAAAGGAGTTGACAATGTAATACCGCAGGAGACGTTAGATTATGTTGCAAATCTGAAACTCCTCAGACCCGATTATGTAGTTCATGGCGATGACTGGAAAACTGGTGTTCAGAAACAGACACGTGAGAAAGTGATAGAAGCTTTAAAAGAATGGGGCGGTGAATTAATTGAAGTGGAATATACAAAAGGTATTTCATCGACACAGCTTATTAACAGTCTAAAGGAGATCGGTACGACACCTGAAGTACGAATGAAAAGATTAAGAAGACTTCTGGAAGTGAAACCTATCGTAAGGTTAATAGAAGCGCACAATGGACTTACCGGCTTGATCGCAGAAAACATTCAGACAACAAAAGATAATCAGCCGAGAGAATTTGACGGTATGTGGCTCAGCAGTCTGACTGATTCGACAGCAAAAGGCAAACCTGATATTGAAGCTGTAGACGTGACTGCAAGGATGCAGACTCTTAATGACATAGTGGAAGTTACAACCAAGCCGATTATTTATGACGGAGACACAGGCGGAAGGGCAGAGCATTTTGTATTTACTGTCAAGACGCTTGAGCGACTCGGAGTCTCTGCTGTGATCATTGAAGACAAGATAGGCTTAAAGAAGAACTCGCTTTTCGGGACTGATGTGAATCAGACACAGGACAGCATAGAAAATTTTTGTCATAAATTAGCAATGGGGAAAAAGTCACAGATTACAAAAGACTTTATGATAATTGCAAGAGTCGAAAGTCTGATATTAGGAAAAGGTGTAGAAGATGCCCTTATAAGATCTAAAGCATATATTGAAGCCGGAGCAGACGGTATAATGATTCACAGCAAAGAAAAGAAATCTGAAGAGATACTTGAGTTCTGTAAGGGATACAAGAACTTTGAAAAGAAAGTGCCGCTTGTAGCAGTACCTTCTTCATATAATACTATTTACGAAAAAGAGCTCATAGAAGCAGGTGTAAATATAGTCATATACGCTAACCAGTTATTAAGAAGCGCTTATCCGGCGATGGTAGATACCGCAAGATCAATACTTGAAAACGAAAGATCATTTGAAGCAGACAGTAAAATGATGCCAATCAAGGAAATACTAAATCTGATACCCGGTGGTAATTAAAAAATGATCAGTCCTGAGAAATTTTTTGATATTTTAAAGAGTAATGGCATTACTTTTTTTACAGGAGTTCCGGATTCATTATTAAAGGATTTCTGCGCATATATTACCGACCATGTCCCAAAGAAGGATCATATTATAAATTCAAACGAAGGCGCTGCAGTTGCTTTGGCATCAGGTCATTTTATTGCATCGGGTAATCCCGCGCTTGTGTATATGCAGAATTCAGGATTGGGCAATGCTGTTAATCCTTTACTCTCTCTGGCTGATCCGGAAGTTTACAGCATTCCTCTGTTAATGTTAATTGGATGGAGAGGTGAGCCGGGAAAAAAAGATGAGCCCCAGCACATTAAGCAGGGCAAAGTAATGCTTGATATTCTGATTGCCATGAAGATCCCTTATGCGCTGATTAATAATTCGACTGAAAATATTGAAGAGATAACGGAAAATATTTTTTCCAGGATGAAAGAATTTTCCTGTCCGGTGGCTTTAATAATTTCCGAAGGAACTTTTGAGGTATATGAGTTGGTCAAAGATAAACATTCAGATCATCAGCTCAACAGAGAGGAAGCAATTAAAATAATTCTTGATGAACTAAATGAAGATGAAATAATAGTTTCCACAACAGGGAAAACGTCAAGGGAAGTATTTGAGTTCAGGAAAAAAAATAATCAGGGACATCAGAATGATTTTCTTACAGTTGGTTCTATGGGACATTGTTCACAGATAGCTCTCGGAATTGCGCTCGAAAAAAGTAACAGACAGGTTTATGTATTGGACGGAGACGGAGCAGTAATAATGCATATGGGATCTCTGGTAATATCAGGAAATGAAGCACCGGAAAACTTCAGGCACATACTGATAAATAACGGGGCTCATGATTCTGTCGGCGGACAGCCTACTGCGGGATTTGAAACTGATTTTTCATCTATAGCAAAAGCCTGCGGCTATAAGATCTCAATAACAGCAGATACAGAGCAGCAAATCAGGGATGGCGTTTCCATATTAAAGCAAAATCCAGGACCTTCATTTCTTGAAATCAGAGTTAACAAAGGAGCTAGGAAAGATCTTGGAAGACCAACATCGTCACCTGCTGAAAATAAAATCTCATTAATGGAAAATCTTTCAAAATGAAACAGACTGAATTTTCCGGAGCCGGCTGTATTGAGAACCTCAAAGAAATTTTAGAAAAAATAAATTCTAAGAATATATTTCTAGTAGCGGGAAAGAATTCATACAGAACTTCCGGCGCTGAAAAAATTCTAAGTGAAATAATACTAAAAGATAAGACAGTGACTTTTTTTAATGATGTTACGGGAGATCCTTTAATAGAAACCATTATAAAAGGAATGGATATTTTCATAGAATCAGAATGTGATGCAGTCATAGCAGTCGGAGGAGGCAGTGTAATAGATACTGCGAAATCAATAAATATATTAAGCAGTCAGGATGCAGATCCAAGATCAGTAATAAAAGGTGAGGTAAAAATTGTAAATATGGGTAAGCCGTTAATTGCAATACCTACAACGTCCGGAGCGGGGAGTGAGGCAACACATTTTGCAGTTGTGTATATGAAAAAAGAAAAGTATTCTTTAGCTCATGAATACATTTTACCGGATTATTCAATTGTTGATCCTGTGTTAACTTATCATCTGCAGCCGAATGTAACAGCAACTTCAGGAATAGATGCATTCTCACAATCGGTTGAGTCTTACTGGAATGTGAATGCAAATGAAGAATCAAAAAGATATTCGAAGGAAGCCATTACACTTATTCTCAATAATCTGAATACTGCGGTTAATGAACCCACTAAAGAGAGCAGAGCAAACATGTCAGCTGCTGCACATCTTGCGGGAAAGGCAATCAATATAACTAAGACAACAGCGCCGCATGCAGTTTCATATGCAATGACATCTTATTTCGGAATCCCGCACGGTCAGGCAGTATGTATTACTCTGGCTGAATTTCTAGAATATAATTACAATGTTACCGAAACAGATTCTGCTGAAGGATTAAGTATGACTGAAGTAAGAAATAACATTAAAGATCTGATCCGATTATTTAACTGCAGTGATCCGGCACAGGCGAAAAAACTAATAACTGATCTGATTGGAAGCATCGGACTGAAAATAAAATTATCGGAACTAAACATTACTTCTGAAAATGATCTTAAGCTGATCTGCGAAAGTGTTAACCTTGAGAGACTAAAGAATAATCCAAGAAATGTTACGAAAGAAAGCATTGCAAAAATTTTAGAGAGCATCCTGTAATTGAGTTCAAAGAAGAATTCATTCTCGAAGGTACTGGAAATAAAGTCGAGAATGCTCGCGGACAAAATAAAAGGAAAGAAAATAATAATTCTGGATATTGAAGAGACTACATTTATACCCTACATCTTTCCGATTTACAATGCTTTGAATCAGAAAACAAACAAGATCTCTTACTATATTGCTTCACATTACACAGGAAATGAACAGCTTAATGTATTCGGGATTCCTTTTAAAAAGCAATTCGGAGTAAACCTGAGCAGGGAATTCAGCAGCGCAGATATATTCTTATCCCCCCACATTTACGGTGTCGGTAACATCAAATCAAAAAAGATTCATATTAATCATAATCAGCCGGTAAAATACGAATCATATCAGAAAAATGATTTCATAAATTTTGATATACATTTTCTGACGAGTCCTCTTCACCGTGAGCAGACGGAGAATACAATAAAAAAATATAAGCTCGAAGACAGGAATATAAAATTATATGACATCGGATATTCAAAATCAGATCAGCTGCTGAAGGGAAAGTATCACAGGGAAGATGTTTTAAATCAGTTAAAGCTTGATCCTGCACATAAGACGGTTTTGTATTCACCTTCCTGGGATGAAGGACTTTCACTCAGAACATTCGGAGATAAAGTTATTGAAAATATTTTAAAAGTAAAAAATATTAACCTTATAGTTAAACTTCATCCTATCAGTTATTGCCCCAAGAACGGACCTAACTACATATTTTATACAGGCGGAACCGATTGGATAAAAAAATTTTCTAAATTTGATTCATATCCTGACTTCAGACATGTTCCATCAAACAACATAGATCCTTTATTGTCAGCGGCAGATGTAATGGTAACTGATCTTAGCAGCGTCGCTCTGGAATTTATTGTACTCGACAAACCCGTGATCTATATTGATTGTCCTGAATTTTTCGAAAAGACACTTAAAAATATATATTCAAACTTCGGGGATACTACAGCAGAATTTGTAAAGAACGATCCGAAAGCAAATGCAGGAAGGCATGTAGGTAAAATTGTTTCCCGTCCTGAAGAATTGCCGGAGGCAATTTTAAATAGTCTGGCAAATCCAGGTGAGCTTTCAGACAAGAGAAAGGAATTAGCCCGAAAGCTAAGCTACAATCCCGGAAATGCTTCAAATACTGCAGCAGATAAAATTATGAACATTTTAGGATTATGATATCAACTGAATTGAAGTCAGACATTATGCAAAAAGTCATATATGAATTAGCAGAATCCTGGAATGAAAGCGGAATTGAAAAAGGTGATACAATATTGCTTCACAGTTCTCTTTCCGGATTCTTAAGAAAATACAGGACAAAAGGTATAATGGTCTCACCGAAAGATATTCTTGATTCATTAATAATAGCAGCCGGTAAAAACGGCACACTCATTTTCCCAACATATAATTTTGAATTTACAAAGGGAATTACATTTGATATTCGTAATACAAGATCAGAGACAGGAGTATTATCAGAAACTGCAAGACTGCACCCGGATTCCGTCAGGACAGGTCATCCGCTTTTTTCATTTGCTGTCATAGGGTACAATAAAAATATATTTGAGGACCTCTGTAATTTCAGTGCATTCGGGGAAGATTCACCATTTGCAAAACTGCTTGAGCTTGGAGGAAAGATCGCAGCACTTGATGTTGCCGGAGAAAACTGCATGACCTTTTATCATCATGTTGAAGAAATGGAAGAAGCACCTAACAGATATCACAAAATTTTCAAAGGTAAATACATAGACAAATACGGAAATCAGCATGAAAGAGAGTTCAATGTATATTCTAGAAAAATTGAAGAAGGTGTGGAGACTGATGTAAAGCAAATGGAGGAATATCTCTGGTCAAAGGGATTATATTCAGGATACAGACCCGGTAAAGGAAGCTGCATGCATGTGATACAGGCGGAGAAAGTATATGAAGAAGCATCCAAAGTAATAAAAGAAGGCAGGTCTCAGAATATGCTTTATAAAATAAATAAAAAAATCTGAAAGACCGTATAGAAGAATATTTTGACAGGCTATGGCCACTGAACAGAAGCCTGACCGGTAATGGAAATCGCGAGACTCTGAAGATCTTATCAGAGATCGCCGATATAAAGATTTCGGAGATTCCATCCGGTACTGAATGCTATGACTGGACAGTTCCGCCGGAATGGAATGTAAATGAAGCCTGGATAAAAGACAGCAGTGGGAATAAAATTGTGGATTACAGTTTGAACAATTTACATTTACTGGGATATTCAGAAAATTATTCCGGACAACTGAGTCTGGAAGAATTAAAGAAACATCTTTACTCCCTGCCTGATCAGCCTGAAGTAATTCCGTATCTTACATCTTATTATAAAAATCGCTGGGGGTTTTGCCTAAGCCATAATCAGCTTTTATGTTTAAAGGATGAAACTTATGAAGTTAAAATAAATTCCGAGCTTAATCCTGAAGGGTCAATGACAATAGGCGAAGCAGTTCTGAAAGGAGATACCGATGAAGAAATTCTGCTGTCTACCTACATCTGTCATCCTTCAATGGCAAACAATGAATTATCAGGTCCATTAGTTACTTCATTTATTTACGATAAATTAAAAGAAAAGAAAAACAGAAGATATACTTACCGTATACTTTACCTTCCGGAAACTATCGGCAGCATTTACTATTTATCGGAGTATGGTGAGCATTTTAAAAAAAAAATAGCTGCAGGATTTGTAATAACCTGCATTGGAGATAAAGGGAATTTTACATACAAGCAAAGCAGAAGGGGAAACACCCTAGCTGACAGGGCAGCAGAGCTTGTATTGAAACAGACAGAAAAAAATTATATTGTCGAAAAATTTTTTCCTACAGGCAGCGATGAACGACAGTATTGCTCGCCGGGATTTGATCTGCCGGTTGGTTCATTAATGAGAACAAGGTACGGAATGTATAAGGAGTACCACACATCTGCGGACAATAAGGAATTTATATCTTTTAAATCCATGGAAGATTCAGTTATTAAATATCTTGAAATTCTGAATGTGATAGAAAACAATTTTACATATATAAATAAAATGCCGAACTGCGAACCTCAGCTTGGAAAAAGAGGATTGTATCCGACAATAGGGTCGCAGAAAGACACGGCTGAATTTGTAAACTCCATGATGTGGATTTTGAATTTATCCGACGGGACTAATGATCTTATTGAGATTTCAGGCAGGAGCGGAATCTCATTTAAATCATTAGCATATGCAGCGGCAGGTTTGATGAATAACGGATTAATAGAAATCAAAGCACACAGCAGGGAATAATTTGACAAATTATTTAATTACAGGATCATCGGGATTTGTCGGTAAAAATTTTATTGAATATCTGAATAATAATACCGTCAATACTTCTGTTCTCGGAATTGATATAACTGAACCTGCTTATACACCGGAGAGTTTCGGAAATATAAAAGTGAAATTTGTCAAAACCGATCTCAGAGAAAGAGACAAGGTCAGCAAACTTATATATGATTTCAATCCCAGATATATACTTCATCTTGCTTCATACAGCAGTGTCGCAGGAAGCTGGAGAAATCCGAACAATTGTTTCCAGAACAATGTGAATATCTTTTTAAATCTTCTTGAGGACATCAGGAAAACCGGAACAGACTGCAGAATAATTTCCGTGGGTTCATCTGATGTATACGGAACAGTAAAGTTTTCCGATCTGCCGATAAAGGAAGAGCAGGAACTGAAACCATTAAGTCCTTTCGGGATAGCAAGATACAGTCAGGAATTATTGTCCCTAATGTATTCAAATGTATATGGAATGGACATAGTAATTACAAGATCATTTAATCATATAGGACCGGGACAAAGCGAAAATTTTGCTATTTCATCATTTGCAAAACAGATAACCGACATTAAACGGAATAGCGGAAATGAGTTTATAGTAACCGGTGATGTATCAGTGGTAAGGGATTTTATAGACGTTAGGGATGTAGTGCGGGCATATCATCAGTTGTTTCTGAAAGGGAAAAGAGGAGAGATCTATAATGTATGCAGCGGATGCGGAATTTCACTGCATAATATCATACAGATGCTTTGCGAGATCATGGAGATAAGATTAAGCAACAGAGAAGACAAGAAATTAAAGAGACCTGCGGATATACCGGTAATTGTGGGATGCAATGAAAAGATAAAGAGAGAAACCAGCTGGTCTAATGAGATACTTCTCGAGGACAGCCTTAAAGATATTCTCCATTTTTATTTGTACATGAGAGAAAATGAGAAGAAATATATTTATCATTGATTAGTTGAGTGAAATTAAAATGAACAAATGAGCATAGTAATCAAGTCTGAAAATATATCCAAGCTGTACAGGTTAGGAATAATATCAACACGATCCATTGCTCAGGATATGAGCCGCTTTATTGCGAGGGTAAGAGGCAAAGAGGATCCTTATATGAAAGTCGGTGAAATAAATTTCAGAGAAAAGAAGAGTGCCGGTCAGTTTGTCTGGGCATTAAAGGATATTAATTTCGAAATCAGATCTGGTGAAATTATCGGCATAATAGGAAATAACGGTGCCGGAAAATCTACTTTGCTTAAGATTTTATCCCGGGTTACTACACCGACTACAGGAAATGTAAAAATAAAAGGAAGGGTTGCAAGTCTTCTGGAAGTAGGAACAGGTTTTCATCAGGATCTCAGCGGTAAGGAGAACATATTCTTGAACGGTTCAATTCTCGGAATGACAAAGAATGAAATAAAATCTAAATATGATGAGATAGTTGACTTCTCAGGTGTTGAAAAATTCATAGATACTCCGGTAAAGAGATATTCTTCAGGGATGTATGTCAGGCTTGCATTTGCAGTTGCAGCTTATCTCGAGCCTGAAATATTAATAGTTGATGAAGTACTGGCAGTCGGGGATGCAGAATTTCAAAAGAAGTGCCTTGGTAAAATGCATGATGTATCAGCGAATGAAGGCAGAACAGTAATCTTTGTCAGTCATAATATGGGGGCTGTAAAGAATCTATGCACTTCTTCCATACTTCTTGAAAGGGGCATGATAAAAAACTCAGGAAATACTGAAAGTATAATTGAAGAATATCTTAATTTGAATTCGGATTTAAAAATCTCTTCGAGAGAATACGAAGATAAAAACTCAGATATATTTTTTAAAAGGATTTCTGTAATTCCCGGTAACAGTTCACAACCATCAACTGAGATAGATGTCAAGAATCCATTTAAAATTGAGTTTGTTTTTGCAGGTAACATTAATATACCCGGTCTTCGACTTGGATTTTCCATATACTCAAAAAATGGTATGAAAATTCTTTATGATTCAAAATCCGTTAAGGAATTTTCAGCAGTTTATGAAAATATTTCCGGAGATCTCACTGCAGAAGTTATTATTCCCGGATTATTTCTTGCTCCCGGAAGTTACTTTATAAATGCCGCATTGCATATAGAGAATGTTCAGTTGTTTGATTCAAAGGAAAACGCAATTGGCTTCAACATAATAGAATCAGGCTCGGGTCTGCATAGATTTACCGGCAAAGATATGGGAGTCGTGATAGCAGACTTTAAATGGAATTGTATAAATGAAAATTTGCATATTAAATAATTGATTAAAATATTTTTAAGTTTTGATTTTTATGGAGCGGGAAATATTGGTGATGATCTGATGATGGACGGATTTCTAAAAGGATTAAAGTATAATGACTATGAGTTTTACTGTTCAATTCCAAGAGAACCGGAACATCAGCGTGTGCGGTTTCCTTCTGTCAATTTTGTTGAGTTTAAAGAACGGGAAAAGACTGCTGCAAGCTGCGGAATTTGGGTCGGGGTAGGGGACACTCCTGTACAGATTAAATCAGGAAAATGGTTCCTTCAAAAGCTTACCGCTGACATTGAATTGCTCAGGAAAGGAAGTAAAAAATATTTCATGATTGGAATAGGAGCTGAAAAGGAAGCAGTATCAGAAAAAGAGCATTACATAAAAGCTCTGGAAAGAGTTGACCATTTCTGGACAAGGGATATTTCAACAACAGATATTATAGTTAATGATTTTGAAATACCGGCACAAAAAGTTACATCATCATCAGATCTTGCAAACATTTCACTAAGTAAGATTTTTTCTTCTGGGAACAAGGTGAATAAATTCAAATATGATATTGGCATATGTTATTATGATGAGAATGCGGAGGAAGCGAATTTGTCAGCACTCAAACAGTTTCTGAAGAAATCCGGTTTGATGAGAAAAAAGCTGTTATTCAGCAATGCGGTAAATAAAAAAGGGATATATGAATTTGAGCTTTATAAGAAAATATTTCCGATGATTGACAGGTTATTGTATAATGTTGAATTGTATCAGCCTGATTATTTCAGTTCAGGAAGTATAAATGAATTACTAAAGCATTATACGGAGTGTGAGACTATAATGACTTCACGCTATCATTCTGCGCTGACGGCTGCATGGGCCGGAAGTAAAGTAGTTATTCTTGAGCGTTCATCTAAAGTAAGCTCACTGGCTAATGAACTGGGAATAAAAGAAGTTAAAAAACCATTTACTCCTGATAAGCTGATGGAGGCGTATAACAATGCCGTAGTTACAGACCCTATTATTCTTCAGGAAATGCTCAAAAGAACTTCAGCGAGCGTTTTAGACTTTGAAGAAATAATCAGAAAATAAATTACAGAAACAATTATTCGAAATTAAATTAATTTTAGACTGCTGACAGAGATAAAAATAAAATTCAGAAATTTCCTGCTGAAAACCTCAGAAGTATTTTTAAAAAGAAAATCTTTAATTACACGAAAGAAAACTCTTTTGATTTTAAGACTTGACGCAATAGGTGATTACATTCTTTTCAGAAATTTCATAAAGATCTTAAAAGAGTCAGAAAGATTCAAAGGATACAAATTCACAATTTGCGGAAACATTTTATGGCGCGAACTGGCAGAAAAGTATGACAAAGAATACATCGATGAATTTATATGGGTAGATAAGAATAGATTCAGAAAAAGTTCAGAGTGGCTGTATTCTAACTTTTTAATGCTGAAACTACATTTAAAAGGATTTGAAGCATTACTACAACCAAATGATATGAATTCACGGATCAGCGATTATATAATCAAAAGGTGCGGAATAGATAACGTTATATCTGCCACGGAAAGAATATTGCCCGCTTTGAATAGAAACGGATCTGCAATGAATTCCATCAACGCACCAATTGATAATGAAAATAAATCCGTATTCCTTTTTTACAGGAATAAAAAATTCATAGAGAAGATAACCGATAATAGAGCTGAGATTAAAAAGCCATTTTTTGAAATAAAAAAGAATGCGTCAGCAGAAGAATACTTCGTAATCTTTCCCGGAGCCGGTAATAACTGGAGAAAATGGTCACCTGAAAATTTTGCAAAACTGTGCATAAAAATCCAGGAGATATCAAATTCAAAAATTTACATTTGCGGAAACGAATCAGACAAACAGATTGCAAAGGAGATCATGAAACGAGCTGATATCAAGAATATAGTGGATAAAACAGGTCAAACAAGTTTAAGCCAGTTAGTAGAATTAATAACTGACGCCAAACTTGTAATTTCAAATGAAACCTGCGCGGTTCATATAGGAGCTGCTGTGAACACAATGACAATTTGTATATCAAACGGAAATCATTTCGGCAGGTTCAATCCTTATCCGGAAGAAATTACTCCCTTGGTGAAAACAATTTACCCTGAAGAGATTTATTCTGAAATGCATGATTATGCAGCGATGGTAAGTAAGTATTTTATAAGTTCTGAAATAGACATTAACAATATTAGTGTGAACCGGGTTTTTGATATTTTTAAAAAATTGATGGAGAAAGAAAAATTAAATAAATCCGAGTTGCAGAATAATTGAATTAAATCTCAATAAATGCAGTCAAAGAGTTCATTAAAATATGGTAGAGAACATAAAACATAATGACAGGCTTCTGGCACTGATCATCAAAAACGATTTCAAGAAAGAGGGAATTCACTTCTTCACACCTAATGATCTTTCACAGCAGTTAGCTTATATGCATCATCCGGCAGGAAAGGTAATAGAGCCGCATGTTCATAATCCGCTGCCCAGGGAAGTTCAGTACACTCAGGAAGTGCTGTTTATAAAAAAAGGTAAGCTTCGCGTAGATTTTTATGATGATGAAAAAAATTATCTTGAAAGCAGGATTCTTGAAAGAGGCGATGTCATTTTGCTTGCGACCGGCGGACATGGATTTGAAGTACTGGAGGAAATAGAAATGATCGAAGTGAAACAGGGACCATACGCCGGCGATGAAGACAAAACAAGGTTTTCAGGAATTAACAAAGAAAAGACAATTGTAAAATAGATGAATAGTTTTATCCCTGTTAACGAACCATTGCTGAATGGTAATGAGAAAAAATATCTTAATGAATGCATAGACACGGGATGGATCTCATCAGAAGGACCGTTTGTAAAAAAACTAGAAGACAGCTTCGCAGCAAGAACCGGAAGAAGATTCGGAATAGCCGTATGTAACGGAACAGCTGCTCTGGAGGCGGCAGTAATTGCCGCAGGTATCGGCAAAGATGACGAGGTTATAATGCCGGCATTCACTATAATTTCATGTGCGTCTGCTGTAATAAGAGCAGGAGCTATACCCGTACTCACAGATTCAGAAGCGGATACATGGAATATGGATGTGAATCAGATCGAAAAAAAAATAACCTCAAAGACCAGAGCGATAATGGTTGTTCATATTTACGGTCTGCCTGTCGATATGAATCCTGTTATGCAACTGGCAGAGAAGTACAATTTAAAAATAATTGAAGATGCAGCAGAATTAATAGGTCAGACTTATTTCGGAAAGCAATGCGGCAGCTTTGGAGATGTGAGCACTTTCAGCTTTTATCCTAACAAGCACATTACGACAGGAGAAGGCGGAATGATAGTGACCGATAATGAAGAGATTGCCGGAAGATGCAGATCACTCCGTAATCTGTGTTTCAGGCCGGAGAAAAGATTTGTGCATGATGAATTAGGATTTAATTTCAGAATGACTAATATGCAGGCAGCTCTCGGAGTAGCCCAGCTGGAAAAGCTGGAAGAGTTTATAGAAATAAAAAGGATAACCGGAAATATATATTACGAAGGACTTAAAGATGTGCCGTTCATTGACCTGCCTTTAAGAAAAAAAGATTTTTCGGATAATATTTACTGGGTCTATGGAATTGTCCTTAAGAAGGAAGCCGGGATAAATGCTGAACAGGCGATGAAGATACTATCTGAGAAGAAGATAGGCACCCGTCCTTTCTTTTATCCAATGCATCTTCAGCCGGTGTTAAGAAAAATGGGATTTTTTAAAAATGAATCTTATCCGGTTTCGGAAAGAATAGCAGAATACGGATTCTACATTCCAAGCGGTCTTGCTTTAACAAAAGAGCAGGCGGATATAACTATAGAAGCTGTTAAAAATTTAATATAAAAATAAATAAATCTAAATAAATAAAATGAACATAGGAATAATAGGTTTCGGATACTGGGGAACAAACCTTGTAAGAAATTTTGCCGGTCTTAAGAATGTAAATCTGAAAATGGTTGTAGATGCAAGATCTGAGCGGGAAGCAGCATTAAGTAAATTATGTCCTTCAGCAGCTTTTTCCACATCAGCTGATGACATATTAAATAATGCTGAAATAGATGCAGTTGTGATCGCAACTCCTGTGTTTACACACTTTGATCTGGCATTAAAAGCTCTTCAAAACGACAAGCATGTGCTGATTGAAAAACCTATGGTATCAGGAACAGACCAGGCGAAAAAATTAATTGAGCTTGCGGATAAAAAAAATAAAGTGCTTATGGTTGATCATACATTTCTTTATACAGGTGCCGTGCAGAAAATGAAATCACTGATTGAAAGCGGTGATATTGGAAATATTAAATATTTTGATTCCACGAGAATAAATCTCGGACTCTTTCAGCCCGACGTAAACGTTTTATGGGATCTTGCGCCTCATGACATTTCCATTTTAAATTATCTTGTCGATGAAAAACCGTACAGTGTTAATGCCAACGGAGTTTCACATACAAATAACGGCATCGAGAACATTGCATATATAAATGTAAATTATAATTCAGGATTTATAGCTCACTTCAGCTGCTCATGGAGCTCACCTGTGAAAATACGGATGATGCTGATCGGCGGTGATAAGAAAATGATAGTCTTCAATGACATAGAGCCTACTGAAAAGATCAAGGTCTATGATACGGGTTATGAGCATAAGACAGATGAAGACAAGAAGAAGGTGCTTGTAGATTACAGGACAGGTGATATTTATACACCCAAGCTTGATCCAAAAGAAGCTCTGTCAGGTATGGCTTCAGATTTCATTTCAGCAATAATAAACGGTCATAAGCCGGTATCGGATTTTAATTCAGGTCTTGAAGTAATAAAAATACTTGAAGCATCTCAGGAATCAATAAAAAATTCAGGGAGGGAAGTGCTGATAAAGTAAAATTCGATTCAGCACACATACTTGCCTTATGATGTAAAAAGGAATAAATAAAAACCAATTTAATTTTATATGATCGAAAAAAGGAAGAGCATCTTCCGGTATATCTGGGAATATCCGCAATACAGCATGCTTGCATTAATAGCATTGTGGGCATTCTATTATTTCTTTTTCGGATATGTATTATCCGTGAATGACGGCTTCGGATATGACGGAAATTACTACGGGACAACAGCCAAAAAATTCTATCAGCAGGTATTCGGAGGAGAGCTTACGTTTTACAGGATACAGAGAATATTTCCTTCATTTATTATAAGTTGTGTTCTCACAGTAATTAATATGCCGAAAGAAAATTATTACATTGTAAAGCTATGGCAGATCTATCACATGATACTGCTGCAGGTTTGCGCGCTTATCTGGATCAGGATCGCTAATATATACAGACTCGATCTGAGATATATCTGGCTCGGATTTGTTTTCGGCTTTGTAAATTTTGCCAATGTAATGGTAACATTCTGGTACCCTGTACTCACTGATCTTACCGCATTTACTCTGGGATTTTTGTTGCTATACTTTCATCTGAATAATAATCTGACGGGAAAAATTATTGTGTCTGTATTAGGCGCTCTGACCTGGCCAAGCTTTATGTATTACGGAATATTAATGATAATATTTCCGATGAGCTCCGGCTCAGTATTTTCTGAAAAGTTTGAAAAACATAAAGTTAACATACTTGCTTTTCTGATCCCTCTTCCTTTTCTTGCTTTGAGTTCTTATTACATCTACAAATATATGATGTTCGGTCAGTTGTTTCCTTATGTCAAAAAGGCAGTTCCTTTTATAGACTCATTATTGTTTGTGGCAGCAGTTTTAAATTATATTCTGATGGTATATATTTTCAGAATATTCATCCCGGCATTTAGTTTTACAAAATATTTTCAGTTTGCAAAGAACTTACTTTCCGGTATAAAGCTGAAACACGTTTTAATATGTGCATTAATGTATGCAGCTGTTTTCATACCTTTGAAGATTCTAAGTAATCCAGAGGCGGGAGGACAGAGTTCATCCTTTATGAAAGTATTTTACTGCATATCACTTTACAGCACTCTAAAACCGCTTGGATACATACTTGTTGCGATAACCTGTTACGGTCCAATGTTTATACTTATGTATTTTTTTCTCAGCAGATACAAGAACATTATTGAGAGCTTTGGATTCGGAGTTCTGGTCTCATTTATAATTACTATTCTACTGATGTTTACTTCAGAGACCAGATTAGTTTCAAATTTCATTCCGTTCATTTTATTATTTACTATACTGGTATTAAGAGAAATGAATATGAGTAACAAACTATTCGGTGTGCTTATTGCTTTCTCAATAATTCTGTCGAAAATATATATTCCGCTGAACGGCATTCCCATTGAGAGTGAGTCGGCATACGATTTTCCGAATCAGCTGGCATTCATGAATACGTTTACTTTTTCAAATCTCGCATATTACATCCAGCTTCCGATAATCGGATTGATGACAGTGATTGTAATTTATCTGGGAAGGAAAGATATAAAGTCATCTTTGAAATTTAATACATGAATTTATGTCGATTAATAAGATAGATATAATTTCAAAGTATATATGAGCAGGTTTACGTTCATAGGCGGAACTAAAAGAGGATACGAACTTCTTAAAGCTTTGATTGAAAAAAATTATCTTCCTGTGTTTGCTGTGATTTTAAAGGAAGATGATCAGGAGCCTGAAAAATATTCACTGAAAATAACAGAGCTGCTTAAGTCGTGTAATATCACTTTTCAAATCAGGAAAAAACTAACAGATGATGATTATAATGAAATTAAAAATTCCAATTCGGATTTTGCTTTAGTCCTAGGATGGAGAACTTTAATAAATACAGATCCGGATCTTAATTTAAAGTACGGATTTATTGCATCTCATTTTTCATTACTGCCTAAATACAGGGGATTTGCACCCGTGCAGTGGGCAATAATAAACGGGGAAACAGAATCGGGCGTAACGCTTTTCCGGATAGGGGACGGTGAAATTGATTCAGGAGAAATAATTTCACAGGCAAAAATTGCTATATCATCTGATAATCAGGGCTTTGATGTAGATAAAAAGATGACAAAGGCAGCGATAGAATTAATTATGAATTTTTTTGAAGATATAAGATCAGACACGTTAAAATTTAAAGTACAGGATGAGCGGATATCAACTTATACATGCAGGAGAATTCCGGAAGACGGAAGAATAAACTGGTCTTGCTCTTCCTTAGAAATACATAATCTCATCAGGGCAGTTGCATTTCCTTATCCCGGCGCATTCTGTTATTTTAATAATGAAAAGTATCTTATAAACAAAGCGAAAGTGGGGGATCTGAACAATAAAGTTTATTCAGGAAGAATCCCAGGAAGAGTCATTAAAATGGATGAAGAAGGAGCAGAAGTGTTGTGCGGTTCAGGGACAATAAAAATACTTGAATGGAAAAATTCAGAAGACGGAACTGTATCAAATCCCTGCTCACAGATTAAGTCCATTACAGCCACATTAAAATAATTTACCAACCCGGTTACTTAAATCAGTTGAGAAAAGTTCTACATAAAATAAAAAAACAGATCGAAGCACTTTCACTGAACTTATCAGGGAAGATCTTATTAACTGAAGCAGCAACAGGTCCTTATATTGTAACATCCATTACCGGCGCATTAGCCGGAGCCAAAGTATTTGCATATGCAAAAAATTCGAGGTACGGTTCTGCTATGGAAGTTTTTGAAATTAACAGGAAGATATTAGCAGATCTTGGTACTGATATTGATATAAATTACATTGACAGACTTGACAGCAATGTTATTTCAAAAGCTGACATCATTACAAACTCCGGTCACCTGAGACCTGTCAATATGGATTTACTAAAGCATATTAAAAAAGGATGTGTAATTCCACTTATGTATGAATCCTGGGAACTTCGTGATTCGGATCTGGACTTAAAATACTGCAAGGATAAAGGTATTCCGGTCGGAGCTACAAATGAGCGTCATCCGGATATAAATGTATTCAGCTATCTCGGTGATATGGCTGTAAAGCAAATATTAGATTCCGGTGTTTGCCTTTATGATAACAATTTCGTTCTTTTATGTAACAACCAATTCGGACCATATATAGCACAAACCCTGAGCAGGGTTTGTAAAAATCTCGGAGTGATAGATAAAAAGGAGAACAGAAAAAATTATGATAGCAATATTGAATGGCTTTCGGATTTTCCTGAAATAAAAGTAACTGAAAAATACAAAGACTGTGAAGCAATAATATTCACTGCATATCCTTTTGACAAAAAATGGATAGGAGATGAGACAAGTGTAATTACGGCCGGTACACTTATGAAAGAATTTAATGATCCGCTTATTCTCAGATATGCAGGAGATATAGATACAGTTGTGTCAGATGAAAAAGGATTGAAATATTTTCCAGAGAAAGTACAGAGCGGGCATATGGGTGTTCTTCCTTCTGATATAGGATTTGATCCTGTGATAAGACTTCAGTCCGGCGGATTAAAAGCAGGAGAGTTAATGCTTCAAGGACAAACTGATTATAATGGTCAGTTGCTGGTGGAATTGTTGTAAATAAAAATGGCTGAATTTAAAGTTGAAATATTAAAACAAAATACTGAAGACAGAGGTCTGGAAATATTTCTTAATCAAACTGAAAACTGTACGATATTTCACAGACCGAAATTTTTAAATTACCATGATAAAAAAAAATTCAGTGCAATGAAGGATTTTACATTTTACCATTTTTTATTCAGAGATGAAAAGAAAAATATTGCCGCATTTATTCCCGGTGCAGTATATATATCAGAACAAAACAGGAAAGTATATAAGACACCATTCTATTCATCATACGGTGGAATTGTTTATGATACATGCTTAAAGTTTGAAGAGATGGAAAAGATAATAGATCTCTTTTTGAATAACCTCAGATCGGAGAACATCAACGAGATATATTTTACACAGACAGCTGACTGCTACTGCGGAGAACTGAAAGAAAAAAATAATTACATAAGCTATATTCTGAAGTTAAAGGGATTTGATCTATCGGGTCTTGAAATGATACTTGTAAAAAATACAGGAGAAGATTTCTACAGCAGTTTTCATAATACTATTCAAAGGCAGATAAAACAGGCGCAGAAAAATGATCTTGAATTCAGGGCAGAGAATATAATCACTGATGAAACTTACAGTTTGCTTTTAAAAAGTCAGGACAGGCTGGGAGGCACACCAACACACAGCTATGAAGAACTTAACACTATAAGCGTTTTCTTTCCGGGTAACATTGTTTCGTTTACAGCATTATATAATAATAAAGTCGTTGCCGGAATAGTTGGATTTCTTGGCAATCAGAATACACTAAATACCTTTTATATTTTTGACGATGAAGATCAGAGAGAACTAAAAGGTATGCAGTTCACTTATTATAATGTTTTAAACTGGGCAAAGGAAAGAAATATAAAGTATGTAGACTTCGGACCTGCGACATTCGGACTCAAGCCTCATTATTCACTTATTAATTACAAGGAAAAATACGGAAGTATTCCCATGCTGAGAAATACTTTTTCAATCAGATTTGAGTAAGAAGAATGTTGTCATATTAGGAGGAAGTCCTCTTGCTCTTGAGATAGGAAAGCAGATTTTAGTTTCCAAAAAATTAAACCTATACGGGTACGTAAAAGAAAAAGATAAAGACAAACTTCAAGGATTTTCTGATTATGATCTCGGAACAGACATTAACATACTGTCTAAGCTGAATCCGGATATTAGCATAGCTCTCGACTATCATAAAATAATTCCCGCTGAAATTATAAGTTCATTTAAAATAATTAACTCTCACGGCGGATTACTTCCGGAAAACAGGGGATATCACACGCTTGGCTGGGGATTCATCAATGATCATAATGAATTAGGTTACACTCTTCATTTAATGGATGAAGGTCTGGACAGCGGAGATGTGATTTATACATTCAGATATCCTGTCAAAAGAAACACTACTTTTTCGGAACTAAAGAATGCGGTTGATCTTGATCAGAGAAAAAATATTGTAAAAGTATTATGCGATTTTACATACGGAAAAATCAAAAGTAAACCTCAGAGAATTAAATTCCCGAAATATTATTCTAAAAGAAATCTATCAGACTGCATGATCGACTGGAATAATAAATCAGCTTTTATTGAAAGATTCATCAGAGCTTTGTCAGTACCGGCAGGACCCGGAGCATTCACAATATATGATGCTAAGCGCATGACAATATTAAATGCAGAGCTATATCCATGTAAAGACTATCTGGAAATTCCGGGACATGTTGTTTACAAAACCAATGATAAGATACTGGTCAAGACAAAGGATAAATGTTTATGGATAGAAGATGTAATTTATGAAGGCAATAAGCTCAAGGCAGGAAAGCTTATCAGAAAATCCGGAGTAAGACTGGGATTAAATTTTACCGAAGAAATTCTCAAGCTGAATAAGATCATTTAATGAAAAAGATAACTGTAATCATACCGTTTCTGAATGAAGAGGAAAATTTAAAGCTGGCAGAAGAGCTGCTGTATAAACCTTTATCTGTGACGGATTTTTCTTACGAGATATTATTTGTAAATGACGGAGGAACTGACGGATCAGAAGAAGTTTTAAAAAAAATAGATACAGTTAATTATCCAAACATCGAATCGAGAATAATCAGACTTTCCAAAAATTTTGGATCACATGCGGCTATATTTTCCGGGATCACGAATTCCACGGGCGATTATGTTACGATACTTTCAGGTGACTTTCAGGATAATGCATCTGTAATCGGTAAAATGTATGAAGAATCTCAAAAAGGTTTTGACATAATTTTCCCTTTAAGAGAAGTATCAGGCCAGAATATTTTTGTGAGGCTGTTTTCGAATCTGTATGCATCGCTTATTAGAAAGATCGCCATAAGAAATTATCCGAACAAGAATTTTGATCTTTTTTTTATTAACAGAAAAGTTGCAGATCACGTAATTGAAACTTATGAGATAAACACATCACTATTCCTTGATATAATGAATATAGGATTCAGACAGTCCTATATTCATTATGAAAGAGAAAACAGAAAGAGCGGAAAGTCAAAATGGACATTTTCTAAAAAATTAAAACTAATGACAGACTCTGTCATTGGATTCTCATATACGCCAATAAGGCTGGTAACACTTACCGGATTCATTTTATTAATGACAGGAATTGTCTGGTCTTTAATTATAGTAATGAGAAAAATATTTTTTAATGATATAGCTCAGGGGTGGACTTTAATGTCTTCGATACTATTTCTGGGGTTCGGCATTACCAATCTTTCTCTAGGGATCATAGCCGAATATCTCTGGCGTACACTGGATGCAGCAAGAAACAGACCCTTATATATTATAGATGAAATAGTGGAATTAAATAAAGACAAAAAGTCAGGCATCGAATCTGAAAAATAATTATAAATTAATTTAAAATTGGAAAACACTAAAATTCATAACAGCACCATACTCATTACCGGCGGAGCAGGGTTTATCGGTTCATATTTGGCAGAAGAACTTTTGAAATATTCTCCCGGGAAGATCATAATCATAGATAATCTTATCAGAGGCAGTTTTGAGAACATGAAAGAATTCATAAACAACCCTGTTGTGGAATTTGTAGAAGGAGATATTAAAAATGAAATTTTACTTGAAAAATATATCCCTCAGGCTGATTATATTTTTCATATGGCAGCATTGAGAATTAATGCCTGTGCAGCAGATCCGTCTGACGGATTTGAAACAATGGTGAGAGCTCCATTCTCAATTGCTGAGCTTTCAAGAAAACATAAAGTAAAGAAAATAATTTACAGCTCGAGCGCTTCAGTCTATGGGCTTGCCCAGAATTTTCCGACAACAGAGAATGATAATCCTTATGACAACCAGACATTTTACGGAGCGGCAAAATTATTCGGTGAACAGCTTTTCAGAAGCTATAAATTTATGTACGGGCTGGATTATGTTGCGCTTCGCTATTTTAATGTTTACGGACCAAGAATGGATACCGACGGTAAGTACACTGAAGTAATGATAAAATGGCTTGACTGCATAAGAGACGGAAAAGCCCCCGTGATACACGGTGACGGCAGTACATCAATGGATTTTGTGTATGTAAAAGATGTAGCTGAAGCTAATGTAGCAGCATTGCTTTCCGATGTTACCGATGAAAATTTCAACATAGGTAACAACCGTGAGACAAGCTTAAAACAGCTTCTTGAAATGATGATCAAAATTAACAACAGTAATATCAAGCCTGAGTATCTGGAAAGTAATTCAGTTAATCCTGTAAGCAGAAGACTTTCGGATAACAGTAAAGCCCGAAAATTATTGAACTATTCTCCCCGGACAAATCTGGAGCTTGGTTTAAAAGAATTATGTGACTGGTATTTTGAAAAAACAAAAATAAATAATTAAAATGATACCCATAGCAAAACCTTACTTAACAAAGGACGAAGCGCAGAGTGCTTATGATACTATTCTCACAGGATGGGTTACACAGGGTCCGAGAGTGGAGGAGTTTGAAAAAAAGTTCTGCGAATATACAGGCGCGGAATACGCGGTAGCCGTATCCAACTGTACAACAGCTCTTCATCTGGCTATGATAGCTGCTGGAATCAGTAAAGGCGATGAAGTAATCTGTCCTTCATTGAGCTATGTCGCAACAGCAAACTGTATAAAGTATGTAGGTGCAAAACCCGTATTTGCCGAGGTGGAAAAAGAAACCTATAACATAAGCATAGAGCATGCGGAAAAATTAATAACGGAAAAAACAAAAGCAATACTCATTGTACATCAGATAGGAATGCCGGCAGACATAGATTCTTTCAAGGCATTATGTGAAAAAAAAAATATTAAGCTAATTGAAGATGCTGCGTGTGCAATAGGTTCTTCGTATAAAGGGAAAAAGATAGGTTGTCATTCTGAACTGGTTTGTTTTTCATTTCATCCAAGGAAGGTGATCACGACAGGTGAAGGAGGAATGATTACCACATCAAATCCCGATTATTATAAAAGAATGAAACTTCTAAGACAGCACGCTATGTCCGTAAATGACAGGGTCAGACATCAGTCTGATAAAGTATTGTTTGAAGATCATCTTGAGGTAGGGTACAATTACAGGATGACTGATTTTCAGGCAGCCATAGGATTAAAGCAGCTTGAAAAGCTTGACTGGATTATCAGGCAAAGAAGAGAAATTGCATTAAGATACATCAAAGAGTTAAAAGAAATTGAATGTGTTTTATTGCCTGAGGAGAAAGAAGGATATTATTCGAACTATCAGTCATTTAGTGTTTACCTGAAGGAGACCTGCGGAATCAGCAGAAATGAACTTATGCAGAAACTATTGAATGCAGGTATAGCTTCCAGGCGCGGTATAATGACCAGCCACAGGGAAAGCGCATATAAAAACGATTACAGAGAAATTCAACTGCCGGATTCAGAAGATGCAAGTGACAGAAGCATTATGATTCCTTTATATATACCTATGGAAAACAGTGATATTGAACTTGTTATTTCAAAACTGAAAAACTTTCTTAAATAATAAGTAATAAAAATTGATTACTGAAAAATTATTAAACATATACATTAAAAAGAACAAGTATAAAAATCTACTTAACTATAAATTACCTTATCCTAAAAATAAGTTTGTGATCTATACCAGAGGAAGGACAGGGAGCACGGTTCTAACTGAGCTTCTTAACTGTCATCCCGACATTTACTGCGATGTTGAAATATTTAATTATCTGTATTCCTTAAGCAAAGTCAAATTCCCCGGTATGTATATAAAAAGCTGCAGTAAAAAAGCTGCGATGTACGGTAAATCAACTTATGGGTTCAAGGTAAAGATAGCTCAGTTAAGATATGAACATAATTATTACAATTATGATAAAATACTCGCCGATATGCATTCAGCCGGCTGGAAATTTATATATTTAAAAAGAGAAAATTATCTCAGGCACAAATTGTCAAATTTTGTTTCTTCAAAGACTAACATATTTCATTTGAAGAGCGGGGATATTAAGAGATCAGAAAAGATACTAGTTGACTGCAATGAACTGCTTAAAGGAATCGAATATTCAGAAGAAGTTGAGCAGACAGAAAAGGAGAATTTAAAGAACATACCACATTTAAAACTGAGCTATGAAAATGATATTCAGGATAATTCGAAGCTTCAGCAGACTGCAGATAAAGTATTCAGTTTTTTGGGGCTTAGATCCGAAAAGGTAAAAACAGATTTGCAGAGAATTGTACCGGATAATTTAAAGGACACAATTATAAACTATGAAGAAGTATATGATTTCCTGAAAGACACGAAATATTCTAAATTCTTAAATTCCTTTTTATAATGAAAATATTTGACGCTTATGCAAAATACTATGATCTGCTTTATAAAGATAAAAATTACAATTCCGAAGCAGATTATGTGACAGGTTTTATAAACAGATATATGCCTGAAGCGAAAAGTATTCTTGATCTGGGCTGCGGAACAGGCAGGCATGATATCTGTTTTTCTGAAAATAATTTTAAGGTAACCGGAGTCGAACTTTCTAAAAAAATGACATTACTGGCAGACAGTAACAAAAATAATGCGAACGTTAATTTTATAAACGGTGACATAAGGGATATCAGGCTGAATATGAAGTATGATGTGATTATATCTTTGTTTCATGTGATAAACTATCAGTCTACCAATGAAGATCTCAGATCTACATTTAAAACCGTGAAGGAACATCTCAATCCCCGGGGCAAGTTCATTTTTGATTTCTGGTATGGTCCTGCTGTATTAAGTGACAGACCTGTAAGTAAAGTAAAAAGTTTTAAAGATGAGGAATGTATAATTGAAAGGATCACGCAGCCAAGTATGAATGTAAATGAAAATTATGTAGATGTGAATTTTAAAATATCAGTTAGGGAGATAAAAACCGACTCTGAACAGAAGATAGAAGAGACACACAGAATGAGATATTTATTTCTGCCGGAATTAAAATTAATCCTTGATGAGCTTGACATGAAGATCGATCACACCGAGGAATGGATGAACGGTAAAGAGTTAACGGACAAGAGCTGGTATGGACTTGCAGTATGCGGGATCAGACAGCATTAAGAAAAGAATATCAATTATGAAATCAATAGCTATCATAACGCCGAAAATAGATACTTTCAGTAATCCGACACTCATACTGCTTTTTGAAAGATTAATCAAAGAACAATATAAAATTCTTTTCTTTGCTTTTGACCAGCTGTTTATTCCGGGTGAGATAAGGGAAAAGATAGAGTTTCACGAAATTCCATTTAATTTTTTTTCATTCTTCAAAAGACCGGAACCAATGAGAAGACCTTTTGATATTATGAAGATGGTTAAACAATATCATAAACTATACAAACTTTTCAAAGTTGATAACAAAATAAATACAATGATCTGCGTAGATCCGATGGGACTTGTATACGGAGGACGCATAAGAAAGCTTATTAATGTAAAAATCATTTATGCGTCATTCGAGATATTCTTTGAAGATGAATTTTATGATGAAGAAAAAAAACTAATCAAGACACTGGAAAAAGAATATTCTGTAAAGGCGGATCTTGTTATAGTTCAGGATAAAGTCAGGGAAAGACTGCTTAGAGAAGAAAATAAATTCAGAAAAGAAACGAAATTTATTCACATACCTGTTTCTCCCCAATATTCAGAGGCAGATAAAACTGGATTTGATATCTACAGTGAATTAAAAATACCAAAGGATAAAACAATCGTTGTATATTCAGGCAACCTGCAGAGATGGAGCGGGATTAATGAGATACTTGATCTATTTCCGGACAAATGGAATAACGATTTCTGGTTTGTAATCCATTCTCACTTTATACTGGAAGAGAATAATTTGCTTAAGCTAAGACTGGATGAAATGATAAAAGATAATATGAACATTACTTTTCACAACAAGCCTTTCTATCATACGAAAGATTATAACTCGTTTTTATCCTGCTGCCATATCGGGTTAGCAGTTTATATTCCTAATACAATAGATTTTTTTGCCGGCAAGAACATTATTGAGATCGGTCTGTCATCCGGAAAGTTCTCAACATATATGATGCTTGAGCTTCCTACAGTGACAACTTCCAACAGCATTTACAAGGAACTCAATGAGATCTATAATTTCGGAGAAACTATTAAGGACATAGAAGAGCTTCCGGAAAAACTCGAAAAAATAAAAAGTAACTATACTTTAAAGACTAATGGTTGCAGGGAAATTTTCAAAAAAGAACTTGATCCGTCTTCAAGGATTGATATGCTGATGAAACAAATTGATGAATTCTCAAAATAATGAAAGCAAAAGATAAAAACATAAATATTAAAGAATCTATGCTGAACAAACTTCCGGAGCCGCCTGAAGGTAAAAAAGGATGGCCATGGACCGAAGAAACTGAAACAAGAATTTACGAAAACATTAAATCATTTCCTAAGATATCAATTGTAACTCCAAGCTATAATCAGGGAAAATTTATTGAGCAGACAATCAGATCCGTGCTTCTGCAGAATTATCCTAACCTTGAGTACATAATCATAGACGGAGGAAGCACTGATGAAACTTCTGATATCATCAATAAATATAAACAATGGTTAAAATATTATGTCAGTGAAAAAGACCGCGGGCAGACTCATGCCATTAACAAAGGGATTCGAAAATGTGAAGGAGAAATATTTAACTGGCTAAATAGTGATGATTTTTACAACAAAAGCTGCTTTAAATTTCTTGCAGAAAATTTTCTGGACAGAGAAACTGAAGTTGTATCAGGGAAATACAGATTCTTTTATGAAGACGGGAGCAAAGAAAAGATCATAGATCTGAAAATGAGAAATACATTAGAGGAATCTATTGCGTTAGTTGCTGTAAATCAGCCGTCAACTTTTTTCAGGATGGATATTGTAAAGTCGCTGGGTGAACTTGATGAAAGATTAAATTATCTGATGGATCAGGATATTTGGAAAAAATATTTATTTAAGTACGGACAGGAAAAGATAAAAATAATAAAAGAAGTTATCGTCTCGTTCAGGTTTCACACCGGCTCCAAGACATCTCAGTTCAAATTCATAAATGAGCATATGGGTATTTTCTACTCAATAGCAGACAAAGCAGGAATGATAAAACATATGGAATTAATGAAAACAATTTACGGCAGGGACATTATTTCAGAATATGATTTTAGAATGATCTTTTCAAACAATGATTTAATTCTTGCAAAAAAGGTAGTTAACAGCCTGTTTCTTTTTAATGCAAGGAGCTCTTACACAGAAGGTAACATAAAGCAATTAGACCTGTGGCTAAAGACACTGGAGAGCAAGTGGTTAAATGAAAAGCAGAAAAATGATCTCAGAACCTTAAAAGTAAAGTCGAAACTTTTGAAATACAAACTTGAGCCGGTAATTAAGTTCATAAACAGCAGAAACAGCAAAGCAAAGAACAAAAGTATGAAAAAAGATCCTGTGCCCGAAATGTAACAGACGAAAATTAAGATGAAAATTAATATTGAATAAAATAGCAATCGTATCCACCAATAAATCTTCCTGGGGAGGAAGTGAATATCTCTGGTATCTGGCAGCATTAAAATTAAGTGAAGCCGGAAAGTCAGTGATAGTAAGCATTCCCCGATGGAAAGAAATACCATCAGCTGTGAATACAATCTTATCCAGCAACATTAAGGTTCTATATAATACGGATCACTCAAAATACAAGAGAATAGTCCACAGATTTCTGCCCGGAAAACTTTTTGGAAATTTAGAGGAAGAGGGTTTTTTGTTTCTGCTTGATTTTAAGCCTGATATCGTAATAGTAAATCAGGGCGGAAACACAGGAGGAATAGATCTTATGGAATTCTGCATTAAATACTGTTTACCTTTTGTGACAATTTCAAATGCCGCAAACGAAGCAAAATGGCCTACGGATGAGCTGAACAGACGCTTATCTGCTGCTTTACCAAAAGCAGTTAAAAATTATTACGTAAGCAGGGCAAATCTTGCATTGACAGAAATACAGATTGGTCAGAAGATCGATAATTCAAAAATAATCTTCAACCCCTTCAATGTCGATTATAATTTTGATTTTGCATACCCGGATGTAACTGAAAACTATATACTTGCAAATGTGGCAAGGCACGAATTTTATGCCAAGGGTCAGGATATTTTATTTCAGGTTTTAAATGAAAAAAAATGGAGGGAAAGAAATTTAAATGTAAATCTTTACGGAAAAGGAGAGCATTCCGGTTCTTTAAAAAAACTTAAGGATTACTTTAAGCTTACAAATATAAGCATAGAAGGCTACTCAGATCCGAATGATATATGGAAACAATGTCATGCTCTAATATTAACTTCAAGATATGAAGGACTTCCACTTGCACTTGTAGAAGCAATGTTATGCGGAAGAACAGGGATCGTGACTAATGTTAGCGGAAATCCTGAAATTGTTATTGACAATGAAAATGGATTTATTGCAGGAGCAGCCACGCCTGAATTTGTAGATGAAGCAATGGAAAGAGCCTGGTCAAAGAAAGATGACTGGAAACAGATGGGCATCAAAGCTAAAGAATATGTAAAATCCCTGATACCTCAGGATCCGGTGGGCTATTTCTGTAATGAAATAACCAGTCTGAAAAATAAAGTGAAAAATTAAAACTTCGAAAAATTATATCTGAAAAAAGCATTCTTGAAATCCGAAAACATAAAATATAAAGTGTGTATTGTATCTGCAATTCTTCCTCCGGCATACGGGGGAGCAGAAGTGGCTGCTTTTAAATATGCAAGCAGACTGAATGAAGATCCGGATTCACAGGTAATAATTATCGGCTGGGACAGAACAGGGGCTTACAAAGAGAGTAATGTCAAATTTGATTTCGTTCATTCAATAGCATTTCCGGAAAATCCAAAAGATGCCAATGGAGTATTGATTTATTTTCAGCAGATAAATCACATGTGGAACTGCTTTTGGGCGCTGATCAAACCAATGTACAAGTTAAGGGACAAATATGATTACATTCACAATTTCAATTCAGGATTTGCATTTAACAGAGTGTCTATATTTATAGGTAAAATGCTGGGGAAAAAAGTTATCACAGAAACTTCACTGGTAGGGGACGACGATCCTTTATCATTGGGAAGATTTCCAGACTGGAAAGATTATTTAAAACCGAAATACTTAAGATATAAATTTTATAAGATGGCAGACCGATATGTAAGCAAATCCGAAGTGATCACAGAAATTTTTGAAAAGTCGGAGATACCCATGAGCAAAGTAGCACAAATCCCTTATTCAGTTGATATCAATATTTTTAAGCCGGTCAGTGCAGAAGAAAAAACCCGATTGAGAGAAAAACTGAATTTGTGGCCGGTGGGAAGAATAATACTTTTCGTAGGAGGAATCAACGTAAGGAAAGGTGTTCATATTCTTCTTGATGCATTTATTTCACTGGAGAAAAAATTTCCCGATATAAGACTTGTAATAGCCGGACCGACTTATAAATATGACAAAAAGTACATAGAAGATATTAAAAATAAAATTAAAGACTTAAACCTGTCAGATAAAATATTACTAACTGAGGATAACATTTCAAATGTTCATGATTATATGAAATGCTCTGAAATATTCGTACTGCCATCAAAGCAGGAAGGATTTCCTATTTCAATACTTGAGGCAATGTCCAGTGGGCTTATAGTTATCGGTTCTGATATTCCGGAAATAGCCAGAGCTCAGATAAAGAACGGAACAGACGGGTATGTATTTCCCGTAGGTGATACACTGAGTCTCTCAGAAATACTTGAGAAAGTATTAACAGATGAAAACGGAAATCTAAATATAATTAAAGAAGCCAGGGAAAAAGTTTGCAGAAACTGGTCAACGGAAATTGTAGACAGTTCCTATAAAGATCTTTACAATTCAATATGATGTATTTTGGATCTTCGTATATTTTCTAAAATGAACTTATGAAAAAAGTAAAAAACGGTAAGATAAAAATTCTTTATACAATCCCCAATTTCAATACAGCAGGAAGCGGCAAAGCTCTTATCAACGTCATTTCAAGAATAGACAAAAATATTTTTGAGCCGTGCATCTGCTGCCGCCATGAAAGGGGAGAGCTTTTTAATACAGCGAAAGCTTTGAATATACCTATATATATCTCTGAATTTTCTGCTCCTATGAAACCCAGATTAAAGGGAATGGAAAGCGTTATAAAGTTATCAGGATTTTTTAAGAAGATCGGTCCTGATATTATTCATTCATATAACTATTCTGATGATTATTCGGAAGGACTTGCGGCAAAATTATCAGGTATAAAATGGATTTATACAAAAAAGAATATGGGATGGGGAAGCAATGCGTGGAGGATCAGAACTAAATTAGCTAACGCTATAATTCCTCAAAATCAGGAGATGGTGAATGTGTTTTTTAATAATATTGAAAAGTATTCCCTGATACCTATTGGCATCGATCTAAATGAATTTACTGAATTAAAAAAAGATGAAGAACTGGAAGCAAAATATGAACTTAAGAATGCATATCCGGTCATACTGACTATTGCAAACATTATTCCGATCAAGGGCATAGATTTTTTAATCAAAGGTTTCAATCTTATACACGATGATTTTGAGAATCCGAAATTACTGATTGTAGGTGAAGATAAAACCGAATACGCAGACAATCTGAAAAACAAAGTAAAAGAAATGGGAATGGATAACAGGATAATCTTTACCGGGAAACAAAATAACATTAAATCATTTTTCAGTATTGCAGATATTTTTATTCTTTCATCAATGAAAACAGGAGAGGGCGGACCAATTTCTGTACTTGAAGCAATGGCAAGCGGTGTGATTAGCTATGGCAGCAATGTACCCGGAATAAGGGATCAGTTCAGGGAGTTTCAGGATCAGCTGTTTGAATCTGAGAACCCGGGATCAATTGCAAACAAGATCTTACATTTCTCAAAAATGAGTATGGAAGAAAGGAAAATCAGAAAAGCCAGGCAATTGGAATTTGTTAGAAATAATTATTCAATTGAGAATGAGATCAAGAGGCTTCAGCAGCTTTATATAAAAGTGTACAGTGCGGAAAAAAATATTAACCTGAGTTTTGAGGAATCCTTTTAATTTTTTAAAATATCTTCCGCATTATTTAAGGAAGAAGTTCAACGGAAAATATATCATCATAGAAAGCGATGACTGGGGACTTGAAAGATCTATGAATTCTGATTCAGTAAAATGGATGGAAAACAAATACGGTATCGATAAGATGAGCAGATGGAGTTATGATACACTTGAAACTCCGGAAGATCTCAGTGAATTATATTATATTCTGAAAAAATATTCATTAAAGTTTGAATCACCTCCCGTCATAACTTCTAATTTCATAACTCATAATATTGACTATTCAGTCAAGGATAAACCGGAATATATTCCTTTATCAAATGGATTTAATACTGAAAGTAAAGAATTAAAAAAATTATACAGAGAAGGAATAGAAAGTAAAATTATTTTCCCGCAGCTACATGGATTCAGTCATTATAATTTAAGCTCACTGGAAAAATATTTTTATACAGATGAAGGAAAGGAATCTTTTGATAACGGATTTTTTACAGCTAAATCGACAGTCAGGGGAAGTTTCAGTTTTTTGCAGGGAGAGTTAAGCATTCATAACCTTGAATCTTCAAAGATCAAAAATGCAGCGGATGAATTCAATAATTACTTCGGATTTTATTCCGGTTCTGTAATACCTCCTACTTATATCTTTGATAAAAAATTAATTGATGTTTTAAAGGAAAATAAAATCTCGATGATACAGGCATCAAACCGGCTTGAGACATCTGATGATAAAAGAATAAGTGTTCCATATTTTCAGAAAAGAAAAGGTCTTTACTGGTCAGTAAGAAATGCCAGGCTCGATCCTCATAAGGATTATAATATGCTTCACGAACAATGTTTGATTTCAATCGAGAAAGCATTTGAATACAATATCCCGGCAGTAATAGATTTTCACAGAGTTAACTTTGCAGGAACATATGCAGCTGAATACAGGTCAAAAACAATGAAAGAACTGGATCTGCTTTTCGAAAAGATTTATTTGAAATGGCCTGAAGCAAAATTTTTACATTCACAAAATTTAAATGATATTTTATGGCAACAAGAAACCAGATAAGTTTTATTGAAATCAACAAGGAATTCATTACGGAACCGATTTTGCTTGTAGGCTCAAAGCAATATGAGTACGACAAAGAAAATCTTCAATCCTGTCTGAAGAAGCTTGGCTTTAGTGATATAACGGGAATAGATCTGTTTGAAGGTGAGGGAGTTGATTATGCAGTAGATATCACTGATAGCAGCGCGGATTTCATAAAAAACCACAGGGAATTTTTTTCCACTGTAATCTGCATGGAAGTTCTGACAAATGTCAGGAATCCTTTTAAGGCATCAGAGAATATTATTTCTATGATGAAAAAGGGAGGAACTGCAATTATGTCTGAATGCTATGTCAGAAAAATTTCGAAAATGCCTATAGATCTGTGGAGATTTACATATGACGGAACCAAGGAGCTTTTTTCAGGGCTCGCATTTCAGGATTCCAGGGCAATGATATCACTTACCAGGGATAAAGTGGATAAGCTTATGCCCCTGAAGTATCCGCTTCCACAGCTGCTTTCGGAAAAGCATGAGGATGAAAGCAATATAGGATTTATGATAAGAAGAATACACAGAAAGTATTTCGGAAAAGGAATATTCAAGATATCCCGGCTCATGCCGGAAACCACAATTTATTCATTAGCAAAAAAGTAATCTCAATATGTTAACAGACACAGGCGTTTTTGAAAGATTAAAGGATAACATTGCCTTCAGAATCTCAAAAAGAAAACTGAAGAAAATATTACCTCCGGGAAATATAGATGATGTATTACTTTCAATTGAAAATTACAGAGGCAGAGGATTTTATGATAAGATACGGTTAGCACAGGAACATACTGAACTTAAATATTTAAGTGAAAGCGTTATTAAGCATAACCCAAAAGTAATAGTTGAGATAGGCACCTGGAACGGCGGAACATTTTTTGTCTGGTGCAGGATCTTACCCAAGGCTGAGAATATCATAAGTATAGATCTTCCGGACGGACAATACGGAGGCGGGTATGATATAAAGCGAATAAAATTTTTCAGAGAATTTGTAAGCGACAGGTCAAACACAGTTTTAGACTTTATAAGGGGCGACTCAAAATCCCCTGAGTCCATTAAAAATTTGAAAGAAATTCTGGGTGAAAAAAAAATAGATTTTCTCTATCTCGACGGTGATCATACATATGAAGGAATAAAAAAGGATTTTGAAATTTACAAAGATATGATGGCTGATGACGGGCTTATAGGATTTCATGACATTAATACTTATAAGGACGGTCATGAAGTTTATAAATTCTGGAACGAAATAAAAAGTAATTATAAAAATGAAGAGTATATTAAACCCGGCAGCAGTATAATGGGTAATGGACTATTATATATGAATAAATAATTCAATGGCATTTATTTCCATAATTACAACACTTTATAACGGATCAAAACTATTTTCCGAGACAGCAGACAGTGTATTGAGACAGGATTTCGAAGACTGGGAGTGGATTTTATTTGATGACGGCAGCACAGACGGAACTCAGGAGATTGCAAGAGAGCTAGCCGGGAAATATTCTGATAAGATATTTTTCTTTGAGCATAGGGTTAACAGTAATTTCGGTACAGCTTATACCAGAAACAGGGCGATTGAGAAATCAAGCGGAGAGATAATTTCCTTCATTGATCAGGATGATATCTGGTATGTAAACCGGTTGTCGCGCCAAAATAATATATTTAAAGATCTAAAGGACTGCGCTATGATCTGGAGTCCTGCACTATACTGGTATAAGGAGCGCACATTCAAGCAGCCTGTAGGAAAAGACGGAAAAGGATTAGACAGCGGAATTTTTGAACCGCCGGTGCTGGTAGAAAATTTTCTTAAAGATCTGAAGTGTACTCCTCTTCCGAGCGCAAGCATGGTAAGAAGAAAGTACTTTAATGAAGTGAATGGATTTGAAGAATCAGTAAAAGGATCTGAAGATATAGTATTATGGCTTAAACTTGCTGCCAAATTCAGGATTTTCTTTGATGATGAGATAATTGTAAAATACAGAAAGCATTATGAATCTACATTAAGACAGGCAACAAAGAGCGGAATAATGGATCAATGGAACCTTGGGTTTTACAGGTGGGTAATAGAATTTCTTAAAGCCAATTCTTTCGATAAAAAGCTTCAGGATGATTATGAGTTTTCTTATTATACCTGTCTGAAAAGAATAGCAGGTAAGAAAAAATATTTAGAGAGCCGCAGAGAGCTTAAAGATGGACTTAGTAATTATCCCGAGCTGAAACAAAAATTTAAAAATGATTATCTGCTCGATCTTCTCATGCCTTTTGATATTGCCACAAAGGTATCGGCAAAGATCAGATTTGACTGGCTGAAAAAACACTGAAGATTATTTTGAAGACATCAATAATTCCCGATAAGCAGATATTTGTAAACAGCGATTGCGGGTCCGGACTGAATTTAAAAGCAATATGTATATTTGCTGCAACAGGATTTTTTCTTGAAAAAGATACATTCTATAAAGATCTTGAAGCACTTCAGCCTGCAACTGATTATGTGATCGATGAAAATAAGAAGATTAAAAATTCTGTTCATTACTGGAAGTGGCATTACAGTCCCGAGGATATTACATTAAAAAAGGCTACAGAAGAATTCGCACATCTTTTTGAAAAGATCTGCAGCACAAAGTTAAAAAATATGGAAGTTATACTTCCACTTTCAGGAGGTCTAGACAGCAGAACTCAGGCAGCAGTACTTAGTGATAATTCAAATGTTAGATCTTATTCATATAAATTTGAAGACAGTTTTGATGAAACGAAATACGGAAAGATGATTTCAGAAGTAAGATCATTCCCTTTTAAGGAGTATATTATTCCCAGAGGTTATTTGTGGAATGTGATAGACAAGCTTGCAGCAATAAATAAGTGCTATGCCGATTTTACAAGTCCAAGGCAGATGGCAGTAATAGAAGAGATCTCTGAATCAGGAAATGTTTTTTTTCTCGGACACTGGGGTGATGTCTTGTTTGATGACATGGGTGTAAAAGATGAAATCTCATTTGAAGAACAGATAATTGTTATTTTAAAAAAGATACTGAAACGCAGCGGTGAAGAATTAGCTCAGTCTTTGTGGGCAAGCTGGGGTCTGGAGGGAAATTTCAGGTCTTATCTTGAAGAAAGAATATCTTTGCTTCTTCAGGAAATAAAAATTGACAATGCAAACTCAAGGATAAGAGCTTTCAAATCCATGTACTGGGCTCCTAGATGGACAAGTGCAAACATGGAAATTTTCAGCGCTTATAATCCCTTAGTGTTGCCGTATTATGATGATGAGATGTGTAAGTTTATATGCCGTATTCCTGAGAAGCTTCTTGCCGGAAGAAAGGTACAGATAAATTATATTAAAATGAAAAATGCTGAACTTGCAAAGATTCCATGGCAGGACTATGATCCTTATAATCTTTACGATTACAAGAATTTTCATAACAAAGCCAGATTACCGGGCAGAGCAATCAGAAAAGGCAAAAGACTGATCAACGAAAAAATCTTCGGGAAGAAACTAAACATACGTAACTGGGAAATTCAGTTTACCGGAGAAGACAATGATAAGCATCTTAAAGAACATTTGTTTGACAATAATTCATTCTCCGGTTTAGTTTCACCTGATACGGTAAAATATTTCTATAACGGATTCAAAAAAGATCCGGTTTATTATTCTCATTCTGTAAATATGCTATTAACCCTGTCAATGTTTTCGCAAATGAAGAAAATCAAAACTGATAGCTGATATGAAAGTTGCTGTCTATTCCGGAAATATTCCTTCAACAACATTCATTGAAAACCTCATTGAAGGATTAGCCCAGTCAGGTACAGAGATATTGTTGTTCGGCAAGCAAACTGCAGAAGTTAAATATAAAGGGAATGTTAAAGTATATCCCACTCCTGCGAGCGGAGCAGGATTATTTATAAATGTAATGTATCAGTCACTAACTTTACTGGCGAAAGATCCCGGATTGTTAATCAAATGTTATAAAATTTTAAAGAATAAAAAAAAGAAACTCAAAGGGATCATAAAAGAAGCAGGAATAATATTTCCCATACTGAACAACAAACCCGATATCTTTCATATACAATGGGCGAAGACGGTCGAGCAGCATCCTGAATTATTCGAACTCTTAAACAGTAAATTTATAGTCAGTCTCAGAGGAGCTCATATAAATTATTCACCCATTCTTGATTTTAATCTTGCCGAAGCATACAGAAAATACTTTCCCGGAATAGACGGATTTCACGCTGTATCAGAGCATATAGGCAGAGAAGCCATGAAATACGGCGCTGAAAAAAATAAGATCAAGGTCATTCATTCCAGTATAAAGGATGAACTGTTTTTGAAGAAGTCAGAATTGTACAAAAGCGGGAACACACTTGAAATAATTTCCATAGGCAGATTTCACTGGAAGAAAGGTTATCATTATGCATTGGACGCAATGAAGATCCTGAATGACAGTAAAATAGATTTTACTTATTCTATAATTGCACAGGGGAAAATTCCTGAAGAGATAACATTTATGATAAATGAATACGGACTGTCAGATAAAGTAAATATTATTCCGGGAATGAAACATGATGAACTCATTAAAAAGCTGCAGACATCTCATCTTCTCATACTTCCGAGTGTGGAAGAAGGAATTGCAAATGTTGTACTTGAAGCAATGGCTACAGGTGTTCCGGTTCTGACTACTGACTGCGGAGGAATGGACGAAGTAGTTGTGGATAAAGTTAACGGATACATAGTTCCTGTAAGAGATCCGGTATTGCTTTCAGATAAAATAAAGCAGTTCATAAATTCTGATATTGAATTTAAGACAGAAATAGTAAAAAAAGCGAAGAATACAATTAAGGAAGATTTCAGCATAGATAAGCAAATGCGAGAATTCTCAGGATTATATAATACAATTCTCGGCTCTTAAAAAAATGAGAATTGGTCTTGTCTTGCCTGAAGCTCCGCAGTATTCAGAAACATTCTTTAATCACAAGATCAGGGGACTTACTGATTCGGGATTTGAAGTGATTGTCTTCAGCAATAAAAAAGAAAAGAAAAAATTTGGATATAAAATAAGAAGCGCGTATCCGGTCTATGAAAAGAAACCGGTAAAGCAGACGGTAATGCTGTTCTGGGTTTTAGGATTAACATTCATAAAAGCCCCGAAAAATTTTATCAGATTATTTAAACTTGAAAGAAAAGGAAACGGATCATTCAGCAAGTCACTTAAATCAATTTATATCAATTCACATATAATTACAGAAAAGATTGACTGCCTGCATTTCGGATTTGCAACAATGACTTTAAAAAGAGAGAATGTTGCAAAAGCAGTGAATGCGAAAATGAGTGTGAGCTTCAGAGGATTTGATATAAATATTTATCCGCTGAAGAATCCGGGATGTTATGATCTTCTATGGCAGAAAGCAGATAAGGTGCATTCAATTTCGGATTACCTTTATAAAAAGGCTTTAAAACTCGGACTACCGGAAAATGTCTTTTACAGAAAAATTACTCCGGCAATAGATGTAAATCAATTCAGAGTAAAAGACAATAAGGGAATTATTGGAAATAAGATCAGGATACTTACCATCGGCAGACTAAACTGGATAAAGGATTACGAGACTGCTATATCGGCGATGAAGATTCTTAAAGACAAAGGAATTGATTTTATATACAACATAGTCGGAGCAGGTACAGAGCTCGAACGGCTTACATTTGCCGTTTACCAGTGCGGTCTGCAGGACAGAGTATTTTTTTCAGGAAAAAAAGAACACAAGGAAATAAACAGCATGATGATAGAGTCTGATATATATATACAGACAAGTATGCAGGAAGGATTCTGTGTATCAGTGCTGGAAGCTCAGGCTTCAGGTTTACTATGCATTGTAAGTGATGCGGATGGTTTGAAAGAAAATATTCAGGACGGTGTAACCGGATGGATTGTTAAACGAAGGGATCCGTCGTCATTTGCATCAAAAATAGAATATGTGATAAATCTGTCTGAAGAGAAAAGAAGGGTAGTTTCAGGCAATGCAAGAAGAAGAGTGGAAGAAAGCTTTACAATAGAAAAACAAAATTTACTTTTTAAGGAATTTTTTAATTCATGACTCAATCAGGAAAATTTATTTCAGTTGTAAGTCCTGTTTACAAATCTGAAAAGATAGTAGATGAACTTGTAAAAAGATTGTCTGAATCTCTTTCCAAAATTACAGAAAATTATGAAATAATTCTTGTGGAAGACGGAGGCGGTGACAGTTCATGGCTAAAGATAGAAGAGAACTGCATAAGAGATAAAAGGGTCAAGGGAATTAAACTCAGCAGGAACTTCGGTCAGCATTATGCAATTACAGCCGGACTGAGCAGGGCTTCCGGGGATATTATAGTTATTATGGACTGTGATCTTCAGGATGATCCTGTTCACATAAAAAAATTACTTGACGAATTCGGGAATGGCTATGATGTTGTTTTTACCAGAAGGATAGGAAGGAAGCATTCATTTTTTAAAATGATAACCGCAAAGATTTACAACTCATTATTTAAAATGTTTTCCGATAAAAATTATGACCTTAATGTCGGTTCAATGACAATGATCAGCCGAAGGGTAAAGGATGAATTTTTAAAACTCAGGGATCAGGACAGACTTTACATTCAGCTGATAAAATGGGTTGGATTCAGATCAACATATGTTCCGGTAGAACACAGGGAAAGGTATGAAGGCAGTTCAACTTATTCAATTTCGAAACTGTTTGTCACAGCTCTTCAGGGCTGGACATCATATTCGGACAAGCTGTTAAGATTATCTATTTATACAGGTCTGATAATTTCCATTTTGTCATTGCTGGCAGGACTGAGCATAGTGCTTAGTTATTTTCTTCTTAAGTTTCAGCCAGGCTGGCCGAGCCTCATCGTGGCAATATTGTTTTCAACAGGACTGATCCTTATGAGCATAGGAATTGCCGGAATATATATCGGTAAAATATTCGAGCAGACAAAGCAAAGACCTCTTTATATAATTGATGAAAAATTAAATCTGTAATTTGAAAAAAATTATTATCACACAGTCAAACTATATTCCCTGGAAAGGATATTTCGATTCGATAAACATGGTCGATGAATTTGTATTATATGACGATATGCAGTTTACAAGAAGGGACTGGCGCAACAGGAATCAGATAAAGACAAGAGACGGCGTAAAGTGGCTGACAATACCTGTCGAAGTAAAGGGCAAATATTTTCAAAAGATAAAGGAAACAAAGATAAGCGAACCTGACTGGGCAGAGAAGCACTGGAATACAATTATACACAATTACTCCCGGGCAAAATATTTCAATGAATACAAGCAAATATTCGAAAAGCTTTATCTCAATAGTAAAGAAGAATATCTGAGCAAAGTAAATTATAATTTTATAAAAACCATCTGTGAGATTCTCGGAATTAAAACTAAGATGATCTGGTCCGATGAGTTTAATCTTCTTGAGGAAAAGACGGAGAGACTTGTGGATATCTGTAAAACTCTGGGAGCAACTGATTATTATTCCGGACCAGCAGCAAAGGCATATATGAACGAAGAGCTTTTTGAAAAAGAAAACATCAGAGTTCATTATTTTGATTATTCCGGCTACCCTGAATACGAACAGCTTCACGGGGAATTCACGCATGCAGTAAGCATTATCGATCTAATCTTCAATGAAGGTCCAAATTCACCTAAATTTATGAAATCATTTAAATCATGAGAGAAAAAAATAAGAAACTCGTAATAATAGGAAACACATCGAATGCCAGGCTGGCAAAGTTTTTCTTTGAAACTGATTCTGAATATGAAGTCTGCGCTTTTTCGGTCAATGAAAAATACATAGCTTCTCCTGTCTTTGAGGATCTGCCTGTTACAGCTCTTGAAGAACTTGAATCCAAATATCAATCTTCAGAATATGAAGCATTTGTTGCTGTAGGTTATAATAATATGAATAAAATAAGAGAAGCTTTATACAATGAATGTAAATCAAAAGGATACCGTATGGCAAATTATATCAGCTCTCACTGTTCTTATCTGTCACAGTTCCCGCCGGGAGATAACTGTTTTATACTTGAGGATAATACTATTCAGCCTTATGTCAGGATCGGCAACAATGTAGTACTTTGGAGCGGTAATCATATTGGTCATGATGTAAAGATCGAAGATCACAATTTTATTTCTTCGCATGTAGTAGTATCCGGGTTTGTAACAATAAAGAGAAACTGTTTCATCGGAGTAAATGCCACTCTGCGTGATGCAATTACCATAGCACCTGAAACTCTGATAGCAGCAGGTGCAATAATAATGAAGGATACGGTGGAAAAAGGAGTTTATCTTCCAGCCCGATCGACTTTGTTTGATAAAAAAAGTGATGAAATTCAGATATCTTAAAATATTAATAATATAGTGCAGAACTGGAAAAAACTTGGTCTCATTTATAGTCCTGACGGAGAAACCGGCTGGATGCTTACGCATGCAATGATGCCGGTCATAGATATTTATGAAAACGACATTGCGAAAATTTATTTTTCTGCAAGAGATATTAAAGGAAGGTCGCAGGGAGCTTTTATTGAAATAAATCTTAATGATCCTTTCAAAATAATCAGTATAAGTAAAGAACCCGTGTTGAAGCTGGGACAGCTGGGAGCATTTGACGACTCAGGGATAATGCCAACTTGCCTGGTAAATCATAATGATAAAAAATATTTGTATTACAACGGTTGGACATTAGGAAAAAATGTACCTTTCTTTTCTTTTAATGGTGTTGCAATCAGCGGCGATGATGGCAAAACTTTCTTAAAAAAATCCAGAGGTCCTGCAGTGTTGTTTTCAAATGAAACTGATCCTTACTCAACTTTTGCACCTTATGTTCTGATAGATGACGGCAAATGGAAAATCTGGTATGTATCACTGATAAAATGGACAGTGGAAGAAGGTAAGCTGAAACACTATTATAATATCAGATATGCGGAATCGGATGACGGAATTAATTTTAAGAGAGAAGGGATCGTTTGCATAGATTTTAAGAATGAATTCGAATACGCTATCGCCCGCCCGTTTGTAATGAAGGAAAACGGCATTTATAAAATGTGGTATTCTTACAGGGAAGGAAAAGGTATAAATACTTACAGAATCGGATATGCCGAATCTAATGACGGAATTAAATGGAACAGGATGGATGAAAAAATAAATCTTGACATATCAGAAACCGGCTGGGATTCTGAAATGATTGAATATTCTTATCTGTATGATTTTAAAGGGATGAGATATATGCTTTATAATGGAAACAGTTACGGAAAAACAGGTGTGGGACTGGCGGTGCTGATCAATGAACAATGAATTATGAACATTTAACAACTATAAGTATTAAATGTATAAATGTGAAATAAACATTGAGAAATAAATAGAAGATCTTTATTCACACCAAACAAACTAATACTCAATACTAAATACTGAATACTTAATGCCCCAATACTAAATATTAAATTTGAAAAAACGTCACATAGGATTCAATAAACCTTATCTCACAGGTAAGGAAACCAAGTATATTCTGGAGTCTGTAGAGACTAGGAAAATATCAGGGGACGGTTTATTTACAAAAAAGTGTCATGAGTTTTTCGAGAAGAGATTCGGTTTTAAGAAAGTACTCCTTACAACATCCTGCACTGATGCGCTTGAGATGGCAGCTATACTGATTGATACAAAAGCCGGTGATGAGATAATTGCTCCTTCTTATACATTTGTATCTTCGGTAAATGCATTTGTTCTGAGGGGAGCTAAAATAATTTTCTGTGACAGTGAGTCGGAATCTCCGAACATTGACATAAGAAAGATTAAAAAACTTATTACTCCTAAGACAAAAGCAATTATCGTTGTTCATTATGCCGGAATAGCAGTTGATATGGATCCTTTAATGAAATTAGCAGAAGATCATGGACTCTTTGTAATAGAGGATGCAGCGCATTCCATAGACTCTTATTATAATGAAAAGCCTCTTGGTTCTATTGGTCATCTTGCAGCATTTTCATTTCACGAAACAAAGAATGTCATTTCCGGAGAAGGCGGAATGCTGGTTATAAATGACGAAAGATTTGCAGAGCGGGCTGAGATAATCAGGGAAAAGGGGACAAATCGTTCAGCTTTTTTCAGAGGTGAAGTAGATAAATACGGCTGGGTGGATATTGGTTCTTCATTTCTTCCGTCGGACATTATTGCTGCATTTCTCTTTGCACAGCTTGAGAATCTTGATGACATTCAAAATAAGAGAAAGCACATTTGGAATTACTATCACGATAAACTCAGGGATCTTTCAGAGAAAGGATTTATCAGTTTTCAGAAATTACCTGATTATGCAACTAACAATGCGCATATGTTTTATATTTTATGCAGAAGTCTTGATGAAAGAAACAGGCTGATTGAATTCCTGAAATCAAATGGCATCTATGCTGTATTTCATTATCTTTCTCTTGATAAAAGTCCTTACTATAAAGAAAAATCAGAAAATCACGATATGAAATATTCTGATTACTACACCGATCACCTTCTGAGACTTCCTTTATACTATGAGTTGTCTGATGATGATCTTGATTTTGTAACAGATAAAATAAAAGCATTCTTTACTGAAAATGGATAGGTTATTAAGAGCTTATAATTCTTCAGGAAGGTGGGGAAACATCATACTTCTTTCCCTGCTGATCCTGTCCGGTATTTTGAACAGGGCTTTCATGGTGATAAAATACAGGGAAGCAGATTATATAATAGAGCTGTTGCTTATAGCTGCAGCTTTGTTTTTAGTTTACAGAATTATTAAGAATAATATATTCGAAGTCAGAAAAGAAAGAATTTTTAAAATACTTCTTATCTCAGGAATAGTATTAAGAATTATTTTTGCAGTCCATGATCTGTATGACAGACCTGTACAGGACAGTGATTATGAGAAACACGAAAAGCTTGGTCAGAGGATGGCAACCGAAGGAGAATTCTATGACTTTGCCGGAGTTGAGCTTAGAAATTTCAGACAGCCGGGATTACCTGCTGTATTTGCTGCCGGACTCCTTATTTATAATCATCCTGTCACTTATGCTGTGATCATGATACTTTTTTCTCTGGGAGTTTTAATATCCGGTTTTTATCTGTTTAAAGATCTGGGCAACATAGCTGCTGTTTTCTCATTTGCATATTTATCCGTTTCTCCGAATATGCTTTTCATGGCATCCAATTCAAACACACAGTTGTCATTTTTTTTCTTTCTGATACTGCTTTTCATTGTACTGAAAAATTATACCGGTAAGACTTCTCAGCTTATATTAATAGGAGTATTACTTGCTGCTGAGATGTATATCAGATTTAATTTCCTGATGATATTCATTCTCATACCATTCATAATTGAAAAGCATTCCGACAGGAATATGTCATATTCATTAAGTCGTCTGGGTCTGATATATGTAAGCTTTCTTCTGTTTTATTCTCCCTGGATTTACAGAAATTATATGCTGTACGGAACAATACGTCTTATGCCAACCACCGGGCTGGGGCTATACAGCAGCAATGTAACTACAGATCCGAAAAAAGTAGGCGATTACAACGGAGTACCTGATTCGGTAATGAATAAATACAGCAAGCTGCCGGAAGTTGAATTTGATGATGCGCTTAAGAAAGAAACCTTTGATTTTGTTAAAAGCCATCCGGATGTATTAATAAAAGGACTTCCTTTTAAAATGATAAAGTTTTCAGGAAGACAGGACTGGACTGTCAGTTATTTCTTTCAGTATACTAAATATCCGAACGCAGGATATTATGAAGCTTTTTTTCAGGCGGTAGAAAATTTTTTTTTCTGGGTTATATTGTTTTTCCCTTTTGTTTTTTTATTAAGGAATAAAAAGTTTTCTCCGGTATCTGTTTATATTCTGTGGGCATATCTTAGTTATACATTAGCCCTGTTCCCGGTATCCGAAACCAGAGCAAGATATAATTTCCCTTATTTGCTTTTTCCGGTATTTGCAGTAGCGTTGTCTCAAAGAAAAAATAGTTCACCGGGTAAAGTTAATTACGAGATCAGCGTAAATAATGTCAGCTAAATTAGTGATAATATGGGACTATGATTCAGCCATAGGTCAGATCAATTCATCTTTTCCCTATAATTTCAAGTATGACCCGATTTATCAGGAAATTGAAAACGTAGAGTATATTATAAGCAAAGCAAATGAGTTTGGCATTAAAATGACATTTGCCTGTCTTGGGTTTGCTGCTGAAAAAGGTCTGTTGCCTTTTAACAATCCGGAACAGATAAAGAGAATATTTGAAAGCGGACACGAGATAGCATCTCATTCTTGGAAGCACGAGTGGTTCCCTTATCTTACAGATAAACAGATTTACAGATCTCTGGAAAGGAGCAAGTATGCACTTGAAGAATGCATTGGTAAAAAAGATGTTGTCACCGGATTTGTTCCTCCTCACAGCAGACCGATGAGCTGGTATAGAAAATATTCTGTCAGTCTTGGTGACAGGGGATTTTATCCTTTTCACAAAGGTTCTGACACCGGGTATATTTTGAAGCAGCTTTCAATTTTAAATTATAAATGGTGCAGGGTTTTGAGAAGTTATGATCCGGTATGGAAAAAAATTATAAGTAAGAGGAATGATGATGAAATATTTTTTTCTGAATGGGAAATACACAACGGGATAGTATGTGTACCTCAGCATTATACCGGTTTTGATGACTATGCGGAAAAGTATCTCAATAAAGCTATTGAGCTCAATGAAACTCTTGTAATAGTCGGACATCCTGCTGCTTTAAGCCGGAACAAATCCGAAAGCGTTTCTCATTTCAATCGCTTTATGGAAAAAATAAAGAACGGAATTTCAAAAGAACAGATAGAAGTGTTTACAGTTACAGATTATATCGGTAAACATTTCTCAGCAGGAGTGAGTAAAAATTAAAATAGAGATCAGACCATATTCAGATGAACTTGTAAAATCTCACGGTGAATTTGCTGCTAAGGTATGGCCGGATAAGAAAAGAAGAAGATCGGAAATATATAACCGATGGAAATTCAGAGGTCCTGAAAAGGGTGTTGTAGAGGGACTCTTACTTGCTAAGCTTGAAGATAAGATCATTGGTCAGCTTGGTCTTTTGCCAGTAAAGCTCAGGCACGGAAAAAAAAATTATGAAGCTCAATGGGCTTGTGATCTGATTGTAGATCCGGAGTACAGAAAGCTCGGTACGGGAAATATGCTCTTCGAAGCAGGAATGAAGCGGGATAAAATTACACTTGGAAATAATCCCAGTCCAAAAGCTGAAGTGCTGATGCTAAAGGCGGGATTTAATGCTGTAAACAGCGGGCGGCTAATGGTGTTTCCGATTGATCCCGGGCAATTGATAAGCTGGGCAGTTCCGAAAAAATTCTCATTTGCTGTTCCTGTAATTGGTAAGATTTTAAAACCTTACTTTTCTTTAAAAAGGAAAAAATTAAACGTTAAAGAAAATTATTTCAACTTATGCAGCTGGAAAGATGTTGCCGGATCAGTAAAGCAAAGGCAGGATGAAAGCATCAGCTTACAGATTCTGCATGATGAGGAATTTCTGAAATGGAGGGCATCGGGATTTCTGAACTATTCTCCCGAAATAAAAGCTATGAGATCATCTAACGGCAGCTACGCACTGTATTCTTATTTTAAACCGTACTTCAATATTTATGAATGGCATTGTACAGAAGACAGTGATCTTAAATCCATGCTGTCTGTTGTAATGAAGCTTGCTTCAGACGAGAAGGCAAAAACTATTCAGATCTTATCCAACAGCGAAAGAGAAATGCAATTGCTTGCTTCTGCAGGATTTATAAGATCGAGAAATGATGAAAAAGTAATTTACTATTCCGACAAAATTAAATTCAGCAGTAAGGATTATTTTTATTTTACTCTTTATGATACAGACCTGAATTTATAAAATGATCATCACATACGATATAGCCAATTGAGAGTATTTGAAAGTTTTGAGATCCTGAAAGACCTGAATCCCATCTGGTATTATAATCTGTATCCCGAAAAGGCAGAATCATTTTCTACCTGTTACTATAACTCATCTGCAATGAAAATACCTGAAGAGTTTAAAAATATTATCTCTGAAGATAATGATTATTCCGGCAGAGTTTCACGCGAGCTTGATCTCGGATACCGGCTCTGGAATAAAGGAGTGATGCTGACTGCAGAATCCGTAAATAAAGAAAAGTTATTTCATACTGAAAAACCGGGTCTTAAAGATAATTATATTTTCATAAGAAGATATTTCAAGTGGCACAGAGCTTATTATTATTTAATTAAGAATATATTCAGTCTTAGAAATCCAATTGCTGAGATAAGAGCATTTAATGCAACAAAGGAAATAAAGAATATTGATCTAATCAAAGATCACTGTGATTATCCGGAATATATCAGCTTCACATCTGAACTTGTAAAATCACAGCCGCTTGTAAGTGTCATTATTCCTACACTTAACAGATATGAATATCTGAAAGATGTACTTGAAGATCTTGAAAAACAGTATTATAAAAACTTTGAGACGATAATAATTGATCAGACAGATAATCCGGATAAAGAGTTCTATAAAAAATCGGGATTAAAATTAAAAGTTATTTATCAGGAAGGAAAAGGACAGTGGCTTGCGAGAAATGAAGCAGTAAGAAATTCAGAAGGTGACTACCTTCTTTTTTTTGATGATGACTCAAGGATAGATAAAGACTGGATCAGTGAGCATTTAAAATGTCTGGATTTTTTTAAAGCTGATATTTCAGCAGGAGTATCAATATCAAAGACAGGAGATTCTGTCCCCAGAAATTACAGTTTCTTCAGATGGGCGGATCAGTTTGATTCGGGCAATGCAATGGTAAGAAGAGAAGTATTTCAAAAGACAGGAATGTTTGACAGACAATTTGACAAACAAAGAATGGGTGACGGTGAATTCGGGTTAAGAGCTTACCTTGCGGGATTTAAAAGCATTTCAAATCCCAATGCAAAACGTCTTCATCTGAAAATCGGAACGGGCGGACTTCGCCAGATGGGTTCGTGGGATGCATTCAGACCGAAAAAGTTTTTTGCGCCAAGACCGATACCGAGTGTTTTATATTTTTTCAGAAAATATTATCCTGTTAACTATGTTGCGAATGCTATGATAATTGGCATTTTACCATCTCTTATTCCTTATAAGTGGAAAGGAAAAAAATATCTTTATCCGGTAAGTGCGGTTCTTGCAATTTTCATACTGCCTGTTCTCCTGCTGCAGTTAGCTATTTCATGGGGCAAAGCATCAGAAATGCTAAAGGAAGGAAATAAGATTGAGTGGCTCTAGAAAAATACTTCTTATAGTTTCAGAATTCCCACCGGGTCCGGGAGGAATAGGGAATCATGCTTTTAATCTTGCAAAGTATCTGAATTTAAACGGCTGTGATGTAACAGTATTAACTATTTCGGATTTCGCTGAAGAAAAAGAGCAAAAGAATTTTGACAGTTCACAGAAATTTGAAATTTTCAGATTCAAAAGATATGACAGCAGATTAAAGACAACTGCGGGAAGATTAAAATCGATCAGACAATATTTAAACAAAGAAAAATATTCGCATGTAATATTCTCCGGAAGATATCCGCTGATGACTTCGGTATTTCTGAATAAGTACCATAAGCATTTGAAATTTATCTCTATAGTTCACGGAGGAGATGTAAACTCTGATAATGCTATAGAAAAATATCTTATAAAAAAAGCTTTACAAAAATCTGATCTTATCATACCTGTTTCAAATTTTTCAGGATCATTCATTGATAAAGGAATAAGTAAGGAAAAAATTAAAGTGATCCCCAATGGTTTTGACCTTGATAATATAGATCAGTTAAAGGTCAGTGAAAAAAGTCTTGTGAACGGTTCGCTGAATTTAATTACTGTCGGAACAGTCTGGCCGAGAAAAGGTCATCACAATGTTCTTAATGCATTTCCGGAAATAATTAATTTATTTCCAGAGACAAAATACAACATAGCCGGGAGATTAGCCGATCTTTCGAAAATAGAAAAATTAATAGAATCAGATAGATTCAAGGATCATTTGAATCTGCTTGGTCCAGTATCCAATAAAGAAAAAATTGAACTCCTAAATGGAAGTCAGATATTCATATTGCTGAGTGAAAGTCAGTCCAGCGGTGACTTTGAAGGCTTTGGAATAGCAGTACTTGAAGCTAATTATTTCGGACTGCCTGCTATAGGTTCATTCAAAAGCGGACTGGAGGATTCCATTAAAAACGGTTACAGCGGAGTTTTAGTTGATCCAAAGAATAAAGGTGAAATACTCGAAGCTCTTAAGACCATTGCGGCAGATTATAGAAAATTCAGCGAAGGCGCTAAAGAATGGGCAGCACAGCATCACTGGTCTAATATTATAAAAAGATATTTAAAAGAAATTGAAGGGCTCAAATAATATATGTGCGGATATTTAGGAGCTGTTGATTTTAAAAGAGGAATAGAGCCAATCTATCCTTTACTGCAGCAAGGATTAAGGAACATTGCACACAGAGGACCGGACGGCAGCCGGGAATATGTTCATAGAAATATATTTCTGGGACATAACAGGCTTAGCATCATTGATCTTTCTGCAAATGCCGATCAGCCGCTGAAGTCTGCAAATGCGGATGCATACCTGATCTTTAACGGAGAAATTTATAATTACAAAGAATTAAAAAATAAATTTACCAATACAAAATTCATATCTTCTTCCGATACAGAAATAGTACTGGAGGGATATCTGCAGGAAGGACCGGATTACTTTAAAAAATTGAGAGGAATATATTCTTTTGCTATATACGATTACCGCAATGAACAAAAGATCATTCTTGCAAGAGATCCTTCAGGAATCAAGCCGTTGTATCTTTTTGCAAAAAACGGACAGTATATTTTCGGCAGTGAGATAAAGGCATTGCTTCCTTGTCTGAGGGAAAAGCTCACAATTAATGAGAGCATACTGAAAAGTTATTTAAATTTAGGTTACTGTTCAGAGCCATATACAATTTACAATGAGATCAAAGCTGCAGAACCAGGGAGCTTTATTACTATTAATAAAGAAGGATACTTTAAGAATTATTTTGAAACATTTGATTTTCAAAAAGAGAACACTTATGATTTCAGACAGAATACTGCAAATACGGAAGAAAGAATAAAGACTGCGGTTGAAAGAAATTTAATAGCTGATGTAGAAGTGACGGTTGCCTTGAGCGGAGGTATAGATTCATCTCTCATTTATGCATTTGCAAACAGATCAAATTCAGAGATTAAAGGTCTTACAATAAAATCCAGTGATAAGGAATATAATGAAGGAGACATTGCTAAAATATATTCCGATACGCTGAACGGTAAAATTGAATACATAGAAGCTGAATCTGAACTGAACCTGGATACATTAAATAATATACTGGATGGCTTTGATCAGCCCTATGCAGACTCTTCGGCCATTAATGTCTACTATCTTACAAAAGCTGCGGGAAAATTGACAAAGGTTCTGCTAGGAGGAGACGGAGGTGACGAGTTGTTTAACGGATATCCGTCAATGACCTGGCTTACATATATAGACAGACTGAACAATAACAGCATTACTAAAAGCGGTGGCAAAGCATTTCTTCATATAGCAAAATCCATCTCAGGCACTTCAAGAAAAAGATTTGTCAAAAGGATTTCTGATCTGTGGACTGACAAGCCTCATGAACTGTTATATGACTGGCATTCCTGGTTTCCGAGAAAAACTGTTTTTAAAAGCGGAAGTCCATTTCTGTTTGATCCTTCAGAGGGAGTAGAATTTTATAAAGCCATATTTGAAGAGAAATCTCCGCACGAATTTAAAAATTATGTTGTGTATGATTATTTCAGGAAGCAGATGCTGAGTAATTATTTAAGGAAGACAGATATGATGTCAATGCTGAACGGGGTTGAATACAGAGTACCGTTATTAGATGAAGATCTGACTAACTATGCTTTGACGATTCCATTCGGTCAGAAATCTTCTCTTAAAGTTTCCAAGAAAATATTAAGAGCAATTCACGGGAAAATATATCCTAAAGAAACAAGCAGTGCATCTAAAAAGGGATTTACAATTCCGCTGGATACTGCATTAAGCAGAGATGAGTTTGAAGTAATCAGGGAAGAGCTTCTGAAAGAAAATAATTTTGTGAATCATTATGTAAAAAAAGAATATACGGAATTTCTGTTCAGGGCTCTGGATGACAGGACATCTGCCGAATCAGATATTAGCAGGGCGGGAATCTATCAGAGAATATTAATGCTCTACAGTCTGAGCAGATGGCACAGCGTAAGATGAAGCTTGCAATTATTTCTCATACTCCGCATTATATTAAAGAAAATAAAATCTCCGGTTGGGGACCGACAATAAGGGAAATAAATAATCTTACAGGATTATTTGATGAAATATTTCACATTGCGCCTCTTCATAAAGAGCCTTCACCGGAAAGTTCCTTAAGTTATGACAGCGATAGAATTAATTTTATTCCTTTAAAACCATACGGAGGTGAAAGCCTTGGAGATAAGTTTACAATAATATCAACAGCTTTCTCCAATCTGAAAAAAATAAAACCTGTGCTTGATAAAGTAGACTGGGTACAGTTCAGAGCTCCTACTTCAATGGGACTTTATGTACTTCCGTATTTAAGCATTCGCAAAACACCCAGGAGGTGGGTCAAATATGCAGGCAACTGGAAGATGGAATCTCCGCCTTTGTCATACCGGATCCAGAAATGGTGGCTTGAGAATAATTTTCAGAGATCAAAAGTCACTATCAACGGTCATTGGGAAGGTCAAAAAGAACATATACTGAATTTTCAGAATCCCTGTCTGGATAATGAACAGCTTCAAAGAGCAAAAAAAATATCCGTTAATAAAAATTTTGAGAACAAGCTGACCTTATGTTTTGCAGGAACACTTACAAAAAATAAAGGAGTGGATATATTGCTGGAAGCATTGAAAAAACTTAAGAGTAAAGAAGATATCAGGGAAGTTATTTTCGCAGGAGACGGAGCAGGCAGAAAAAAATATGAACAAGAAGCATCTGAAATAAACATGAATATTTCTTTCAGAGGACTACTGGGCAGTGCGGAACTTGAAAAGGTATATGAGCAATCACATTTAATAATACTTCCCAGCCAGTCAGAGGGCTTTCCAAAAGTGATAGCTGAAGCTGCTGCTTACGGATGCATTCCAGTAGTATCTGATGTGTCATCGATAGGACAGTATTTCAATGACACTAACGGATATCTGTTGAAGAAAATTAATTCTGATGAGATAGCTGAAAAAATAGATCTTGCTTTGAATGACAGGTTCAGATTAAAGGAAATGTCTCTGCATTGTTTAAAAGTTGCTGAACTGTTCACATTTGAAAATTATATCAATAACCTTAAGAATAAAATATTATTAGCTGAATAAAATTAATTCCTGCAAAGATCATATTAACATAATAAAGTAATTATAAATCAAAATTCAGTTTAATCCTTCAGTAAATTTATTGTGCTTAATTTATTTTAAATATATGACTATTTTCAGAACAAACAAAAATAAAAGAAACACAGATAATTCTGTTAATTTATTAAGATCGTAATAATATATTGAAAAGATCTCCATATAAAGCCGAAATATATTTAGTAATCAACATTGCGCTTGCAATGGTGATGCTTCTGAATTCAAAGCTAAGCACCGGGTATTCTATAATAATTGTGTTAGTTGGAATTTATAAAATACTCGCCAATAAGAATGCTGACGGTGCAGCGCATTATTTCGCTGCTTATGTCGTTGGTATAGAAGTTTTATTCAGAATGAATTCGGGTGGATTCGGATATGAATACGGAAAGTATGCAGTTATATTTCTTCTCATAACGGGATTTCTTGTTGAGTCAAAGAGAAAGAAACTTCCGTATATCTTTCTGTTTTTCCTGCTGATGTTTATTCCTTCCATACCCAGCGCGGATTTCGGAACTTTTGACCTGTCAAGACAAATGGTATCATTTAATCTGTCCGGTCCTCTTTGCCTCGGAGTTTCAACAATTTATTTTTATAAAAGAAGACTGAATCCGGTGCAGTTAAGAAAATTGCTGCTTGCAATGCTTTATCCGATCGCAGCAATGTCAATATTTGTTTATTTTAAATCCGGGTCACTGGAAGAAGTGCAGTTTACTACCGAATCAAATTTTGACGCAAGCGGGGGATTCGGTCCTAATCAGGTCTCTACGGTTTTCGGATTAGGCATACTGATAATCGCAATAGCTTACTTTCTGAATATCCGTCTGTTCAAATTAAAATTTGTCAATATACTTTTACTGGTTGGATTTCTGATAAGAGGTCTGGCAACTTTCTCCAGAGGGGGAATGCTTGCACCTATGGTTTCTATTTTATTATGCATAATTATAATGACTCTTACAGACAGCAGCTTCAGCGTAAGAATTGGAAAGGTTGTATATGCATTTCTTGTAATTTTTGTTCTCGCCTTTTTGGGATTTAATTATGTCAATGATGTAAGCGGTGGACTTCTTGAAATGAGATTTAAAGGGGAATCAATGTATAATGCGGACAAGAGCAATTTACTCAGCGGGCGGGACGAAATATTTATGGCTGATATTGATGTATTCAAGGATAATGTTCTGACCGGTGTCGGACCCGGAATGTCTCACCAGGTAAGAGCTGAAAAATCCGGAATAGATGCTGCAGCTCATATTGAATATTCGAGAATGCTGGCTGAACACGGACTCTTCGGAGTTATTGCAATTCTTATAATGATGTTATTTCCTGTACAGAGTTTTTTTAATCTGAAATCAATAGACGATAAGATATTTATGATAATGTGTCTTTGCTTTACTTATGTTACATTAGGACATGCGGCAATGAGAATAGCAGCTCCGGGTTTTGTTTACGGTCTGGCATTTATTTCTATTATCAGAAAACCCAGAGTATGATCCTTTATGCCGGGAATATACTTTCCAGATTCGGCTACACTCCAACCTTCATAGAAACTTTAACACCAAAACTTTCAGAGTATTATAAAATCACAGCAGTTTCGGAAAAAGAAAATAAACTGCTCCGGCTTTATGATATGGTCAGATCTGTTTTCAGAAACAGGAAACATCTTGATCTTGTGCTTATCGATTCTTACAGTGTGAAGGCATTCTGGTATACCTACTTACTTTCGAAAATCTGTCTCTTTTATAATATACCATATGTACCGATATTGAGAGGCGGAGGTTATCCGGAAAGACTAAAGCAATCTCCCGGACTCTGCAGATTTATTTTCAGCAATTCATTCAAAAATATTTCCCCTTCATTTTATTTAAAAAAGCATTTTGAAGATGAAGGATTCAAGGTGGATTATATACCGAATTTTATTCCAATAGAAAATTATCAGTTTAAGCGCAGAGAAGTTGTAAAGCCAAGATTATTCTGGGTAAGATCGTTTCATGAAATTTACAATCCATTACTTGCTGTTGAAATATTAAAGAAGTTAAAAGTAAAATATCCGGAAGCTGTATTGTGCATGGTAGGACCTGATAAGGACGGCAGTCTGAATAAAGTTACAGACAAAGCTGAAAAAGAAAATCTGACTGATTCTCTGAGGATTACGGGTAAGCTGTCAAAAAAAGAATGGATCGAACTGTCAAAAGAATATGATATATTCATTAATACAACTGACTTTGATAATCATCCTGTAAGCGTCATAGAAGTCATGGCAGTCGGGCTTCCTGTAATATCGACCAATGTAGGAGGACTGCCTTATCTTGTGGAAAATAATACTGATGGTATTCTTTTAAATCCGAAAGATCCAGATAAATTTGTCAATGCAATAGAAACTTTAATATCTGATCCAACCTTGGTTTCAACGCTTACATTGAATGCAAGAAAAAAAGTTGAAGACTTTGACTGGAATGTAGTGAGTAAAAAATGGTTTGCCGTGATAGATCCTTTGATCAAAAATAATTAATTAATTTTTGAATGTCCTTTCTTGAATTAAGTCTGAAGTTAAAAGGATTTCCTCTTGCACAAGCTGAAAAGGAATTGAGCAGGATTCAGAGCTTAAATAATGAGGAATTCAAAGAGTGGCATATAAAGAAAAAGTGGGAGATTGTAAAATATCATATCCTCAATAATGAGTTTTACAAAAACAAGACCGCTGGAAAAATTCCGGATAGCTGGGAAGAACTTCCTGTATTGACTAAAAGCGATTTTCAGAATTCCAATGTGAAATTAATATCTGATACATTCAACAAAAAAGATCTTTATACCGGCTATACTTCAGGATCTTCCGGACATCCGTTTAATTACGCAAAAGATAAATCCGCTCACGCGATGACCTGGGCACTTATAAAGAACCGCTATAAAAATTTCGGTTTGACACTCAATTCAAAGCAGGCAAGATTTTACGGTATCCCATTTGAACGTTTGGATTATATTATTGAAAAAACAAAAGATGCATTATCCAACCGTGTAAGGTTTCCTGTATTTGACTTGTCAGATGAAATGCTTGAGGTCTTTCTCGGAAAATTCAAAACAACTTCGTTTGATTATGTATACGGGTATACGAATTCGATTGTATTATTTGCCCGTTATCTGATAAAGAGAAAGGTAATACTAAAAAACGTTTGTCCTACTATGAAAATCTGCATAGCAACTTCCGAAAACTGTGCGGATGAAGATAAATTAATAATTGAACAGGCATTCGGAGTTCCGGCTGTAAATGAATACGGCACTTCGGAAGTTGACCTGATAGCATTTGAAGATCTCAGCGGAAGGTGGCAGCTTTCCAGCGAAAATATATTCATTGAAGTGCTTGATGAAGATGGAAAGCGGCTGACAGGAGGTGGTGAAGGAAGGATACTTCTCACAGCACTTCACAATAAGGCAATGCCTTTCATCCGTTATGAGATTGGAGATAAGGCAGTAATAGAACCGGGCAGTAATGAGATTGTAATTAAGAAATTACTCGGAGGTGTAAATGATCTTGTAATTCTTCCAAGCGGGAAAAAATCATCGGGAGTTACATTTTATTTCATAACCAGAAGTATTCTGGAGAATATCGGCAGTCTCAAAGAATTTATTATCAAGCAGACAGAGCCGGATAAATTTATTTTTGAAATAGTATCTGATGAAGATATTTCTGAAAAGGATAAATCAAAATTACAGAATAAGATGGATACTTACCTTGAGCCTGGACTGAAATTTGAGATCCGGAGAGTGGACAGGATCGAGCGCACTAAAGCCGGAAAGATGAAGCATTTTCATTCTCACATAAAATGAAAGGACGCAATTTGAAATTTTCTGAAAAAATTTGAAGCTTGTAATATTAAGTCAGTATTTTTATCCCGAGATGGGTGCTCCTCAAAACAGGCTTCTTGAGTTGTCAAAGATATTTTTGGAAAAAGGATGGGAAGTATCTGTAGTCACTGCAATGCCGAATTATCCGAAAGGAAAGATCTTTAGTGAATACAAAGGTAAATTCAGTACAGAGGAAAATGTACAGGGTATAAAAGTTTTAAGATACTGGATGTATGCATCAATTGCGGCAAAGAGCATTCCCAGAATAATATCAATGCTGTCATTTTCAATTACATGTTTATTCAGCCGGAGTTTCATAAAAAAATTTAAGCCTGATTTTATATTTGCCGAGAGCCCGCCACTGACACTGGCATTCAGCGGATATCTTTTATCAATGATGACAGGATCCAGACTGATAATGAATGTCTCTGATGTATGGCCATTATCTGCGAAGGAACTTGGAGTGATCAGTGACGGATTTCTGTACAGGCAACTGGAGAGATTTGAAAAATTTCTATATAAGAAATCATATCTTTGCTCCGGACAGTCAGAAGAGATTGTTGCTCATATAAAAAGCAGCGGATGTGAAAGAGTCTATTTATTCAGAAACGGAGTGGATGTCAGGAGATTTACCAAAAGCAGATCAGCTTCCGTATCAGACGGAAACATAAAGATCATATATGCAGGACTTCTCGGAGTAGCCCAGGGGATATTTGATATCGCGAAGAATATAGATTTCAGAGAGCTCGGAAGCGAGTTTCATATTTACGGGGAAGGTGCAGAAAGACAAAAGCTTGAAAGTTATTTGAAGGATAATGGATACAGGAATTTCTATCTGCATGAAAGTGTAAGCAGGGAAGAGATCCCAGATTTGCTGTCAGGATTTTACTGTACGATAATACCTTTAGTAAATAATATTTACGGAGCCGTCCCGTCAAAAATTTATGAGTCAATGGCCGCAGGTCTGCCTGTACTATTTTCGGGTTCAGGTGAAGGCGCAAAGATCATCAGTGAATACAAAGTTGGTCTCGTGTCAAAACCGAGAGATTATGATTCGCTTAAGGAGAACATTATAAAAATCAAAAACTCAGTTTCATTAAGAAATGAAATGTCAGAAAGAGGGCGAAAGCTGGCAGAAGAAAAATTTGACAGAAACATGCTTATAGACGAGTTTTCCTGTAAACTAATTTCACTTTCCAAATAGACCATAATGTCCGGAATTATAAATTCAAAGAAATCTGATCTTGAGAAAATCGCAGAGTGTCACAGGTCGGCTTTTCCGGATTCACTCAGTACAAAGATGGGACAGAATTATTTAAAAAAAATGATCGAATGGTATCTTACAGATGACAAAAGATTCTTATTTCACATTGAAGAAAACGGCAAATGCGCGGGATACTGCGGCGGAATGATTCATGACGGTACACAGCCAAGCGGATCTGCAAGCGGAATGATACAGTACAGCTTCAATGCAGCAGTCCTTGCAATTATGATCAGACCCTGGCTTCTTTTTCATAAGGAAGTCACTTCGAAATATTCTCTTATTAAAAAAAATATAAGAAACAGATTTATAAAGAAAAAAAAATCAGTGATCAAAGTTCAGAATAGTAAACCGAAAGTATTGCCTGTGCCGTCTGTCGGACTTGTAGTGATCGGAGTTTCAAAGGAATTTCAGGGTAAAGGATACGGGTCGGTTCTTCTTCAGGAATTTGAGAACAGGTCGAAGGAAATGAATTTTAATTTAATTAATCTGACGGTCAGAAATGACAATGATAAAGCAATAAAAGCTTATGAAAGAAACGGATGGATTAAATCAAAGCTTACCGGAAATTCACTTGAGATGTATAAAGAAATCAAAAAATAATTTAAAAGATTAAACAATCAGAAATTTGAAAATATCAGTAACAGGAGCAGCGGGATTCATAGGATTTCATTTATGCAGAAGACTTTGCGAAGAAGGCTATGCAGTAACAGGAATAGATAATCTGAATTCATATTATGACGTTACATTAAAAGAGTCCCGTCTTAATATTTTAAAAGAATTTAAGAACTTCTTTTTTTCAAAAACAGATATGGCTGAAAAGGCAGAGCTGGAAAAGTATTTTGAGAAAGAGAAGCCCGGGTATGTAGTCAATCTTGCTGCGCAGCCAGGAGTAAGGTATTCGATCACAAATCCGGAAGTAAGCATCAGGAATAATATAAGTGCTTTTTTTAATCTTCTGGAATGCTGTAAAAATTATGATGTAAAGACTCTGATATATGCTTCATCGAGCTCTGTCTACGGGAATAACAACAAGACACCGTCCTCAATAGAAGATAATGTTGACAATCCGGTGTCACTGTATGCAGCAACAAAAAAGTCAAATGAATTAATGGCTTACACATATCAGCATCTTTATAATTTCTCTGTCATCGGACTGAGATTTTTTACAGTGTACGGACCTTACGGAAGACCTGATATGGCTTATTATAAATTCTCTGAAAGTATAATGAAAGGCAACCCGATAAATGTTTATAATAACGGTGACATGGAAAGAGACTTTACATTTATAGATGATGTAACAGAATCTGTTTTCAGACTGATAAAAAAAGAAGTAAAGAATGAATATAAGATCTTTAACATAGGAGGAGAACATCCAGTCAGATTGCTTCACTTTATAGAACTTCTTGAAAAGCAACTGGGCAGGGAAGCTGTTAAAGTTTTCAGAGATATGCAGCCCGGTGATGTAAAGAAAACGTTTGCTGATTCATCAGAGCTGGCAAAGTTCATTAATTATAAACCGGAAACATCTTTGGAAGAAGGTTTAAAAAGATTTGTAATCTGGTTTAAAGATTATTATAATTACAGTTAATTATAATACAGCTCAGATAATCCATAATTTTCTGTACAGTGCAATTTGCAATTAAGCAAAAAGCATGTCACAGGATAATATGACAGTAAAAATCATATTCCGAATTTAGCTTTGGAACATCCAGGAATAATAAATAAGTATGATTATCAGAATAAGTTTATTGCCGGATCTGCGGTAATAACTGCCGTATTTCTTTTAACAAGGCTGATGTATTACTTTTACTATCCGGTTGTTGATATTTCAGCTGACAGTGCGTCTTACTGTGCCATTGCATTAAAAATGCTTGACCTGAGTTTCCCTCTGTTTGATATGAGAACTCCAGGTTATCCCTTCCTCTTAACTTTTGTATTTCTGATTTCAAAGAACTTTATCCTGACATATGTTTTTCAGAGTCTGATAGCTTTATTTTCTGCATTATTTTTATACCGGACAATCTGCAGATATTATACATCTGAAGCATTGTACTTTGCTGCTGCAATTTCGGTATTTATTACATCTACTTTCTTTCTTGTTCTTGAATTCTCTGTTCTGTCGGAATCCCTGTTCGTCAGTTTTATAATGATCAACTGTTCTTATCTTTTGAGGTCATTGAAAGATAACAGGACATCAGACTGGATATTATTCTCAGTTACTGCCGCGATTCTAATTATAATAAGACCGGCAGCTCTGTTCCTGATACCCGTAATATTTGTCATACTTGTTTTTTTTATTATTAATAAATATGACATCAGAAAATATACAAGTCTGATATTACCAATGACTGTTTTAATATTATCAATGTGCGCATATAATTATTTTACATTAAAAAAATTTACAATATCACCGGTTGGAGACCTGAGCTTTTTTGCAACGACAATACTGTATATGGAGGAATCACCTGACTATCCCCCGGAAATCAACAGTGCAATAAAAATTACACTTGATTCAATTCCCAAAAAAGAAAGAGCGTATGTTAAGGATCCAAAGGAAATTAAGAAGTTGTTCAGAATATTCAATGATAATCTTTTCAGATCCTGGAGGTTTGTAGGCTTCGTAATGAAAGAAGACAGCACATTGACATACATGGATATTCAGCCGTATCTTGCACAGATCACAAAAAAAGCGATCATAAATAATCCTGCAGTCTATGCAAGGATTTTGATCAGCAATTTATATCAGTTCATGAATAACATTTCCGAAGAAATGAAATTTTTTTCTCAGCTGTCAAGATCTTATCAGAGAATATATGCAGATAACTATTATGTGAAGATCCTTGAAGATGATTACTGGGAGCAGTTTTATTCCGACAAAACAGCTGCTGCAGAAGTAATAGAACTCTATAATATGCAGGTAAATGATCATGGCAGATTTGAATATGTTAAATATTCGGATGGCTCTGTATTGTTTCAGGATACTTTGCTTAAACAGATGTTTGAAGTCTATGAAAGATTTTGTAATTATCTGTTCAGAAATATTATATGGATATATATCTTCATAATGAATTTTGCACTATCTGCATATATGGTCATAAAAACAAAATTCAAAGATCCCGGAATCTTTATTCCTTTTATATTCGGATTTATGTTTATGATGAACGCTTTGTTCATAAGCATATTAGGCACATCAATAACCCGGTACAGTTATATTCTTGAATTCATACTTTACTTCAGCATACCTTTTTTAATTTATCAGATTAAAAATTTCAGAACGCAAATTAAACAAACAGGAAACAAATGATACCATTTTCACCACCTTATATAGATGAGGACGTTACGAATGAAGTTCTCGATTCGTTAAGATCCGGCTGGATAACAACCGGTCCAAAAGTTAAAGCTCTAGAGAATGAAGTTGCAAAGCTTACCGGAGTAAAAAATGTCCTTTGTGTAAACTCTGCTACATCAGCAATGATGCTGATGCTTCACTGGTTCGGAATCGGCAAAGGTGATGAAGTGATCATTCCCGCATATACATACTGTGCTACTGCTCTTGCCGTAATGCATCTTGGCGCAAAAGCAGTGATAGTGGATGTTAATAAAGATTTCTGCATTAACACAAACGGGATCCGAAAGGCGATCACGCCCCGGACCAAAGCCATTATTCCGGTTGATATTGGCGGCTACCCGTGTGACTATGATGAGATAGATAAAATTGTAAATGATGAAGAAATTAAAAAGATGTTTATTTCCGTAAATGAGAATCAGAGAATGCTCGGACGCATATTTGTAATGGCAGATTCCGCGCATTCGATAGGCGCTGTATATAAAGGAAAGCCAAGCGGTACTTTATGCGATTCAACAGTTTTTTCTTTTCATGCCGTGAAAAATGTAACGACTGCCGAAGGCGGAGCAATTTGCCTTAACCTTCCGGCAAAATTCAATAATGATGAACTCTATCAATGGTTAAGACTGCTTTCACTGAACGGGCAGACTAAAGATGCATTTACAAAATCACAGGGTGGCAACTGGAGATATGACATAGTGTATCCCGGTTTTAAAATAAACCTGAATGATCTTTGTGCGGCTGTCGGACTTGCTCAAATAAGAAAGTATAATGATGATCTGCTTCTTAGAAGAAAACTGATCTTTGAAAAATACAATGAAGCATTCAGGCAAACAGACTGGGCTGAACTTCCCCCATCATTAGACAAAGATAAGGAAACTTCATATCACGTTTATCTTCTCAGAATTAAAAACATCACGGAAGATCAGAGAGACAGGATTATAGAAGAGATAAATAAAAAAGAAGTTGCTGTAAATGTTCATTTCATTCCTCTGCCGATGCTGAAAATATTCAGAGAAAGAGATTATAAAATAGAGGATTATCCGGTCAGTTATGATAACTATTCAAGGGAGATCACACTGCCTGTATATCCGCAGCTTACTGATAATGAAATCAATACGGTCATTAACTCCGTAATTGAATCCTGTCAAAAAGTTATTACTGGATAATTATTGTTCCTAATTAAACCTAATGAATAAGTTTATATTTAATATCAGATCCTAATGAAAAAAATATTTGACCTTTTATTCTCGTTAATTGGTACAATACTGCTTTCACCGTTATTCCTTATAACTGCAATATGGATTAAGATTGACTCAAAAGGTAAAATATTTTATAAACAAACACGCGTGGGTAAAAATAATACAGATTTCAGTTTGTATAAGTTCAGGACAATGCGGGCAGATTCCGATAAAAGCGGATTGCTGACAGTCGGAGGAAGAGATAACAGGATTACAGGAGCCGGATATTATTTAAGAAAATTCAAATTAGATGAGCTGCCGCAGCTGATTAATATAATAAAGGGAGAAATGAGTTTTGTCGGTCCCAGACCTGAGGTCAGGAAATACGTAGATCTTTATAATGAAGAGCAAAAGAAAGTTCTGAGCGTCCTTCCGGGAATAACAGACATTGCATCAATTAAATACAGAAATGAGAATGAACTGCTTGAGAAAGCCGACGATCCTGAAGAATATTATATTGAATATGTAATGCCTGATAAACTCAAGCTGAACCTCGAGTATATTGAACAGAGATCTTTTGGGAATGACATAAAGGTGATTTTTAAAACTATAAGCGCAATATTCAGATAGATTTTCTTTTATATTCTGAATTTATTTTTTTAAACAGGAAAAATAATTTGTTAAAATCCACATTAATAATTTATTCGTAATTTTAAATAAGTTTGTTGAATCAATAGTATACATTTTGTAATTTACACCATCCAAAACAAAACCCTTAGATAAAGATTGTTTCTTTAGAAATTGTGTTCTTTTGATTTTATGAAAATTATAGTTGTTTGTATGCTAAGGTGAGATAAACTAAATCTTATGCTTGAAAATTTTTTAAATAATAAATTATTAAAATTAAGGAACAGACACTTCCTGTTCTTTGATTGTGTATTCCTTCTCATAAGTCCATTATTAGCTTTAGAATTAAGATTAGACGGTCAGGTTGATTTTCAATTATATCTGAACGCTCTTATATCCTGTACATTTGTATTTCTTGCAATAGACCTTCTTGTATTTTATAAACTGGGATTATATAACAGATACTGGAACAGCGCAAGCATAGACGAACTTGCAAAGCTCATCTATATCATCTTCTGGGCTCTGATTATTCAGACCACTGTCTTTATTATTTTTAACAGAATTGAAATATTAAATTTTGAGATATTACCTTTATCTCTTCCGCTATTAGATGGAATCATTTCTTTTTTCTTTGTCACCGGAGCAAGGTTCAGTATCAGATTAATTGAAAGGCTGAATGAACGAAGAAAAATGTCATATCATGGGGAGAGAGTGCTGGTGGTTGGTTCGGGAAAAGCAGGAAATTCTATAGTCCAGGAAATGCAGAGAAATCCTCAGCTCGGGCTAAATCCTGTTGCCTTTGTTGACGATGATATAGAAAAGAAAGGACTGAAGATCAGGGGAATTCCCGTACTGGGAACAAGACACAGTCTTCCGGAGATCATCACGAAGATGGATATTAATAAGGTCATCATTGCAATGCCCACTGCTCCCGGTTCAGAGATCAGGGACATTGTATCAATCTGCAGAAAGACAGGAGTGCAGGCAAGGACCATTCCGGGGATATATGAAATACTTGATGAAAAAGTCAGAATAGACAGTATCAGGCAGGTTCAGATTGAAGATTTACTAAGAAGAGAGCCAGTGAAAACGGATATTAAAAAAGTTGAAGATTTTTTAAAAGGAAAGAAAATTCTTATAACAGGTTCCGGAGGATCAATAGGCAGTGAGCTTTGCAGACAGATAATAAAATGTCATCCTTCAGAGATCATATTACTCGGGCAGGGAGAGAATTCGATATTTGATATTCAGCATGAGATACTTAAAAGATTATCACTAACTAACGGAAAGCAATACAGCACAAAAGTAAATACTGTAATTGCAAACATCAGATCATTTAACCGGCTCGACAAAATTTTTGAAGATTATCAGCCTGATGTAGTTTTCCACGCTGCAGCTCATAAGCATGTGCCAATGATGGAAATGAATTCGTGTGAAGCTATAAGCAATAATATAAAAGGAACACAGAATCTAATTGACCTGTCCCTTAAACATAATGTCGGACATTTTGTTTTTATATCTACTGACAAAGCAGTGAACCCTTCCAGTATTATGGGTGCAAGCAAGAGAGTGTCTGAAATGATCGTCCTGAAAGCTGCAAGAGTTTACGGAAAGAATTTTTCAGCTGTACGTTTCGGAAATGTTCTCGGAAGCAGAGGCAGCGTAGTCTTAACTTTCAAAAGGCAGATAGCAGAAGGCGGACCAGTTACGATTACACATCCTGATATTCAAAGATATTTTATGACGATACCGGAAGCAGTTCAGCTGGTGCTTCAGGCTTCTGTCATAGGTAACGGCGGAGAGATATTTGTACTGGATATGGGTGAGCCTGTAAAAGTTCTTGATCTTGCTAAAGATATTATAAGACTTTCCGGTTATGAAGTCGATAAAGATATAAAGATAGTTCAGACCGGATTAAGACCCGGAGAGAAATTGTATGAAGAGTTATTTATTCCTGGAGAATTATATGAAAAGACCATTCATGAAAAGATCCTTATCGCGACAAACGCCAGTCATTTTATACCGGATCACTTTGATTATAACCTTGAGACACTTCTTGAAAAAAGATATGACAGTGATAAAGAATTAATTGTAAGTATGCTTAAGAAACTTGTTCCTGAATATCTCTCCGAGGAACAGCAGATTCCTACCGGAGTTCAGTCTCTTTAATATTCCAGCCGGAAATATATTCACCTTACAGAGCTTTATATTCAATATGATAATTGTTAAATTTTTCATTTCAAAATTAAATATATAAATGAAAAAACTTTTTACGCTGATAATTTTTTGCCTGTTAATAATTTCAAACATTACAATGGCTCAGGTCGAGCTTGTACAGCCAAACCATCCGGTTTATGATTTTCTTCAGAGAATGCAGACACTCGAGATCATTTCAGATTACAACAGGGCAAATATTCCTATTTCCAGAGAGAATGTAGCCTCTTATTTGAAAACGATAGATGCAAAAAAAAGCAAGATCACTTCTGTAGACAAAGAAATACTTAATGATTATAAAATTGAATTTGAATTTGATATGTATGGTACATTGAAGAATGCAGCTCCGCTATTCAAAGAAGGATTTAAAAATGTTTTTTCCAATAGTAAACAAAAGTATCTCTATACATTTGCTGACAGTAATGCGAGTTTATTTCTTGATGTGCTTGGCGGATTGTCACAGAGAGAATCCCGCGGCGATTCTATAGGTCGCCATTCAATTCTTTTAGGAGAACTTGGATTCAGAGTGAGAGGAACACTTTTCAACAGCGTAGGATATTATCTTCGCGCATCTAACGGGCAAAAACTTAGCGGGGATTCTGATGATGTAAAATTTGCAAGATATACAGATCCGAAATTATATGCTCAGTATAAATTTGAATATGAACAGAGAAACTTTGATACCTATGACGGCTATCTCCGGTACAGAGCTGAACACGACTGGCTGGCTTTGACAGTAGGAAGAAATCCTGTCTATCAGGGATTCGGATTCATTGACAGGCTATATCTTTCAAATAACACAGTACCGTTTGACTATATCAGGCTTGATCTCGGCTACAAAGCTGTGAAGTACACTTTTATGTACGGAAGTCTGCGCGGAGATTCACTCGGAAGAAGAATAGATGCAAAGAATATTGCAACTCACAGATTAGATGTAAATTTTTCTGATGCAGTCAGAATAGGTTTTTTTGAAAGCGTTACTATTGCCAACAGTCCTTTCAGTTTTACTTTTCTAAATCCTGTAAGTTTTCTGACATCAGCAGATTTAAGCAAGGCGTCACAGCCTGGACCGGAGAATACTAACAATGCAATTATGGGACTTGATGCTATGGTAATTCCTTTGAAAAAGCTTGCTGTGCAGGCTTCATTCCTTGCAGATGATCTGGAGTTCAGTACTTTATTCAAGGATAATGCGAAGGTCACGAATAAGTTTGCTTATCAATTTGGTCTTATGTGGACCGATGCTTTCACTCTTCCCAATCTTGAATTGAAATCAGAATACACAAAACTTGATCCGTTTGTCTATACACACGTTTCAAACAAGACTATGTACACAAACTGGAACCTCCCGCTAGGTCATCATCTTGAACCGAATTCTGATGAGATTGCATTTAAGCTGAACTATGATTTCTCAAACAGGGTAAATCTGAATGTGCTTTATCAGCATCAGCGTTCAGCAAACGGTATAGAAACAGATTCTGCAGGAAGAGTTATTGTTAATTACGGCGGCAATATAAATAATGCAACAGGGTACAGCTACTCTGATCCGGAATTTATGAAAGGTCACAGGATAAACAGAGATATTATCACAACCAATTTTAACTGGCAGTTTATCAGACAGTTCTTCATAGAGATAAAATATGTTCACAGAATTATAGATGATATGTATCAGAATTATAAATTCACGGATGACTATGGTTTTGCAACTTTAAGAATTGATTACTGATAATTTAAATATGATTTGTAAAAAGATCCGCTCTGATTGATTTCAGGCGGATCTTTTTATTATTAGAAATGAAAATCAAACATATATGAAGTCTGTTGCAATCATAACTCCGGACCTTCAGGAGTCAGATAGTCTTTCATTTCTTGATACCCCCATTCTCCGATCAGTCTGACCATCCTGTTGTTTTTGTAAATGCATTCAAGACTCTTACCTCCTTCCCTGTAATATTCAATGCATCGTCCTTCCTTTTTCCCATCCTTGTAATGTATAATACTTTCCAGCCCACCTTCATCGTACCATGTTGTCCATTTTCCATTTTTCTTCCCGTTTTTATAGTATCCCTCGTGAGCTTTATATCCGCCTTCAAACCAGGCTTCATATCTTCCATAATATTTGCCGTACCTGTATTTACATTTTATCTTTGTAGCACCCAAATCATTATAACCTGTATAAAAACTCTCGTAATGTCCGTGTAATACCTCTTCACCTTTCCATATACCCTGAGAATATTCCGCAAATATTGCCCCTCCTTCATATTCAGCTTCTCTCTCGATGATCCTTGTTTTGTTTTTGATTCTTTCCATCCTGATCTTTTTTGTTTTGATCTTTTTCATGATAATTTTTTTAAGGTTTATAAATAAGTGTTGCTGCTCTAACAGTAACTGTATTTTTTCCAAAACTTATAAAATGCTTTTTTGTAAAAAAAACATTTCAAAGATATTTGTATATAGCATGTATCCTTAACCGTTACCCGAATTATTGAGATAATATTCTTCGATCTCTAGCTTAATAGTATTTTCATCTTAATCAAAATATCCTGAATTCATTTTTGTAAAAGTTTTTGAAAATATTTCCGTAAAGTGACCTAAGTATCTAATTATAAAGGAGAGTTCTCAATTTAAATTAATTAATTCTTAATATTTAAATTTAATACTAACAATTAAATAACTACTTTGCATTACCCAATTTAATAAACAAACATATCTTTTATGGACGATAAAGAAAAATTTACAGCATCTATAAACGATGGCTATAATTTCAAAGGGGAATCTATATTACTCGGCGGTGCAATATTCAAAGGAGAATGCCTAAGCGGAGTAAACATAAAACTGCCTTTAAAGACAATGAACAGGCACGGGCTTATTGCAGGGGCAACGGGAACGGGGAAGACCAAAACACTGCAGGTGATCTCTGAAGGTTTATCAGCGAAGAGTGTTCCTGTGCTTCTAATGGATATTAAAGGTGATCTCAGCGGAATAGCTATGCCGGGATCAACCAATGAAAAAATAGAGGATCGGGCAAGAAGAATCGGAATTACATACACTCCCTCGCGATTTCCTGTAGAGCTGATGACAATATCCGGTGAAAAAGGAATAAAGATGAGGGCTACTGTTTCGGAATTCGGACCCGTGCTGTTTTCAAAAATGCTTGAGCTGAATGATACGCAGTCAGGAATAGTCTCATTGATATTCAAATACTGTGATGATAACAAATACCCGCTTCTTGATCTGAAAGATTTCAAAAAAATGCTGCAGTATATTTCTGAAGAAGGAAAGAAAGAAATAGAGTCAGCATACGGAAAGATATCAACTACTTCTACAGGCACTATTTTAAGAAAAGTTATTGAACTCGAACAGCAGCACGCTGATTTATTTTTCGGAGAGACTTCTTTTGAAGTTGAAGATCTTTTAAAAATAAATGAAGAAGGCAAAGGTGTTATTTCTATCATACGTTTAACTGATATACAGAACAAGCCTAAATTATTCTCAACATTTTTACTTTGCCTTCTTGTAGAAATATATAATACATTTCCGGAAGAAGGAGATTCCGAGCAGCCAAAGCTCGTTATATTTATTGATGAGGCGCATCTACTTTTCAATGAAGCATCGAAAGCCTTACTCGATCAGATTGAATCAATCATAAAACTCATAAGATCGAAAGGTGTAGGAATATTTTTCTGTACACAGAATCCGACTGATATTCCTGATTCTGTTCTAAGTCAGCTGGGAATGAAGGTTCAGCATTCACTGAGAGCATTTACGGCAAATGACAGAAAGCAGATAAAATTAATTGCAGCTAATTATCCCATGTCCGAATTTTATAATGTTGAAGAGCTTCTGACTTCGATGGGGATTGGTGAAGCAGCTGTTACAGTTTTAAGTGAGAAAGGAAATCCAACACCGCTTTCTGCTACATTACTTTGCCCCCCTTCTTCCAGAATGGATATTATTTCTCCGGAAGAAATTGATGAGATCGTGAACAGATCATATCTTGTAAAAAAATATAATGAGATTATTGACAGGGAAAGTGCTTATGAGATATTAAATAAAAAATTACAGGATGCGCAGCAGCTGGATCCTGTAGAAGAAAAAAAATCATCAGGCACCCGTGAAGAGAAAAGTACGGTAGAAAAAGTTCTGACGAGCACAACAGCCAGACAGGTCGGCAGAACAGTTGCCCGTGAGCTTACACGTGGAATTCTAGGAGTGCTGGGAATAGGCGGAAGTACAAGTTCAAAAAGAAAAAAAACAGGTTGGTTTTAATTTCATATTCCGGCTGGTTTCTGAAGATTAAATACCGGGCGGGATGTGCGAACTGTTAAATAGTTCTTTTAAAAGAATTAAACACCCACAGGCACTAGCATATATCTGGGTTTTAAAAACACAAATCAGATTAAATCGATGAGTAAGATTTTTATTATACTCTTTTCATAGATTAAACAAAGTTACCTTTCTATTTCTAGCTGGAATCTATTCAGTAAATAAGTATAGAAAATAAAAGTAGTATTGGGTAAATTGCTCTAATCAAAATCCTAAAATTAAAAATATTATGAGAGAAAATCTAAAAGGTTTATTTTCACTGATAGTTCTGGTCGGTTTAATGTTAGGCTGCAGCAAGCTGAGTAATCTTGCAGGTGACAATTCCGATAAGCTTTATTTCTGCGAGAGTTATAATGTTACCACGGATAAATGTGAAGGAAAAAGCACAAAGTATTCCGAAGGATTTCTGACAGTCATGATCGATATCAGACCTTCGAAGAAAAAGCTAAATGTAAAATCCGTTAATATAAATATAACTGATCTCAGCACGGGAAAAGTAGTTGATACATATCCATATGATACTGACCCTGATATGGATTATGTATATTTTGAGAAAGTCGATTTCAAAAGTCCGGGAAAGTATAAAGTAAGCGCTTTAAAGCCGGACGGAACCGTAATTGTAAGTAATGAAATAGAGATTGTTAAATAAGAATAAAATATCCCGGTCTTAATTATAATTATGACTTTACTGCTTTTTAAATAAAGAACCGTACATTTTCAGTCTGATACTTAAGTCTTAATTCAAAATATTAAAATTCTTTCATCATCAAAACTTTATTTTTAACTCTGTTAATAGTTGTCAGTTTATTTTCTTCTGTGAATTCTTATTCAAAGGATAAAAAGCCGAAAAAGACAAAGGTGAAAATGAAGACTGTATATATATCACTGATGTCTTTGTCTGTAAAGCTGAATGAGCTTAAAGGTGATGAGAAGTTTTATGCAGTGCCTGAACCGGTAGTTGCATACAGATGGCTGCCGATAATTTCCTCAGTAAGAGAAGGAACAATGACGAGGGAGCAGGCTGTGGATTCTATCAATATATTCAGCAATGAATTATGGGATTATATGGAGCTGAATATTAAGGCAAAGAAGATAAAAAAATATTCAGACAAAGAGTGGGCATTTCCGGTAAAAGGTTATGGTCCCGGTGCAATAGGAGGAAGAAACGGAAGCGGATATGTAACTGCAGGGTTCGATTTTTTTGACAAGACTTCAGGTGGACATCCTGCTCATGATATCTTCATAAATGACGGAAATCAGGACTGTCTGGATGATGTTACAAATACACCGGTTGAAATACTTTCCATGAGCGGAGGAATTGTCATTGAAACGAGAAAGAACTGGACAACAGATATGATGGATATAAAAGGTGGTAATATCGTTTATGTATATGATAACTATTCTAACGGGTTTTTTTATTATGCTCATTTAAAAGATGTCTTTGTAAATGTGGGAGATATGGTAGAGCCGGGAACATCTCTCGGCACAATGGGCAGAACTGGAAAGAATGCTTATCCTTCCCGTTCGCCAACGCATCTTCATATTATGTATGTGCGCTCATTTGAAGGTGATATGAGACCTGAGAATATTTATAATGATCTATTAAATGCTAAGTTAATTCAATAATAAATAATGAAATCCGATAAAATTATCGAAACAGCAATAACATTTGATGATGTTCTGCTTATTCCAAACAGGTCAAAGGTTCTTCCTCGTGATGTAAATTTAAAGACACGCCTTACAAAAAATATCGAACTGAATATTCCGGTTCTTTCTTCCGCAATGGATACAGTGACAGAGAGTGAAATGGCAATAGCTGTAGCCAGGGAAGGAGGAATGGGTATCATACATAAGAACATGTCAGTCAGCATTCAGGCATCGGAAGTGGATAAGGTAAAAAGAAGCGAGAGCGGAATGATAATAGACCCGATAACTCTTACTTCGGATAAGACAATCGGAGATGCAATGAGACTCATGCAGCAGTATAAAATATCAGGCATTCCTATTATTGACAAATACAGCAGGCTCATAGGAATATTGACAAACAGGGATCTTCGTTTCGAACCTGATGAAACACTTCTCGTTTCAGAGATTATGACGAAAGAAAATTTAGTAGTTGCACCTATGGGAACGGACCTTGAAAAAGCCGAAGTTATACTTCAAAAATATAAAATCGAAAAACTTCCGGTAGTAGATAAGAAAGGAATACTTAGAGGATTAATAACCTTTAAAGATATTCAGAAAAGAAAAAAATTCCCTAACGCCTGCAAAGATAAATTCGGAAGACTCAGAGTCGGTGCTGCAATCGGGATTTCGGAAGATACAATGGACAGGGTAAAGGAATTAGTAAAGGCTGGAGCTGATGTGGTAGTAGTTGATACAGCTCACGGACATTCACAGGGAGTGCTGGATATGGTGAAGAAGATCAAATTAAATTTTAATGTTGATCTGATTGCAGGAAATGTTGCAACTGCTGAAGGAACTATCGATCTTATAAAAGCAGGGGCAGATTGTATTAAAGTAGGTATAGGAGCAGGATCAATATGTACAACAAGAGTAATAGCCGGAGTAGGAGTTCCTCAGATGACGGCTGTGATTGACTGTGCAAGAGCTGCAGCAAAGTTTAGAATACCGGTAATTTCTGACGGAGGAATCAAACAAACCGGTGATGTTCCGAAAGCCATAGCCGGCGGTGCAGATTCTGTAATGCTTGGAGGAATGTTTGCAGGTACAGAGGAAGCGCCTGGCGAGAAGGTCCTTTATGAAGGAAGGAGCTATAAAGTTTACCGGGGGATGGGTTCTCTCGAAGCTATGAAGAAAGGCAGCAGTGACAGATACTTTCAGGATGTGGAAGATGATATCAGCAAGCTCGTTCCCGAAGGCATTGAAGGTATTGTTCCTTATAAAGGCTTTGTTGGTGAAACTATCTATCAGATACTCGGAGGTTTACGGGCTTCCATGGGATACTGCGGAGCTAAGAATATTCATGAGATGAAAATTAAAACTAAGTTTGTAAAAATAACAAATGCAGGACTGAAAGAATCTCATCCGCATGATGTGAAGATAACTAAGGAAGCTCCGAATTACGGACTGAAGTAAGTTCATAGAGTTTATAGAGTTCATAGAGTTTATAGAGTTCATAGAGTTTATAGAGTAGGAAAGAATTTACAAAACCATTAACTATTAACTATTAAATAATTAAAATGTACACATCAATCTCTTTATTTTTAAAAGACTGGAAATACGAGTCGGAAGCAACGGTAAAGCTTATGAAAAATCTGACTGATGAATCATTGAATCAGAAAGTTACTCCCGACGGAAGATCGCTGGGATTTATTTCGTGGCACGTAGCTCTGACAATACCCGAGATGTTGGGTAAAACGGGTCTTAAATTAGATGGACCTTCTGAAAGCTCGCCAATACCCGGATCTGCAAAAGAGATACTTGATGCTTTTGATAAAGCATCAAAGTCATTATCCGAACAAATCGAAAAGAACTGGACAGATGAGACACTGGAAACAGAAGATGAAATGTACGGTGAAAAATGGAAAAAGGGAATGACTCTCTCTGCGCTTATACTTCATCAGGCTCATCACAGGGGTCAAATGACCGTACTTATGAGACAAGCCGGATTAAAAGTCACAGGAGTGTATGGTCCTTCAAAGGAAGAATGGGCTGATATGGGAATGGATCCAATGGAATAATTGGAATTTTAAATAACAATAAAATATTCTAATTTGCATTAAAAAAATTAAGGAGATATAATGAATCAGTTTCAAAATAATATCGGAGCAGTGGATGCTTCGTTTTCTACTGAAGCAACAAGAAAATTTCTGCTGAATGTATATAACTGGATGGCAATGGGTCTTGCTCTGACGGGAGTGGTTGCATACGGCATTGCCAACTCGAGCTTTGTAAATGTAATTATGAGCAATCCTATAATCTATTTTGGTTTGTTCATTGCCCAGCTTGGGGTTGTAATGGGTCTTACATTCGCAATTAATAAGATCCCTTCAGGTGTTGCGATAGGAGCTTTCTTTCTTTATGCAGCACTGACAGGTCTGACTTTTTCAGTGCTGTTTCTTGTTTATACAGGAGGTTCTATTGCATCTACATTCTTTATCTGCGCATCAATGTTTTTAGGAATAAGTATTTTCGGATATGTGACAAAAATGGATCTGTCAAAATTCGGTACTTATCTTTTCATGGCATTGATAGGAATAATAGTTGCATCAGTTGTAAACATATTTTTGAAGAGCAATACACTTAACTGGATAATCAGTTATGTCGGAGTAATAATTTTTGTAGGACTTACTGCCTACGACACTCAGAGGATCAAACAAATGAGCCAGACTGCGGATATGGATTCAGAATCCGGTAAGAAAGGTGCAGTGATGGGAGCTTTAACTCTTTATCTTGACTTCATCAATATGTTTTTATTTCTGCTGAGAATACTGGGAAACAGGAAATAGTTAAGCAGTTAACAGTTAAACAGTAAGCAGTTAACAATTATCTGTTAAGATATTAAATATCTTTTTATGATTGTAAATAGTAATTCGTAATTTGTAATTAAATCAGATCCAGCGTCTTACAACAAATCTTTTTCCGGAAGTAGAGCCCCAGTCATTGACCGGGGTTTTTTCTTTCATGATGTTTTTTAATCTTGACAGAAGATCGCTTTTATGAACTCCTGCATCCCCTGTACTTTCTATGACAGTATATTCATCATATACAATAATTACGTGCCCGCTCCAGACAATTAGATCAAGCGGCTGAAGCATTGCTGCTATTTCTGAAGCTGAACTTCCTGCAATATCAAGACCGGTTCCATAATTTATCAGAGAAGAAGTATTTCGCGGAGTAGACCCATTCGTTGCCTGATAGATCAGCCCTGAACAGTCAACTCCTTTTAAACACCATAAGCTTTTTGTGGAATTGTCAAGCTCAGCAGCAGGCTGATAAAACTCAAGCAGTTGTTCTATACCGTCACCACAATTACCGCCCCACATATAACTGTAACCATCAAGCGAATTTAATTTATTAAGTATCCCGGTTTTATCAGGCAAAGTTTGTTTCCTGTCGTCCGGCAGGGAATCTGTCGTCTTTACAAATCTGCTGTCAATAAAAAGATCAGCAGAAGTATATGGATAGTCAGTAGTTTTTATTCTGAAAATAATATGATCACCTTTAGGAATTATCTCAAGAATTTCAAATAAGGTATTTGGAAATGCAATGAATTCCATTTCTCTGATGAGACCTTTATTGTCTAATTTTACTGTTGTACCGTCTGCACCGCCAAATACAGATTCAAAATCACTTGTATTCAGGACCGGTGTATTCAATACAGCAACGGCATACTTAGGATCCGTTGACTGTGAGCTGCAGCTTAAACTTATGAATAATAAAATCAGTGTAAGTAAGTATCTTGTAATATTTGAATTCACAAACAGATTAATTTAAATTTTTTTATTGAATTGGTTTATTTTAAATTGTCAAAAATAAGGGAAGCTTTCAATGAAGTAAAGCATTCGATAAATATAAATTAAGCTGATATGAAAAAGATGATCTTTGCAATATTTACTCTGTTAACAATTAATTCCTCTCCGTCCCAGATAGTAATCAATGAGTTAATGTATGCACCTTCAGACGCTACAAATGAGTGGTTTGAAATATTCAACACCGGCAGCGCTCCGGCAGACCTTAAGAACTGGAAATGGAAAGATGCAACTTCAGCTGTCCGGACAATTACAACCCGGAATATAATTTTACCCGGAAATTCTTTTGCAGTTATATGTCAGGATTCATTAAAACTTAATAATCAGTTTCCGGAAATAACAAGTATTATTATCCAGACTGTCTGGAGTACTCTGAATAATACCGGTGATAATGTAATACTTATAATGCCGGATAATACTATATCAGATTCAGTTTCATTTTTATCTGCATGGGGAGGAAGTACCGGAGGCAGTTCACTGGAGAGAATAAATTCTTCGTCGATTTCGAACAGTCCCGACAACTGGGGTACATCCATCGATATACGAAAGGGAACTCCTGCCAAAGTAAATTCAATAACTCCAAAACCATTTGACCTTTATATGAAAAAATTCGAGATCACTCCTTTATTTCCTGTATCCGGGGAAAGTCTGACATTCGATTTTATTATAAAAAATTCAGGATTGAATGTTGCAGGAAACTTTATTCTGAATATTTATAACGACTCTGATCTTGACAGCACTGCGGAGAATAATGAGTTAATAAATTCAAAGAGCTTTACTTCCCTGAGTTATAAGGATTCTGTAACATACAATTATACTCTAAGGAATATTGACAGCGGGTATAAACAGTTTATCGCAAAAGTTGACTTCGTTCAGGATGATGATACGCTGAATAACTCAATTATTAAAAGAATATATGTAAGCAGTCAGACCGGGGGAGGAGGCGGTCTGATAATAAATGAGATCATGTTTGATCCGCTTTCTAATAATTCAGAATGGATAGAGTTGTTTAATGCTACCGGTCAGACATTAAATTTAAAAGGCTGGAAATATAAAGAAGCATCATCATCTGTAATTCTCTCATCTGTTGACCTGTATTTAAATCCGGGAGATTACTTTGTTCTTGCTCACGACAGTACGGTTTATGATATATTCGATTATCTGAAAGCACCACAGCCAAACAGGACAGTAAAGATATCAACAGGCATAAGTCTCAATAATACCGGGGAGAATCTGACTATTACTGACAGTCTGAATAACATTATTGATGCAGTATATTATGATCCGGACTGGAAGAATCCGGAAATAACAGACACAAAAGGCATATCATTAGAAAGAATAAATCCTTCACTAAATTCGAATGAACGCAGCAACTGGAGCTCCAGCGCTGATCCCAAGGGAGGTACTCCCGGATTAAGAAACAGTATCTTTACTGTAAATAAAATCTCCGGTTCTAATGTTGCAATAAGTCCGAATCCTTTTTCGCCCGACGGAGACGGCTTTGAAGATTTTACAATAATAAAATATAAAATGAATGTTCCTTTTATGCAGATGAGAGTGAAAATATTTGATATTAAAGGTAGATTTGTCAAAGAGCTTGTAAACAATCAGATCTCCGGAAGCGAAGGAAGTATTATATTCAACGGTTACGGTAGTGATGATCTGAAGCTTCGAATCGGAATTTACATTCTTCTGATCGAAGCTATTGATCAAAGAGGAGGAACAATAAAAATACTGAAAAAACCGCTTGTCATTGCCGGGAAAATGTAACATCCAATTACAAATTATAAATTTCAAATATCAAATTATTTTTTTATATAATCTCAGGGTAAAGATTTTACAATGGAAATGGTCACGATTATTTCTAATGTAGAATGCTCAGCACGTTTTTTGAAATTTGAAATTGAATCAGGGTATTACCGCAGTAATAAATACAGATGCATTGTTGAATGTAATTACTATATCAGTAAGATCAGTTATCAAATCCCCGTTTACATCAGTTGCAATGTACCCTGCACTGAAAACAGATGCATCGTTTGATATAGAGATCACGTCCGTCAGATCTATTACATCATCCTGATTTACATCTCCGCTGTAAATCCCGTACCTTACAGGAGAGTTATCCACTAGTGCCATATTGTTACCGAATGCCTGCGATGCTGAGCTTCTGAAATCATACTCAGCCTGGGAAGTCAAAGGATCAAATATTACGGGAGAAGAGCTCCATGTTTCAATTGAGTTTCTGTGTATTATCTGTAAATAATATTGAGTTCCCTGCACTATATTATAGAATGGGAAATTCCTATAGCCAATGTTTGAGAGTCTGCGTCTGGAAGAATCTACTAGTTCATAAGGAGGATAATAACTTCTGACATTAAGCTGAACAGTATCATTTATCATGTTATCTGTTGATGGATTATAAAAGCCCTGTATCAATGAATAAGATTGAACAACTTGCTGAAGAGAGGTCCTGTTATTGAACTGAATTCCCCAGCCGTAAAGGCGTCCCGTATCTCCCGGTGAATTATCATTAATAGCCAGATTCCATTTGCCATTAGTATTATATCCGGTAAAAATATTATTAAGATTATTGAATGGCTTAATGGAAGGACTGAATGTTACATAGGCCGAACCTGCAATTGTAGTGAAAGCCTGATCATCGAAAACAGTAACAAGATTATCATGGTTTGCTATGAGTGTCTGGGATGAATATAAAATAACGCTTTGTCCGCTGGGAGAAGTGAGAGTTAAACTTAAATTTTCCTCAGAGGTATGGTTTAATGCGACGAATACATTAATATCAAAAATAATTTCGTTCCATAATACATTCAGTGTGTCGGTGATCATTGACCCGCTGGTCCCTGATTCAGGAATTCTCCTGTCGGATGTTTTTAAATGAAACCCTTCAGAGAAATTCAATCCGTCTGCTCTGTTCAACGGAGATAGCGGAGCATTATTAAATTCACTGGAATAGGTAAAGTTGCCGTTGTTTCTGAAGTATAATCTGTTGGAAGTTCCGACACTCGATTCAGTAGATCCGTCAAAATTATAAACTGCTTCAGTACCCGGCAGATCATTTGATTCCTCGATTGATTTAAAAAGGAACCGGTTTATTTCATATGGGTATTTAGCAGACAATTTTATTCTTACTTCATCAATAAAGCCGTCAAAATCCTGCAGAGACATTGTTCCTCCTACATAAAATGAATCTGTACCGTTATTGATGATCACTGTATTATTGACTCCGGAATCTATTTTTTTCCCGTTCAGATAAAAAGTATTAAGATCCCTAACTCCTTCAAAAGTATATGCAACATGTGACCACTGATTTAACGGAATGTCATCATCCGAAGATAAAATCACAGCGTTATTCATTACCGCCTGCAATTTTCCGTTATGTAATTTCAGGCTGTAATCAGTAACAGATCCGTTATCTGTTCCTTTATGTATAATTACATTATCAGTATTAAATGATCTGGGAAATATCCAGGCTTCAAGTGTGATATTGCTCAGCGGAGAAAATGAGCTTCCGTCCGGCGCTGCAAGATACTGGTTAGATCCGTTTAGTTCTACGCTGCTGTTCAGATCAATTGTCTGGGAAGGTCTGTTTGCTAAGTCCGATTCAGTCACACCTCTGTTAAACAGATGATTGGAATTTCCGGACTGATCATTAAGAGTAAACACAATTCCATCTCCGCTGTTTTTCTGAAAAGTAACAGATAATACAAGTCCGCTGTAAACACCTGTATTTGTTCCGAGTGATAACCTGCTGTAGCTGTAAATTTCATTAGAGGTTAAAACCCTGTTCCAGATCCTGACTTCATCCATCTGCCCGTTGTATGGATTATTAAAACCTTTGCCTATAAACAGGGAATCAGGATTTGTAAGAGGAGCTGCTCCTGCTGCAGATGCAGCAGTATCTAAAGCTCCGTTTATATAAACAGAAAATAAACCGCTTGCGGAATTGTAGGTTCCGGCAACATGGGTCCACGTATTTGTCTGCAGTATAGTTTTTCCAATCAGACGGGTATTGGAATTGGTTCTGATAGAGACCTTTCCATCGGATAAAAGTAAAGTATATCCAACCGGATCACCTCCTTCTCTTTTCTGGAGAACAATTCTTGTCCCGCTGACTGAGGCTGGATTTAACCAGGCTTCCAGAGTAAAACTTGCGGTAATATTTAAACTTGCCGAACTCCCCCTGCTTATATAACTGTTTGAATTTCCTGCAAACAATCCGCCTGTATTCCAGTATAGCTGAGCTGATGATTGGTCATTTGTGGATATTAAAATCAGCAACAAAAAAAATAGTTTTAATGAAATTTTCATTTTTGGTTAAAAGTTAAAAGTTAAAAGTTAAAAGTATATTTTTATTTAATTCAATTATTACAAAAATACCGGCATTAGTCTTTTACGGCAAAGAAAATATATTGAAAAAGTAACCTGTTTTTCTTTGAAGAAATAATTACGTTAAGAAAAAAGATTTAATACAAGCGTTAAATAAGCAATATTCGATTATCTTAAGTAATCACAAATTGAGATGAATAAAAGTAAGTTAATTATATTATTAAGGTCATTTTCAAAAGATGAGCTGAAAAAGTTCAGAGACTTTTTACAGTCGCCATACTTTAATAAGAATATAACGCTGGTTAAGTATTTCGACCTGTTAAAAATATATCACCCTGTGTTCGAAGCAGAGAAAGTAAATCCGGAAAAAATTTATCATAAATTGTTTAGCAGTAAAAAACATAACAGGCAGGTAATGAAAAACCTGACATCCGATCTGAATAAGCTCTGCAAGGAATTCCTTAAAATAGAATTTTACAGGAAAGATAATTATGAGAATAAATTGAATCTGCTGAAACAGATGATACTCAGAAAAGCAGATTCCGTCTATTACAGCGAACTGAAGATATATGAATCAGAGCTTAAGCAGGTATCTGAATTATCGGAGAAAAATTTCTATTATCTGTATCAGCTGGAAGAAGCAAAGATAAGTTTTCATCTTGAGCGAAATGAACAGCCGCTTGTATTTGATAAGGTTCTTAAATCCGGCGAATATCTAATATTGTTTTTTCTATTAAACTTAACGAAGACAATTTCTAACCTTAACGTTAATAGGCAGTCATTCAATGTTAATTATGATGTAAACCTGCCTCAGGAATTTTTCGATAAGACCTCTGTTCCGGAAATTATAGATTATATGAAAAGGAATGATATAGAATTTTCCGAAACAGCAGAGCTGTATTATTACAGGATAATATGTAATACATTCCCGTTTGATGAAAATTATTATTTTAAATTCAAAGATCTTGTACTGAGAAATATGAGTTTGCTCGGCCGTAAAGAAGTGTATGGTTTATTTAATGCGCTGGAAACCTTCTGTCTTATAAAAAGTAATTCCGGCAAAAGTGAATTCGTCGAAGAACTTTTTGAAATATTTAATCTGGAGATAGAAAATAATTTTTTTAAATATTCGGAATCTTCTCCCGTAACTTTCATGAAATTCCGAAATACATATTCAATTGCATTGAGCCTGAAGAAAACTGAATGGGCGGAGAGTTTTATTGAAAAATTCAGGAATGAGATCATTGAATCTGACAGGGAAAATGTTCTGAAGATCGCCGGAGCTCATATTGATTTTGAAAAGGGAAATTTCAATAAAGTGCTCGAAAGCATTGCCGGGATAAATGCTGATCATGTTTATTCAAAAGTTGATATAAGAAATCTGACTGTAATGTCCTATTACGAATTAAATTATACTGAATCGGCTTTATCAATGATCGATTCATTTAAACACTTTATCACAGGGAGCAAAAACATGTCAGAGGTTTTCAGGGAAAATCATTTGAGGTTTATCAATTCTCTGCATTCATTGATCATTCATAAAGGAAAGAATAATAAAGAAAAATTATCAGAGCTTAAGTTAAAGTTACTTCCGTTAAAAAATGACAGAAGAAGTCTCTGGATGATCTCGAAGATTGATGAGCTGTTGAAATAAGTTTATAAATAAGAATCAGTAAGCCTGAGTTTCTAATTACAAATTACAGAATTACAGAGTCGGTATGATAAAGCTGAAATTATCTGTAATTCGTAATTTGTAATTTTTAATTTGTCTTATGGTTTTACAACCGAGACAAATTCAGCTGAATTGTTATATGCTAAAAGGAGATCAGTAAGGTCAGAAGCAGAATCTCCGTTTAGGTCAGTCTGAAGATACTGTCCGGTAAGAAATATTCCTGCATCATTACTTATCTGAATAACATCAGTCAGATCAATCACCCCGTCCTGATTCACATCTCCGCTGTAGAAACACCATCCCGGAGCTTTAAATGTAACATTATTTCCGTATGAATTGGAAGAAGAAGAAACGAAATTATATGTCACCCAGGAATTGCCATTTGTCAGACTAAGCGTACCGGCGCTCCAGGTTTCAAGAGAGTTTCTGTGCTTAACAGATAAATAATAATCACCATCCGGAGCATTATCAAAAATAACAGCATTATTAAGTGTGCAGCTGTATGAATGCAGAATAGTGGAATCAACTGTATTGTAAGGTGGAATATTGCTGTGAAGATAAAATGAAATATTATCTTCTATTATATGGTTAACTGTTCCCTGATCAAACAATCCTTCAATCGCGGCAACTGCGTTTACTCTTATTGCACTGCTTCCGCCGGTTGCCTTAAGCTGATAATAATTTCCCCAGAATGTAAGCGAACTGTCATTATTAACAAACCTGAATGCAGGTTTTGGATTTAGAAAACTGAATGCATAATTGTCATTAAGATTGTAAACTGAACTGCTTACAGAATTATTTCTTATCTCAGCAGATGATACTGATCCTATACACGAGTTAGAATTTTTATAAGCAATATTAAAACTTCCTGCTGCATTTCTTTTGCCAACTATATCACCGTATTGAGAATTATGAACTCCTGAAAAATCAAGAGAGGTTGATGTCCAGTCTGCTGCATTCTGTGTAGAGAAGATCCATTGATCCCAGTCGTCTATATTGAAATAATTATCAGAATAAGTGATCATAAGATTCAGATTGCTGTTGCCTCCGTTTGATGCGATACGGGCATATTCAATTTCATCACCGGCATAAACACTTCCGAGGGTGGCTTTGTAAACCGGATATACATTTGTATTTCCGTGAGCTTTGTAAATGTAGACTCCGCTGCCATTTCCCGGATAAGCACTCAATATAAAAATAATCGTATCACCGGAGTTGTTAAAATATGCAATATCGGTCTGCGCCCTGAAATCATTTGACAGGCTTGGAACAGGAGTGAACAGTCCCTTCGGAAAATATGTAATGGCAGGTGACATTGTATACGGATTATATATTCTGAAAAACTTTGGCATTAAATTATGATCTGGACCTGAAATTGAGTCCTGCATAAATGCAACTGTAACATAAGATATCGATGGATAAGTTGAATTATCTGAAGTGATTCTTGGCTTGAAGTAATCACTTGATGCAGAGTAACCCGGAATTGATAAAACAGTTTCATTGAAATTACCCAAATTGTCAAAAGTCAGCAGAGTAATTTTTTTATCACCGGAATATCCGCCTGTTGTATATCCAAGAGTTATATATAAGTACTTTGTTCCTGTGGTATTTTCAATTATTTCCATGTCAAGTTCATCTCGGTTAACCTTTACCGCAGGAGCAGCACTAAGTGCGGTGATCAGACTGAATGACTGTCCGTTATCAACAGAACTGTAAAGAAATAATGAATCTCCTGTTGCGGTAACCCCGGTATCTCCCTGTCCTATTCCAACTATCAGCCAGATCTTTCCTGCAGTAGCGCCTCTTTGCTCTACTTGTGTAGCTGAAGCAATCAGATAACCTCCTTCGAAGATCTGTGAAGCGGTTACATTATCACTTTTTCCTGAAATTACTTTTTTGAAAACAGAGTTTTGATTCTGCATATCAGAGTTTACAGTAACAGTATTTTTACTTAAGTCTTCAGACTGTCTTCTTAATTCATTTATTTTATCTGCAGAATTTAATTTACCGGATTTTTTAAGATCATCAATCTGAGATTTGATTTTAATTGCTTCTTCAGATAATTCTGTATTTACGGTTTTTGTAAGTCCACCTGTTTCAAATTTAATTACAGAAGGTTGTCCGGCCTGAGGAGGTGCCTTTTTGTTTTGTGAAAAAGTGTTTGCTGAAAAGAGCATGATAGCAAGCAGTATGAAACAAATTGATTTCTTATTCATGTTTTTTAAAATGTTTTTTAGTGAATGCATTTAAAATAATTTTTAGAGTTTTTCAAAAGAATAATAACCCGGCATACCGGCATGCCTTTATGGAAAACTATCCGCCGAAAGCTTTCCGGGTTATTATTTTAATGAACTGTTACAAAATTAATGTGTCTGATCCGCCATTGCAAAAATATTTTCAGGCTGTTTTCATCATAAAATGATCTGCAGGTGCATCTTAAGTTAATTGATTTTAGCAATAAACCTTTAAATATTGAATAAAATCAGCATAAATCAGTAATCAAATAAACTCAGGCTTTCATCTTATAATTTTATGTTAAACACTTCTGTAATATCAGTTATCAGGACTTTCACCGGCAATGAATTAAAAAGATTCGAAGAATTTCTTCTGTCGCCATATTACAATAAAAAGTCTGCAGTTGTCAATCTTTTCAGAATAATAAAAAAGCATGAACCCGGTTTCAGCTCTGCAAATCTTGAAAGGAAAAAGATCTGGTGCAGATTGTATAAAAACAAGGACTTCAATTACGGAGTAATGAAGAACCTTATTTATGATCTTGGAAAATGCGCTGACATGTTTATTGAACTTCAGAATTATGAAAGAGACAATAAATTAAGAGGAATGGTGATCATGAAAGAACAGATGAACAGGGATCTGAACAGTGCTTTTGAAAAATCAATGAAAGGTTATAAGAATATGCTCTCTGAATTGAAACAGGACTATGAATATTTTTATTATTATTACAGAGCCATGAAGCTGGAGAGAGAGTTTGCTGCTGACATTAATAAAGCCAACGCGGAAAAAATCATAGATGAAGAAAGAGAGATCGAATATTTAACATTATTCTATCTTAATGAATGCGCGGATGTATATAATACTTTGCTTATCAACAATTCGTACCTGGATAAAGATTTCAAAAGTGATAATCTGAAAGCATTTGTAAAATTCATGGAAAACTTTGAACAGAGTTATAAGGAAATTACTGATTGCTCTCTGTTAAGTCTTAAGATAATCCTTGATAAAACAGATGATACAGTTTATAAACGATTTAAAAATATCTTTACTGATAATTCACACAGATTCAGCAGTACATTCAACAGCTATATGGGTTTAACACTGATGGAATACTGCAACAGAAATATCATGAACGGAAAGACCGAATATGTAAAAGAGATGTATGAAATATCACTTTACATATTTGAGAATAATTTGCTGATGAATGACAAGAAAGAATATATGAATCCGTTCGTATTTACTCAGCTGGTCAGTACGGCATGCAGTCTTAATAAATTTGACTGGGTGAAAAATTTCATTGATGAGAACATGAAAAGAATAAATCCTGAATACAGGGATAAATTTTATAACTTTGCTCATCTTACATTGAATTTCAAAATGAAAAATTTCAATGAAGCCATGAACCATGTCGCAAAAATGGAAGTAAAAAGCCAGATGGATCACGTTTCGGTCAAAAGATTTCAGCTGATGATCTATTATGAATCGGGATATACTGATGAACTTTATTCGCTCATAGAAGCATTCCGCAATTTCATTTCTAAAAATAAAAAGCTTGCCGAAAACGTAAAGCTGCAGGCGGGAAAATTTATTTATTTTATTAAAAGATTCAGTGACTTAAAATTTAATTACAATCCTCCTGATAAAATAAAAATATCAGAGTTAAAAAATGAACTTCTAAAAACAGAAGTAATAAATAAAATATGGCTGCTGGAAAAAGCAGATGATCTTATTAATTAGAAATCCCAAATTCCAAATTCCAAATCCTTACATCATGGAGTTATCTTCGAAATAAAAGCATTTGAATTATTATTTGCCAGAACAATATCCGAAAGATCTACCAGTCTGTCACCTGTAACATCTGAGATTGCATATCCGGAAACAAAGTTCGAAGCGTCATTGTACGCAGTTACAACATCATTGAGATCAACCAATCCGTTCTTAACTATATCTCCGCTGTAAATACAGTACCTGTTGCCGGAAAGAACCATATTGCTGCCGTATGCATTTGATGCTGCTGAAGTGAAGTCGTAATTTAAAATCATTCCTGAAGAAAGATTTTCACCTCCTGATTTGCTCCAGGTCTCAATGCTGTTCCTATGCTGTATCTGTAAATAATAACTGGTCGAAGGAAGATCATAAAATTTATATATTCCTTTTAATGTAACAGAATCTATGGCAGCTCTTGATGTGCTGAAAATATTATATGGCGGAACTGATCTTCTCAAGGTAAGGTAAACAGTATCTATAATATTTGATAGAGTAGTAACATGATTAAATGTTCCCTGAATTCCAATTGTAAGATACACTGTAAGATTTTTAAGGAACCAGGGCTTTGTTGTTTCATCAGTTGAAAAGAAATTAAACAGTCTTGTTGCTACCTTCATACTTCCGGTTGCCGAAGGGTGAGTACCGTCGCTTATAAAATCAGTCGGGCAGTTCCATGTAAGTCCGTCAAGTCTGGGAGTTGTTCCGTCTGCCCAAACGTAAGCACCCCATGACAGCCAGGGAGAATTAGGAGTTGGTCCGTTATATTTTAAAGTTGTATCACCATTGATCTGATCTTCAATCATCCATTTTACAGTCCAGCCGTTATAGTATGCAAAAGGTTCAGGGTTAGTCGCAGTAGTAGCATAGCCTGCATAGATCCTGCTGTTGGAATAGCAAAGCTTCAGATTTTGATAATTTGTTTTCAGCATATTCATCACTGTCTTGAATTTATTTTTTAAGCCGACTGAATAAGTGACGAATGAAGTATCCGTCGGACCGGCTTCAGCTTCTTTATACCATATTGCCTGCACCTGTTTGACAGTAACTCCTTTTAAAGCTAGTCTCTGTACCACTACTATCCAGAAAGAATCAAGAGGGTCAACTATCTTATCAATGTCTTTTCCTCCCTGCGCGCCGTTTACAACTACAAGTTTCGGATTTACCAATACGGATCCGCTGACCAAGCTCATAAAATCAACGAATTCAATTCCGGTATTGGACATCCCTATAGAAAGCAAAACTATCTTTCCGTTTACAAGATCAACATTTCCCGCAGTGTCAAGAGGCAGAATATTGTTAGCTATGGTTTTACCGTTATTGTTATGGATAAGAGGTCTTGTATTTGATCCCCCGGGATAAAGTCCGCCCTGAAAACCTCTGAAGTAACCCGGTCCGAGATCATTTATCGGAGTGTATCCGACTGATGTGATTGAGCAGCTTTGTGAAAAGGTATTTTGTACAAAACAAATATTGAGAACAAAACAAATTAATAACCCTGTAATTATTTTTTTCATAAGACAGTGTTTTAAATTTTTAGGTTAGTAAGTTTAACAAAGTTTGTTAAGTTAGTAAAAACTGAAAAGATATAATATCTTTAATGTTATGCATAGCAGTGAAAATTAATTTTTTTCTGAATTTATAACTTTACATTATAGTATTTCAAAAATTACTTCAAGTTTTCACTACTCAATACCTAATACTCAGTATTCAGTACTTAATGCTAAGGTTTTATTACTGATACAAACCCAACCGAATTATTATATGCCATTAAAACATCCGTCAGATCAACAAGATCATTACCCGTAAGATCAGTCACAACGTAACCGGACAGAAAAATATTTGCATCATTATTAATCGACAATACATCCGTAAGATCAATGAATCCGTCCTGATTCACATCGCCGCTGAAGGCAGCAAATATCACCGGCGAATTATCAACCTGCTTTAGATTGTTGCCGTATGCTTTGCTTTGGCTTGAATAGAAATCAATGTTGTAAAACAAGCTATCGCTTAAATTTACCGGCTGGTAATACCATGTTTCAATTGAATTTCTGTGACTTACTGAAATATAGTAATAACCCGGTGAAGCATCGGGGAAGGTTATAAAAGAAAGGTTGTAGCCCGAAACTGATTTTACAATATTGTAAGGAGGAAATGAATTTCTTAAATGAATTTCGGAGATATCAATTCCGGCAGAATCATTAACCGGATTATAAAGTCCTTCTATAACTAATCCGATATTCATATTGACAGCTTTACATCCGCATGAAGAATAGATATTTGTATATGTAGGCCAGACTGTCAGGCAACTGTCATTATTTAAAAATCTGAATGAAGGTTTCGGTGAAGCAAAAGAGCCGGTCTGCTGATTATTATGATCAGCAGTAAATGATTTAATATTCGAATTCTGAATGACAAATGATGAAATAATATCTTTCCCGGGTGTTACCCATTTATTGGTAATATAGAATTTTCCTTCAGTTTCTCTTCTTCCAATTATATCAGGATTTTTTATTTCAAAATTTGCATCACCTCCGCCTGCAAGCTGAGTTTGAGTCCAGTTAATTCCATTGGCTGTTTTAAATGCGTTTATGGAAGAAAAATTATAGCCCATATAAATGTCTTTTTCAACATACACAATGTAGATGCTCTTCTGATCAGATCCGCCGCTGGTAGCGACTCTGGCAAATTCCTTGCGGTAATTTGGTCCTGTTAATGATCCTGAGTATGACGGATATGCAAGAGTATTCCCGTAATTTTTATAAATATTTATGCTGTGATCTGTTCCGGGAAATCCGCTCTGAACAAATATTATACTGTCACCCTGAACAGCCCCACCGCTGTTATAGTAAGCAACATCTGTCTGCGCTTCTGTGCTGTATCCGTTTACTGGGGCGTGAATGCTTTGAGAAAGATAAGTGAACTGAGAACCGCTGCTAATCAGAGCATAAGGATTAAAAATCTTACAGACCTTTGTCAATATAAAATTATTAACTCCGTCAGTTGAATCCTGTGTTACTGCAATTGTAAGATACGCTTCGGCAGGATACTTTGCATTATCGGATGTTATTCTTGGCTTTGAATATTTGCTTACACTAAAATTTGTTCCCGGAAATGAGAATGACGGACCACCGCTTAGAACCAGATCAGATTTTCTCAGGGATATTATTCCTGCTATGTGAGCTCCTGTGAAGCCGTCAGTGATGATCGCAAAAACTAAATGAAGATATTTGTCCGGTGTAAATGGCTCTACAATCTCCAGATCCATTTCATCATAGTTTACTTTCATTCCAATATTCAGCGCAGCACGTTTGACTAATGAAAATGAAATGCCATTGTTGGTAGAATTATAATACAATAAAGTATCAGGAGATGCGCCTACTCCCACATCACCGGCTCCGACAGCAAACACTACCCATATCGTACCTGCCCCGGGATTGCGCTGTTCTACCTGTGTTGCGACAGATTTTATGTAAGCACTATTACTTGCGTAAATTTCATTGAGAGTAAGCTGATCAGATTGAACCGGCAATGATTTATTAGCATTTGCATCAGGGGATAATAAATTTATTTCAAGTCCGGAATTTTCTGTGCTGTTCCTGCCATCTAATTGATTCTGCAGCTCTGAGATTTTTTCAATATTTCCTTTACTGAAATTTTCTTTTAGGCGGCTCAATTCATTTGTGATCTCAGTTTCTTTTCTGTTTGCAGGTTCTGTTCCGTATTTGTAAATGTTGTCTTCCTTTTTTTCAAGATAGACAGGTGTTGATTCATTTGAAGTATTAACTTTTTGTGCAAACGTGTTTATTGAATTTAATATTATTAAAAACGTCGCAAGCAGAAATAATAAATTGTAGTTTTTCATTTTATAGATTATTTATTTTAGATTTAGAATTTTCCGTTTTAAGGTCTGATGAGGTTTACAAATCCTGTTGCATTATTATATCCCATAAGCAGATCAGTTAAATCAACTGTATTATCTCCCGTCAGATCGGTTGAAACATAGCCTGTTGTAAATGTATTTGAATTATTATAGATCTGAAGAACATCAGTAAGATCAATAGAACCGTCCTGATTCACATCACCGCTGTAAAATGCAAATACATTATACGGACTATAATCAACCTGTATCAGATTATTACCATAAGCATAAACTGCATCAACTGAAAAAGCGATCGATGCAATATCGCTTGCGAAAGTCACAGGATCTGCGCTCCAGGTCTCAAGAGCATTGCGGTGTTTCACTTCGACATAATAAGGAGTACCATTCTGCGCATTGTTAAATAAAAATTCCTGACCTGTTCCCGGACCGTATAATTCTTTTTTAGATGAATCTATTTTAGCAAAAGGTGAAACTGAATTTCTTAAATAAACAGTGACCGTATCATATATCATTGTATTTGCAGCCGGGTCATACAATCCCTGAATGGCTCCGAACAGAAATAAATTTTTTTGAGAAGATGGACTTTGCGTAACTGCAACAGGGCTGTAATTATTATGTATATCCTGAGCCACTATAAAGTAATAATACAAACCATTTAAAGGAGCAGTATCGAGATAAGTAGAATCTGTTAAGGTTGATAATGGAATTTCTGTATAGGGATCAATAGCAGGGGAAACGCTTCTGAATAAAATATAATTGAGCAGATCAGGAGCAGGGTTTCTTTTCCAGGTAAGTCTTACATTAACCGATTCGCTGAAAGCATTGAAAGGAGAAACAACAGGCGGGGAGATATTGTCAAGGCTGTATCCGCTTAGAATATTTGAACGCCATAAATTACCTGCGGAATTTGAAACTGCTGTAATACGAAAGAAATAAGTATTGTTGCCGGAATTACCTGAATCAAGAGGTGTATGAACTTCAGCTGTATAAACAGTATTTTGTGTACCAAGAACAGATGCAACTGATGTCCAGTGATATACGCCATTATTCGGAGGAGCGCTTCTTTCGATTTGATAATTTACTCCGCCTGTCTGGCTGAACGGAACATCAAATGCGCTTCTTGCAAATTTTAAATTAACATATCCGCCCTGATCACCCTGTACATCTTTAACTGATAATATGCTTGGTTTTACTGAAACTGCCGAACCTTTATAAATATAAGATCTTCCTGTATTTGAATTGTATTCATTTGCACCGACAATTAAATCAGAATATCCGTCCCCGTTAATATCTCCGGCAGAAGAAACATCTTTTCCAAATTTACTAACTGCCTCGCCTTTCAATACCGCATCAGGAGAATTATTTAGTATTGAACCGCCAAAATAAATGTAAGCTTTTCCAATGTTTGAGTTGTTACCTCTTGCGCCAACTATCACATCAGAAAAACCGTCTCCGTTTATATCTCCTGCAGAGGAAATTGAGCTTCCAAAATCGTTATTAACTGCCTCTCCGGTCATTATGACATCAGGAATATTATCCATTTGCTCATTGCCTAAAAAAATATATGCTTTTCCTGTATATGAGTTGAAGCCAGTGGCACTGACAATTACATCTGAAAATCCGTCTCCGTTTATATCTCCGGCTGATGAGACCGATGATCCAAACACATCCCCGTTTGTTTCGCCTGATAAAGTTACATCAATACCATTGTCCATATTCTCACCTCCGTAATAGATGTATGCGTTTCCATTTGGCAAAGTCTGTCCAGCAATGAAATCTGAAAAACCGTCCCCGTTCACATCTCCGGCAGAAGCTACAGAAAATGCAGATACACCTGTTATTAATAAGTCATCAACATTATTCATAGCTGCACCGCCATAATAAATGTATATTTTATTTATAAAAGGTGCACTTACAGCTACATCCGAATATCCGTCACCGTTTAAATCTCCGGCATTAGACACTTCTCTTCCGAATTCATCAGAAGAACCCGTACCAGTCATAATAACATCTGCAATATTATTCATCGTGTTTCCGCCAAAATAAATATAAGTTCTTCCCCTTCCTGAATTATATCCCGATGCTCCTACAATCACATCAGAATATCCGTCACCATTTACATCTCCCGCAGTTGATACTGAAAGTCCATATGCATTACCGGATGCCTCCGCTGACAATACAACATCTGCAATATTATCCATACTATAACCTCCGAAATAAATATATGCTCTTCCTGCAGTGAAATTATAACCATATGCACCTACAATTATATCCGAAAATCCATCACCATTAACATCTCCTGCGGAAGATATAGAACTTCCAAAAAAATTAGAACTGCTTTCACCTGTCAAAGTTAATTCTGAAATAATTTCATTTTTCATAAAGTAATCGTAAAAGTATGCTCTGCCTGTATTCGAGCCGTATCCATACGCTCCGATCACAATATCTGATAATCCGTCACCGTTTACATCTCCGGCAGAAGAGACTGAAATTCCAAAATAACTGTTTACAACATCTTCATTCATTGTAACATCCGCAATATTATTCATTGATGATCCGCCGAAATAAACAAACGCTTTTCCGGTAAATGAATTGTAACCAAAAGCGCTGATTATTACATCGGAAAATCCATCACCATTGACATCTCCTGCCGAAGAAACTGAATTACCGAAAAAATTAAAGGTTGCTTCTCCTGTCATTATTACATCTGCAATTGAATTCATAACCGCTCCTCCATAGTAAATATATGCTCTGCCTGTATTTGAATTATATCCATAAGCCCCGCAGATCACATCTGAATATCCGTCACCATTGACATCGCCGGCGGAAGAAACCGAAACTCCGAAGTTATTGCTAGCCGCTTCACCAGTCATCACTACATCTGGAGTATTGTCCATGGAATTTCCGCCTAAGAAAATATAAGCTCTTCCTGTATTTGAGCTGTAGCCGCTTGCTCCAATTATTACATCTGAAAAACCGTCGCCGTTAACATCTCCTGCTGTTGAAACAGATTTTCCAAAAGTATAAAATGTTGCAGCGCCTGTCATAGTGATATCTGCAATATTATTCATTAATGCTCCGCCAAAAAAAATATACGTTCTGCCTGTATTTGAACCATACAGATCCGCACCGACAATCACATCGGAATATCCGTCACCGTTCACATCGCCTGCGGTTGAAACCGAAGTTCCAAAATCATTACCGGCAATTTCACCGGATATTGTAACATCGGCTGAATTGTTCATTGTTAATCCGCCGAAATAAATATAAGCTCTTCCTTTATTAGAGCTGTTACCATAAGCCCCGACAATCACATCTGAATATCCGTCTCCGTTCACATCTCCGGCTGATGAGACTGCGCATCCGAATACATTGCCGGAACCTTCACCGGTGAGTATTACATCTGCAATGGTATTGAGATTTATTCCTCCATAATAAATATATGCTCTGCCTGTATTTGAATTGTACAAATATGCACCGATTATCACATCATCAAAACCGTCGCCGTTAACATCTCCTGCACTGCTTACAGAAACACCGAACTGAGATCCTGCTGAAAGTCCATTAAATATTTTTCTCTGCAATGCATCTTCTTCAGGGTCATCCGGTATTTGACCGGGAGTCCTGCCGGATTCACCTTCAGAGATTCTGTTTCCGTTTTCGTCACGGAGATCATTCAGCCAGTCCTGTGTTACTCCTTCAGGAAGTGAATCGGAGGTTGAATTTTGAGTTTGTTTGACCATCTGAGTTTGCTGAGTACCGGGATATTTTTCAGACTTCTGCCAGTTGGCAAATGAATCAGGTACAATAGAAAGTGCATACAAAATAGAAATGAATAATAACAGGTCAGGTTTTTTCATACAAAAATGTTAGAAGTTTAAAATTAAAAGTTACAATTTACGATTATTATTTAAATCTAAAATCCAAAATCAAACATCTGAATTTTTTCAAAATCCCAAATCCGATATTCCAAATTCCAAATCAAGAAAAACAGCCCTGCATACCGGCGATGCTATTAAGTGAATATGGTTCGCGGACAATTCACGGGCTGTTTCTTTTAATTTCATATTGCAAATGTCAAATTACAAATTATTAAGTTACGAGTTACGAATTACGAGTTACGAATTACGAGTTACGAGTTACGAATTACGAGTTACGAGTTACGAATTACGAGTTACGAATTACGAGTTACGAGTTACGAGTTATGCTAAATCTAAAATCTAAAATCCAAAATCAAAAATCTAAAATCATCAAATCCCAAATCCGGAATTCCAAATTCCAAATCAAAATCAGGGTCTGATCACGCTCACAAATTTTACAGAATTATTATAAGCCATTAA
>DAIPYG010000001.1:97384-178660 GCA_036782875.1 Bacteroidota bacterium | reverse complement strand
CAGGTTTAATTTAACAAAATTAATCTGCTCATCAAAATGTTTTGGACAGCATTGCTTTTTATCAGCTCTGTCCAAAACGATTTGTTCCTGAACAGTAGTCTTATACTTCTAAAGTATTCCGCTTTTCTTTTAATCTATCAAAAGAAAAGCGGATTAAATTTCTTGTAAAGTCTTTAAATAACGTTTTGGACGGATGTGATTTTTTATATCTTTAGTTAAAAACTTTAAAGGTTATCAATTATTATATAGTTAGGGAAGTTAATTTTAAGTTATATAAGAAATAAAAGATTTAATTGCAGATGTATTCAGGAATACTTAAAAATTATAATGCAGAAGAAAACCCTGACAGATAAATTTACCTGTCAGGGTTTTTAAAAATTAAGGAATCTTTAATTCCTGACCAACGTCAATTTTATCAGGATTAGAGATATTATTTGCATTTGCGATTTCCATATATTTATTAGCATCTCCGTAAAACTCTTTTGCAATTTTACTCAGTGTGTCACCGCTTTTCACAACATAAGTTTTTACACCTGCAGATGCAATTTCAGGATCATTAGCATTGTCAAGCTTAATGTCAGCGCTTATATCAGAAGGATTCTCACCGCCGATTTCTTTTATTTTGTTCCACACCGCATTTTTATCTTTCGGATAAGGGACTGTGGCTAAAACCTTTAATACGCCTCCGTCTTCAGTTACCTGTAAATCTCTCCCGCCTGCAGTATTTATTGAATCTATGACTCCCTGGTACTTTTCCTGTAATGCCATTTTAATATTACTCCTTTTTTATTTATGTTAATGAAAATATTTCCTTAATGATTGAAATTTGAATATTAATCTTTAATAGCTTTAGCTGCGCCTTTACCTTTAAAGAGTCTGTAAATTCCGAGCAGAACCATCGCTCCGAGAATGGATGCAATAAACCCTGCCGAATCACCTTCGCCGTACCATCCTATCAATCGTCCCAGATAAGTAAATAAAAGGGATCCTCCAATACCAAGTAATACAGTAACAATGAAACCGCCTCCGTCCTTACCCGGCATAAATAATTTTGCCAGAGAACCGGCTATGGCTCCGATGATTATTGCCCAGATAATTGACCACATAATTATACTCCTGTTTTATAGTTTGAAAAAATGATTAAGAATTGGTGTTTGGAAAAGAACTTTTTAGCAATATAAAAATTATCTTTTTAAAAAAGTATAAACTAATTTTTAATTTTTAATAGCATTCATCTACACCTATGAAAACCACAAAGGTTAAGACACAAAGAAAAAATGTGCGGAAATTAGAATACTTTTTGACTTAGTAACTTATTGTCTTTGGGATTTTAATATTATTTAAGGAAGATTCCCGAATAGTTAAAATTTGGACAAAAAACAGCATCCAAAATATGATAAATGTCATAACACCGTATGATTCAGATTATGTTTTTAATGGTTTTATTTAATGATATTTGTAATGGATTTAAACCGTTTAAATAACTAAAATGGAAACAGCAAAAACAAATACACCACGCGAAAGAAAGTTAAAAGGGAAAGTGGTCATTGACATTCAGAAATGCAAAGGCTGCGAGCTTTGTACAATTGCCTGCAAAGAAAATGCGCTTGCCCTTTCAGAGACATTAAACAGCAAAGGATACAAATATATAATTTCAAACAATGACTTATGCACGGGCTGCATTAACTGTGCGCTTGTATGTCCCGATGCGGTCATAACCGTTTACAGAACTGACGGGAAAAAGAAGAAAATAGAGATCCCGCAGGGTGAACTGAAAGATGAAAAGAATATTATCAGCTCGATCCTTGAAGAGATCAAATAATTTTAAATTGCTTTTATTTTTCTTTACCGGAAAAAACTGAGCTGAAAAAAAATATAAAAATTTATTACTATGGAAACAAAATTAATGAAAGGAAATGAAGCTTTAGCCGAAGCTGCAATACAGGCAGGATGCGATGCTTATTTTGGATATCCTATTACTCCTCAATCAGAGGTTCTTGAATATCTTGCAAGAGAAATTCCAAAATACAACAGCAAGGAACATATAAGAGTCGTACTTCAGGCAGAAAGCGAGATCGCTTCGATAAATATGGTTTACGGAGCCGCCGGTGCGGGATTCAGAACTATGACGAGTTCATCGTCACCGGGAATCAGTCTGATGCAGGAAGGGATTTCATACATCGCAGGAGCGGAGCTTCCGTGCCTGATTGTGAATGTAAACAGGGCAGGTCCTGGACTGGGAACCATACAACCCGGTCAGGGAGATTATTTTCAGGCGACAAAAGGCGGAGGTCACGGTGACTATAAGCTTATTGTACTTGCTCCTTCATCAGTGCAGGAAATGGCTGACTTCGTCTTTCTCGGCTTTGATCTGGCTGATAAATACAGAAATCCTGTAATGATCTTATCGGACGGAGCCATAGGGCAGATGATGGAAAAAGTAACTTTCGGAAATTATACTGTTCATAAAGTTGATAAACCCTGGGCTACGACAGGCAAGCCAAAATCCAGACCGAGAAATTATATCACGTCGCTTCACATTCAGCCGGAAAAAATGGAAGTGCATAATAACAGGCTTACAGACAAATACAAAGAAGTGGAAAAGAATGAAGTAAGGTATGAAGAAATAATGACCGATGATGCGGATTATATTTTTGTTGCATACGGACTAAGCGCGAGGATATGCCATAAAGCTGCCATCATGGCGCGGGAAAAGGGAATCAAAGCCGGAATGTTCAGACCAATTACACTTTTTCCTTACCCGTATAAAAGACTCTATGAACTGGCAGACCGCGTGAAGTTCTTTTTAACCGTAGAGCTAAATGCAGGACAGATGGTGGAAGATGTAAGACTCGGCGTTAACGGAAAGATCCCTGTCGAATTCTACGGAAGACTCGGCGGTATGGTGCCGGATCCGGAAGAAATTGTAAACAAACTTGAAAATTTAATTTCAAATAAAAATGTCAACTGAAGAATTAACAATTACAGAAAAGACTGATAAAATTATCAGTGCGGCAGATGCAATGCCGGAATCAGGAATACATGTATGCGATAATGATGAATATACTGTTGTATATGAAAGACCGCATACACTGCTTGAGGTCAACATGCACTATTGTCCCGGATGCGCTCACTCATTGGTTCATAAGCTGATAATGGAAGCTGTAGAAGAACTCGGCATTCAGGAAGATACAATCGGTGTCGCTCCTGTCGGATGCGCGGTCTTTGCTTATGACTATATGGATATTGATATGCAGGAAGCTGCGCACGGACGTGCAACGGCTGTTGCTACCGGAATAAAAAAACTTATGCCGGATAAATATGTATTTACTTATCAAGGAGACGGAGATCTGGCTGCGATAGGTATAGCTGAAACAATTCATACGATTAACAGAGGTGAAAACATTATGATCGTTTTCATAAACAATGCAGTTTACGGAATGACAAGCGGACAGATGGCGCCGACAACTCTTGCAGGAATGAAAACAACTACAAGCCCGTTCGGCAGGGATACGGATATATATGGATATCCGATAAAGGTCTCAGAACTGATCGCACAGTTGCCCGGAGCATTTTATGTAACAAGACAGACAGTAAATAAAAATACAGCAGTCAGAAAAACAAAAAAAGCGATCATCAATGCATTGAATTATCAGAAGCTAAATAAAGGAACATGCTTTATTGAAATAGTAGGAAACTGTCCTTCCAACTGGAAAATGACGCCGGTAGAAGCAAGCAACTTCATTGATGACACAATGGTAAAGACATTTCCGCTTGGAGATATAAAACTTCCTAAAGCTGAAGATCTGAAAATTTTAAATCAGAACGGAGAAAAATAAAATGTTAGAAGAAATCATAATAGCCGGATTCGGAGGACAGGGCGTATTGTCTATGGGTATGACACTGGCTTATGCAGGAATGATTGAAGAGAAAGAAATATCATGGATGCCTTCTTATGGTCCTGAGATGCGTGGCGGCACGGCAAACTGCATAACGATCATTTCGGATGATAAGATAAGCTCGCCGATAATATCTAAATTCGACTCAGCAATAATTCTGAATCAGCCTTCGATGGATAAATTTGAATCAAAGATCAAACCCGGAGGACTGCTTATATATGAATCAACCAATATAAAGAATATCAGCAGCAGAGCTGACATTGACATAGTAGGTATTCCTGCTGCGCAGGAAGCTGCCAATATGAAAAACAGCAGAATACTTAATATGATAATTCTCGGTGCATACCTGGAAAAAAGATCTACAGTAAAATTTGAATCCATAATTGAAGCTTTGAAGAAAGTATTGCCTGAAAGATATCATAACACACTTCCGCTAAACAGGGCAGCGCTGGAAAAAGGAGCTGAACTTGCCGGACTTGAAGTTGGTGTCTGATAATCAAAGTAAAATCCGACACCATTTCATCGCAAAGTGTATTTATGAACGCTGAATATTTAAGACAAATTCATAAAGAAATTACTGTAACCTGATTTGATGTAAGCAGCATTTCTTTATGAATTTTATCCTAATTATAATTCGTAAAAAATCCAATCAAACTTAATCCTCTACATAAATCAACATTCAACATTCAACATTCAACTTTTAACTTTAATAAACACCCCTATAATGTTATATTTATAAAAAATCACGAATGTCTTTTAAGCTTTTAGGCGACTCAATTCAGATAAAAGAGATTAACGAAACTATTAAGCAGGTAGCGCCTACCGATATAAGCATCCTTATTACTGGAGAAAGCGGATCGGGAAAAGAGGTTGTCGCTAATTCCATTCACGAACAAAGCAGGAGAAGCAGCAAGCCTTTTATTATCGTCAACTGCGGAGCAATACCTGAAGGAATTATAGAAAGTGAACTCTTCGGTCATCAGAAAGGATCATTTACAGGAGCAATAGATGACAGGAAAGGTTACTTTGAGCTTGCCGATAACGGGACAATATTTCTTGATGAGATAGGGGACATGCCTTTAGGGACTCAGGTAAAATTTCTGAGAGTACTCGAGACGGGTGATTTTATGAGGGTCGGAGGAAATAGGAATATTAAAGTGGATGTTAGGATAATAGCAGCCACCAATAAGGATCTTTCAGAAGAAGTTCTCAATAAAAATTTCCGTGAAGACCTCTATTACCGTCTCCGATCAATAAATATTTTCATCCCGCCTCTTCGCGAAAGAAAATCAGACATTAAGATATTGTTCGATAAGTTTATTGAAAGTTATTGTATAAATAATAATATCGTTTTTAAAGGTATTGATGAAGCAGCAATGGATTTTCTGCTGAACTATAACTGGCCCGGAAATGTAAGAGAACTGAAAAATTTCTGTGAAAGTATCATAGTCCTTTTCCCCGGTAAAGAACTTACATTATCCGATGTAAAAAAGCATCTTCAGATCGAAGTAAATGAAACCGGCAGATCTCTCCCGATTGTATTTAACAGACCAAAAGAAAGTACGGACAAGGATTTTCTGTTCAGAGCTCTTCTTGAGCTTAAGTCAGATATTATTGATATAAAAAATTTTCTCAGCTCAATGGATGTACTCAACAACCGGACTGAATCAGAAAAGGAAAATTTTGTAATTCTGAAAGAAAGATTCAGGGATATCAGCATGGAAGAAGTTGAAAAAGAGGTGCTGCTGTTTATGCTGCAGAATAATTACTGGAATGTTGAAAGGGTAGCTGAAATATTGAAACAGACTCCGAGAAATATCTATAATAAAATTAAAAAGTTTAATATTAACAGAGATGAGAGATGGAAAAATTAAAAAGCATTTTTCTGATTTCAATATTCTGCACTGTATATATTAGCTGCGGCGTGTACGGCTTCAGGGGAAATAACCCGCCGCCGGGAATTAACAGAGTAGCCGTTCCTACTTTTAAAGACGAAAGCGGATTCTCTGCTCCGGATCTAGCTGAAGCATTTACTCAGCAGCTTAAGGCAAAAATCATAAGTGATAACACTTTCAGGGTCTCTGATAAAAATATTGCTGATGCAGTATTAAACTGTACAATCACCAATGTAAGAGATGAAGCTTTAGTCATCTCATCAGGAGATCAGGTTTCCAGAAGAAAAATTATTATCACGGTAAAAGTTGACTTTGAGAATCTGAAAAAACAGAAGGTCATATGGGACAGAAATTTTGAAAATTACGGTGAATATGAATCTTCAAATAATTCTTTCTCAGAAAGGACAACCGGAATTAATTTAGCAGTCGAAAGAGTAACCGAAGATATTCTTATAGACCTGACATCCAACTGGTGAATATAGTTTTGTCATAATTGAAAGGAATTTAATGATTACAAAAATTAATAAAATTGAAAAATTTAGAATATAATTAAAATTTTAAACCGTATGACAGAATTTAATATATGACAATAGAAAGTATAATAATCGCAGCTTATATAATTTCACTTACCATTCTTTTTTTCTTCGGCTCCCACGGATTTAATATGATATATTATTATTTCAAGACTTTTCATATGAGGACAGAAGATCTTAAGGAAGAAGATTTTTTTATGAATGAATATCCTGAAGTTACTGTGCAGATCCCTTTATATAATGAACAGTATGTAATAACAAGATTAATAGATTCAGTGATAAGGCTCGATTATCCAAAGGATAAGATTGAGATACAGATACTTGATGATTCAACAGATGAAACAACTTCTATCATTACAGATCACATAAAAAAATATATAGACAGCGGATATGACGTAAAGCATATTCACAGGACTAACAGGGAAGGATATAAAGCCGGAGCGTTAAAGATAGGGCTTGAAAGTGCAAAAGGGGAGTTTGTTGCGGTGTTTGATGCTGATTTTATTCCAAGAAAAAAATTTTTAAAAAGAACAATTCCTTATTTTTATAAAGAAGAAAAGCTGGGACTTGTACAGACGAGATGGGAACATCTTAACCGTGAATATTCACTTATGACAAAGACTCAGGCGATTGCGCTGGACGGGCATTTCGTAATCGAGCAGGCAGTAAGGAACAGGGCGGGATTCTTTATCAATTTTAACGGCACTGGCGGTGTCTGGAGAAAAGAGTGTATTTTCGATGCAGGCAACTGGGAAGCCGATACACTTACAGAAGATCTTGATCTTTCTTACAGAGCACAGATGAAAGGCTGGAAGTTTAAATACCTTGTCAACTTTACATCTCCTGCAGAGCTTCCTTCGGATGTAGGTGCATTAAAATCACAGCAGTTCAGATGGACCAAAGGCGCTATCGAAACGGCAAAAAAAATCTATCCCAAAGTTTTAAGATCAGATATGCCTTTGAAATTAAAAATACAGTCGTTCATACATTTATACAGTAATCTAGCTTATCCTTTTATATTAATGGCAGCGATTTTAAATCTTCCTGTAATGCTGATAAAATTATCCGGTCAGTATGATTCTGTTTTTAAATTCATGTCATTGTTTATTTTTGCTTTTATAAGTTCATTTATATTTTATTTATATTCTCAGAAAGATGTCTACCCCGACTGGCAGAAAAGAATTATTTACTTCCCGGTTTTTCTTGCCGGAAGCATGGGATTTTCAGTTAACAATACCAAGGCGGTTTTTGAAGGTCTGCTTGATAAGAAAAGTGAGTTTGTGAGAACACCGAAATATCAGATAATGAATAAGAAAGATTCCTGGGAAGGAAAAAAATACGTTAATAAAAAACTTGCAGTCACAACTTACATAGAAGCGTTCATGGCAGTATACTGTTTTGCGGGTGTAGTGATCGCCATTGTAACAGCTCAGGTTGCAGCTATTCCGTTTCAGCTGATGTTCTGCGGCGGGTTTTCCATTATTTCAATTCTTTCCATAAGGCAGGTGATAATTTCAAACCGAATTAATGCAAAAAAGAACTTGTAGATGCATAATAATTTTGATAAATATACAGGCGAAGTAAAACAAAAGCTCGATAAAAATTATCTGTCTCCGCTGTTTATCCGTTTCGCAAACCTGCTGTATGCGAATGAACATTTTGAAGAATGCATATCTGTCTGTAAAACCGGTCTGGAAATTTATCCCGAATATCTGACTGCTAAGCTGATTCTGCTGAAAGCATTTATGAAATGCGAATATCTGAATGAAGCTGAAGTGCTGTTCAGTCAGATACGTTCCAAGTTAACTAACATAGATTTGCTTTCTAAGCTTGAAAGCAATATTCAAAACCTGAAAGCTATTTCTAAACAGGAAAAGATATATTATACGACAGCTGCAAGATATAAATATGATTACAGGGCTTTTGAAAAAAAATATCAGCCGCAGGAAAATCTCTTCACTGAGTTTTCTCTGAACGATTTTTTTGATGAGGACTTTGAAACAAAAGCATTGAGCAGTAAGGAATATCAGGACTTCCTAAACCAGTTCGAATCATTTCATTTTGAAAAGAATACAAATGCAGGACATACACTTCCCGAAATCCCTGTAAAGAAACATGATCAGACATATAATTCAGATAACCTTCTTCACAAAATCAAAATTGTAACAGAAACACTCGCTGATATTTACGCGCAGCAGGGGAATTTCAAGGAAGCATTCGATGCATATAATATTCTTATCAGAGCCGGATCTTCAAACAGAAAGAGGATTGAAGAAAAGCTAAATGAACTCGAGAGGGGAATGAACCGTCAGACGTGAAACACTGGACCCCGGACGGGATATGTAAAACCTGAAATGCAAATGTGAGACTTGAATGTGATACGTAATCCTTTGTTTAAATATCAAATGATTTATACTTTATCACTACTAACTACTAACTACTAACTGCTTAACTGTTTAACTGCTCTCCGGCAATCCAGGTTTTACAAAAATAACTTTCTCCCTTTCCATTATCACACTTCCCTGTTTGAAACCTTTTTTCTTCTTCACATATTTTTTCTCACAATATGCTACAGGGACATTTGAAGCATTTCTTGCTTTGCTGTAATAAGCTGCTATTGATGCTGCTCTGTGTATGAATTCTTTTTCGGCATCCTCTTTCCTGTTACTGACTTTAAGAACAGTATGCGAGCCGCTAGCCCCTCTGACGTGAAACCACAGATCATTCTGAGCTGCATATTTTGTTGTAAGCAGATCATTCGATGCGCTGTCTTTGCCGACCCATACTTCGTATTTTTCATTCAGGCGGAACTTACGGAACCTTGACGTCTCATCGTTTTTGTTTTCTTCCGATTTCTTTTCTTCTTTAATTAAAGATTTATACTCAGTCATTTGATTTATTCTTTCAAGTTCTGATTCAAGTTTAATTAATTCTTTTTTAAAACTACTCATTCTTGCCGAAAGAATATCAACAGACCCTTTTTGTTTTTTATATTTATCAAAATAGTAAGCGGCGTTTTCTGATGGACTTAATTCTTCTTTCAGTTTTATAATCTGTTCAATTCCGTCTTCGGAAATATAGCTGAATATCTTATCTCCTTTTTTTATAAGATATATGTTCTGCAGAATTATATCTCCTGTCTTTCGAACACTCTCTGAATCCTTACTGTGCAGAAGCTGTGTATAGATCCCGTTGATCTTCTTTTCAATATTCGAGATCTTCTGTCTGAGTTCTGATGTTGCTTTGTGTTTCATGGAATCAGTTTTCTCTATCCGGAATTTATTCTTTATGAACTCCGAAATAAGATCATTTATATTATTAAATCTTTTGAAAGGAATGTCTTTTAAATGCTCTGACTCAATAAGTGAAAGCTGAAAGGATCTTTCATTTGAATAGATCAGATATATCGGATCTTTTAATTTTAAATCCACTTCATTGAAACATTTTTTTATTACCAATTTAGTATTATCATCTGCAATGACTTTCTCGTTAAGCCCTGATCGGAAAATGACTTCCTTACGGTAGAGCTCTCCGTATTTCCGGAAATGGGATTTTATATACTGACTAACCGATAGTTCTTTATCTGCGGGTTCATCTGTTTCTGCCCTGAAAGGAATTATATCATTTATGTTTTGCAGTAAAAATTTATCTTTATCTTTAAATGCATTTACAATAATGTCTTTCTCAGTTAAAAAGCAGTTGGCTTTATTTGAAAAAAAAGTAAATATCATTTTCATCTCATCATGTAAAACAAATGATATAGCCCTGTCATCATTGAATAACATCAACTGCTCAATTTCTTTCCCATAAGATGCTTCAAATAATCCCGCGAAATTCTTTTTGGCTTTTGAATAGTTAGACTTTACTAAAAGATAGTTGAGGTCTTTTTCAATCGAAAATTCCAGCATTGTCGGGTTATCTTCCATACTATCAATGACTTCAATCAGAAGTTTATTCTTTTCCTGTGTGTAGATATCATTAATATATAAACCGCGGAGGCATTCATTCAGATGGGAGGCAACTTCTTTTATTATAAAATAATTGTTAAGCATTAGTTAATATAATTTCAGTCAGTTAACAAATAAAGATTAAAATATTGCGTGAATTATTTTCCTGCAATTGAAAGTACAAAAAAAAATCCCGGCTCTCTTGCAAAAACCGGGATGTTTTCAATTACATAATTTCTGATTCCTATCAGGCATCTTTGAGCGCTTCAGCTCCGCCTACGATCTCAAGTATTTCCTTTGTAATGGCTGCCTGTCTTGCCTGATTATATGATAACTCAAGTATCTTCAAAAGATCAGATGCATTCTTGGTTGCTGTTTCCATAGCAGTCATTCTTGATGCCTCTTCGGAAGCATTAGATTCCAGAAGTACTTTCCAGAAATGCACTCTGTATTGCTTCGGTATGAGAGATTTTAAAATTTCCACGGCTCCGGGTTCAAAAATATAATCTACTGTTTTGACTTTTTTATTTTCATTTTTGTCAACAGAAGATTTTTTCAAAGGTAAAAACTGCTCTATTACTGCTTCCTGTTTGGCTACTGATCTGAACTTATTGTAAACAATATCAACTCCGTCATACAGTTTCTGATTATATCCGTCTATAACAAATCTGACGATATCATCGGAAACTTCAATATTCAGATCGCTGAATATATTTACATAACTTTTTATAATGTTTACGTTCCTTTTCTTTAAAGAATCTGTAGCTTTTCTGCCGATAGTTAATACTTTTGTATTTGCATTCAGAGTATCTATGTAATTTGAAGCATACCTGATTATATTAGTATTAAATGAACCTGCAAGTCCTCTGTCAGAAGAAACAACGATCACTAGCCTGTTCTTAACTTCTCTCTGCGACATTATCTTTTCAGCTTCTTCACCTGCAACTTCAATCAGGTAGCTGAGTAATTCATTTATCTTAAAAGCAAACGGTCTAAGCTGAATGATCCTTTCCTGAGCTCTTCTGAATTTCGCCGAGGCTACCATTTTCATTGCCTTGGTGATCTTCTGAGTGCCTTTTACACCGCCTATTCTGACTTTTAATTCTTTGAGTGTAGCCAATTTTTCTGAATATATTAAATTTCTTCAACCGGCTGTGCCGGTGGAATATTTGATGTTAAATTTTAATTGTGGATTTATATTTCTCAGTAAAATCTTTCAGAACACTTTCCATCTTTTCAACATTCTCTGGTTTCAGGTCACCTGTATCCTTAATGCTCTTAAGTATGTCAGGATTAAGATTTTCTACCTGTGAGAGCAGATCATCCTGATACTGTTTTATATACTGAACCGGTATTTCGTCAAGATATCCTTTTGTCGCTGCATAAATAATCAACACCTGTTTCTCTACAGGCATTGGTGAATATTGTTTTTGTTTTAAAATCTCAACAAGTCTTTCACCTCTTCTAAGCTGCTGCATTGTGGCTTTATCCAGATCAGATCCGAATCTTGAAAATGCTTCAAGCTCTCTGAACTGTGCAAGATCCAGTCTCAGTGTACCTGCGATCTTTTTCATAGCTTTGATCTGAGCATTACCTCCTACTCTCGATACAGAGATACCTACATCAATAGCTGGTCTGATACCTGAGTTAAAAAGATTTGATAAAAGATAGATCTGTCCGTCTGTAATAGAAATTACATTTGTAGGAATATATGCAGATACGTCTCCTGCCTGTGTTTCAATAATAGGTAAAGCAGTCAGGCTTCCCCCTCCAAGATCATCAGATAGTTTCGATGCTCTTTCGAGTAGTCTGGAGTGAAGATAGAATACATCTCCCGGATATGCTTCACGACCCGGAGGTCTTCTTAGAAGAAGAGAAACTTCACGGTAAGATGCCGCCTGTTTGGTAAGATCGTCATAAACAACCAGAGCATGTCTGCCTGAATCTCTGAAGTATTCACCTAATGTAGCACCTGCAAATGCTGCAATGTACTGTAAAGGAGCAGGATCTGAGGCTGTTGCTGCTATAACAGTCGTGTATTCCATTGCGCCTTCTTCCTGTAAATTCTTAACAACCTGCGCAATTGTAGAACCTTTCTGTCCAATAGCAACATATATACAGAAAACATCTTTGCCTTTCTGATTTATAATAGCATCTATTGCAACCGCTGTTTTACCTGTTTGTCTGTCTCCGATTATAAGTTCTCTTTGTCCTCTTCCTATCGGGATCATTGCATCAACTGCCTTAAGTCCGGTCTGAAGCGGTTCTTTTACCGGTTGTCTTTGAATAACACCAAGCGCTTTTCTTTCAAGAGGCAAAAATTTGTCAGTATGAATTTCACCTTTTCCGTCAATTGGCTGTCCCAAAGGATTTATTACTCTTCCAAGCATCTGCTCACCCACAGGCATTGATGCAATTCTTCCCGTCCTTTTTACAAGATCACCCTCTTTTACAAGAGATGATTCACCGAACAGAATACATCCTACATTATCTTCCTCAAGGTTTAAAGCGATACCGAATACATCGTTCGGAAACTCTATCAGCTCTCCCGCTTCGCATTTTGAAAGTCCGTATACACGCGCTACTCCGTCACCTACATATAATACAGTTCCGACATCAAAGACATCTACTTCTGTTTCAAATCCTGATAACTGTTTTCTGAGTATCGCAGATATTTCATCTGATTTTACTTCTGCCATTTTTTATTTCTCCTGAATATTTTTAATGTAATTTTTTATTAATGATTTACTGAAACTTTCGACTTTTAACTAGTTAAGTATAAAGTCGCCATGCCTGAACTTTTCCTTTAACCTGTCCAGCTGTCTTCTGATACTTGCATCAAGGATTGTATCATTTATCTTTGCTACAAATCCTCCAATGATTGAATCGTCTATTTCAAAACTTAAATTGCTTTTCAGCTTAGTATATGAATCGATTTTTTGTTTCATCTTTAGCTTCTCGTCATCACTTAATGGAACTGTAGTTTTAACTTCCACATCCACTATTCCGTCTTTTTCCTTTTTAAGATTTATGAAATCTTCAAAAATACCTTTTAGCAGGGATTCCCTTCTTCTTGTAACAAGAAGTATCATGAAATCCATAGTAAGCTGTGAAACTATACCTCCGAAAATTTCTTTTGTCAGTGAAAGTTTTTTGCTTTTAGATACAATAGGACTATGAAAAAAAAGTTCAAGATCCCTGTTAGAATTTATCAGCTGAAGTGACTTTTCAATATCTTTTGTTACTTCATTCAGATTTCCCTTTTCTTCAGAAACCCCGTATAATGCTGTTGTATATCTTCTGGCTGCTTTGGTTATCATTGAAATATAATCTCTAAAGTTTTAATTGCTTGGAATCCGGGAAATGAAATCATCCACGATTTTTTTCTGCTTGTTCACATCAAGGTTATCCTTAATGATCTTTTCAGCAGCTTTTATTGCAAGATCTGATACCTCATTTCTCAGATCTGACATTGCTGATTCTTTCTCCTGTTTTATTTCGATCTTAGCCTGTTCAATTAATTTTCTCGAATCATCCTGAGCCTTTGCCATTAATTCTTCCCGAACCCTGTTCGCTGCATCCCTTGATTCGTTAATGATCTTCATTGACTGGGAATTTGCATCGGAAAGAATTTTTTTATTCTGTTCCATCAGCTCCAGAGATTCCTTTTTAAGCTGTTCCGCCTGATCTAATGAATCCTTTATTCCCTGCTCGCGAGTGTGAAGCGCAGTAAGCAATGGTTTCCAGGCGATCTTACTCAGCAGAATAATAAGGAGTATGAATATTAAAATCTGCCAGATAATCAAGCCGGGATTCACAGACAACAAAGATGGCTTGTCTTCATGTCCGGAAGGCTCACTGAACAAAAAGATCATTGAATAATTAAATAGTAATGAAATGTAATATATCATTAACTGAATTTATTTAAAGTTAAATTGAATATTCACACAGATATTTAAAATACCTGTCTGTGCAAATCTATAAATGAATAAAGGTATTTAAATTATGCCTTTGTAGCTAACAGAATACAAATAACCAGGCCGAAAAGAGCAACACCTTCAATAAGAGCTGCTGCAATGATCATAGTGGTTCTGATCTCACCAACTGCTTCAGGCTGTCTGCCTATTGATTCCAATGCTGATCCGGCTAATCTGCCGATACCGATACCTGCTCCAATTACTATTAATCCGGCACCCAGACCGGCACCTAAAAATGCTAAATCCATTTTTATTAATTCTCCTTTTTGATTTTTAATTTATTATTGTAAAAATATTTATAGTGTTTCTGTTTTTTTAACTGAAAAATTTTTAATCTAAATTTCTGAAATCATATTCTGATTTCTTAATGATGATGCATTGCCATATTGATGTATAAAGTTGAAAGAAGCGTAAAAATATATGCCTGCAGGAAAGCTATGAATATTTCAATAAGATAAATGAATATCGCAAATGGTATAGCAATAACAGTTCCCGGATAGTTCATCACAAATATCAGTCCTATAAGAGAAAATATAATAATTGTTCCTGCTGTAATATTCGCAAACAACCTCATCAGCAGTGAAAACGGCTTTGTAAATAATCCTATAAACTCAACGACGATCATCACCGGTAAAACGAAAACCGGAACTCCCGGAGGGACAAGACTTTTAGCATATCCAGCAAATCCGTGAGCTTTAATTCCTTTGTACTGTGTCACACCGAAAGTGACCAGTGCTAATGCTGCCGTTATATTTATGTTCTTTGTAGGCTGTGACATAAAAGGAAACAATCCGAGCAGATTTGCAAAAAGTATAAAAAAGAAAAGCGTGAGGAAAAAAGGCATTAGCTTCAATCCTTCCGCTCCCATATTAGCAACTACTATTTCATCTCTGACATATACTACGATAGATTCCACAGCATTGCCGATTCCTTTAGGGACTTTATTTTTCTTATTACTGGAGACAGCATACAATAATACACAGATAAGTATAATAGAAGCTAGAAACATCATTACCGTACTCTTCGTAATCGAAAAATCAAATGTGATCCCGAATATTTTTACCGGCTCGAAGTGAGGCAGCTGAATCTTGCCGAGGAAATAAAGGTCAATATAATGGTGATCAACTATTTTCTCAATTACATCAAATTTTTCCTCTGCGAATTCCTCAACTTTTTTAATCTCCGATTCCTTTTTACCATCAGTGCCTTCCTGTGAATATGAAATTCCGGAAATTGAAACAAGCAGTGTAAGTATTAAATACAGTCTGAGGAAAAAAGATCTTAAGTGATCGGAAGATGTTTGTCTGGTGGAATCTGAAATTTTTATCAATTTGTTATGATCTTTGAATTAGTTTTTTATTGTGTTATCTGAAAGGAAGTTTACTTCAAATATTAAAAACAAAATATAATAGAAAAAAAATATAACAGCTAATCCTATTTTGTCAATTTTAAGAAAATATATCAGAATGAATATCAAAGCAACCGTGACAAACATTCTCACAACCATGCTTAAAAGAACTGTATTTATAAATCCTGTTCCTTCTTTCCTTAGTGCTTTTGAAACTACAAATCCGCCAATTATAACACTGGAAAAACTCAATCCCCATCCGAAAATCAGCGGCTGAAAATATTGCAACTGTCCGGAAAAATAAATCACTGCGGAAAATATTAACAGGGAAATTGCACTTATAAGAACAATCCTTTTGACAAATTTTTTAAAATCTAAATTTCTCAGAATTTATTGTATTTAGGATTTTCTTTTTTGTCTTCTTCAGTCAGTTTTTTTATGTTCAGATAAAAGCTGTAAAATCCTGCCGCAAAACCTACGAATGTCAGAATCAATGTGAACACGACAGTTGTGCCCGCCTTTTCGTCTATCCATTTCCCAATCCAGAAGAATAAAAGAATTGTTACTGCTAAAGTCAGTCCTAATCCTGAATATTGTGCGACTTTATTGTCAACTTTTATTAAAGGTTTTGAGAGAACTTCCTTTAAAGAACTTTTCTTCTTCTCGGAATTTTTTTGTGATTCATTCATAAACCCTAAGCGAACACAAAATTAACGAAACTGTGTTTTAAAATCAATTCGACTTTCAAGGGATTTTTATTATTTTGTACTTATTGATAATGATATAATCTCTTAAATAAATATGTAAATATACATTTTGTTTTTTTAAATGGTTTTTTAAATTATTCCAATTATTAACCTTCCCCAAGAAGAACTTATGTTAGAATATTTTAAATCTCTCAGCGAGAAAGAGCTTGAAAAATTCGAAGATTTTGTATTTTCCCCCTATTTCAACAAACAAAGAAACAATGTTAAGCTTTTCCAGTATCTTAAAAGCCTTTATCCGCACATCAGAAATATTGATATAAGCAAAGAAAACCTTTCCGTGAATGTATATGGAGAAAGTAAGGTGAATGATGTAAAGATCAGAAAACTTATATCTGAATTTTCAATATTGATGGAAAGATTTTTCTCTCAGATTGAAATGGAAGAAGATTCTATCAGAAATAAAATTTTGCTACTGGGAGCCCTAAGAAAAAGAGGATTCCAAAAAAGGTTTGAAATGAATCACAGAACGATTTCGAATATTCTGAAAAAAGTTTATTCCAAGGATGAAAGTTTTTATCTGAATAAAATAAATCTTGTTAATGAAATTTTTTATTTTAAATTCGGAGATATAAGAGGTGAACTGGAAATAGGGCTGCAGGAAAAATCCGACAATCTTGATTATTTTTATGCTTTTACAAAGCTTCATTGTTTTAATGAAATGATCCATAATGAAGGTGTTATAAACAAGAATAAATTCTTCAATAAAAAAAATTTTAATGAAATTATTTCCCTTGTGGAAAATAATAAGGATGAAATTTACAAAAACCATCCTAATCTGCTTATCATTTATTATGTTGTAAATATGTTCCAAACTCTGGATGATAAATATCTCTACGGACTTATAGACTTTCTTAAAAATAAAGAAAAAAAATTCCGCAAAAAAAATCTGAAATATTACTATCATTATTTAACCCAGTATTTTGTCAAAAAGACAAATATGGGTCATGTGGAATTCAGGCAAAAAGCATTTGAAATGTATAAGTATATGAAGGAAAGACGATTGTTTGTCATAGACAATATTATAACTGATTTTGAATATAACAACGTAGTAAACATTTGTCTTTCCCTTAAAGAATATGACTGGGTCGATAGTTATATAGAGGAATACAAAAAATATTTAGACCCAAATTTTGCCAGTGACGCTTACAATCTTGCAAAAGCAAAGCTGCTTTTTCACAGAAAGGAATTTGACAATATTTTTACGTATTTGAATAAAGTTGAGATAAGAGATGCTAACTATTATGTCCATTCTAAATTCCTTCTCGGAAAAGTTTATTTTGATATGAATAATGTCAATGGAGTAAAATACATAATTGATAATTTAAGACAATACTTAAGAATTAAGAAATCGATTTCTGAAGAGCAGTCGGATATAATAAAAAAATTCATCTATTATATATCGGAACTGATAAAAATCAAGGAAAGTATTCCTTCTTCAAAAAAGTCGCTCAAATTAATTCTTAAAAAAGAGCTCGATAATGAGGTGAAGCTGGTTACGAATAAAGACTGGTTTTATGAAAAGATCAATAAATTTTGAATCTGGTAAATTTTCATTGTGGATGATGACTTACTTTAGAAATTGATTCTATTTTCCTGCAGGTTGAGAAATTATTTTTAAATCAATAGCGGTCTTCCTTTATAATGATAATTGCTTTTTGAAATACTTAAGCAGAATTTTCAAATCAATATTTATCATTAGATCCGAAAACGTAAAATGTGATTTTTTATTTTGACGGATTCAATGGTCTTAATTCAATTTCGCTTAACAATGCTCTTTCCGGCAATCTGACTGCCAGTAAACAAGCTTCTGCAACATCATCAGGTGAAAGCAATGTGTCTCTACTTGAATTCAATTTAGCACTTGGATCATCAAAAAAATTTGTATCCGTGGATCCCGGACAAACAGTCACAATTCTTATATTGTCTTTTCTGACCTCAGACATCAGTGCAGAAGATAAGCCTATAACTGCGTGTTTTGTAGCACTGTATATGGAAGCCGTAGCTATTCCGTTCTTTCCTGCAATTGATGAAATGTTAATTATTATTCCTTTTTTCTTTTCCTTCATTGATTTCAATACATATCTGTTGCATAAATACAAACCTTTGACATTCACCGCAAACATCTCATCGAAATCTTTAGTAGTGGATTCAAAAAGTTCAGCAAACTTACCGAATCCGGCATTACAGATCAATACATCGATCTTATTGAATTTTTTCAATACTTTATCAAACAGATCACTTACATCACTTTCTAACGAAACGTCAGTTTTAATGAAATGATAATTCTTGTTTTTTATCGGGTTAGGGTTAGTTCGTGATGCATTTATTACTGTGAATTTATTCTCAATGAATAATTTCGCGCATGATAAACCTATTCCTTTTGATGCGCCGGTAATGACAATGACTTTTTTCATTTGTGATATTGTAAAAAAAAAGCAGCAGATAATCTGCTGCTTTTAACTGTTTAAAGATTATGTACGCCCGACTGGAATCGAACCAGTAACCTACAGCTTAGAAGGCTGTTGCTCTATCCGATTGAGCTACGGGCGCAATTATGATTTTATGATTGATTTATAACCATGATTTTACCTGTCTATATGAACACTCATAAAATCACTGACAATATATAAAATAGCTAAATAAAAAAACTCTTTCAATCATAAATCGAATCCAAATAACATTCCAAAATAAAAATTCCATTCCTTGCCATAAGTCAGCAGCTGATCATTATAGACCTGAGTGAATTCATTGAAACCATATGCAGCATCAAAAAATATACTGGTAGGGAACACATAGAATGAAAAAGCCTGTAATCTAAGCTGAGCACCTATGTCTGATTTGAACTCATTTAACTTTGCTGCATTTCCATTCCAGGCATTTCCGTAATCACCATACAACGAAAAATAAAGCTTATCAAGGTAAAGAGGTGAAAGTCTGGTATCTATATGAGTAAATAACGGCAGTCGATAAGTCAGATTCGCTACTGCCACTCTGCCTCCGCCAAGAGAATAAAACGGATAGCCTTTCATCCCCGGTAATCCTGTGGCATAGAAATCATAAAAACTTTCTACCGGAGGTCCGAAAATTGTTGCACCGGTAAGTTTTAATGTAAGTGAATGCTTATTGTTAAAAAGTCCGATTCCCTGTGAAAAAACCCCATACAGCTTATTCAGTTTGTTGGTTTCATAATTTGTTGTTACAGTTCCGTTATCATTCACTTCTATTGACGGATTAATTTTACTGATTTCGTAGTCATACCTGATATCAAATTTTCTGCCTATTGGATTTATATCTGAATTCTTGCTGGGATACATAGATTCATAATTGTATGAAAGTGAAAAATCGCTGGCTTTGAAATAAGTCTCATTTGTGGAACGTATTGAAATGCCGGTGACAGGTATTGAAAATGCATCAAGGTTATAATCATATTTGGATAAAGTCCATCCAAATTTTACTATATGGTTATAGTTGATAATATTGAATGCCATTCCGAAATCAAATGAAAGCAGGTTATATGATATACCGTCACTTATAGTATCTGTAGGAAATGGAATATTTACATTGGAATTTCTAACTGTGTTATATCCGTCAAGTGTGAACTTCGGCTCAAACTTTAAAGTCTTCGTGAAAAAATCTTTGAAGAAAGGAAATCCGTTGTTGTATTCGAATTGTAAAAAAATATCTCTTTCACCTTCTATGTTAATATTAGCACCTCCAAATATGGAAAATCTGTTCAGGACCTCATTGGAAAAAAAGTAAAGTCCCGGTTTAATTGCTTCAAAAAAACTGAACTGATTCTGTCTTTTATATGTATCGAATCTTATAACAGGTACAAATGATAAAGATGTGAATTTACTTTTGTATGGTTTCTTTTTGAATTTGATGACATCCTTATCGTCAAAGTTCTTTAATTTTAACCAGTCATATTGACTACCGGCTTTTAACGAGTCTATTACAGTATATTTTGTAATTAAAATTTCCGGCTGCTTATAAGAACCAACTTCCGATGGATCATATTCCCTGAAATTCTTCAGCAGGGAAATTTTGTATCCTGTTGACTGATAAGTGGAATAAGCAATGTTTCCGCTGGTATCTATTGTTGGCATAAAAGCTCCGCCGAGCACATTTGTTATCTGTTTTATATCTTTCGTTTCTTTGTCCAGAGAATAAATGTTAAAAATGCCGGTCTTGTTTGATGCAAAATAGATTTTCTTCCCGTCTTTTGAAAATACAGCATTTCTGAAATCAACTCCCTTTTCATCAAGAATATAATTTATCTCTCCCGTCTTTATATCTATTTCAGCTAACTTTCTTGATTCTTTTATTGCAAAATCAAATATAATTTTTTTCCCGTCCGGAGAGAATCTCGGGCTGTATATCTGCTCACCGTCATTAAAAGCAGTAAGAGGATCATTGTTTGTTCCGTCTGCATCAGCAATCTCAAGATTAAGTGTTCCGTCTTTATTTACAACAAAGCAAATCAATTTTCCGTCAGGTGAATATGAAGGAGAATATGCTCTCAGATTCTCAGTGAGTCTTTTTTCTTCCTTTGATTTCAAATCATACTCATAAATATCATAAATTGTAGAATGATGAATTGTCGGAGGTGAATTTCTTTTTGCATAAATAATTTTCTTACCGTCAGGCGACCAGAAATAATTGGTTGATACCGGCTGTGATATCAATTCAGATTTCTTTTTTGCAATATCATAAATAAATAATCCTGTGGTTCCGTAATCAAAATTCTGATTTGAAAGGTATGCAATTTTTTTTCCGTCAGGTGAATACTGAGGAAAATAATTGGCAAAACCGGTTTTTTCAATAATATCACCTTCAATGATATTTTTTTTAACATCTACAAGTCTGGCATCATAATCTTTTTTCAAAAATGCTTTCCACTCGTTATACAGCTGTTTCCCGTCAATGCCTAAAGTCTTTTTCACAGCTGCATCCATACTGAAATTTGTAAAGTCTCCGAGATGAATTGTAATTTCTTTTAATTTATCTTCACCATACTTATCTGCAATGTACCTTGTCAGTCCATAACCGAGATTATAAATGGATTCTGCCTTCAAACTTGTTATAGATGAGAACTGTCCCATTTCGCCCCAGGTCAGGAGGTTTCCGTCTTCAATATAACTTCTCAGGATCATGTCTCTGTGAGAATCCCAGTATTCATAAGACAGCTGCTGTCTCTGATATTGTGCAGTTCCTTCGGCAAACCAGGCAGGGACGCCTACTCCTGATAAAGGATATGATACAATTACATTAGGATACCCGTATAAAACATCCGGTCTTATTTCATTTTCATATCCGAGCCATTGCAGATAAAATGCAGGAAGCTTTCTTCCGTATTTCATTGCAGCCTGAACCTGAATCGCGTGAGTGAATTCATGTGTCACTACATTTCTGAGCCAGTTGTGAGTTCCGCGAAGATCATAATCAAGTGCTGATGCAAAGATCTCAATCCTGTTTCCAAAATAATCCGTAGCTCCGTTAGCAATATCTGAAACGTCATTTACAATAAAATGGACTCTCTCGTCAGGTTTGTAATCATACAATGAAGTGATCGGTCCGTAAACTTCTTCTGCGATCTTTGCAATAGTCGAAGCGGTTCTTTCAGTACCGCTATGATAATGAACATAGAAATTTTTTGTTTCGATGGTAAACCAGTCAAGCTCAGGATGAGGATCAAACTGCGAAAAAATTTTTCCCGCCGGACATAAAACAATAAATGCAATAAGATAAAAATAAAGGTTTTTAATAATGAACATTGAATATTAATTTTTTAATAATTATAATTGAATACAAAAAGAAAAATAAGATTAAGCAGGGTGGAGAATTCGGTAAGTAATATTCAAATAGATTCAGAAATTTTTATAATTAATTAAACTCACAGCTTATAGAAGAAAGATTACAATTTGGTAAATTAAGTAAAGTAGTTGCGTTTTATCTCACTCAAAAATAACTCAGGATTACATTCGTATTCATTTTTAATAATAATAATAATTCTATTTGTTATTAGCAATGTTTCTTTTTCTCAAGGCAGAAGAGACAGGGCTAATACTAATTTTAATTATATAAAAACTAATCCTTCTGACACATCTAACGGATCAATAGGAGATTCAATTCTTGCAATTGATTCTACCAGGCTATTGCCCGTTGATTCCACAGCGAGAATTAAGTATTTCAAATATATTCCCGAATATTTATACGGAACAAAATTATCCAAAAAGACTTCGCCGTTTTTACTTGACAATTCATCCAATATAAAATATGAGTTAAGTTTTGATGAATCCGGGAATGCAGTCATAAAGGAAAAGTTCGATGATTATGATATACGGGCTCCATTAATAATTCCGCTGGATCAGTATCTTGCAGAGCGCACTCAGATAAATAATAAGAAACTCTTCGAAGATCTAGTTAATGAAAAATTTCAGGGAAATACAAAAGATGATATCAGTAAATTGTTTGAAAAATTTACTGACATTACCATTCCATTGCCTTTTACCTCCGAAAGTATTTTCGGACCCCCTACGCTAAGTCTTAAAATAAATGGTGCTGTGGATATAACAGCTTCTTATCAGAATTCTACAAGTGATCAGACCATTATATCAGGGTTAAGCAATTCAAATAACAGTATAAATTTTAAACAGGAAGTCCAGCTGACTGCAAAAGGTACTGTCGGGGACAAGCTTTTCATTGATGCAGATTATAATACACAGAGATTGTTTGATTTTGAAAATCAGTTAAAAATTAAGTATGAAGGATATGCAGATGAAGTGATAAAGAGGATAGAAGGAGGAAATGTTTCTTTGTCTACAAATTCAGGGCTTATAGGTTCTTCCCAGGCGTTGTTTGGAGTAATAGGTGATTTTCAATTAGGTGCGCTGTCATTATCTGCAGTTGTTTCACAGAAAAAAAGTAAGACTGAGGTAAAAGATTTCAGCGGAGGAGCTCAGGAATCTGAGTTTAATTTAAAAGTCTATGATTATTCGGATAATCATTATTTCCTGGACACTATTTATAAATCAAGTTTCCTTGATTATTTTAATAATACGAATATTTCACAAACTACAAATCAGCTGAGTGTGGATGAACAGTCATTTGAAGTTTGGGTGCAGACAGATGTTACTACTACCGGATACCGCAGAGCAGGAATGCATGTGAATCTCGGACCGATACCATCATCAGGTGTATATGACAGTTCTTATAAAAACCCTCCGACGGTTCAGGGTGAAAGTATTTTTGGTCTTGTCAGAAAGCTTAGCCCGAGCGAATATTCCCTTAATAAATATGCCGGTTTTGTAACATTAAAAATAAGTCTTCCTGATAATTATTTTGCGGGTGTTGCTTATAAAAGAACTACAACAGGCGAGCAGTTTGGTACGATCAGTACGGATACAAATGTAAAATCTACGGATACACTTGTTCTGAAAATGATAAAGGTTCAGACACTTGTACCAACTAACACGGTTGCATGGGAATTAAAGATGAAGAATATATACCGGCTTCCAGTATCAAGAGTTGTAAGAGAAGGTTTTAATTTTGATATAAAATTTCTGGATCAGGGTATTTATAATCCGACCTTTCCAATCCCGAATCTTAACAAATATATTATCACTATAATGGGACTGGATAAATACACTGACGGCAGATCCGGTCCTCCGGATACGAAGTTTGACTGGCTTCCCGGGACGACCATTGACGTAGAGAACGGATATATAATATTCCCGACACTTAAACCATTTTTAAATAATTTAAGGGACACGATTAACGGAGTAACCATTGATTCTTCATACTGGTATCCGCAGATTTATACTCAATTAAAAGACAATTCAAAACTGGTTCCCAATGCCAATAATTATGTCTTCACCGGAAGAGCAAGAGGAGAAACAAATATCAGCAATACTCTTAATCTCGGATTTAATGTAGTTGCCGGAAGTGTTGTGGTAAAAATAGGAGAACAGATTCTTAGTCTGAATTCGGATTATACAGTTGATTATTCCTCAGGTACAGTTGTCATCCGGAATTCCGCAGCTTTATTATCTAAAGACCTTCGGATTTCTTATGAAACCAATGATCTCTTTACACTTGCTTCCAAAACATTTTTGGGATTAAAGGGAGATTATAAAATATCAGATAAAAGCTCATTTGGTTTTACTGCTGTTAATCTAAAGCAGGAAACCCTTAATGATAAAGTAAGAATAGGAGAAGAGCCTACAAATAATACAATGTTCGGATTGAATTTTACTACACAGTTCAATTCAAAACTGCTTACAAATCTTGTAAACCTGCTGCCCGGATATAATACAAAAGTACCTTCTACTATAACTCTAAGAGGAGAAATAGCTTCAATAAATCCCGACCCTAACACTAATAAGAGTGTTATTCCAATAGATAATAATGAAGCTGTCGCTTACATAGATGATATGGAAGGTGTGAAGAAAATAATTGCACTCGGAGGCACTTATAATACCTGGACAATGGCTTCCGTACCTTTGTCAGATTTTATTGGACCTCAGGACAGTACTCAGCTTAAACAGTCCAAAAGAGGAAAAATGAACTGGTTTAATATTGCCAACAGCGCAATACTTACAAATATTTATCCTAATAAAGATGTGCAAACCAGTCAGAATACTGTCACACCATTTTATATGACTTATGAACCTTCTAAAAGAGGTGTGTATAATTATAACGGCCAGTTTGATACAATTCCTGATAAGACAACTACCTGGAACGGCGTTATGAAATATCTGAATACAACAAGCAATAATCTTGTAAATGAAAATATTAATTTCATTGAATTCAGCTTAAGAATAGAAAAAGGCAGGGATGCAGGCAAAATAGGAAAACTGGTAATTGATCTTGGTAATATAAGTCAGGATGCTATACCAAACGGAAGACTCGATACTGAAGATTCACTGGGCAATGGTGAACTAATAGGTACTAACGATATTGGAACGGATTTTATGTCGGATGCGCAGGAATTACAGATGTACAGGGCTTTAAATGGCGGACTGGATCCGCCTACTGCAATAGAAATTCTTGATCCGGCACTTGATAATAACAGCTCTACAGGTCAGGTCGACTACAGCAGAATTAACGGAACCCAGAATAATCTGAATTTTGAAGGAGGAAGAAGACCTGATACTGAAGACCTTAACAAAACAAGCAATGTGAATAACGGAAATGATTATTTTCAGTTTGAAATAAGTCTTAACACAGAAAATAATCCTTATATTGTCGGACAGGGAAATGACGGTTGGTATCAGTATAAAGTACCTTTGTCAGAATACAGAAAAGCATACGGTAATGCCGTTTTTACAAATATTCAGTTCGCAAGAATGTGGATCACAGGAGTGAATGACACTGTAAGGCTTCAGTTTTATGACATCAGTCTTACCGGTAACCAATGGGTAAAGGCAAATAAGACAGATACAACTTATAATATTACTGCTGTAAGTATTGAAGAAAACCCACAGACATATCTCAGTCCTATAGCAGGTAACGGATTGAGGCAGACCATCAGAGGTCAGAATAATGTTAATACTTTGTCAAATGAACAGTCTCTTTCCATAGAAGTAACTGATCTTAACAGCGGTGTCAGAAAAATCGCAAGGAAGGATTTCAATAATGCTCCTCTTGATCTGTTCAACTACAGATCAATGAAGCTTTTTGTCAATGGCGATCCTTCATTTAATTATACTAATGAAAACATTTATGATGCAACAATGATTGTAAGATTTGGAAATGATTCTAATAATTATTACGAATACAGAGCTCCCATACATCCCGATGTAAGACCCGGACAGCCCTGGAATGAACTAAATAATGTGACTATTAACTTTGGCGATCTTACCCAGATCAAGATAGGCAGGGATAATCCCAGTATTGCCGTAGAGCTGGATTCAATAAACGGACCGCCCGGCTCTTCTTACAAAGTATTCGGTAATCCGGATCTTCAGTCAATAAAAGAAATTATACTCGGCGTTGAAAAAAACCGGAGCGCTCTGAATGCATCCATTTCTGGAAGCGTCTGGTTTAATGAACTCAGGCTTGTAAACGTAATTGATGATAATGGTTTTGCACTGACTGCAAATGCTAACATTGAACTTGCCGATCTTATAAATGTAAATTTTACAATTTCCAGGACTGATCCTTTCTTTCACGGACTCGACAGCAGAATGGGAACAAGGAATTCAATTACTGCATGGGATTTAAGCACAACTATAAATGCAAACAGACTGATAAATAATTTTTTCTCATCTGCTATTTCTGAAGAGTGGGGAAATTTCATTCAGCTTCCGATTACGTTCAGGCACTCTGAAAGCATGATAAATCCTGATTATTATCCCGGGACTGACATTTTAATGGAAAGTGCAGCTGATGAAAGATACGATAGAGTTCTCAAAGCAACCGGAAGTGTGGAGCAGGCAACCCTCGCCAGGAATAATATTACAACTGAAGCGCAGACACTTGTTATAAGAAACAATCTTTCAATTAGTAATATGCAGTTTGGTCTTCCGAGTAATAATTTCCTGATAAAAAATATTTTTAATCAGCTCAGATTTAATTTTAATACTGATTTCGGATATTCAAGAGATCTTACTTATGAAAACAAGGATGATTTCAGATATGACGGAGGTGTTTCATTCGGAACGGATTTCGGTTTAAGCGATAAGCTGAATTTAAACATTGGCAATCTGCTGCCTCTGGGAGAAAAATATGCCGGTGGAAAATTATATTTCTTCTTCCCGTTTATTCCACTGGCTCCATTGTTCTCTCAGAATTTCAATGCTAATACTACCTTTAACAGATCAAGGTTTGAGTCCAAACAAAGAAAACTAAACACTGCTGATTTTACATCAAGAGATTTTAAAGCCAACAGAGGTTTCAGCTTTGACTGGAAATTCATTGAAAACTGGATAATTGACATTAATGGAAACTATGATTTCAGAGCAGGAAGCGATCTTACTCCTTTCGAAACTGATACAAGTCTTAATCAAAGAAACAACAGCGCAATTTTCAATGATATATTTTTCAATAACGGACTTATAAATTTCGGAAAAACCCTTGATTATGTTCAGCAGGTAACTATCAATCCAAGATTTAATCTGCCATACATAGACCGGTTCCTTGGAATTACCGGTTCTTATAATGTAAGATACGGATGGATAAATCCAAATCAGAATGTTAATGTAGGCTATGCAACTTCTGTTGATAATACAATTGTCAGTTCGGCTACGTTTAAATTCAAGGAAATTTTATCTTTATTTGGCGGTGAAAGTGAAAATAAGCTCAGAGCAAACGGAGTTGCCAGAGACACAACAAACGGTGAAACAGGAAATAAACAAAGTATAGCAGACATACTTAAAATATTTTCGACTTTTATTCCGGGTGATATCAATGTTACATATTCGCAAAACAATTCTGTCGGCAATGGAGGTGTAACCGGTAATCCCGGATTTGGAAACTTCTGGTTTTATCCGACCACCAATGAAGAGTACGGTCCATCCAGGCTGTATCAGATGGGATTCAGTCTGTATCCGGGTAACAGAGCTCCTAATCTTACACAGATTACAGATGCTTACAGACAGTCAAATGATCTTGCTTTTACTACAACAATAAATCCTATAATTCCTGAAGCTATTTCCATGACCTTGTCTTTTAAAACGAGATGGGGATTTACTAATAATCTGATATACTCTTCAAATAATGTAGGATATATTGGTTCACCTACCAGTAAAACAAGCGCAGTAGGAAGTGGATATACAATGTTCTTTGCGGGAAGTATTGACCAGTTCAGTTATGCATATGATCCGAATAATCCCTCTCAAAGCAGGCAAAATCTGACAAGTTCTTTTAAAAGTGAAATTGCAGCTATTCCGTTTCCTAACTGGACACTGACTTTTTCAGGACTTGAAAAGTTTCCTCTGTTTGCGCAGTTCGCTAACTCTGTAACACTTGATAACAGTTTTGTCTCAGAATATACTGAAAGCAAACTTATAGATATAAATGCGATTGATATTCCGAATTCTCAGACAGTCACTCAGGCTTTCAGCCCATTGATTGGTTTGAATTTTAATTTTAAGGAAGTATTAGGAGGAAATTTAACATCCACTTTCAGAATTAATTCCGGAGTAAGTTATAATCTGAATCCTACCGGGGCTAACATACAGACACTCAGCACTAACGAATGGAGTTTAAATGCTAACTTTTCCAAATCCGGATTTGATCTGCCCCTGTTTGGATTGTCTTTGTCAAATGATATTTCATTCGCTCTGACTTTATCAAAGTTAACTAATGAACCATCAAATTATGAATATGGCACTACAGCAACCGGATCTCAGGTTGCAGGTAACGGATCAACTGTCACAACTATAAATCCTTCGATACAATATTCTCTAAGTTCAAAAGTGTCAATGCAGTTGTTCTACAGATATATTAATACAAATCCGACAGGCGCTACAGTTACTACTGTCCCGAGAACCTCAAAAGAAGGCGGACTAAATATCAGAATCATAATTCAATAGAGCAACGGTAAGAAAGATTTTAATGTCCTGGTTGTTAAAGTTATCTTATATGAAATGACTGATGGGGGAAGGTGATATTTCCTGTAAATTATTATGAATAAAAATTTATCAGAATATTTAAATATGAAATTACTTGTGCTAATAGACTGAAATATTTAAACAAGTGAGGATAATGAATATTATTGAGTGTCTGCTTTTATTTCTCCGTTAATTAATTTCATTCTGATTGCATCCAGTTTTTCTTTTACTTCGGGACTAATCAGGTTTTTATTATTTTCGTCATATACAAAACCAACGCCGTTATCCTTAATACCGAAAGTTTTTATTCCTCCCTTAAATTTATTTTCCTTAAAGTCTTTAATAGTCAGAAAAACAGCCTCATCCACCTGCTTTACCATACTGGAAAGAACAAATCCTGGAGCTTCTTTGAACTGGTCCATATCCACTCCTATTGCTAATTTATTTTTTTCCCGTGCTGCCTCAAATAATCCCAGTCCGGATAGCCCGGAAGCATGATAAATTATATCTGCACCTCCTGAATATTGACTTAATGCTATTTCTTTTGCCTTACCGGGATTTTTAAATCCTTCCGGCGAAACGCTGACATAAGCAGATAAAACTCTGCATTCCGGATTAACATAATTAACTCCCTGTTTAAATCCGGTTTCAAATTTTTTAATAAGGGATGATTCCATTCCTCCTATAAATCCTACTTTATTTGTTTTGGTCGTCAAAGCTGCAAGTGCACCTACAAGAAATGAACCTTCTTCTTCTTTGAACTCAATGGCTTCAATATTGCTGAGTATGGTTTTTGTCGGATCCACTGAATAATCTATACAGGCAAATTTCTTATCAGGAAATTCTTTTGCAATATTATTTATATCATCAGTAAAAATAAATCCTACTCCGAATATTAATCCAATATCCTTCCGGCTTGCGAGTTTTCTCAAAGAAGATTCCCTGTCAGCTCCGTCACCCGGATCAATTGCCTCAAATTCAACTCCAAGTTTATTCTTTGCAGTTTCAAGTCCCTTGTAAGCAGCATCATTAAAGGACTTATCACCTCTTCCGCCAATGTCAAATACAAGACCGACTTTTAAAGGAATTGTATTGTCCTTTTGATCAGTCTGAGTTTCTTTTTTTCCGCAGGAGTTGAAAATTGTAAGCAGTGAAATTGAAATTAAAAGAAGAATGGAATTTGATTTTATCATGGATTAATAAAAATTTTAAAATTTTATTTGCTATTTACTTTATTGAAAGATTCTGAATGAATTACATGGTGAAGCCGGCATCTCGCCTCATAATGATTCTTAGCTCCGACAAGTATCTGGTCACTGCTTTCAGTATTTCTCTGTGTCCTGTTGGCAGGAGCTCCGCATACAACACACACCGCGAGAGTTTTGGTAATATATTCCGCAATTGAAAGCAGCTGAGGTATCGGTTCAAAAGGGATTGCTCTGTAATCCTGATCAAGACCCGCCACTATTACTCTCTTTCCTGAATCCGCCAAATTCTGACATATCTCAACCAGGTTATTTTCAAAGAACTGTGCTTCGTCAATTCCTATAACTTCTGCATCAAAACTCTTTTCAAGTATCTCGTCAGCATCTTCTACAACAATGGAAGGATATGACTGCTCATTGTGAGAGACAATTTCAAACTCACTGTAGCGGTTGTCTATTTTCGGCTTAAATACTTTTACTCTCTGCCTTGCAATTTCTGCCCTTCTTATCCTTCTTATGAGTTCTTCTGTCTTTCCTGAAAACATACTTCCGCAGATGACTTCTATATGTCCGGTTTTCTTATGTGTTCTTATCTGTAAATTCTCGTTCATATTATTTTATAACTTTAATGACCTTTTATCAAATGCTCCGGGAAGCAGATCAGCAAGTTTTATAATTAAAAAATCTTTTTTTGATTTGATTATTATTACATCAAGGTCTTTTCCGAATTCATACATAAACTGCCTGCAGGCTCCGCACGGATAAATATAATCTTTAATACTAGCCGAAATAGCAATTGCCTTGAATTTTTTTTCACCTTCTGAGACAGCCTTCGTAAATGCAACCCGCTCAGCACAAATGCTGAGAGAATATGATGCGCTTTCTACATTTGTTCCTGTATAGATTTTATTGGTTGAAGTGAGCAATGCCGCTCCGACGGAAAATTTTGAATATGGAGAGTATGAATGTTTTTTTGCTTTGATAGATTGTTCTATCAGCTCTGAGTAAAGTGGATGCAATTTAATTAAAATCTTATTATTGATAATATATTCATTTCTAAGTATATTAGAAATAAATTTATTCTTCAGTATAAGTATTTATGAAGCGAAGAGCGATCTTCCGTGTTTTTGATAAATATGTTGGTATTCCTGTCATAATTTTTTTGTCGATTCTTACAAAAAGGAAAAAACGACTTCCTATAGAGAATATAAAAAAGATTCTGATAATAAAACTTGCAGCAATCGGTGATTCAATACTATTGATACCGACTCTAAGAACGCTCAAGAAAGCCTTCCCTAATGCGGAGTTTACATTCATTTGTTCCCAGATTAACTACTCTGTGATCAAAAAAATACCTTACGTTGATAAAATAATTGATTGTAATGTTCATTCGTTTTTAAGAAACCCATTCAGTTTTTTTAAATTCATACTGGAGCTAAGAAAGGAAAAATATGAATTGGTAATTGATGTAGGACAGTGGGAAAGAATTAATGCGATTATTACTATGCTTGTCAGAGCTGATTATACTATCGGCTTTAAAACTGAAGGTCAGCACAAACATTTCGGTTATGACAGTGTGGTTCCTCATTTACGAAATAAACACGAGCTTGAAAATTTTCTCGATCTGCTTTTACCAATTGGAATAAATATTTCAGAAGAGGATAAAAAATTAGAATATTTTTTGAATGCAGAAGATTATAATTTTGCTAATAGCTTCTGGCAGAAAAATAATCTTGACGGTAAAATTGTAATTTGTCTTCATCCAGGCTGCGGGGAAAACGGAAGACCAAGAGAGTGGGAAGTAAAAAATTATATAGATCTTGGAAAAAGACTTGTAAAATATAATGAAAATGTGAGAATACTTATAACCGGCGCTAAACATGAAGAAGAAAGATGCGCTGAAATTGAAATAGGAATCAGCAGGAATGTAATAAATACTGCAGGTCAGTTTCCTCTGGATAATGTGGTTGCACTTGTTCAGAAGGCAACACTCATTGTCTGCAGCAATACGGGAATGCTGCATATTGCTTCCTGCGTGGGAACAAGAACCATGGGTCTGCATGGACCGACTAATCCTGCAAAGTGGGGATCGTATAACAAAAATGCAGTCCTTATTCAAAGTGATAAATTCTGCAGTCCGTGTCTGTATCTGGGTCATGATTACGGATGTCAGGTTCCTCAGTGTATGGCTCATATATCTGTAGATGATGTATTCATTTATATTAGAAAATCTTTAAATCCGGAAATGTTCCGGTATTATGAAATATCAAATAACTAATCTGTAAACTTAAATTAAATTATTACAATTATGGCAAAAACCAGTTTCCCAAATTTTGAATTAATAGAGTCTTATGGACACGAGCAGGTTGTTTACTGTTCAAATAAAGAATTAGGCCTGAAAGCAATTATAGGAATACATAATACTTCCCTGGGACCTGCACTCGGAGGAACAAGGATGTGGAATTATGCAAGTGATGAAGAAGCATTGATAGATGTACTGAGATTGTCCAGAGGAATGACATATAAAGCAGCTGTCGCCGGATTAAATCTCGGTGGCGGTAAGGCTGTTATAATTGGTGATTCACGTACTCAAAAGACTGAAGGATTATTCAGGGCATTCGGAAGATTCGTTGAAGGTCTGTCGGGAAGATATATTACAGCAGAAGATGTCGGTACTAGCATGCAGGACATGGAATATATAATGATGGAAACAAGACATGTGACCGGAGTTCCAATAGAAGTAGGTGGAAGCGGAGATCCTTCCCCTGTAACAGCTTACGGCACGTATGTTGGTATAAAAGCATGTGTTAATGAAGTGTTCGGCAGTGATTCTTTAAAAGGAAAAAAGGTCATCATACAAGGCGCTGGTGGAAATGTCGGTAAGCATCTCTGTAAATATCTTTTTGACGAAGGCGCTGTTTTGTTTGTAAATGATATTTATGAAGATAAACTCAAACACCTAGTAGAAAAATTTAAAGCTAAAATTATTTCTAATGATGAGGTCTTTTCCACTGAAGCTGATGTCTTTTCACCGGCAGCTCTGGGAGGAATCATTAATGATGATACTATCCCGAAGCTTAAAGTAAAAATAGTTGCAGGTGCGGCTAACAATCAGCTTGGTAATGAAGAAAAGCATGGACAAATGTTAAAAGACAAAGGAATATTGTATGCTCCTGATTATGTTATAAATGCCGGCGGACTTATTAATGTTTATAATGAGCTTGAAGGATATAACAGGGAAAGAGCGCTGAAGCAGGCATCCGGAATCTATGATATACTAAAACAGATAATTGAAATTTCCAAAAAGGAAAATGTACCGACGGAAGTTGCTTCAAGAAAGATTGCAGAAGAAAGAATCAACGCAATATCAAATGCAAAGAGAATAAGAGTTTACAGGGATAAGAGTTTGTTTAAGTCAAGAAATCAATAAGATAAAAAAAGTATATAATGGAAGCTGCGATCTGGGTAATAGCCATACTGGCTGTGGTGGTTGTTGTGATTATCTATGTAATTACATCTGTAGGAAAATACAGTAATTCATTTATTGGAAAATATTTTAAGGATAAGGATGATCCCGATAATAAAACAATAGAAAAATAATCTGACAAAATATTAATTGTTATTTCCAATTATTGGTCTTACTAAAGCAAATTTCTTCACCAGTTCAGTGATCTTTTTAAGATCTATCATCTTTATGCATTCAAGATCATAGGGGCATTTTCTTTTCCAGCACGGAGCACATTCAAGTCCGGATGGAATCAGTTTCTCTCCTCTGTCGAAAAGATCTATTTCGCTCCAGCAGGATAAACCGAACCATGCAATAATGTATTTCTTCAATGCAATGGCGAGGTGCATTCCGAAACTATCACCTGTAATCACAGCATCACAAATGTTCATAAAACATGCGCCATTTCTAATGCCTGTGTTTGTTGGTGTATATATTATATTCTTCTGATTTTTCTTAGAAATGCTTTCGTAAATCTTTAAATTTCTTTCAGTATCTTCACTGCCTCCAAGAAGTAATATTTTAAAATCATCATATCCGGCAAGTTCATTGATAAGCTCAATATGCTGCTCTACAGTCATTTTCTTGTTTGGAAATAAATTTGAGCATCCGGTATTAAAACCTACATAAATTTTTTTGCGGTCATACTTAATCTGCTGTTTGTAATTTTCCATGAACTCTTTTTCTTCTTCAGAAAATTCAAAAACATATTCACTTCTTGTAAACTTCAGGCTGAACGTTTCATGTATTATATCACTACCTGAACGGTTGTTTTTCCGGAACTTCATTTCGTCATCAATTCCCAGTGTGTAATTATACATGGCACTTTTATTTGCCGGAATAATCTTTCCGTCCTTGTCGAGAAGAAAGCCGAATTTATTTTTCGCATTAATTTCATTGGCAAAAGCGCAGGCATACATTGATTTATCTGAATTAAAAAGTATATCAAAGTCAATGTTTCTTAATATCATTCTGTCTTCATCATTCCAGACATATATATGGTCTATAAATCTATTATTCTGCAGAATTGGTTTAGCACTTTTCATTGTAATCCAGTAAACCGTACTTTCAGGATATTTCTTTTTCAGAGAGGGGAGTATTGAAGTATTTAACAGCACATTTCCAAGTGCATCAAGTGAAATAATAAGTATTTTCCTGCCTGTTCGGGTAAATTCATTTTCCTGCTGACATCCGTTTACAAGACAATTCTTATATGAAATGCAGGGCTTATAACCCGAGAATTTTTTGCAGCGCGGGAGTTTGAGATCTTTATATTTCATTTTAATCTAAGCTTATATGGCTTATAAATTTTTCTTTATCAGATCTGTGATTCTGCTGAAGTCTTTTCTATTGTTTACGAAGTCGATCTTTTCATTTTCAATTATTAAGCATTTCCCTATCTTGTAACCGGAAATCCATTCCTCATAACTTTCATTTAATTTATCAAGATAACCTCCGTCAATATTCAGCTCAAACTCACGTCCGCGTAACTTTATCTGCTTTAAAAGTTTCGGCAGACTTGAACGAAGATAAATAAGCAGATCAGGCGGCTGAAGGAAATAAGTCATTTCTTTAAAGAGTTGTCTGTAATTATCATAATCCCTCTTTTTCATTTTGCCAAGCTTATAAAGATTCTTTGCAAATATTTCGGCATCTTCATAAATGCTTCTGTCCTGAATAACTGAACTCTTTTTATTCAGTATTTCTTTATGAGTCTTGAATCTGTGAGATAAAAAATAAACCTGCAGATTGAAAGACCATCGGTTCATATCATTATAAAAGTCCTTAAGATACGGATTGTTATTAACCTTTTCGTAATAAGGCTTCCAGTTAAATTCCTTTGATATTAAATTGGTTAGTGAGGATTTGCCAGATCCTATATTACCGGCAATTGAAACAAAGACCTTTTTATTTTCCATTGAAGTATAAAAAAACCGTCAGTGAATTTCTGACGGTCTATAAGTTTAAAAACAAATGAAATTATTTAAGAAACAAGCTCTTCTTTTACTGCTTCTGTTTCAGTCTTTCCGTTTGTTGGAATCGCTTCTTTTTCAGGAGCTGCTGCGTCAATGATCTTAATTGCTCTTTTCTTTTCTTTGATTTTTGTAGCAGCTTTACCGGTTAATCCTCTCAGATAATAAAGCTTGGCTCTTCTTACACTTCCGTGTTTTAATATCTCTATCTTCGCAATTCGCGGCGAATTTATCGGAAAAATCCTTTCTACTCCTACACCGTTGGATATTTTTCTGACGCGGAATGTTTTGCTTATACCGCTGCCTTTTATCCCCATTACAATTCCTTTAAAGATCTGAACTCTTTCTTTGTCACCCTCTATTACATTCACTGATACGCCAATTGTATCCCCGACATGAAAGTCCGGAATATCGTTTCTCAGCTGTCCTGCTGTGACCAGATTAATTTTTTTATTCATAATGATTTCTCCTTATCTTCTCTCTGATTTAATTCTTATTTATTTTTAAAATTTTTTTATATTTTGCTTTGGCTTTCTTTTCTCTCCACTTATTTATTTCCTTGTGATTTCCGGATAATAAAACATCAGGTACTTTAAGTCTTTCATATTTTTCAGGTCTGGTATATTGTGGAAAATCAAATCCTGTCTCAACCTGAAAAGAATCGGTTATTGCTGACTCTCCGTCTCCAAGAACTCCCGGTATCAGCCTTGATACTGCATCTATGAATATATATGCAGCAAGATCTCCGCATGATAATACATAATCTCCGATTGATATTTCCTGTGTCACCAGCTTGGAGATAACTCTTTCATCAACACCCTTGTAATGACCGCAAATTAATATAAGATTCTTTTTTAAGGAAAAGTCATTTGCCATTTTCTGATTAAAACGCAAGCCCTGCGGGGAAAAAAATATTACTTCATCAAACTCCGACCCTGTCTGCAACTTCTTTACTGCTTTGAAGATCGGTTCGGGTTTTAAAATCATTCCCGTGCCGCCGCCGTAAGGCGAATCATCTATCTGTTTGTATTTCCCTTCTGCATAATCCCTTAAATTATGAATGCTGACTTTAATAATTCCTTTATTTATAGCTCTTGAAACCAGTCCGTTCTTTACTGAACATTCAAGAATATTAGGATTGGCACTGATAATATCAAAATTCATATCTCTTGTGTAATTATATCTAGTCTAAAAAACCTTCTATTAGCTGTACATCAATCCTTTTGTTTTTCACGTCAATTTTCTTTACAAACTCTTTGTTAAATGGGATTAACACTTCCTTATCCACATATTTTACATTGAATAGATCTCCGCTTCCGTAATTCAGAATTGAGATCACTCTGCCTATCATAGTGCCATTGTCATAGACTTCCGAATCAATAAGCTCATAAAAATAAAAACTTCCGTCTTCCAGCTTTACACGGTCTTTCTCTTCAACCATTATAATAAAATTCACCAGCTCTTTTGACTTCTCTATACTGTCGTAATTCTCAAGCTTTACATTGATGTATTTATCGAATACTTTACATTCAGAAAATGCAAAATCATATCCACCCAAGATTTCATTAATTTGAAATTGGTTGCCCTTCTCATTAAATAAAAAAAACTTTTTGGTACTGTAAAACCTGTCCGGAAAATCAGTCAGCGGAATTATTTTTAAATTTCCCTTTATCCCAATTGTCTTAACTATCTTTCCTATTGCGATAAGATCTTTTTGTTCAGGCAAAATTAAATTTAATTTCAGTTTTCTTTCTTGATCTTATCAGGGATCTCCATAAAAGCTTTCTTTCCCTGTTTAGATGCCACTGCTGATAACAATGTCCTTATGGCTTTTGCAGTCCTTCCCATCTTTCCGATTACTTTTCCAGTTTCACTGTCTTCAACGTGAAGAATGAATTTATATCTGTTCTCATCTTCAACAATTTCCTCAACTCTGACAGCTTCAGGATTGTCTACAAGGTGTTTCGCAATAAATTCAATAAATTCTTTCATTTGGGGTGCTCCTTTGTTAGATTTAAGAATATTGAATTGAATATAGTTTAAAAACTTTTATTCAGCTGTCGGCTCACCTTCAGTTACTGCCGGTTTTGCATCACTTGTTTCTTTTGTTTCTTTCTTGGATTTCTTAGCGAGCTTTCGTCTTGACTTTTTTTCCCTGGCTCTAGTGATCTTTGATTCTTTATCTGCTAAAAATTTCTGCACCTGAGTGTCTACAGATTCTGGTGCTGTCCCTTTTTTCTCAAGGTGAAGCTTAAGTATCAGACCTTCGCTTCTAAGTAACGTCCTGACAGTATCAGTAGGCTGTGCACCGACCCCCAGCCAGTATTTTACTCTGTCTTCTTTTAGCTTTACTTCCATAGGATCAAGATTTGGATTATAGGTTCCTACTGCTTCTATGAATCTTCCGTCTCTTGGAAAACGGGAGTCAGCTGCCACTATCTTGTAAATCGGATAGTGCCTCTTTCCCATTCTTTTTAATCTTAATTTTACCAATGTTTGTTTTTTATTTTTTTATTTATTAATTAATATTGAAATTTATGCTTTGAACTCGTTCATAAAATTTGCCGGAAGTTTCATTCTTTTCATTATTCCTCTTCCTTTATCTTTATTGAATTGTTTCATCATTTTCTGCATATCCTCAAACTGTTTAATGACACGGTTAACCTGCTGTATAGGGTTTCCGCTTCCATCGGCTATTCTTCTTCTTCTTGATCCGTTTATAATGTGAGGATTCTCTTTCTCTTTATTTGTCATTGATAAAATTACAGATTCAATCTTTGTCAAAACCGAATCATCTATCTCCTGATCTTTGATTAATTTATTAGCGCCGGGAATCATTGAAATAAGGCTGCTGAGAGAACCCATTTTCTTTATCTGACTCATATAAGAAAGAAAATCGTTGTAATCAAATTTGTTTCTCCTGAGCTTCTCTTCCAGCTTTCCGCTTTCCGACATATCAAACTCAGTCTGAGCTTTTTCAACAAATGATACAATATCACCCATTCCGAGAATTCTTGAAGCCATTCTGTCAGGATGAAACTGTTCTATAGCATCTAGCTTCTCACCAATACCCGAAAATTTAATCGGAACATTTACTATCGCCTTAATAGATAATGCAGCACCGCCTCTTGTATCTCCGTCCAGCTTGGTAAGCACTACCCCGTCAAAATCAAGCTTATCGTGAAATGCTTTTGCCGTATTCACCGCGTCCTGTCCGGTCATAGAATCAACTACAAATAATATCTCTTCGGGATTTAATGCATTCTTGATCTTTATAACCTCATTCATCATCTCCTCATCAATTGCAAGACGACCAGCTGTATCAATTATCAGAGTATCACGAGCATTTTCCCTGGCATATTTTATAGCAGCATTAGAAATTATTAAAGGGTCTTTTTCAATGTCATCACTGTAAACCGGTATGCCTATCTGTTTGCCGAGAATTCTTAACTGCTCTATAGCTGCCGGTCTGTATACGTCACAGGCGGCAAGCAGGGGATTCCTGCCCTTTGATTTTAAATATTTTGCAAGCTTTGCGGAAAATGTCGTTTTACCTGAACCCTGTAAACCGACAAGCATTATGACAGAAGGTATTCTGTCTGAAAATTTAATTTCAGCTTTGTCTGAACCCATTAATTTTATGAGTTCATCATTTATTATCTTTACAATCAGTTGTCCGGGAGTGATACTTGTAAGTACGTTCTGACCGAGTGATTTTTCCTTAACATCATTAATAAATTTAGTGACAACTTTATAATTAACATCAGCATCAAAAAGTACGCGCCTGATCTCACGCAGAGATTCATCAATGTTTGATTCATTGATTTTTCCCTGACCGCGGATTTTTTTTAAAACCCCTTCGAGCTTATTTGTTAAGTCGTCTAACAAAACGTATTTTTACTAATATAATTATTAAAGAGGATTAAAATACCAATACTAATGAATTTTATCAAGGAAGTTAATAAATAGAAATAAAAAACCTTTTACACTGAATGTAAGATCTTCTGAAGTGTATTTGACCGTAATTTAATTAAAAATATTTTCTGATGTATATATTTTAATCCTTTTTGTTAAAAATTATTAAAAATATCTACATATACTGCAAAAGTTTATTTATACAAACACTGAACATACAACTTGCTTTCTTTCCAGACAAGGTTTGTGATTTTAAATCCTGTATCCCATTGCTTGTCATATTTCCATCTCCCGTATTTGACTTTCTCCGGCGTAGTAAGGTCACCTTTTACTAATGGGACATAATCTTTAACCGAAGTAGGAGCACCAAAGACATTCAGCAAATAAGTATAAACCTCCTCGAACATAAAATCAGGCGGATTCTCCCTGTAAAACAAAAACCCTTTCTGATTGCTTGTAACATAATCAAAGTCTCCGATATGATCTATCGTAAATATTTCGTTTCCGCGTGAATCTGTTTTCTTCATCCAGCTCCTTGTAGCAGGGATATCCTCTGTGTCTATTCCCCATAATACCTGTGAATACAAACCCTGAGTGAAAAGAAATATAATCAATGCCGTGAATAAGATATGTCTTGATTTCATCTTATGAAAATTTAATAAATAGGAATAAAAATTAAATTTGCCAGCTTTTTAATATTTCCCCAAATAATCATAAAATTGTTTAAAAAAAATATTGCCAATATAGAAGATGTAATAGAATTAAAAAATTACAATTTTTTTTAAAAAGATCAGTTCGTGAGGAGTTAAATAATTGCGATGTATCTTTGGACTATAAATCTTACAAATCTTATAAATCTTACAAATCTTTTGAATCTAACGGATTCATCTATTCTCAGTAACCTTTATATCGTTATCTTTTCCCAGTGCAAGTTTGGACTTTACAGACTGAAAATTTTCTACAATTTTCTTTACAGAGCTTTCTGTCTTCGAAAGAAATGTGTTAGGATGTACACCAATCCATACAATGAATATTATTATCGGAACAAATGATAAAATCTCTCTTTTAGAAAGATCCTTCAGATCTTTGTTGTCATTATTATCTATCGGACCAAGCATTACTCTCTGAAACATCCAGAGTAAATATACTGCAGCGAGTATTACCGCTGTGGTAGAGACAATAGTGTATGAATGTGATCCGAGATTTGATGAATAGAATGAACCTAACAATATTAAAAATTCACCCACGAATCCATTTAGTCCCGGAAGTCCTATGGATGAAAATACAACTATCATAAAAATTACCGAAAAGACCGGCATCACTTTCATAATCCCGCCGAAGTCCGCTATCTTTTTTGTGTGACGCCTTTCGTATAAGACGCCAACTATCATAAAGAGTGCACCTGTTGAAAGTCCGTGATTGATCATTTGAATAATGCTTCCCTGTAAAGCAACGTCCGTTACCGCAAATGTTCCGAGTACTATAAAACCAAGGTGACTTACCGAAGAATATGCAACTAATTTCTTAATGTCTTTCTGTACTATAGAAAGCAGAGCTCCGTAAACAATTCCGATCACGGCCAATGTTGCTATGACAGGCGTGAGTTTTATGAATGCAGCCGGAAACAGCGGCAGAGAAAATCTTATAAGACCGTATGTACCCATTTTCAACAATACTGCAGCAAGTATTACGCTGCCTGCTGTAGGCGCTTGAACGTGTGCATCCGGCAGCCAGGTATGGAATGGGAACAAAGGTACTTTTATCAGAAAACTTAAAGTAAACAATATGAATAAATATATCTGCTTGTCCAATGGCAGCTGAAATGAATGCTGCGTAAGAATGGTCAGATCCGTACTGAACTGTCCCGTAAAAGGTAGACATAAAAAGCTGAGCCAGATAATCCCCACGAGCATAAGCAGACTGCCGAACATTGTGTAAAGGAAAAACTTTACTGTCGCATAAATCCTGTCTTCACTGCCCCATACTCCTATTATGAAATACATTGGAAGAAGTATAAACTCCCAGAAAATATAGAATAATATAAGATCAAGAGAAGCGAATACTCCTATAAGACTTGCATCAAGAAGCAAAAGTAAAAAATAAAACTCCTTAATGTTTATCTTTATTCCTGTCCATGATGCGAGAATTGCAAGAGGAAACATAAAGGTTGACATCAGTATCAGAAGCATTGAGATGCCGTCAATTCCCAGAAAATAATATGTGTTCGTGATCTCGATCCACTTGAATTTTTCAACAAACTGATACCCGGGATTTGCCGGGTCGTATGCAAAGAAAAGATAAACTGCTATTGCAAGAGGTATTAGTGAAACGATCAGAGCATAACTCTTTATAAGAGCTTCTTTTTCCTTTTTAAAAAATATGATTGGTATCGCAAGTAATAACGGGAGAAATATCAGAAGAGATAAAAGATTATTCAAGACTTATGATTATATTAAATAATTGAACTGACTTAATGATAAATTTATTTTAAGCAATATAGTTATTGGAAAATTTATATATAAGTCCCATTTCTTGTTTCAATGTTAATTCTGTTTGAACGTTAATAAAAGAATGATGATGCAGCAGACTGAACGGAAAAATAACGGATTTATTATTTTCTTTAAAAATAAAAATATGTTTCATCTGTATCAATAGGGTTCTGATAAGAATGATTATATTTGAATTGGTTATATTAGAAAAATGATAATTCAAACTGTTATATGTTACTTCAATAATTGTTTTAATTGATATTTTTATACCTATCCGCGGATTTCCTGAATTTCAGTATTACCCGCAATAAGGAAAATCAACTTGCAAAGCGATGATATTTTACTTTCTTGAATCCGGATTATACTTTATGATTTCAGGAATCAAGTCTGGATTTTGTATAAATAGCAAACAGGATATATTTGCTGCCGGTCTCACTCGTTCCGTCATCATTATAAAACTGACGTGAAACAATTTTCTGAAGCCGCTGCGCTTTACGAAATCCAAGCTTTCTTAAATTATTCTGAGCCCTGAAATTCTGCCTGTGAGCATATCCGGTTACATATCTGAATTTATTCAGGCTTAAAATATAATCTACTAGAATTTTTGATGATTCATATCCCAGTCGGAGACCTCTGAAGTCCTTCTCAATTGCTGTTGAGATCTCGCATGCCTCATCATAATGCTCTCTCCATTTGAAACAAATGTATCCTATGTATTTTGATTTGTTCTTTATTACATACCATACATCGACAGGACTCTTAATCTTTTTAATGATCCACTTTCTGATCTTTGCGCGGGTTCTGTTACTTACATATTCAGGATTAAGAAAATCTGCTGTTGCTTTTTCATTAAAGATTTTATGAATAATCTCAACAAGCTTTTCATCATTTTCTCTAAATCTGACTAATGTGCAATTGCCGCCCTTAATAATATTTTTAAACAATTATTTATTATGTTATAGAAGTAATATAATTTAAAATCTGCAAATGTTTTTCAGCTATAGTAATCTGTCTGTTTCAGACTGTTATATTTCCATACATTTAAATCCGCAGATAAATCTCTAAAAGAATATTCGTGAATTAATCTTTTGGCACTACTGTCCCGAACCAGAACTTTTTAGTTCTGTCTTTGATCTCATCAATATGAATATGCTTTGCTTCTGTATATTCTTTCAGACCGTCAAGCCCGAACTCTCTTCCGATTCCGCTTTGTTTGTATCCTCCAAAAGGAGCTCTGTCGCTGAGTAAATGATATTCGTTGATCCATACAGTTCCTGTTCTTAGTCTCTTTGCGACGTTTAAAGCTCTTTCATCATTTCCTGACCAGACAGCTCCTCCTAATCCGTAAATTGAATCATTAGCTATTTTAACTGCTTCATCATCATCTTTGAATTTTAAAAGAGTCACTACCGGTCCAAAAATTTCCTCCTGAGAGATCTTCATTTTGTTGTTACAATTCACAAATACAGTTGGCTCAATATAGAAACCTTTATCACCGTATTTATTTCCACCGGTTAAAATTTCAGCACCTTCATCTTTCCCTGTCTTAATGTAGCCCATTACTGAATCAAACTGCTTTTTATTTATTACAGGACCGACGTCTGTTTTCTTGTCCATCGGATCGCCGATCTTCATCTTTTCAATCTTTGCTTTTAATTTTTCAGTGAATATATCATAAATTTTTTCACTTACCAGCAAGCGTGTTCCGCCTTCGCAGCATTGTCCCTGATGATAAAATCCGGCATAGATCGCACCGTCAACACTCATATCAATATCAGCATCATCAAGTACAATGTTAGCAGACTTCCCTCCGCATTCAAGTGTTATCTTCTTTAAATTATCAGCAGCACTTTTCATGATTGAAATTCCAATCTCTGTTGAACCCGTAAAACCGACTTTATCAACAAGCGGACTCTTTGTAAGCTCTGCTCCTATAACACTTCCCTGACCTGTAATTATATTTACAACGCCTTTAGGCATGTCAGTTTCACTGATAAGACGGGCAAGCTCACAGGCAGTAACAGAAGTTTCCATAGCGGGCTTTAATATTACTGTATTTCCTGCAGCTAATGCAGGTCCAAGTTTCCATATAGCCATCTTTAAAGGAAAATTCCATGGTGTGATCAATGCGCAAACTCCAATGGGCTCTCTTCTGATTATATTTTTACTGACACCTTCTTTGGTTAAACCATCTACGTTTTCATCAAGATCAACTGCTGCCATCTTTGAAAAATAGTTCAGACTCTTTGCAGACAGAAAAACATCTTCACCTGCTTTTTTAATTGTTGATCCTGAATCCATTACTTCAAGCTCTGTTAATTTCTTTGCATTTTCGTTTATTTTGTCAACGATCTGTTTTATTATCCTGCTTCTTTCATCACGGGGCAGATCACTCCATATTCCGCTGTCAAATGCATTTCTTGCAGCAGTGATAGCATCCTGTGTATTTTTCAGTGAAGCTTTTGAAATTTTTGCTATTACTTCTTCTGTAGCAGGATTAACTGCATCAAAAGTCTGATTGTCTGAGGATTCCCGGAACTCTCCGTTTATATATAATAAATATTTTTCCATTTATTTGATAATATGATTTTTAATAAAATTTTTTAGGATTAATGTATCAGGATGGATATCTTATAAACTTTAAAACTCATCGCACTTAATGAACTCACCGAACTCAGCAAATTACATATAAAGATACGGCTTCCATTCATCATCTATTCTGCCGGCAAAGTTTTTAATGAAAGTAATATGTGATGGCCGTTTTGGCAAATTCATTAAATGCATTTTAGCTTCTTCCGGTGTCCTGTTTCCTTTTTTATTGTTACACTTAATGCATGCTGTAGTCAGATTTTCCCAGCTGTCTTCTCCGTTTCTAGACTTAGGGATCACATGGTCTACTGTAAGGTTGGTGGTGTTTCCGCAATACTGGCATCTGTGGCTGTCCCTTCTTAAAATATTTTTCCTTGAAAGAATTATTTTTTTAAACGGAACTCTTACAAAGAAAACTAAACGGACAATGCTCGGATATTCGAAACTTCTCTGCACACTTATAACTTTCTTCTCAGCAATGCAGTAAATTGCTTCTGCTTTTCCTAAATAGATTAATATGACTGCTCTCCGGACATTACAGATTGTTAACGGTTCGTAATTCTGATTAAGCACCAGAACCTTACCGTTCAGATAATTTACCTGATTACTGTACCTATGTTTATAATCATGCTCGTAGAAGACAACCTCCTTTTATTTAGGGCTTTTTCAAATTAAAGATATTATAAGGAATAATCAATTTTAATTTCAGGAATATTTGAATTTTTTAATTTTCTTTAATCGTGATAATTAATACTACAATAAAAAAAATAGTAATTTACTCTCATTCAGTTTCAATTTAAATAATGAATAATTAAATTTGCAAAATAAATTTTATGGAAACAGGCAGTATAATTTTAGTATTATCATTCGCAGTCCCTGCAATTGTTATATTGGTAATATTATATTTTGTCAGAAAAGGACTGAAAAAGGATGCAAAGTATGCAGAAGAGCTAAGTAAAAAAATAAGCGCAGCAAGACCGGCTACGGCATTGATTCTATCGGCTTCTCAGGGAATCATTTCCGGAGACATTAACAGAATCATTCATCTTAAGCTTAAGATCAGCGATGGTTTTGTTGCTCCTTATGAAGCTAAAACAACATGGTTCGTCAATACTCTGCACTTTGATAAAATAAGAGAAGGGAATGGAATAATGGTGAAAGTTGATGCAGAAGATAAAAGTATAATTTATCCCGCAGAAAGCTGGGGAAGATTTTCTTCAGGTTATGAAAATCTATAATGAAAAAAATTAATCTCTGCCAGCAATATATTTTTCAATATAAAATTTCTCTTTGAAATACAGATCTTTCCATTCCGGATTAGCTCTGTCAAGAATCAGCCCTTCAAGAGCGCCGAATGTATAAAAACAATTTCTTTGATTCTCTATTAAGTCCTGAGTGTCCGCTATTATTAAAAGATTATTTATGATATTTGAATATAATGAATCCATAGAATCAAGATCACTTAGATTTGAAAGCTCATTTCCGGGCTTATAATTGATCATTAATTTTTTTGCTATTTCTGTCTCAGTATATCTAGCTATGTCTTCCTGCCATATCTGAAAGGAGAAGTAATCATAATCTTTTTTGTCAAGTAACGATTTGAATTTTTCGCTTTCATTTAAATATCGAGCCATATTAATTTCAAATTCAGTGTCATTGACTGAAAGATATGTTCTCTTTGCAGATTGTGTTAAGATTTTGTACTGATCAGATATAAGTATATCATTATATGGAAATTTATAATTGAGCATCCACATTCCGCTTTTGTCATCACCTGCAAGATCAAGTGAATCAACTGCAGAATAGTAATCAGGCTGCGAACTCTGAAGCTGATGAAAATGCTCATGCAGAATTGTCAGTATCCACTCAGAACCGGTGCGTCCTGTATTTTCCGGAATACCCATTACAATGGTTGAGATACCGTTAACAGCAGGAAATGTTGCAAGGAAATTATTACTGAACTGTCTTGGTCTTGTCAAAATATCACTCTTAATCAGTGTATCATATCCAAGATTTATAAAATCATCAGATGGAAACGGGTGCTTCATTAAATATTCTTTATCATTTATAACCAGCAGTATTGCAAATGGCGCATTATCCCAGTTTTTCCATATCATATTTCCGTATTCATTAAAAATATTCACAGCTACAGCTATTCTTATCTTGTCTTCCAATCTTAGAATACTAGAATCATTTTGAGAATATAGAAAACTGCTGTTGAAATATACTAAAGAAATAAAACAGAATATTATTCTCATAAACTTATTTGCTTTAATTTTTTTATTTAAAACTGATACGAAGATTTTTGGAATTGGTTTAAATAGAGTATTTTAAGAAAGTGAGTAAATGGATATTCATGAGATTGAAATTAGTTGAATATTAAATTACCCGTATCATTTTATTATTTCACCGAAAGCAATGTCATAACCATCAGGATCATTTATTCCGAATTCTTTTACGCCGTAGGGCTGAATGCACAGGTCCCAGTCAATAGTTGCTCCCTTTGAAACAAATTCCTTATAAATTGATTCGACATCATTTACCCAAAAATAAACATTAGAAGTCGCCTGAACATTTTTCCAGTTAGGAATGATCTTATCCTGCTGACATTTGGCAAACATCAGATAAAATCCGTCCCTGCCGATTATTCCGAAAGCGGGAGGATCTCCGTAAAAATTCTCTATAGTAAATCCGCATTTGTCCCTGTACCAAACAGCTGATGCTGTCACATCTTTTACAAGAAGAATAGATGCCGATGAAATTATCTTAGCGTTCATAACAAAATATGATTGTAATTAAAGAATTAATGAAACCCGGTGCCTGATATTTAAGTCCTATTTACTGAGTTGGATAATGTTAAATATAAGCTGAAATTATAAGCTTATAAAATTTTGTTTCCCGGGAATATTGCAGTTTCATTTTATTTAATTCTATATAATTTTAATTAAATTTTAAATAATCAAATTTAAATCCAATGAATAAATTAAAACTTATTATACTGATACTCATTTTATTCATGATAGGGCTGCGGAAAACTTTTCCTCAGATTTCAGATAATGAAATTATAAGTTTTGCGGACAGTCTGCTGAAATCAAGTTACGAGTCTGACGGTCCGGGATTGTCACTGCTGATTTCAAGAAACGGAAATCCTGTATATAAAGAAGCTTTCGGCTTGGCGGACATTGAACACAGTATTCCGCTTAGTACAGAAAATGTTTTTAATATTGGAAGTATGTCAAAACAGTTCACGGCTGTTTGCATACTTCAGTTAGCCGAATCAGGCAAACTGAATTTAAAGGATGATATAAGAAAATACCTTCCTGACTATAATGCTCACGGAAAAATTATAACTATAGAAAACTGCCTAAATCATACCAGCGGAATCCCAAGCTTTACTGAGATTAAAGGTTTTGACTTACTTTTTCAGAAAAATTTATCCGTGAAAGAAATGACTGATTACTTCTCAAAAAATGACCTACTTTTTGAACCGGGAACAGACTTCAGTTATTCAAACTCAGGATATTTTCTGCTTGCTTTAATAACAGAAAAAGCGAGCGGAATGAATTTTGATAAATACTTAAAGGAAAATATTTTTGATAAAGCCGGTATGAAGAATTCTTATTCTGATGTATCTGGTATTGAAATTCCATTGAAGGCGGTCGGATATGACCGGAAGAGTGAATCTGAATATCAGATAACTACGGATTACGAAAAATCATGGACAGTCGGCGCAGGAAATTTGATGAGTACAACCGGTGATCTGCTGAAATGGAATGATGCATTGAACAGCGGTAAAATTGTTTCTAAGCAGTTGCTTCAGATAGCATGGACTCCCTTCATTCTTCCGAACGGACTAAATACCAACTATGGTTATGGCTGGAATATAACTCCCTTAAATAAACGAACTATAATTAAACACGGCGGAGCGATAAACGGATTTCTGTCTGATGCTGACTATATTCCTGAAGAAGAAATTTACATTGCCGCGCTGTCAAATTCTACCGGGAAATCACCGGATCTGATTACTGGAAAGATCTTACAGAGAATACTCGGCATAAATGATATTGTCCCTGCGGAGATACCTTTGGATGTGGGCTCCATAAATGATTATACTGGCTCATTTGAAGTCAACCGTGAATCAGTCAGACTTATAAAGAATTTCTCGGACGAAAAACAGTACAGGTATATTTTCCTTGACGGTGACAGTCTTAAAATTCAGAAATCAGGCGGAGAAAAGCTGACACTCAAATCATACGGAAAGGATAAATTTTTCATTGATAATTCCAGTAGTAGATTTGATTATATTCGTGACGGCAGCGGTAAGATCACGGCGCTTGATGTTTACACATATCCAGTTAACTTTGGTCCGCACGATATCTGCCAAAAAGTAAATGTATCAATGCCTATTGAGAAAGAAGAAATATCTCTGTCCGAAGATATTCTGAAGCCATATGAAGGTGAATATGAACTGATGCCCGGTTTTAATCTGAAAATATTTGTTGAAAAAGGAGTCTTATTTATTCAGGCAACAGGTCAGGAGAAATATCAGTTGTTTCCTGAAAGCAATACAAAATTTTTTATGAAGGTTGTAGATGCACAGGCGGAATTCATTCCTGATTCTGACGGAAGTGTTAACAAACTGATATTTACGCAGGGGCAGAAATTCGAATGTAAAAGAATTAAATAAGCGCATAAAAATGCCGCGCAATTATTTACACATGCAGTATTAAATACTCAGAAAAAATTAACTATCTGTTAAACTTTAAAACTGTTTTACCTGCCGCATTCAATATCAAAATCCCTTTCTCAATTTTATATGTATCGACTGATCTTAAAGTCGAAACATATTCACTTTCACCTGTACCGGGACATGTCATTTTTGTGGAAAAGAATTTTGAAAATGTTAGGGCGTCATTTACAATCTGCACACCGCCTTTAGTTCTGTTGCAGCCGGAATTACTGGTAAATTTATTATCAGTTCCATTGATCTCAAGATCAGGAATGCCTGTCATATAATTTCCCTCTTCAGGTTTCATTCCGTTGATTTCTATCAGATTCCATTTGCCGTTAATTGATGTTACTGTAGTATCTGCTGCTTTAGTAATTTTTGTAGTGTCTGTTTTCTTTTCAACCACCTGCATTGATCCCGGCTTCAGAATATACTTCACCGAATCTGCTCCTGCGAATCTTCTGCCGTTTTCATCCAGCATAATCAGGTTACCTTTCATAATATCGAACCTGCTCATTGCATCCGTTTTTTTATACAGTCTGATTTTTTCCGGTCCTTCAAATTCCCACTTTCCTTCAACTGTTATCGGTCTGTCATCCTGTTTTCCAATATAAACAGTTCTTTCACGGTATGTCATATCAGGCTTAATATCAATTTCGTAATTTATCCCTTCGCAGTCAGCGCACGGGATAATTCCGGCATAGCCTCCGGATATTTTTAATTTATACCCTTCATTTATAGGAATTTCTTCTTTCTTACTGCAGCCTGCGATCACTAAGATAATGATCAGTAATAAATAAATATTTTTCATTTAAATTTTAATTTGAACAAAAATAAATCATAAAATTCAAAAATGAAATTGAGAATGAAAGTTAATCTCAATTGAATTTTTAAATTTATAACTCCACTCAATCCGGGTTTCTCAGTTAAATAGCATATTGTTTTTTCAAAAAGAGAAGCAGAATCTTTAATAAGCAAACCAAGAGATTACGATAAATGAATTAAAAAATAGATTCCCGAGTACTTGAAATATGAGAGATATAAATATTGCTTCTTCAAAGGTTAATTATGATATACATTATACAAGTGCTACTATGTCTCTGGTAAAATCTTTTGAAACAATAATACTTTATGTTTCTTGTATTTGAGATTTTAAAAAGTTTTAATTCAGTCTTCTCTATGACCAGAATTTATAACTATCTGTCCGGAAGATCCTTCATAATATAAAATAACTTTTTCCGCTTTGACTCAAGGTCCATTTTTCCCAGATCATACAGTTTATCCTCAGCAAATAATGAACCAAGTCCGCCGCCTATTAAAGCAAACGGAATCCCGATAATGAATCCGCCCAGCATAGCGTTTCCGAATTTAAAACTGCCAGAATATCCAAAACTTTGGCCTCCTAAAATGAATCCTGATACAAAACCAATTCCGTATCCGATAAAAGCTCCTTTCATGAATCCCGCACCTCTGAATTTTACTGTTCTAATTTCCTTTATATTTAACTTAACCGAAATATCTTCTTTTAAAAACCTAACCGTTGAATCTTTCAGTCCAAACATATTTACATCTTTATAAACACTTCTTGAGTTAGTTATGACTGTGCAGAGATAAGAAGTGTCTTTTAAAATTATATTCCTTTTTTTTGATAATATCGAAGTATCTGAATTCTGTGAATATACTTCTGAAAATATCAGAATTATAAATACTGATGTGAATAGAATTATTTTCATTTTCTGAAATTACTTCATAAAATAATATGAGATGCCTGCCTTTATCGGAAAGTTTGCTTCTGAAGGGAAAAATACATAACCGAACCCATACGCCTGCATATCAACTTCAATGTTTATGCCGATATTGTATGAAGGTTTTATTATCATACCTGCGCCTATCTGCAGAACGGGATACAGTCTTGTATAAGCCCTGTTATAATAGGAGTAATAACCGGAATCATAAAAAGAATAGTATGCATAATTGTAAGAGCTTCTGTGAAATATATGAATTCCCGCGCCAAGGTTCAGATAAATATCAACAGTATTTTTTGTATCAAATGTACCTATCTGTGCATTAGCGATTATATCGGTATAAGTTTCCTTTGCACCGTCTTCGAAATCATAAGCGTAATCATAACTGTCTTCTTTGAACGGTACATATGAAATGTCCAGACCAATGTTTCTCTTTTCAGAATAGAAATAAGAGAATCTTGCATTGATAATGTAGTTTGAACTGTAACTCCCATATTCACTGCTGTTTGGAATTGTTCCGGAATTAAGCGTTGCCAGATATTTATATTTTGAAGAAGAAATGTCTTTTGAAATACTGAATATGTTATCCCTTTCAATGGTCATCAGAATGTCATCTGATTTTATTGAAATAGTCTCATCGTTCTGAGATATAAGAGCACCTATGATTTCTTTTTCATCAAAAAGAGTTACCTTATATTTAATACCTGCTTTAAGTGAATCAGTCGGTTTTAGTGTCTGTGAAAATGAAACTTCGATTGCAAGGGAAACAATTATAACTGTAAAGATAATATGTTTCATACTGTCTTCATTTGTTGTAATCAATATTATGAAAGTAAATTATTAAAAAAAGACAGAATATAAAAGAATTTTTCCGTTTGATCTGAAAGTTTTAATAGCCCTGAGTCTGAATAAGTATCCTGCTTTATACTTTCCATATCTTTTAAATCTGTTTATGAATAAATTTGCAGAAGAAAAATTACTTTAAGATAGCAATTTCTATAAGATCATTTATGAAAACATTTCTGTTCATTTCAATTTTATTTTTTTTCGGCTGCGGTAAAGATTCAAAAAAATCACCTGAGGAAAGTGCCATGCCTTCAGTGAAAGAATCAGCAGCTGAAAAAATTAAATCCGGAATTAGTAAAGATACAATTGAAAAAAATAATACTAATCAGATCGCAAAGGATCCCGGATATATTAAATACGGAATATCTAAAGTTCCGGAAAGCATTCTGTATTCCGGATCAGTTGTAGCTATGGCACAGTGGGATGATAAGCTCGGCTCAAATATTGTATTCATCACTGAAACCGCTGAAATCTCAAATGAAGATACACGAAGCAAGGAGCTATACGGGTATCATTATATTACAGATAACTCAGAATATGTCTTGCTCTGGAAAATTAACGATTTTATAAAAGATTGTCCGGTTGATCTTACATTAGAATATACAGATAAATCTCTTATGATTACTGATCTCAACCAAAACGGAATCGGTGAAAGCAGCTTTTTATACAAATTATCCTGCAAAGGCGATGTAAGCTCTGATGATATGAAGTTCATCATGCACGAAAACAAAAATAAATATGCAATCAGAGGAACAATGAATCTTGTGATGAACGGGCAGGAGCTTGAAAAGGGGAATATGAAAGTCGATCCTTCTTTTGATAATGCTCCATTGGAATTTCTTGAGTATGCTAAGAAACAATGGAATAAATTCAAAACGGAAAGCGTTGGTGACTGAAAAAATTACAAACAAAGCTTACGCAGATTCACATAGTTTCGTATCTTTCTGTGCTGAAAAATTTTTTGTTCAATTCTAAAATGAAATTCATAGCTGTCATAATATCTCTTGTACTTATAGCATATTTTACAGGATGCAGCGGTTCTTCCGGAACTGAAGAAAATGATAATTCGGAAATAATAACTGAAAAGACAACCGAAATTATTAACTCAGAAAGCTCTGTAATTTTAACTACTGCAAAAGAAGAGCAGAATAATTTTATGTATTCCCCGGAAACAGATTCTACATATTTGTACTGGCTCAACAATGAGCTTATCATTCTTAACGGATCGACTAAATGCAATATCTTCGCTCTGAATGTACTCTCTAAAGCAGGATATAAAACTCCGGAAGAGAATGCCCTCGCTGCTGATCTGTTCGACACAACTTTATTTACTGATGTTTTACCTGTAATAGGCATAAACGATATTTCCAAAGCAGTTAAAGGTGACCTGTTAATCTGGAACTATCATGTGATAATATTTGACTCGCCGGTGTATATTGGCAATGATGAATATGCTCTTGCCTGGTGGGCAGGCACACGGCTGTCAGATAACGGAAATAATATTAAAAATAATGTTTGTTTCGGAAAGTATAAGTTGGACGGAGATTTTGTAATAAGAAGACCGCTGAAAAAATAAAACGTTTTAACTGATCATTGCATTTAATACCGTGCTTAGAAAATCCACCTGTATTTTAAGATCCTTAAGTGTCTTATTATTTATAAGAACAAAATCAGACATGGACATTTTGCTCTTGTCATCTATCTGAAATTTCATAAGATCATTAATGTCATTTCTGCTGGCTTCATCCCTCAGTATTAATCTGCTGACCCTGTTCTTCTTGTTTGAATAGACTGTTACAATGTAATCCAGATCTTTATTGAATCCGCTTTCAAACAGCAGAGCGGATTCTATTACTGTTATATCAAATTTACTTTTTCTTGCTTCTTTATTAAGATAGCTGATAACAACGGGATGAACAATTTTATTGATCGCCATATAATTCTTCTTGCTGGCAAATATCTTTTCCCGGAGCTTTGGAAGATTTATCTTTCCTTTATAATTTAGAATGTCTTTCCCGAATACTCTGACAATATTTCCCGCTAATTTTTTATCAGTAAGATATAAATTCTTCGCAACAAGATCCGAATAAAAAACCTTAAAGCCGCGCTTTGCAAGTAATTTACATACTTCTGTCTTTCCTGAACCTATACCGCCTGTTATTCCTATTACTAATTTCTTTTTATTTTTCATTAAATTTATTTGTGAAACAATGTATGTAAATTATTTTGCGTATGCAATATACATATTATTTTGCGTATGCAATTGACCTTCTTTCCCTTATAACATTTACTTTAATCTGTCCGGGATATTCCATTTCTTCCTGTATCTTGTGCGCAATGTCGGAGGCTAACTGATCCTGTGAAACATCATTGATCCTGTCCTGCTCTACTATTACCCTTACTTCTCTTCCCGCCTGAATTGCATAGGTCTTTGCAACTCCTTCAAATGATTTTGCAATTGTTTCAAGTTTCTCCAGTCTCTTTGAATATGCTTCCACTGATTCCCTTCTTGCTCCCGGTCTTGCTCCGCTGATAGCATCGGCTGCCTGAACAAGTATTGATATCGGATGTTCCATCGGCATTTCATCGTGATGTGCTCCGATTGCATTGCAGATGATCGGATGTTCCTTGCATCTTCTTGCAACTTCGTATCCGAGTATTGCATGAGGTCCTTCTATGTTTCTGTCAATTGTCTTACCCATATCGTGAAGAAGTCCTGCTCTCTTTGCCATCTGCGCATCCAGACCGAGTTCTGCAGCCATTATTCCGGCAAGATGTCCTACTTCTATGGAATGATTAAGTACATTCTGTCCATAACTTGAGCGGAATTTCATTCTTCCGATCAAAGTGATTATATCCCTGTGAACTCCCTGAATTCCCATTTCTATTAATGTATTTTCACCTACGCGGACAAGTTCTTCTACAAGCTCTTTATGTACTTTTTCAACCACTTCTTCTATTCTCGCAGGATGAATTCTGCCGTCAGCTATAAGTCTTTCCATTGCAACTCTGGCAACTTCTCTCCTGAACGGATCGAATCCGGAAATAATAATCGCTTCAGGTGTATCATCAACTATTATATCCACTCCTGTTGCAGCTTCAAATGCCCGGATGTTTCTTCCTTCTTTTCCAATGATTCTGCCTTTGAGTTCATCGGAATTAATCTGAAGCACGCTCACGGTTGTTTCCACAGAATGATCAGACGCAGTTCTCTGTATGGATTGTATTATGATATTCTTTGATATCCTGTTGGACTCGAGTTTTGTTTCTTCCCTTACTTCCTGCAGCTTTTGAGCAGCTTCGAGCTTTGCATCATTGATCAGATTTTCGAATAAAACCTTTTTTGCTTCTTCCTCGCTTAGTCCTGATATTCTCTGAAGTCTGATTTTTTGTTCTTCCAGAACTTCCGAGTACTGCTCTATCATTTTGCCTGCTTCTTCGCTTTTTTGTGTTGCTTCCTTATATTTAACCTCGTATTCTTCCTGAAGTTTATTAACTTTTGTTTCAAGAATTTTCAGTTCTGATCTGGTCTTCTCTACTAATTCCCTTTCAGTTTTCAGCTTTTTCTCATCTATTACAACTTCCTTTTCCCTTTCTTTCACTTCTTCATCAAACTTCTGCTTCCTTTTGTAAAATTCATCCTTTACTTCCAGAAGTTTTTCTTTCTTCAGATTTTGTGATGCTTTCTCAGCATCAGCTAGTATTTCTTTGGCTCTTTTCTCAGCGATATCAATCTTTTCCGTGGATTTTGTCTCAGCATCAGAAATGATTTTCTTAGCAATGTTTTCGGAACCCTCAATTTTTATTTTATTTGACCGTGAATTTAAGTACCATCCAAGAAAAAATGTAAGAAGACAAAGGGCTACTAATATCGGTAGTAATATGTATAATTCTAGATCCATGATTTTTTATTTCTCCCGTAACGTGTTTTTTAGTTTAATTTTAATATGGGTGTTTTTTAAAGTATTTAAGTTTTTTAAGTTTTTTTATTTAAATGAGTCTTTAGAGTTTGTTTAAATATAAAGTACTTTGAGTCTATCGAGTTATGTATGCTTGTCCAGATTCCAGGATCAAAGAAATAATTAAATCATATAATCTTATTTAAAAACAATAAATAAAAAAACCGCATCAGACGCGTAAATAGCGCAAAGGTCATAAAAAAACCTTTTCTATATAACGGTGGGTGGTGCCAGAATGTCGTTTGCTTCCTCTGATTACTATTGAAACTTTTCAGCTTCAGTAAATTTCTCGGCAAGCCGGAATGAGGCCTGTAATTGACATTAGTCCTGAGCTTTCCTCCCATATAGCTAAACCTGTTGGTTTTTTATAATGTTTGACTATTGTCTGTGCGGTTTTTATAAACCAAGACTCTTATTTAAAGAACGATGAAGCTTTCTAAATTCACAGATTCTCGTCGATCAGTTCGGTGATATTCTTAACCTTCGAATTAAACTCTTCCAGCAGGCTTGAATAATCTTTCTCCAGATCAACCTTGAAATCCTTTTCCTTGAAATATTCTTCGGCAATGTTAAGTGCCGATACAACAGCAATTGTTTCTTCGGATTGGTTAGGGGATTCGTTATTTATCCTGTTCATTATTCCGTCAAGATAATCCGAGATCCTTTCCACCTTTTCTGCATTGTCGCCCTGCAGATTGTACTCACTATTGAATATTTTAACCCGTATGTCCTTTTGATTCATTTTTCAATAGAAGATTTATTATTCGTGTGAATTTGAAAATTATTATGTGTCAAACATTTTTTAAGTGTCCTGATATTTGTCGCCGTTGTCATACTGTTCTAAATGCGTGTCAATTCTTGTGATCAGTTCCTGTATCCTGGATTTTGCAACATTTTTGTCAGTAATTGACACTTTGTTGTTGGTCGAGTGAAGAACTGAATTTTTCAAATCTGATATTTCCTTATCCTTATTTATTATTTCTGTATTTAATTTGGTATGCTGTAATTTTAACTCTGATATTTTTAAATTAAGATTTTTTATGTTTTCTTTAAGTAATATATTTTCATTTTTTAAGTCCTTAAGTTTTGAAATTAATATTTTAACCTTTGATAAAAGATCGTCCATATTGATCCTGACAGTATTTTTCAGATCTTTTATAAAATCCTTATTTATTTCGTTTACCATTTAACTCGATTTGAATTAGTTTCTTAAAGAAACTTATGCTCTTAATGCCGCACCCAGATCTGATTCCAGGTTTTTTATTATCTTTTTAATGAACTTATTAGTCTCCTCATCTGTAAGAGTCTTTTCAGCTGAAGAAAATTCGATCGAAAATGCAAGGCTTTTCTTTCCTTCACCAAGCTTAGGATCTTCATAAAGGTCAAATAAATGTAAATTCTTAAGCATCTTACCTGCACTCCTTAATATACTATTCTTAAGCTCATCAAACGTAACTTTTTTATCTACAACTAATGCAAGATCTCTTTTTACGGAAGGAAATTTTGAAATTTCCCTGTATTTCCGCAAATGATCAAGCTTTACATAAATTTTATTTAAATAAAGTTCGGCAATATAAACGTCAGATTCAATCTCAAATTCTTTTTTAAGCTTTTTATCTGCTTTGAAAATGCTGCCTATCTTTTCCTCACCTGACTTAATATCTATCGTGACTTCGTTTAAAACTTTGTCATTATAATAAAATAAAGTAATATTTTCAAGATTCAATTTAGACAAAAACATTTCTACCTCACCTTTTATATCAAAAATATCAAAATCATTATCTCCACCGTAGATCATTTCAGCATCCTTTTTCCCGGATATTGCCATTATCAAATGATCCTCCTCGCTGAATCTATTTCCAGCTCCGGAAAAAACTCTGCCGGTTTCAAATAACTTTAAAGATATGTTCCTGCCTGAATTATTAAAATTATTACTGATAACTTTAAGCATTCCATAAGACATATTTGTCCTGAGAGAATCCATTTCCACTGAAATTGAATTCAAAAGTTTTACTATGTCTCCTCTGAAGATCTTCTGCTTTTTCTCTTCAACCAATGGATTTGTAAGAATCTGATTGAATCCACGACCGGAAAGATATTCAGTAATATCTTTCATATATTTAAAATTCTTTCCTGCATAATTCCGGGAATTGGAAACATTTATACTGAAATTCATATCACCCTCTATATTATCATATCCGTAAATCCTGGTTACTTCCTCAATAAGATCTGCTTCCCTTGAAATATCAGTTCTTCTGAATTCCGGAATTACGAATATTAATCTGTCATCTTCCTTTTTAAGAAATTTAATGTCTATTTTATACAGCAAATTTATTACTTCATCTTCACTTAATATAATTCCGATCAGGTCATTTGCTTTCTCCAATCTCATTCCGGCAGTAATCACTTCAAATTTCTCTGGATAAACGTCATATAGTTCTCTTGAAACTTCTCCGCCTGCAAGCTCCTGTATCAGCTGTGTCGCACGTTTGGATGAATAATCCACAAGATCCATATCGATCCCTCTTTCAAATCTCTGAGAAGCGTCTGTCTGAAGTCCCAGTTTTTTGGAATTTTTTCTTATGCATACAGGATCAAAATAAGCAACTTCAAGAAAAATATTTTTTGTACTCTCTGAAATCTCAGAATCCTTTCCTCCCATCACGCCCGCAATTCCGGTGTAACCTTCCGCGTCACATATCATTAGTGAACCTGCATTCAATGTCCTTTCCTTTGAATCCAGAGTCGTGAATTTATCTCCTTCTTTTGCAATCTTAACTATAATTTCCTTACCCCGTATCTTGTCATAATCAAATGCATGCAGCGGCTGTCCTGTCTCGAACATCACAAAATTAGTAATATCTACAATATTATTTTTGGGCTTCAATCCTATGGCATTCAGCTTTTTCTTCAGCCAGTCAGGTGATTCTTTTATTTCGACATTCCTTATGACCCTTCCCGTGAATCTTCTGCATAGAGACGGATCATCTATTGTGATCTTTATCATATCCTTTGTCGCAGTTGCGGATTCCTTTACAACTGCGTCAGGCTTTGTAATCTTTTTATCATACATCGCAGCAACTTCCCTCGCAACTCCGAAATAAGAATAAAGATCGCCTCTGTTTGCTGTAATTCCGATATCAAATACAAAATCATTTGCCTTTATATGATCGGAAAATTTATCTCCCGGAACAGCATCAGGATCCAATATCAATATACCGTCGTGATTTTCGGACATGTTGAGCTCTTTTTCAGAGCATATCATCCCTTCTGAAAGCACTCCGCGGATCTTAGATTTCTTTATTTCAAAATTACCGTTAGGAATAATAGCTCCGGTCAAAGCTACGCAAACTTTCTGTCCTTTCGCAACATTCGGAGCACCGCAGACTATGCTTAGTATTTGATTCCCGGTATTCACTTTGCATAAACTAAGCTTTTCCGCATCCGGGTGTTTGTCTTTCTCAATTACTTCGCCAACTACGAATTTATCATAGATAATGGATTCGTCTTCAATGCCTTCAATATCAAGACCTATGGAGATCATTTTCTCAGAGAGAGTATTTATGGGTACAGCCGGAAGATCCGGTATATAATCTTTTAACCAGTTTAAACTAATTTTCATAAGTGGCAAATATACTTAATTGTATTTGCAGTTAAAATACTATTTGCTGTGAGAGGAGAGTTTTATGAATTTATCTAATCAAATCATCAATCTTTTTAATAAGCCAGCTTTTTGAATTTACATTATCTTTCTCAATATTCTTCTTCATCAGTTCAAATTCCACAGACCCGCTTTTATTTTCCTTCAGAGAAGACAGCTTGCGAAGATACACAATGAAATTTTTATGCCGGATGGAAAAACCGTTTTCTTTCTTTCCGTAATTATTTATAAGCTGGTAATATGAATTCAGCATTGATAAAAGAGGTTCAGTAGAACCGGTTTCGTAATAAACTTTTGACAGCATATTTTTCATATCGAGCTTGAATATTATCTGATTGATATTGAGTTTCGAAGCATACTCAACGGCTTTATCATAATCACCTTCGGGATATGCTAAAAACGCTTTACTGTAATTTTCTATATCTTTCCTGAATTCCGGATGGAGTTTCTTAATATTGTTTTCCGCAAATTTCTTCGCCCATTCGAGTTTGTTCACATTCAGTGCATCTATCAGCGTTGATCTGAATTCACTCGGCTGCATATACTGGTCGGTTCCGGCAAGAAGATCTTCCTCAGCCATTATTTTTCTTATTTCAAAAGTTTCCATTACAAATTCTCTGTTTCCGCGGACCGCCTTAATTGTGCAGAGCCGCCAGAGATTTTTCATTAATATTATTTTGAATTTTATGTCAAAACTGTCAAAGTGTTTGAAGAAATATGACTTTAATTCAAAATAAAGTTCATCATTATCTATGTACTTTACTGCTTTATAAGAAAGATAATATATATGAAGTGGTATGAAATTATTCTTTTCGTTCTCCTTAATAATTTCCATGATCTTTTCCAGGTCAATGCATTCGATTATTCTGAATATATAAGTCTTTTCAAAATCCTCTTCCCAGAAATTTTTCTGAGAATAAATTATCCCGTTATAAAAATGTAAATCAAAAAAGAAACTGTTGAGTGTTACGGAAAGGATCTCTATAATTGAATCATTTAATTTTTCTTCTTCATATTTAGTATGAACCAGCTTATGAATTTCAAGCTTTATTTCCCTGAGATTATGAAAGTCGCGAATACCGAATTTCTTATTTTTGAAATAATTCATATTCTCTTCAATCAGATTATCTGCTTTTAATTTGTCTCCTCTGGAAAGCAATTCGCTCAGCATAAGTTTTTCTTTTATCATATTATCATTATTATTGAGTGCATGCTGTATAAGATAATCCTCGCCGATACTGTATAATCTCGAGATCATGCTGTTAAGTACGCTGTCTTTATATACCTTGCCGGGATAGAGTCTTTTATAAATATTTTCCTTCGTAAAATCTTCGGAAATAAATTCAGGATGGAATTTCTTAAGTATCTTCAGGAGGGGAATGTAATTTCTTCCCTTGTTAAAATAAGGCGAAGCGGTGAATTTTTCGAATTCTTTCCATTCATCTTCTGAAATTGTTTTCAAAAGCCTGATAAGTATGTTATTTTGTAAAGTCTTGTCCTGTTTCATATCATAAGTGATTTTGTTTTGAAATAAATTTCGATGAATGAAATTTATTTACTTATACTCAAAATAGTTTTCTTAAATTTAAAATCATAGAAACCATTTTTTCTTACTTACTACTAATTGTTAACTAATTATTTATTTCTTGAAAAATTAAATCTATTAATTCATTTTCAAAATCTAAAATCTAAAATTTAAAATCTAAATGATGAATCTGAAATTGTTATTTAATCTTTCACTTGTAATCTTAGCCCTGATCCCCTTAAAGAAACAGATCTTGTCTCCTGCCGATAGGGAAGAGAAATTCATTAAGACGGAATTATTCTTCGGACTTAACAAGACGGACGGGACTGCAGTATCAGAACCGGAATTTGAATCCTTCGCTGATACTGTAATATCAAAAGTATTTTCAAAAGGAGCAACCATTATGAAAAGCGACGGCAGATGGCTATCCGGTGACAGTCTTATAAAGGAGCAGTCGAGAGTTGTTATTTACTTCAGTAAGATATATGAAATGACTGATGAGTTCTCGGAAAAAATAGATGTAATAAGAGAGAAATATAAATCTTATTACAAACAGGATGCTGTACTCCGGACGGATGAGTTTATCAATGCTAGTTTTTAATTTTTACAAGTACATATTTCCGGAATTAAAGTCCGGTAATAATTAAAAAAAGAAAGCCCTGTCTAAGGGCTTTCTCAGGATCCGTTTTATTTTTTTAATAATGATACATTGATCATGGTCTTATACGGCTGACAAACTTCGAGGAATTATTAAATGCTAATAAAACATCTGACAGATCAGTTATATTGTCTCCGTTTAAGTCAGTTGTTTTATATCCCGGAAAGAAAGTTATTGCACTGTTAAAGACCGATACTAAATCCGCCAGATTTACAAAGCCATCCTGATTGACATCACCGCTGTATATGGCATATCTTAAAGGACTGTTGTCTATTTGAATCATATTATTCCCGAACGCCATTCCGGGAGCTGTTGTAAAATCATAATAAAGAATACCGGGATTTAAAATTACGGGAATGCTGCTCCAGGTTTCAATGGAATTGCGGTGCTTTAAGACTATGAAATAATTTAATCCGGGTAATGCCTGATAAAAATTGAACATTCCTGAGCCTGCAGAATCCAGAGTGTTTTTAGCCGAGTCTGCCAGATTGTTCGGCGGAAAGGAATTTCTAAGATATACTTTTACAGTATCCTTTACCATTTTTTTTGTCACCGGGTTATAAAAACCCTGAATGATTGCTCTTAAATCTATTGTCTGAGCAGAGATAGTAGTAAAAGTGTAAATCATATCGTATTTTCCCGGACCTACCGAATCATTTGCTCTGACTCTCCAGAAATATTGAGTATTCGGATTCAGTGTATTTGGCAGCATGTTTACATAAGGATGATTTACGTGAGTGCTGTCAATTATTTTATTGTTAAATTCAATATCTGTTGCGACTTCCAGCCAGTATGAATTTTGAAGAGGAAGCGGATTCCAGCTTATAGTCTGCGGATAGGGATTTACACTTGCCGAATTATTTGCAGGGTTAACAGGTGAACTTGCAAATTGAGGACCGGGACATTCTACTACAAAACCTGCGATGGAGTCTTCACATGTAACAAATTTATTATATCTTTCATATTTTTGGCTGTTTACGTTAAATTTTTCACCGGCTACTACTCCAGATTCCTCACTTACATCTTTTCCGGTTGGATCATAAACCATAGGTTTATTGTCTTTATTGTATTTTATTACATATGCAGGTTTATATTTCCTGTTCCCGTAAGTATAAGTTGTTTCAATCATTATAATACCGGTCACAGGATAAACTTCGAATTTCCCTTCTTTATTTTTAATTACCATTTCTACATCCTGATGATTCTTTAATTCTACATCTCTGACATGATCAAGTAATTTTTCAATTGAGTCCTTTGAAAGGAATCTTGTTGTAATTCCAAGGTTCGCTTTTTTCATATAATTATCCTTTTTAGTAATCCAGTTAGAATCCACTCTTAGACTGTCATTTTTTAAAACCTTTTGAAGTTTGGAGGGAGAAATTGAATCATCATCCAGAAACAAAACGTGCTGTTCATTGAGAAAATGAAGACTGTTTGAAACTGCGCTCTCAACCATTCCATTAATAAATAACTGATTGAACTTCGGAAAATTTTTATTAAAAGCATTTGGATTATACACTACATTGTTCATATTCACTATTCCTGGTAAAGGCTCTGCAACCGGAAAGAAAGTCCCTTCTGTCACCGGACCTTTTGCGTTAATCTGTTCAGTATGCATTTCCAGCATGGAAGATACCGGAGCAAATAAAAACGCGGCCGGCGGGATCAGCATTAACGAATCTGTCAAGCTGACTCCATATATGATTGAATTCACATCAATACCTGCGGTGCCAATATCAAATTTAAAATACATAGTATCGCGAATGCTTGATGTACTTATTACCGGAAAATTTTTAATCTGCCATAGAGAATCAACACCCGGAGCTATTACAGACAGATTCAATAACTTCATTCCTACAAAATCATCAGTAATAAGCTGTATGCTTCCCCAGTCCGAATTCATCTGCACGCTGTCATAATAATTGTAATCCATCTGGAAAAAACTAACTTCAAAGTTTATAATGTCTTCAGCAGAGCTGTAACTTCCTGTTATCTTTTTTTGATAATCCAGCGAAGGTAAATTTGAATACCTGCTTGATTCCTGCGAATATATTTTTCCAGATGATGAAATATCATTGTTTTGATTTGCCAAAGAGAAATTTAGCATCAGTAATATGCAAAGGGCTGTTGCAGAAATTAAATTAACTGTTATGACTATTAAGCTTTTCATTTTTAATTTTCCTTTTTGTTTAAAGTTTTTTGAATAATTATTTTATTAAAAACATTTTTCTTGTTTCTGAATAATTTCCGGTCTGAATTTTGTAAAAATAAACTCCGCTGGCAAAGTTACTTCCGTCAAATTTAACTTCATATCTTCCTGAAGGTTTAATTTCATTTACTAAAGTTGCAACTTCTTTTCCCGTTATATCATATACTTTCAATGAAACAAATCCCAAATCAGAAATCCCGAATTCCAGATTCGTAACCGGATTAAACGGGTTGGGAAAATTCTGATCAATGGAAAATTCTTTTGGAATTTCCGCGATCTTTGATAAAGCATTTTGCTTTGACATTATGCCGGCAAGCTGAATTTCAGAATCATCAATCTCTCTGACAGCTTTTCCGTCTGTCAGGCATAATTTTGATCTGAACTTAGAATCCCGGCCACACCATTTAAGATTAAGCTGATACGGTGAAAATTTTTCCGAAGAAGCCTCAAGTTTCATTCTTGCTATTAATATTCCTGTTCTGGAAAGCTCAGGTGCATTTTCTGTTTGCGGCAAATTGCATGCAAGACATAACAGATTATCTGATATTGAAGCGTTTAAAGGTCTGAAAGATTCAGGAAGATCTGAACTGACAATAGAATAATTAAGCAATCCACCGTTTGCAAACTCAGGATTAAATTCCAGAAAATATTGTCCGGATGAATAATTATTTATTCCCTTTTCCTCACTTAAATTATAAAGCACAATGTCAAATTCAATTGTTGTTAATGATGTATAATTTATATTTGATAGAGACAGTTCATATTTGCTTTGATCTGCAAATGTAAATCTGAGAGTTAATGACAGAATCAAAGCTGATGCGAGTAAAAATTTTTTAGTTTTCATTTTAGTTTATTTTAAGATTTAAAAATTAATAATTTAACTTTGTAAAGCAGCCATCCGGACTATAACCTCCTCAGCCCGGATGGCATCTCCGCAATTTTCTTTTTGATTCATTTTCCATTTTTATTTTTTTCATATTAAAAAGTGATTTAAATTATTCTGTTTAAATTTTTCTTCATAAACTTATTCCAATCCGGGAATCAAATCAAAGAAACTTTTCTCTTAAATTTTCACTGTTTATATCTCATAATTCTAGTAAACATGCAAATCCGGGTTTATTTTGAAGAATTTGTATGTTTTATTTATTCACAAAAAAAAGTATTATTTTTTATGAAAGACACACGTTTAATAAGATTGATCAGGACTTTCAGCAGAGAAGAACTGAAATCATTCGGTAAGTTTCTTGAGTCACCCTTCTTAAAACCAAAAAGAAATACCTTCGACCTGTATGAATATATAATTAAATTTTATCCGGAATATGATTCGTCAAAACTTAAAAAGGAAAATGTCTTCGGAAAATTATTCCCGGGTGAGAAGTATTTTGAAGGTAAACTTAATAATCTTATTTTCGAGCTGTCAAAAGCAGCTGAAAATTTTCTGGCTTATAAAACATTAATGGAAGATGAGACAGAATATCTTTTGAACCTCAGCAAAGGCTATCTCAGTAAAAATCTTTCCGGAGAATCCAACAGGATAAATAAAATGATAGAAAAGAAACTAAAGCCGGGATTTTCACAGAGTAAGAATTATGTGTCGAAATTCAGATGGCTTACTTATTTAAAGAATGCATACTATACGGAGCATAATGATATAGAGAATGTGATCGAGTGTACCAAGAATTATTTTGAAGCATCGGCTATACAGTTCATAGTAGATTATACAGAGATAGTCGGAGCAATGAAACCTGCATTCAATACTTACGGCAAGAATGTTGAGAATAATTTTATTCAGGCTATACTTCGTAGCTTTGATATTGAAAAGCTTCATAAGCTGATAGAAGAGAATGAGCACACGCTTACTCCGATTATTTCATTATATTATTACAAGCTGAAAGCGGAGGATGATCCGGATAATTCCGGATATTACTATTCTCTGAAAGATTCATTTTACAGGATTATTCCAAAGCTTGACAGGGAAGAGAAGTACAGAATCTTCAGCGAACTTGCAAATTACTGCGTTCAGAAATCAGTAAAGAAAAACGAAGAATTCAAAAAAGAAGGACTAAAGATATATCAGGAAATGATGGCTAACAATGCTTACTCATTTTCCGAAAATGAATATATGCTCGTCGCAGTCTTCAGAAACATAATACAATTTTGTATTTCAGTCAATGAGGTCAAATGGTTTGAATATTTTATTGAGAATTATACTGATTGCCTCAAACCTGAATACAGAAAGGATCTTCGGCATTATTCCTTTGCACATCTGTATTTTATGAAAAAGGATTTCGAAAAATCACTGGTTATGATCTCGGAAATTGACTATGAGTTTTTTCTGTTCAAGCCGGATTTCAAAAATCTTATGCTTAAAATCTATTATGAACTCGGACATTATGAGCAGGCATTCTCGATGGTGGATACCTACAGGCATTTCCTTGCAAACACTAAAGAAATATCGAAGACTTTCAAAAAATATTATAACAATTATCTCAGCTTCTATTACATTCTGCTCAAAATAAGATCAGGACAAAGCAAGGAATCACCTTTATTTCTTAAGTCAAAAATTGAAAAAGAAAATGAGATTATTAACAAAGCATGGCTTCTTGAAAAAGTGAAGGAAATATCCCGGAAAAAATGAAATCTGAATTATCTGAATTTATGGAATTTGATTCAAATATTTTCTTAACTTTGGTGCAAATAAAATGCCGGCATAATTAAAAATTCATGGTGAGATTTTTTCTATGAAATTTACAGTATTATTCAGGCAAATTAATAAGTCAAATAAGTTTGCAATATAATCTCCGTTTAAATCTGACGGAATATAACCGAAAGTAAAATTGATCATATCACTATAAATCAAAATAATGTCAGTGAGGTCTGTTTTTCCGTCCTGATTGACATCACCGCTGTATACCGCATACCTAGACGGAGCAGTATTTACCTGAATCTGATTATCACCGAATGCATTTGTGGCAGATGATTTGAAATCATAATATACCTGTCCGCCGCTTACATAAAAGAAAGGGATTTTGCTCCAGGTCTCAATGCAATTTCTGTATTTCACTACTGCATAGTAACTGCCGGTGTAACTTTTGCAGAATGAATAATTTTTTGAAAATGTAACTGAATCCAATATTCCTTTTGCTGAATCTACAAGAGTAAAAGGCAGTGCAGCATTTCTTAAATATACTTTCACTGTATCACTCAGATTCAGATTATCTGTAAATGAATTGTACAGCCCCTGCTGAATAACAGAAAGATTTAAATTACCACTGTCAGATGACGGAGAAATATCCAGGCGGAAATTATTTCCGAAATTACTGAAATCAAACCAGGAAGAACTTGTTTCAGGAATTGAAAAGAAAAAAGATTTGGAACGGACAGGAATTTCATTCTGATAACAGGCTGCTATATTATCTCCTGATGTTTGTTTGTATCCTACATAGAATCTGCTATTAGGAGGAATAGTAAGAGGCAACGAAAGTATATGAGTTACGTTTTGTTCTGAACCAGTTCCCGGAGGAGTATACAAAAGCGGTGAGATATACAGGAGCGCTCCGGGTTGCCAGTTACCATTGTCAGAATAAATAACAATATTGTACGGGTGACCTCCTCCGCCTAATGTATCGAAGAAACAATGGTTAACTTTGTTTATAATAAATGAAGTTGTATCATAATTGCTGAAGCCTGCTACAATGTTGCCAGTTACACCTTCAAATCCCACTCCTCCGTCATCTGCGAGACACGGATCAGCAAAATTATACTCATCAATTGTAATATCCTGACAGTATTGTTTGCTGTCAAAGAAAAAAATATTTTCCATATTATCTAAAACTTTTCCCGGAAGGGCATCAACAATAATAAGATCAGACTGGATCTGATTTAATTTAGGCAGCTGACGGCTGATGATTGTATCAAAGACATTAAACTGCGTAATTACAATGTTTGAATCATATATAATGGAATTATCATAAGTATTTTTAATTTTAATTCTAAGTTTGATTGGAAAAAGTCCGGGAATGTTTTTTTTAAGATTGATGCTCAATGTGTCCGGCACCCAACGCTTAATGGGAAGCTTTCCTTTTGAATAAATAATTTTTACCTCAACAGAGTCTAAAGAAGATATAACATTTCTATTAAAAGTATCTTTATAAGTATCTATAACATTCAGATTATGAATGACTCCGATACCGGAATTTCTGATTCCCAATTCCATTCTATTCTCCTGCGCAAAGCCTATCAGAAAAGTAAAATGAATTGCTATTGCGGGAATAAACAGCAGGATGTTTTTTCTCATATACTAATTTTTAAAATTAGTAATTATAATTATTATATTTCAATTGTACATCTTCAGAATTTCAGTGATGAAAATTAATTTTTTTAAAAAATAATAACAAGTTGATTTTGAAAATTTCAGTTTGATGACTGAAATTGCAGGAAGGGGGCATAAATAAGAATAAATAAAAATAACAGATGGGAATGATCAGGAATATTTTAATTTCGATTTTTGTGTATTGGGATCCATTTGTTTTGATTCTTTTAAATCAGTACTTAAATTAAATATAAATCCCGGATGAAAATATTCATCCGGGTTCATTTAGAAATAATGATTACTATTTGATAAGCAGCATTCTCTTTACAGCAGTAAAACTCCCTGCCTCGATCTTATAAAAATAAACACCGCTTGACAGTTTATAATTGACGGTTGAAAATTGATAATTATATATTCCGCTGTTTTGATTTTCATTTACTAAAGTAGCAACTTCATTTCCTATTACATCATAAACTTTCAAAGTCACAAAACTATTTTCGCTTAACGAATAGCTTATAACGGTTGACGGGTTAAATGGATTGGGATAATTCTGTGACAACTCAAACTTCTCCGGTACACCGATCACAACTTCATCCGGCAGATTATAATATTCAAAGTTACCGTTGAAATCTATCTGCTTCAGTCTGTATTTATATTTCCCTGAAGAAAGATTCTTATCCGGAAATTCATAATTGATCGGTGATGAACTCGTTCCATTTCCCGTAACAAATCCTAATGTGTTCCATTGATCATTGAAAACTGATAATTGATTATTGAATAAAGACCGTTCTACATCAAATCCAGAATTATTCATCTCCGAATCAGTCGTCCAGTTTAATGTTACATTATTACCATTCACTGCTGAAACAAATGCAGTTATCTCTACAGGCATAGGATTATCAACATTCACTGCTTTGCTGCATGACTTCCAGCCACAATCATCAATTGAATGATGATATAAAATAAACTCACCCGGTGAATTACCTGCATTTACAAAAACAGAATCATCCTCATTATTTCCGTTGATGGATGCATTGCACGGAGGATTATTTAAGATCTCCCAGTATCCGTTAATGTAGGATGTTGTATAAAGATTGTTTTCAGTATTCACAAGAGTCAGCTCAGGACCTGTCAGAGCGCAGTAATCTGTCTCACCCGAATTTTTCAAAACAGTAATATCATTGTTTATATTATTACCAAATACAATATCGAGGTCGCAATCATTGTCAAAGTTGCCTGAAGTAATTCCACCGGCACCTGTTTCTGTAACGAAGCTTACAGGTGAAGAAAAAGTTGCGTCACCATTATTTTTATAAATGTTAACTGAATTCCCTTCCCGTGTCATAATATCAAGGTCACCATCTGATTCAAAATCACCTGTTACTCCGCCTGAATAAACAGGTAATGGTGAAGAAGTAAAGTATCCGTTACCGTTATTTTTAAGCAGCACTCCGCTGCAGATGAAATCAATATATCTGTCATTGTTGAAGTCACCTTTAAAAATGATATTGTGACTTTCCGGAAATGAATAGGTAATCAGCTCCGTAAAGTTACCGTGTCCGTTATTTACCGCAACTTCAATTTTAAAACATTCCGCACCACATTGGCATATAGGATCGTATCCAACTTGAAATGATTCTAAAATAGCATCAGCATTTCCATCATTATTCACATCAGCAATTTCAAAAGAATTTATCCATCCTCCCAGCGGATATTCATAGCAGATGTATTGATTCAAACTTCCTCCGGCGGAAAATACTGCATTTCCGTTGTTAAGTAAAAAAGAAATTCCACCGGCGAATCTGTCTTTCGACATAGGCAACAGATCAATGTCTCCGTCATTATCTATATCATAAGACTTCATCTGACCGGTTCCGACTCTTCCATAATTATAAATAGCACCTCTGTATCCGGCTGTAAATGTTCCATTGCCATCATTAATATAGATCTGAATATTAAAGTCAAAGTAAACTCCTATAACAAATGCAAGATCAAGATCGCCGTCATTGTCATAATCTGCAGAAGAGAAACTTTTAATTTCTACAGGATCTATTATAAAGGTGTTGTTCAGACTAAAAACACCCGACCCGTTATTCTTAATGAATGAAGCAGTATGATCATCCCGGTTAAATGAAATAAGATCGACTGCTCCATCGCCGTCATAATCACCCGAAATTAATTCACCGGTATTAATAACATCAGGAGACACAACAGAGCTGCTGAAATTCCCGTCACCTCTCGGAGCATCTGCAGTAAATGAATAAGAGAACGGATCAATTGAAACATTTGAAGCTGTCTTTACATTGCTGTTTAAACTTACATAAATTTGTTCTCCTGTTTTAAAATTTTTACCAGGATCTATTATGGCAGTTTTTGATCCGGCATTATATACTGCCACGGAAGACAATACTCCGCTTTCAAAACCGTATATTTTAATTCCGGCATTATTAATAGTTGCGGGATTCATGTCCTGTGTAAAAGAAATGACTATGTTTTCAGAACCACCTGCATGAATGGTGTTAATTCCCGGGCTTACGCTGATAATAAAAGGGCTTAATGGTACTGCATTCAGGTTTGAAATAAAAAGAAAAATAATCAGTACCGGAAGGATAAATTTAAAAATTAAGTATTTCATTTTGTTTGTTTCCTTTCGATAATTTAATCATGATGTTTAAAAATATGTTTTCATCTGTCCGCAATTTCCTGAAAGTCACTTACTGTTTTTCATACTAAAATAACTTTAAATTAACAAAGTCGCTATGACGCAGGTCATAATTTAAAAATAATTATTTCTTTCTCTATAACAGGTATTGTTTTAACTTATCATTAGTTTATAAAAGCTGCATGGAGAATTGAAATCTGAATACCTGAAAAGACAGTTGAAATGTCAGAGCATATTATTTATTATTGATCAATAAATGGATGTTAAGCTATTTTAAATAAGATAAAATTTAATTATCCGGATAAATAAAGTAAAAAGAATTTTCAATAATAATATAAATAATCATGGCAGCAGGAATATGCGGTAAAACAGAAAAGATCTTTGAAGGGATCGGAGTCTCATTAGGCAGGTTGAAGAACAGGTCTGTTATTAAATCTATGGCTGAGCATTCGTCAGTTCAGAACGCCTTTGACATTGCAGGTATGTGGATAAGCACCGTCAAATGCAGAAAGACCTGTTCAGCAAAGACAAGCAGCACCGAATATGTTTCAATAAGCCGTTTTGAGGAAGATCATCTTCCCGGCGGAATGTACCGGTGCACTGTAAGGACAAAGATACTTGTAAAGCTGGAATGTAAAGATATAATGAAGATCCCGGTAAAGAAATGGGTGGTTGGATGATAAATAATCTTTTCCTTTATACTTCTTTACGGTTTACAATCTCAATTGACTTTTTTTAAAAAGTATTAGTAACGAAATTGTGCGGCTGTATTATTTAAGATACAATATAGCTTAAAAATAATTTCAATTTTAAATCCGTTATTTAACTATAGTTTCGTTGAAGAAACACTACATATTATTACTGATCATTCCCGTTTGCTTTATACTGTTCTCACTTTTATTGAGAAAGACGGAAGGTCCTTACTTCAACAGTCTCGCGGATCCTTCTTATGCATATCTCGTAAATTCACTGAGTCTTGCGCAGATGAACGGTTCGCATATCGGTCACGTTGATCATCCCGGAACTCCGCTTCAGATCACAGGCGCAGTGACAGTAAAGCTTTTATACACATTTAGTCACGAAAAGGATAATATTGCTGAAGATGTTCTTTACAGACCGGAGTATTATATAACTGCAATTGATTATACTCTTATTTTTCTTGATGCAATAGGATTATATATTACGGGTCTGATAATCTTCAGTGTTAAGAATAATATTTTTATAAGTCTTTTCTTCCAGACTGTTCCATTTGTTTCAATGAAACTTCTTGAAGTATTTTCACAGGTCAAAACAGAAACCTATGCATTCTATATTATAGTTATATTGATAGCACTGATGTTGAAATACGTCTATGATCCTCCGGAAAATATTAATCCGTTTATATTCCTGACCGGTATACTGTGCGGGCTTATACTTGCAACGAAGATCAGCTTTGTCTGCATAGCGCTAATACCTTTTATTATGTACCCGGGTTTAAAGAAAAAAATTCTATTCTCTGTAACCGTTGCAGGATCATTTACTATTTTTGTTCTACCGGCCATATCTAATGTGAATTATTTTATTAACTGGGTTAAGAATCTTATTATACATAATGACCGCTATGGTAAAGGATCTGATTCTGTTATCAATCCTGATTCATATCTTACAAACATTGCAAAGATTGTCAACAACGAGAGATTCTTTGCTGTCGTATATTTACTGATTCTGATTGTTCTTATAATTTCATTCATTACTAAGAATAAAGAAGAAGCTAAGGAGAATGGTAATTCTGCTGAAATGAAATTATTATATGCATTACTAGCTGCAATGACCCTGCATGTTCTTCTTGTTGCAAAACATTTTTCCAACAGGTATATGTTTCCGGCTATCATACTTGCAGTTCCGGGATTGTTCCTTGTAATATTTATTTTATATAAAAAATATTTATCAGGTATCAATGCCAGAACAGTCTTCGCAATTTTGTTCCTGATTACTTTTCTTTACGGCGCATATAATTCAAGAAAAATAATCTCCAGGACAAAGACACGTGTTAGCGAAACAGTTAAGCTGAACAATTTCCTAAAGTCAGATTATCCTGATTCAGAGATCATTCTTTCATCCGGCGTATCAAATGAATACACAGGGCTTATCCTTGCATACTTTTATTCGGGTGATAATGTAAGGGATAATTACAGTAAGATTATAACTGAACGATTCCCAAAGCAGACCTGGTATGATATATTTCACGATGATATGTTTTCTCTTACAGGTAAATTCGATGCAGTCGAATCTCTGAAATCCGGGAAGACAGTTCTGTTTCAGACAATGGATGAAGTTTACAATGATAAATTTACAGCGAATCTCAAATCAAGATTTGATCTGAAAGATATTTCACTTACTAAGGTTTATTCTAATGAAAACGGAGAATTACTGTACAGGATTAAATTTTAATTACAAATTTCAAATTATTAATTCTACTATGCTTCTTCTTAATTTCAAACTGCTTATCCAATAACTACTAACTGCTAACTGCTTAACTGCTAACTGCTTAACTGCTAACTGCTAACTGCTAACTGCTTAACTGCTTAACTGCTTAACTGCTTAACTGCTAACTGCAACAACGATCTTCCCAAACTGCTTTCCGTAATTCATTCTTAAAAAAGCTTCGGATATATTTTCCAGAGGGAAAATTTCATCAATTACTGGTATGATCTTATTAGCATTTATAAATTTAATCATCTCTGCAAAATCATCCGGCGAACCCATTGTCGAGCCGAATATTTTCAGCTGTTTCCAGAATAATCTCGCCATCGGAATACTTCCGGTTTTGCCGGAAGTAGAACCATAACAGACAATTCTTCCTCCGTAATTTATAAGCTCAATACATTTTGAAAATGTATCACCGCCTTCTCCATCAATTACAACATTAATATTATTTCCCGACATTTCCAGGATCTCTTTATCCCAGTTATCATTTTTATAATTTACTCCGCCTTTTGCTCCGAGTGTAACTGCTTTCTTAATTTTATCTTCACTTCCGGAAGTAACAAATACATTCGCGCCAATGCTGACTGCAAACACTAAAGCTGATGAACTCACACCGCCGCCTATACCGGGTATCAAAATATTATCATCATTTTTTAAATCCGCTTTTTTAAACAGTGCTCTGTATGCAGTGACACCGGTAAGTGGAATTCCCGATGACTGTAAAAAATTTAAATGTGAAGGTTTATTATAAACATAAGATTGATTGACTGCAACAAATTCAGCCAGCGTCCCGTTATCAGGCATTCCGAGAATTTTAAAATCCTTTGACTGAAAGCTCTCACTTGTTCCCCAGTTGAATCCCGGATTTATTATTACTTCATCTCCGGTATTGAATGCAGTTACAGCCGAACCTTTTGAATGAACTATTCCTGCACAGTCAGAGCCGAGGATAACTGGTAAATTTATCTTCGGATAATCTCCCTTTGCTATCCAGACATCACGGTGATTAAGAGCGGCAAATTTGATATTAATCAGAACTTCATCTTCTTTGATACAGGGAACAAAAACATCTTCAGTTAAAATGTTGTCTTTAAATTCTTCAGGTGAACCGGTTTTCTTTAGAAGTACAGCTTTCATTTTAAGAATTAATAATTAATTTTCATCCAGGACACTAAATCCAATTTCAAACTCAACAAACTCAACAAACTCAATGAACTCAACGAACTCAATGAACTCTCGAACTCAATGAACTCCAAAACTCTCGAACTCACGAACCTAATTCTATTTCAATTGAAATAGGACAGTGATCGCTTCCCATCACTTCAGGATGGATTTTCGCAGTTTTGATCTTATCGGTAAAGTCATCAGATACCAGAAAATAATCTATTCTCCAGCCGACATTGCGCGCACGTGCTCCGGATATCTGATCCCAGTAAGTGTACTGTTCAGGTTTATCATTGAACTTCCTGAACACATCGACATAGCCGAGATTCATAAGCTTATCTATCCATGCTCTTTCTTCAGGAAGGAAACCGGAAGTCTTTACATTTTCTTTCGGACGGGCAAGATCTATTTCTTTATGCGCAGTATTAAAATCACCGGTTACTATTATTCCTTTTTTGTATCTGTATTTTTTTTCAAGATTAAAAAAAAGTTCATCATAGAAATCCAGTTTATACTTAACCCTTTCCGGACCGCGTCCGCCGTTAGGGAAATAAACATTTGCAAGTACAAACTTTTCATATTCAGCAAAGATAACTCTTCCTTCCTTATCAAAGTCAGGATTATCAAATCCATTTTTGATCTTCAGAGGATCTGTCTTTGAGTATATAGCAACACTTGAATAACCTTTTTTTTCAGCAGAGAACCAATATGATTTAAATCCGTCTATATTTTTCACCTCGTCACTGAGCTGCTCCGGCTGTGCTTTGGTTTCCTGAAGGCAGATAATATCGCCTCCGTGATTCATGAACCAATCCATAAATCCTTTATTCTGTATAGCCCTGATGCCGTTCACGTTCCAGGAGAAAATTGTTATCTTATTTGATCTGGATTTCTTTGCCATAAATTGTATAAGCTGAATATTTTTATAATTAGTTTACTGTTCAGGAATAAAAAAAAGCGATAAGATTATTTTTAAATTTAATATCAAAGGAAGATATTTTATTTCAGTTCGCTCATAGTATTTTTTTTATAAAGTTAAATAACTATTTTGAAATTTAATATACAATTTAAGAATGCTGAGAAGATCAAAAAGTATTTTACAGATTTACGAAGAAACAAAGAAGTATGATCTTGTGATAACCAATGATGCGCCGCTTGCAACAGGTCTGAATAAGCTCATCGAAAAACCCCGTCTTGAATACTTTGCAATGACACCAAAGCAGATAGCATCCAAGTATGCAGTCACAATTTATGATAAGCTTTATACAAAAGCCGAGATCATACTTGAGATCACAAGGAAAACCGGCAGACCGCTTCCGGTGGTTCATCAAAGCATAGAAAAAATATTCGATGTCTGGAATAATGCCGGACTGCTTGAAAACTGCGAATTGCATTTAGCTTCAGGAGAAATAGAATTTCTGCCATTGTTAATCAAGTATCCTACGGTGGAGCTTGCAATGGAGGAATTTAATGAAGATTTTTTCGGAAATAAAAAAATTGCGGTTGCAGGATTTGAATTATTCACAGAACTTGACAGACAGGTACTTCCAAAAAGAAATTTGTTTGCGCAAAATATCTCTCTGTTTACTGATGAAGAATTAATAATAGAGAAGACGTATATTTTCAGTTCTGCTAATGATCTGATAAACAGCACCGTAAACATTATTAATGAAGAAAATGCCGATGAGACAGCCATCATCTTAAACAATGAATCTGATTATTTGGAAATACTTAAAACCAGGCTGAGTGAAAAAGGTATCCGGTGCGAAATAAGATCAATGATAAGCGATGACATGGATACCAGAAATTTTCTTTCATTTATAGATGCATCATTCAATTCATCCGATCTGAAAGTAAAGGATATAATGTTCCTTGTATCATTTCTTGATCTTGACATAGACAGAAAGCACTCGCAGTATTATCTGTCAGCATATCTGAAAAATATCAACCCGAATGCAGCACTGAAAGAGATCTGCGCATTAATGCCTTCAATAGAAAAGATTACATACTCGTCACTTTTTGATAGAATGGAAAAGATGTTTAAGAAAGAGTTCATCCCTGAATTGCGGGGACTGATCGATATGCTGGATCTTTCAGGAAAAAAGATCTCTCAGGCAAATTTTAATATTCTGAATTATTTTATAAAGAACATCGATGCGGAAATCAACCGCAGCAGGGGAGGGATACTTTTTGTAAACTCTAAGAATTCCGCATTCATAGACAGACCTGTGACAATATTCATAGGTATGGATGAAAGCTGGACAAAAACCAATCCGGATAAGGAGTATCTTAATAAAAAGGAAGAAGAAAGAAAGAATCTTGATAAATTTCAGATTCTGCTTTCACAGGGTTCGGAGAAATTAATGTTTGCCGTAAAGGTTTTGAAGAATCTTCCTGTCATACCCTGCTATTATTTTAACATACTAAGCGGAACAGCGGTCAGAAACTTTGAAAATAAATTCTTTAATCCTGTAAATATACATACACCTGAGACTGAAAATAAATTTAAACCAGTAAGAGTTTCTTTTTTGAAAAAAGACAGTAAACCCCTGGAATCCATTTCACCGACTAGCCTGAACAGTTTTATTTCCTGTCCCAAAAAATATTCATACAGCAGGATGATCCCTGCAGTAGATCAGACATATTTTCTGAAAGGAAATCTGCTGCACAGTTTTGCTGAACTTTATTTCCATCATCCGGAATATGTAAAGGATAATTTTGATAAGATTCACGCTCAGATCACTGATGCATACGGAATATTTCTGAAGGAGATGAATACGGCAATTGAGAAGACGGTATTCAGAATAGGAATGAAAGCGATCATCAGTTTTATTGACAGAATGAATTTCCGTAAAAACGAACTGAACTCACCTGAACTCACAAATAATAATTTCCTTTTTGATCTTTCCCGGAAGGAAAGAATCTTTTCCAATACAGAACATTGGTTAAAGAATTCCGGTGGGGTAAGCGGAAGGATCGATCTTGCGTCGGATAAATATATTGTAGATTATAAATCAGGAAAGAATTCAAAATCGCAGAGCTCATTACTGAAAGAATTCAGATATGAAAAAATGATGGAAGCAAAAAATGCGGAAATTAATTTTCAGACCATAGCTTATTTAACAGCTATGCGGGACTCGCTTCCCGGAGAAATAATAAGCTTTATTTATTTTTTCTTTCTTTCCAATATCAACGATATAATTGCAGGTAATGAAAATCCGGATAAATCGGTAGCCGTAATCAGGTATATCCCCGTTACTTTTAAAGAATATATTCTTTCAAAAGAATGTTTTGATAAAATGAATGATGAATTATTGAATAAAAAAAACGAGATACTTCTGAAGACAGGCTATTATGAATACAGAAAACTAATGGAAGCTAAATTTGATAATGAGATATTTTTTAATAAAGACTCTGTAATAAATTTATTTCAGGAAGCATTTTACGATCTGCTATTTAATAAACTCGGATATACATTAAACGATTTCGGAAAAAGGAAAGATGCTACTTTTCTGAATGATATAGTTTTACCATTAGCACTTAAGCTATACTTTATCAGAACTGGCGAGAAAGGAGAGGCATATATATTCAAAGATGATGCCGATAAATTTTTATTGTTTGCAAAAAAAGCGATTGATGAGATCAATGTTTATCAGAAATCAGATTTTCCTAATCAGCCATTATTCGATCTCAGGGATGTCTGCATCAAATGTGATTTCTTAAACCTGTGTCCGGGAAATAAATTATGGAGCGGCAATGAATAAAAAGAAAAAGGAAACATCATTAAATCCACAGGACATACTTGCAGAAAGTCTTGAAGGGATCTATCTAGTAGATGCCGGCGCCGGAACGGGAAAGACGCACACAATTATCAGGCGGTACAGAAATCTCATAGATAAAGGAATTGATCCGGAAAAAATTCTGATGATTACATTTACAAGGAATGCAGCTGATCAGATGCGTGATGATGTCATCAGTAATATAAGTTCTGAAAAACATTCCATTACGGATTTTCTCGAAGCCCCTATTATGAACTTCCATTCGTTCTGCACAAGACTGATTAAGAAAAGCGGGGCAAATGCTCCGTTGTACCTTGGCATAAGGGAAACTCTACTCAAGAACTTCGCTATACTCGAGGATAATTTCTACGAAAGTGAGATCTTCAGAAAATTCTTCTACGGATTCAGAAAGATTACTCTGAAAAAATACGGTTCGGTTTATATGACTCTTAATGATAATCACGAATCTGTTTTGTCACTGATAAGAAAGCTAAGCAGCAGAGGTATCTTTCCTCTTGAGAAAGGCTGGTTCAATGACGGGGAAAAAATTTTAAAGGGGGATTTTGATCTTTATTCAGAGATCTTTGATAAAAAGAATGCAGTCAAACCAGGATCAAAGGATGCTGAAGTTCAGAATGATCTTTATAAAATCTTTAATGACATAAGAAAAAATCTTTATACTGACTATGATTTTGAATCTGTGGTAGATGGAAAGAGAATAAAAGCAGAACTTAAGTCAGATATTTTTGAAAATGAAAAAGCAGCGGAGTTTATAGAGTTCATCAGGGAGATATATCTTTCATATATTGAATATCTATTGAAAAAGAACACACTGAATTTTGATTTCGTGGTAATGTTTGCATTTCTAATACTTTATAACGATGAAGGTATAAGAGAAAAATACAGTTACGATTATGTAATGGTGGATGAATTTCAGGATACGGATGAGATACAGTTTCTTCTGCTCATGCTGCTTTGCAGGGAAACAGATGGAAAAGCAAACATAGCAGTTGTCGGTGACTGGAAGCAGGGGATCTACGGATTCCGGAATACTACGATAGAGAACATTACTAAATTCACTGAAAGACTATCTGAGTACAGGGAAGTTCTTAACAATAATAAACAAAGGATCACATTTGATGTCAGCCCTGAAAAGATAATAAAAATAGTATTTGAATATAATTACAGGAGTTCGCAGAAGATACTCGACTTCAGCAGGAATACACTTCTCGTGGAGGCGACACAAAGCGAAGTAGCGGATTTTGAAACAGTCGCGAACAATTTTAAAAAGCCGCTGACTGCAAAAAGAGAACTTGATGATATGACAGAGATCGGTTTTTACAGAGCTAAGGAAAGTGATTCTGACAGTGAAGTTGAAATGGTTCTGAAAAAAATCTCTGAGCTTACCAATGATGAAAAATACAGAATACGCGAATTTGATTCAGATGGAAAAAAGTCAACAGAAAGAAAGGTCAGATATTCGGATATCTGCGTACTTGCAAGAAAAAAATCCTTCGGTCTTAAGCTTCAGAGAGCCGGAATGGTAAAGGGAATACCAGTAAATTATGAAGGCGGGCTGGAGTTATTTGCAACAAAGCAGGCAATACTGGTACTGGCATGGTTCAGATTAATTCTCAATGAAAAGAACATTGACGGCTGGCTTCCTGTACTCGAGACAGAAGGATATAATTTTGAAGAAATCTCTACAATTTTAAATTATATTAAAGATGATAAATTTGATAAAGTAAGAAATGTGCTGTCAGAACTTCTTTACTTCAGGGAAGAGCTGACAGACAGAAGAGCAAATATCAATTTCATTACAGAAGCAATACTTAACAGATATGGTTATAAAGATGAATATGCAAATGCAATTCTTACTGTAGTAAATAAGTGGACAAAGACTGATCTGATTTCCCTTTCAGAGCTGACCAGACTGATCGATAAATCTTCAGCTGAAAAATTTAATATTGAAATAAATAAATCCGAAAATGCCGTTGTCTCTCAGACCATTCATTCTGCAAAAGGGCTTGAATATCCTGTTGTAATACTTGCAGATCTGAATACAGGAAGTTTCCCGAGTACAAAAAATACAATCAATGATCTTTACTTCCATCCGGTTTCAGGGCTGAGATTCAGAAAAGAATATGGAGTAAAAGGAGAGCATACAGCTATTTTCAACAACTGGAGGAGCGATATTCTTATTTCTATGATGAAACCCGATAATCATGACGAAGAGAGAAGGCTTCTTTACGTAGCTGTTACAAGGGCAAAGCAATATCTGTTTTTTACTGCATATAAACCCTCTCGCTTTTTTGAACTGCTGTCTGAGAGAAGCGGTATAGCTGTTGTAACTAATATTGACACAGAAAAAAAACCAGCAGATGACTGGCAGGACATATCAGTTGAAGAATTAAAGATCATAACTGTGCCTTTGACCGGCAAGAAGTTTGTGTCTGTTCATGCAAAGATGGATGAGTTTGACAAAACAGAAGAAGACTATCAGCAAATAAAATTATCCGGAATTCCGAAAAACAAAGGCGGCAGATATGAATATGGAATCAGCTTTCACAGACAGGCTCAAAAGCTTGCTTACGGAGCGGATATTAAAAGCAGTGATGAGCTCGTAAATAATATTAAGAAATTTATAAATGAACTTGATGCAGAGGAAATCAGGTCTGAAGTGGATTTTCTTTACCCTAAAGAAAATGAGATCATAAGAGGAACTATTGACCTGCTTGCATTTTATGAAGACAGAATTGAAGTAATTGACTACAAGACTGATGCCGGTAAAAAAAATATTGATAAGTATAACATCCAGATGAATTTATATAAAGAAGTTATTGAGAAAATTTACCCGGATATGAAAGTGATATGGAAGCTGTATTTTGTGAGACTGGGGGAGATAATGACTAGTTAATAGTTAATAGTTAATAGTTATTTAACTGTTGATACTTGATACTTGATA
>DAIPYG010000001.1:33913-97284 GCA_036782875.1 Bacteroidota bacterium | reverse complement strand
TAGTTAATAGTTAATAGTTAATAGTTATTTAACTGTTGATACTTGATACTTGATAGTTGATAGTTGATAGAAAAAATAATAAAGATCTGTAATCATTGAAAGTTTATAATTTTTTAATTTATAAATAACCCGTAACCCGTAACCCGTAATTCGTTACTCGTACTTAATAATTATTAACATTGAAGTTATATATATAAAATTTTATTTTGCTCAAAAAAATTAATTCATACAAAATAATAATTCTTCGACATGAGAACAGCATTTCAGCTTAAAAGCAGATCTTTTTATTCTTCCATTTTCATTTCACTGATATTTATTTCCTCCTGCTGCATATTCAAGACTGATCCGCCGGATCTTAGAATAACGGGTCAGAATTATCCTTCTACGGTCAATGCCAATCAGAGATTTGAACTGACATACACAGTAGGAAATTTTTCCAGCGGAGATTGCGATGCTGATAATACGACACAAAGTATAGTTAATCTGAAAATGATTAATCAGTCAACTGGAGCAATTCAGGTAAATAATAATCAGACTCTGAATGCATTATCAAACAATTCGACACAGGCATTTACTTTTTCAGTAATTATAGGACCGGAAAATGCCGGCACATATAATGTGATATTTACTGTTGATCCGAATAACACATCAGGAAGCGTAAATACAAACAACAATACAAACACAGGAATCATTGTTGTAAATTAATCTCTGCAATAGAGATATATTTTATCTGCAGTAACTTTCACTTTCAACTTCGCATAATATGAATTATTTTATCTGAAGAAAAAAATGCTTTGGTCAAAAATAAAAATATCAGATTCAAAGAAGATGTAATCAACAGCAGACTGAGAATATTTCATACCGATAATCAGCTTCACGTGAATTCATTTCCTGAAGATGTAAGAGAAGGACTGACTTCAAAGGATAAATTTCTTTCACCGAAATATTTTTATGATAAAAGGGGATCGGAACTATTCGAGCAGATCTGCGGAACAGAAGAGTATTATCCTACCAGAACTGAAACTGATATTTTAAAAGATCTTTCTGGAATAATTGCACAAAGAAATACAGATAAGAAAATGCTCGTAGAATTAGGCAGCGGCAGTTCAGTCAAGACAGATCTACTTATAAAATCTTTTCTCTCCGAAAGAAACACTTTTAAATATATTCCAATTGATGTATCGGATATTATTATCAAAAGTTCTGCAATTCTGACAGACAAATATCCCGGCTTGAATGTGGATGCTGTTATATCTTTTTATGAAGAGGGGATGAACTTCACTGTTCAGACAGACAGTTCGGCGAAGCTGATATTATTTCTCGGTTCCAGCATTGGAAATTTTTCCGGGGAAGAGAGAACAAATTTTATGAAAATGCTTAAGACATATATGAATGAGTCCGACAGGCTGCTTATAGGGTTTGATATGATAAAGGACAAAGAAGTACTTGAGAAAGCATATAATGACAGAAAAGGCATAACAGCCGAATTCAATCTCAACATTCTTCAGAGAATAAACAATGAACTCGGCGGAAATTTTGATCCGTCTGAATTTGAGCACATTGCTTTTTACAATGAAAGCATGTGCAGAATAGAAATGCATCTCAGGGCAAGATCCAAAATGACATTTGAAATAAAAGAGATAGGTGAAAAAATTTCATTTGAAGCGGGTGAAATGATACATACGGAAAATTCGTATAAGTTCAGCCGTCAGACTATCAATGAACTGGCTGAAAACTCCGGCCTGGAGTTTTCGGATTATTATGCCGATGAAAAAAATTATTTTTCAATATGCGCATTTAAAATAAAATAGAGGAGAAAATATGCAGCCGATAGATGCTGTCTGGATAATTGGACTGATCTGGATATTCTGGTATATTTTTATCAGAAAAGAAAAACAGATATCCGGAAATAAAACTGTAAAATAAGAAAGCAGACAGAGTTACTTTATTTTTGAAAAAAAAGAACTTATGTCTGCATTAAATATTTATGTTAAGTAAGAGAACTTCAGGGATGTTTTGATCTTATGAATATATTTGAATTTTTAGTAGCCAGGTTTAGATCTATAAGGTCAACAATTCCGTCACCGTTCAGGTCGCTTTCAAAATATCCGGTGGCAAAATCATTAACATCATTAAAGATATTAAGAACATCTACAAGTTCTATAATTCTGTTTCTGTCAAGATCACCGCTGTAAACACAGTACTTACCGTTTTTAAGAATCATATTATTTCCATATGACTGAGCAGCAGAAGAAGTAAAATTATAATATACTGACTGATATTTAGTAAACTGAACCGGTAATCTGCTCCATGTTTCAAGGATATTTTTACTGTTTACAGATATAAAATATGAACCGTTGTCAGCATTTTTCATAGAAAATTTTCCTGTCAGATTAGGCGAAATTATACCTGCAGCAGAATCCACAATACTGTAAGGTGAGTAGGAGTTTCTGAGATATACAGTTACACTGTCATCGGAATTATGAACACCATTCTGATTGATCATACCTTCTATTGCCATCGTCAGATTAATTTCGGTACCGGGTTTCCAGGTGTTCAGATCATTCAAAGAAATACTGTATCTCCAGATGCCGAACCATCTTCCGTTAATATTCTCATATTCATAATTAGTATGTCTTCTTTCGGATTCAATTGTATAGATCCAGAGTGTATTATTATCTACAGTAGGCAGTCCAAAAACCTCCATGATCCCCGGACTTCTCGGAATAAATGCTTGACGGTTATTTGTCCGCTTCCAGTTAATTCCATCCTGTGAATACAGAAGCTGTACTTCGATCGTGTGTTCATCTCCTTCATAAGGCGGATACTGATCAACATCAAATCCTTCATCGCCAACCCTGTAGATATTTGCAAGAGCCCACCAGTCTGCACCATTTTTAAACACACTCATATTATAGTACTGCTTTCTGAAGTCAGGAGAATTGACATTATTATAATCAGTAGAATCGATCCACAGAATTGTTTTCATCTGTGTCCAGTTAGTAAAATCTTTAGATTTAAGGATCCCGATTTTTCTGAGAGGATCTTCTCTGGGTGCATCTGGTCTGATATAACAATAGAAGCTGTCATTATTAATAATGAAAGACATGTCTTCACCGGTAGGAAACATCGGTGTTCCCGCAGAAAAATTTATTCCGTTGTAGCTTGTAGATGTAAAAAAGAAAACTGAATCCAGGTATCTTTTATGAAAACCCATATACCAGACATTTCCTTTTTTTATTATTGATTCTGAAGATGGAGAAAATACGTTTGAAATGAAAGTCCAGTTAGTGCCGGTAAGTGAAGTAGCATAACTTTTTACACCGTTATATGTATAATACATCTCAAAAATGTTTCCATTTTTTTTTACAGGAGTGTAACTATACCAAAAGACATCTCCGTTTGTACTTCCAAGATTTATCTGAGGATCCCTGACCGGGTAAACGGGGGACTGAGCGGAAGAAACAGAACTGATAGAAACAAAGAACAAAAAAATAATTAATCTCAAATTATATTTTAAATTTTATGAATTAACCTGCATTGAATAATTTAAATTCAGGCATTAATTAGTTTATGTATACAGTGCAATAGTTTTAGAACATAATTCTAAAATGATACATATTTAAAACTGATAAAATTACAGTAATACTATTAAAATATTGAAGTGACTGAAATTAACCGGGGATATAATTTTAATATATTGTATACCAAGCAACCAATTGAACAACTCAATTAGTTCCTCTTTCCTGCCGTAATAAATGATTATATTAATAAAGAATTTTTTAAATTAATAATAAAGATAAAAATTGGCAGACAACAAAATTATTTTCTCAATGGTAGGTGTGAGTAAAACATACCCACCTCACAAGCAGGTATTGAAAAACATATACCTGTCATTTTTTTACGGGGCAAAAATAGGAATAATCGGACTGAATGGGTCCGGTAAATCAACATTATTAAAGATCATCGCCGGTATAGAAAAAAATTTCGAAGGTGAAGTTCATTTCACGAAAGAGTATTCAATCGGGTATCTATCTCAGGACCCGGAGCTGGATGATACGAGGACAGTGAAGGAAATTGTACAGGAAGGTGTGCAGGAAGTAGTAGATGTATTAAAGGAATATGAAGAAGTGAACAATAAATTTTCAGAGCCGATGGATGATGATGAAATGACAAAATTAATTGAGAAACAAGGTGAACTGACTGAGAAGATCGAGCATATGAACGGCTGGGAATTGGATGCAAAGCTTGAAAGAGCAATGGATGCATTAAGAACTCCGGAAGGAGACACTCCTGTGAAAAACCTTTCAGGAGGTGAAAGAAGGAGAGTGGCATTATGCAGACTGCTTTTAAAAGAGCCGGATATACTTTTGCTGGATGAACCTACGAACCATCTCGACGCTGAATCCATTGACTGGCTTGAGCAGCATCTTAAACAATATAAAGGTACTGTCATTGCAATAACGCACGACAGGTATTTTCTTGATAATGTTGCAGGCTGGATATTGGAATTAGACAGAGGCGAGGGAATTCCGTGGGAAGGAAATTATTCTTCCTGGCTTGATCAGAAAACCACGAGACTTGAGATGGAAGAGAAGCAGGAAAGCAAGAGAAGGAAGACACTTGAGCGGGAACTTGAATGGGTAAGAATGTCACCAAAGGCAAGACATGCAAAGTCCAAAGCAAGACTTCAGAACTATGACAGAATGATGAATGAAGATAAAAAAGGAAAAGAAGAACAGCTCGAGATATATATTCCAAACGGACCGCGTCTGGGAAATAAAGTGATCGAAGCCGTTAATGTTTCAAAATCTTTCGGCGATAAATTGCTTTATGAGAATTTGAATATTACTCTGCCTCCGGCTGGGATTGTAGGTGTAATAGGAGCTAACGGCACAGGTAAGACCACATTATTCAGAATGATACTCGGAACAGAGAAACCCGTAAGCGGTAATTTTGAAGTCGGGGATACTGTGAAAATCGGTTATGTAGATCAGGCTCATACGGAAATAGATCCGGAAAAGACAGTATGGGAAGTGATCTCTGAAGGAAATGAATTCATTGAGCTTGAAGGAAAGCAATTCAATTCAAGAGCATATGTTGCACGGTTCAATTTCAACGGAGCGGATCAGGGGAAAAAGGTAAGCATGCTTTCAGGAGGAGAAAGGAACAGACTGCATCTTGCACTGACTTTAAAATCGGAAGCAAATGTTCTTCTTCTTGATGAACCGACAAATGACATAGATGTGAATACACTTAGAGCGCTTGAAGAAGGTCTTGAAAATTTTGCCGGCTGTGCAGTTGTGATCTCGCACGACAGATGGTTCCTTGACAGGATAGCTACTCATATACTTGCATTCGAGGGGGATTCCGTAGTAGAATATTTTGAAGGAAGCTATTCGGAGTTTGAAGAATATAAAAAGAAGAAGTACGGGAATGTAGAGCCGAAGAGGATAAGGTATAAAAAGTTAGTCAGCAGTTAATAGTTAATAGTTTTAATTTCAATGATGGAATTAGTAAGGGGGTTCGTTACTTCATAAAGATTTAAACATCTGTATTTGTTAATTAATGATCTGGTAAATATGCTGAATGAACTGATAGATTTTATTTTTCCAAAAACCTCACTTTTGTCAGGAGAAAGGATCGAGGAAGGAAATTCCAATAGCTACATAAAAGATGAAGAAATACACTCTATAGACCGGGTATCGATTCAGGATCTGAAGGAATTCAGGCAAAAAGTAAATTCTGATTTTGCATTCAGTTGTTTTGCATTCAGGGAAGGAGACGAATTTTCCAAACTGATTTATCAGATCAAATACGGAGGTATGAAAAGACTGGGAAAGTTTCTCGGAGACATTACAGGTAAGGAATTTAAAGAACAAATAGTAAAAGTTAAACCGGAAGAATTCGATCTGATCATACCTGTGCCGTTATACAGGACAAAATACCGGGAAAGGGGATACAATCAGTCGGATCTTATCTGCGATGGAATCAATGAACATCTTAAAATTAAATTCATACCAGATCTTGTAATAAGAGTCAGGCACACATCCACACAGACAAAACTTAATCGCGAAGAGAGAATTGATAATATGAAAGATGCTTTTGAACTGAATAAAAAATACAAAGATGAATTATACGGAAAGAAAATAATTGTGGTGGATGATGTAGTGACAACCGGCTCGACGATGAATGAAGTTATTAAAGTTTTAAGAGATAACCAGTGCGGTGAAATAATGGCTTTTACAATTGCTATGGCGAGATGATGATCAATTTACAATTACGAGTTACAAATTACGAGTTACGAGTTACGGGGGTATAAGTTACGAGTTACGTTTCCGAACAGGGTTACGAATTACGAATAATGAATAATGAATAACTAAATACATTTAAGCGAATTTGTGAGTTTCAGAATATCTTCTTCATTATTAAAAATATGTGCAGCCAGTCTTAGAAATCCTTCTCTTAATGCGATGAAAATATTTTCATTCTCTAGTGCATTCTGAACCTGTTCATTTCTTGATCTGTCCTTATGGCTGAATATTAATATATTTGACCTGTGAGCAGGCTCCAGGTTTGATTCGATTACAAAATCAGTATCTTTCATTTCTTCTATAAATAAATTCTGAAGCTTTAATATATGATTAAAAATATTATCAACTCCAAGCCGGAGGAACAGTTCTATGGAAGATACGAGTCCGATCATTCCGAGAGTATTCAGCGTTGAGTTTTCATAAGCAGCGCCGTCATTCCTGAAATTGAGTTTGTAATCGAGGAATTTTTTAAAATCATAATCGACACAGGAAGTTGCGACATAGGTAGGATCAACCTTGTCTTTTATAACAGGAGATATATATGCAAATCCGACACCGGCAGGAGCCATCATCCACTTCTGAGAACCGGCGGAAAAGAAATCAATTCCGAATTCTTTTACATCTAACGGACAGACACCCGCGCTCTGAATGGCATCTACTACAAAGAAACAATTATTATCCCTGCATATCTTTCCAATAGATTTCAGATCATTTCTGAATCCGAGAAACTCTACTGAACTAATTGTCAGAACTTTGACTTTGTTATCTCTTACAGTGTTTTCAATATCTTCAATTTTGATCTGCCCGTTTTTAGAAGGAATCATAACATTTTTTATTCCTTTAAGTTTTTCCTGATTAAGCCATGGATAAACCAGAGCCGGAAATTCGGAATCTGCATAAGCAACACAGTCTCCTTTATCAATCCTGACACCGTTGGCAAAAATATTCAGCCCATGCGTAGTGCTGCTTGTAATAATAATATCATCTTTATCAGCGCTAATGAGCTCAGCGCATTTTTGCTTAAGCATATCCGATATCTTAAAATTGAACAGACTCAGATTAGTATTTTTAAATGTATAATCATCAATAAATTCTGTCAGTCTGCGCCTTGTTTCAAGAGAGAACTGTGAGTAATGCGCAGAGTCAAGATATGTGCACGATTCAGTTACCGGAAATAATTTTCTAGCGTCTTCGAAGGTCTTTACACCTTCGAGGGATGAAACAGATTCTGAAGATAAGGTATTCATATTTTTAAATACGGGTTAAAAGTTGATTGTTAAAAGTTAAGATTTATAAATTAAGAGTTTTGAGAATGATATATTGCAGACACAAAAACTAAATTATTTTTTCTTTTTGGTCTTTTTGCCTTTCTTTGTAACGGCAGCAGGCTCTTCCAGATTGCTGTCATACATTTTTTTATATGCTTCATAATAGAACATAATACTATTAACATAATTATAAGGTTCTTTCCAGTTATCCAGTGTGCCGTGAGGAGGTCTTTTAGTATCAGGCCAGACCAGAGCATGAATTGAATCTTCTTTTGAAGAAAGGTACGGATAGGCTTCTTTCACATTATCCCAGCTTTTATAATCTTTTTCAAAATAAGCCGTAATCGTCATAGCATCAATGACACGCCCGAGACCCGCATTATATGAAGCAAGTGCAAATTTATATTTATCTTCACCCAGATCCCTGAACTGAGACACAAGAGTTGCATAATAATAAATTCCCGCAATTACATTATTAGGCGGAGAATGAGTCTCTTCGAGATCCAGTTCGCTCTGAAGCCCGGCTCCGGTACGGGGCATAAGCTGCATAAGCCCGAATGCTCCTGCATGAGAACGCGCGTTAGCGTTGAAATAAGATTCCTGCCTGATAATAGCCAGCACAATCCGCCAGTCCAGTTTATAATTGTTGCATTCCTGCTTTATTGTATCACCGAGTTCTTTCACGAGATTATCGACATTACCCAGCTTAAATTCCCTGCTGACCATCTGAATCTTATCGGTAATTCGCTCAAGGTCCTTAACATTAACTGATTTAGCCTGCTGTTTGAAATTTGCATTGGATGTAAAAAGATCAAAAAGAGTAGGCCAGTCTTTCATAAGATTTTCAACATAAAGAACATTATCAAAAGATTTCCTTGCCATCAGTTTATCGAAATTCACAATTTCAGTTTCAGGGATGCCTGTAGGAGCTGTTACGATATTCTTCTCGCTGCTTAATATCTCCGGGCTGAGCTTTTCTGTATGCGAATATAAAAGCGATTCTTTATAGGAATATATTACGAGCATCAGGGTCAAAGCGAAAGGCACAGTGAGAATAAATATCTTTTTCAATTTAAAACCGGAATCTGCTTTTAGATTATTTGTGTAAGTTGTGGCGTTCATTGATTTGGTAAAACATATGAAAATAGAAAAAGTTTTACAATTGCAAATGAAGGGATTGATTTTTATTAATAGTTAATAGTTAACGGTTTTTATTCTAACCTCTCCTCTGCCTTCCGCTCGCAGGGAGCCTCAAAATCATTTTTATAAACAACCAGGGCAGGAATACATTATGGAAAATATGTAAAAAACAGAATTCTTTGTGTCATTGTGCGAAAATGGTTTAAAATATTTTTTATTCATTGTTTATGCAGTGCTATCATGAATTTGAAACAGGTTATATCAAAAAACTGGAAACAAAAACTTAAGATGCTGTAATTTTTTAGTTGATGGGATTTCGAATTTGGAAATATTTACAGCAAAATATGAATCAGATAAAACGTTTTGGACAGCACTGGGATATTTTAGCCAATCAAACTTTTTAATTCCTTGTTACTTCTTTGCTATTTGAGTAATTTTGAAATTTGCAATTAAAACATAAAATAATTTTGGATTTACAATTAAATGACATAGAAAATTCGAAGAAAGAGCTTACAGGAGAGCTTTCTTACGAAGAACTCACGCCCTATTTTGAAAAGGCAATGGAAAGTTACAGAAAAAAGGCAAATGTACCGGGTTTCCGGAAAGGAAAGGTTCCGATGAATATGATCAAAAAGCTATATGGTGAAGGTCTAGAATATTCAGCCATAGAGGATATTACTAATGAAGTATTTGTAAAATATATAATGGATAACAAGCTTGATCTTCTGAGCAGGGCATCGATAAAGGAAATGGATTATAAGCCGAAAGAAAAGCTGACATTCAAAGTAGAATTTGAAGTAATGCCGGAGATAAAGGTTGAAAATTATAAGGGACTTGAACTGAAGAAAACCAAGTATATAATTGATGATTCACGTGTGGATGATGAGATACAGTATCACAGATTCAGAAATGCAACAAATGAGATTGACGGTGCTGCACTGGATGATAATTACATTATAACGGTTGATCTTCAGAATCTTGATGAAGCTGGAAATATACTCATAGGACAGACACAAAAAGATCTGAGAATTTATCTTGGAAACGAGCAGATGTTCCCGGAATTCAAAGCAGGATTTAAGGGAATTAAAGAAGGTGAAGTAAGAGTTATAGATTCGAAAAATTCCGAAGGAGGTCCGAAGAAAGTACAGATCACCTGTACAAAAGTTGAAAAGCTGGTTTTACCTGAGATGAATGAGGATTTTTTCAAAAAAGTAACAAACAGGGAAGGGATAAAGACTGAAGAAGATTTCAGAGAGGAAATAAAAAATGAAATCCAGAAAATTTACGACGGCATTTCCGACAGGAAAATTGACAATGATGCGATCAGTGAAATGATAAAATCAAATGATATACCCGCGCCTGAAAGATATATTGAAGTTATCCTTAACGGAATGATCGATGAATACAAACAGCAGTTCCCGAAGAAGCAGCTTCCAAAGGATTTTAACACGGAAGAATTCAAGAAAGAAAAAAGAGTAGATGCTATACTTCAGGCAAAATGGTATCTGATCAGAGAAAAGATGATAGAAGATAATAAGATTGAAGCTCTTGAAGAAGATTATAAGAAACTTGCCGAAGATAATGCTTCACGGTATAATATACCGGCTGAAAAACTTATTGATGCCTATAAGGAAAATGAAGATATAAAAATGAAGATCCTGAATGATAAAGTTCTTGATCTCATAATTTCGAGTGCAAAGATCACTGAGACAGAAGAGTTGGTAAAAAAAGAAAATCAGGAAACTGAATAAAAATTTCCCCGTAAAATTCAGTATTTAAAAATTTCAGAAACTGACAGGTATTAGTTAGAAAAAATTAATTGAAATACAGCTATCCCTTTTCATCAGCCTGTTAATTCAATAAAAAATTTAAATTAAAAATAATAAAAAATGCATTATTCAGATATAATAAAGAGAAACGAAGGGTTCTTAAATCAGAACCTGAATCAGGTACACAGCCAGCTAGTTCCCATGGTAGTCGAGCAGACATCCAGAGGGGAGAGGGCATATGATATTTATTCAAGATTGCTTAAGGAAAGAATAATATTTCTTGGAACGGCAGTATATGATGAAATAGCATCACTTATAATTGCGCAGCTGCTTTTTCTCGAATCAGAAGATCCGGATAAAGATATAATGCTTTACATAAATTCTCCGGGAGGAAGCGTCACTGCCGGACTTGCGATATACGACACAATGCAGTACATAAGACCTGACATCACAACAATGTGCGTAGGAATGGCAGCATCAATGGGACAGCTTTTGCTTACAGGCGGAGCAGCGGGTAAGAGAATTGCGCTTCCGCATTCGAAAATTCTAATGCATCAGCCATGGGCAAGCGGACTGGGCGGACAGACTACGGATATACTTATTCACGCAAGGGATATGGAAAAAACAAGAGAGACTTTATTCAAGATCACCGCTCTTCATTCAGGGCAGACACTTGAGAAAGTAATGTTAGATGCTGAAAGAGACAACATTATGAATCCTGAAGAAGCAAAGAAGTACGGTTTAATAGATGAGATACTTACACACAGGGAAAAGAAAGAAAAGAAAAAAGACTGATTTAAACACCCCCACCCCTTTTTAAAATCTTAATTTTAGAAAGGGGTGACAAATTTTTATTTTACAAAAAATCGTTTTAAATATATAAAATATATTCTCTATTTCAATTTTAATAGTGTTGAAAATCTTTGTTAATTAAAGTAATTTGGCTTTCATAAATTTAAATCAAGTAAATGGATTTTAAACTAACCAACAGAATCTTCGGTGCTTTTGTTTTTCTATTTTCCACAGTAATTTACGTAATGACAGTTCAGCCGACATTCTCTTTATGGGACTGCGGTGAATTCATAGCCTGTGCGTACACATTATCTGTTCCTCACCCTCCGGGCGCTCCGTTCTTTACGCTGATGGGAAAGATATTTACAATGTTTCCGACAGCTTCGGATATTGGGTTAAGAGCTAACTATCTTTCGGTAATTTCTAGTTCACTCTGCGTACTGTGTCTTTATCTTATATCTACCAAGGTAATAAAGAACTGGAGAGGAATTCCAAAATCTTCATTCGATGTACTTTTAATTTGCGGATCTTCCGTTGTAGGCGCATTGTCGTATGCATTTTGTGATTCATTCTGGTTCAATGCTTTGGAAGGTGAAGTTTACGGAATGGGTACTTTTCTAATAGGTCTTTGTATGTGGATACTGATGGTATGGTGGGAAAGGTCAGATGAAGCGGGAAGTGACAAATATCTGCTGCTGGTAGCTTACATTGTGGGACTGTCGATCGGAATTCATTTGCTTGTAGCTCAATGTATATTTTTAGCCGGATTATTCTTTTATTTTAAACGATACGAATACACTCCAAAAACATTACTGATAGCGATAGGATTATCCGCGATAGCATTTTTAATTGTATATCCCGGACTTGTAAAAAAATTTCCATTGCTGATGTCAGGAAGCGTTGCAATTGGAATTGCTGTTATAGGATTGATAATATTCGGAATTTATTATGCAAGACAGAAGATGAATCCGATATTAAGTCTGCTTACACTTTCTTTGTTCTTAATAATTTTAGGCTATTCGACTTATATTTCCATACTTGAAAGGGCAAACGTTACAAATCTGCCTATAAATGAAAACAGACCTTCTGACATTGAGACTCTAGTTTCTTATCTTAACAGAGAGCAATACGGTCAGCAGCCGTTATTATTGCCGAGAAGATATTCACAGGAGCCGCAGCATCAGGCGATCTATTCGAATTATTCTTCCGACATGGAATTTATGTGGAAGTATCAGATCAATCATATGTTCAACAGATACTGGTTCTGGAATTATATCGGCAGAGCAGGATTTGATCAGAATGACGGAGTTGACTTCAGAAAATTTTATGCAATACCATTCCTGATAGGTATGTTCGGATTATTTTATCAGTTCCGGAAAGACTGGAAGCTGGGATTCATTTTTCTGATGATGTTTCTTATGATGGGAATAGTCACAGCGCTTTATCAGAATCAGCAGGAGCCTCAGCCCAGGGAGCGGGATTATTTTTATGTGGGAGCATTCATGGCATTTTCATTATGGATAGCTGTTGGAGTTGCCGGTCTCATAGAAATCATATCAGAGAAAATGAATAAGAAATCCCTGATGGCGGTATGTTCCGTTGTTCTGATACTTACATTCGCGGCAGTTCCATTGAATATGCTGAGAGTTAATTATCATTATCAGAACAGGAACGGAAATTATCTGCCTTATGATTATGCATACAACATTCTTCAGAGTGTGGATAAGGATGCAATTTTAATTACAAACGGCGACAACGATACATTCCCTTTATGGTGCCTACAGGCAGTTTACGGTGTAAGAACAGATGTAAGAATAATAAATCTTTCACTTGCACAGACAGACTGGTATAATCTGCAGCTTAAGAATGAAAGACCGTACGGAGCTCTGACAGTTCCTATGACACTATCAGACGCACAGCTGAAAAGGCTGCAGCCCGTACAGTGGGATGAGAAGAAACCTGTAACTTATGATGTACCTTTGTCGGCTTACCCTGATTCTATGAGAAATCAGCCCGGACTTCCGACAAAAATCGTAACTAACATTGCTCCGACAATCAGACAACAGTCAGGAAATCAGGTCATTACAGCTTTAAAAGCAAATGATCTTTTACTGATAGATATCATTAAAGCAAATAAATGGGAAAGACCGTTCTATTTCTCAATCACTGTCACAGAGGAAAATTATGTAGGACTCGGTGATTATCTTATTATGGAAGGTATGGCTCAGAGATTGGTTCCTTATAAACCATCCGAGAAAGGTGCGAACAGGGAAGTAAATACAGCTGTAATGGAAAAATGTTTGTTTGATAATCCGTCCGAACCTTCGAAGACACCTCAGTACGGCTTCAGGTTCAGAGGACTTAATGACAAGAGTCTTTTTTATAATGAAGATCAGGTAAGAATGACACAGACATTCAGAACTCTTTTCTTCAGGCTTGCCTATGTATATTCGCTGGATTCCACACAGGATAAAAAAGCTCTTAAAGTACTTGACAGAATGCAGGAGGTAATGCCTACAAGCGTTATTCCTATGGATTACAGGATAGAGTATGATATTGCAATGCTTTATAATAAGCTTGGTGACAAGAAGAATTTCGAAGAAATGATAAACAATGTTGAACAGAAAGCAGAAGAAGAAATGAGAACCAATCCTGAAAACTATCAGTCATATTATAATCCTTACAGAGTACTGCTGGATGTATATGAGGCAAAAGGAGAATATCAGAAAGCTCTTGACCTGCTCAACAGGCTTGCGGCTTCAGGCGCAAATGATGCCAGCATAAGGCAGAAGATGGAGTCAATAAAAGAAAAAATGAAAAACGCACCTCCGAAATAACAGATCCTAAATTAAAACTAAATAATTCTGCCGGCTTTGGATAAATATTCCGGAGCCGGCATTTAAAATTAATTTTACTTCAACAATTTTAATTAGTGAATTTATTATATAGGTTCATTAAAATATTATGTCTAAAAAACCTCTTAAGCAGACCGTTCAGAAACAGAAACCGGCTTTAAGCAACAGCTTAACACTCGGATTGCTCATAGCGTTATCTGTTGCATTTGTCTTTGTCTGCATCAGTCATAAATTCATTCAGGATGATGCATATATAAGTTTCCGTTATATACAGAATTTTGCCGACGGTAACGGACTTGTATTTAATATCGGAGAGAAAGTCGAAGGTTATACAAATTTATTATGGGTTCTGATTCTTAGTTTTTTTGTTATGCTTAAATTCAATGTTGAAAATACTTCTCAGATTCTCAGCGTTATCTTCGGCATTATAGTTTTATTTGCAACTTACTATTTATCGGGACTGATTGAAATGAAAGATGATACGAAACAAATAAAGAAATTAAAGTCCGAGGATGCAGATTTTTCCATTAAAGTCTTTGATTTAATTCCACCTGTACTCCTTGTATTCACGGGTTCTTTCGTATTCTGGTCCATCAGCGGAATGGAATCCACTATGTTCATATCGTTCTGCCTTCTGGGAATCTATTATTATATAAAGGGACATAACAGCGATGCGGTAAATTATAAATTTCCCTTGTTTATACTGCTTGCAACACTTACAAGACCTGAAGGACTATACTTCTTCGGGCTTATAATGATACACAAGCTATTCTTTGCATTCAAAGAAAATAAAACCGAAGGAATAAAATTGTTCTTCTCAAAGAATAATCTCATATCTTATCTGGTATATGTAGTGCCGGTAATATTTTATTTCATCATCAGGTATTCCTATTACGGTTATCTTTTTCCGAATACATATTATGCAAAGACGGGTTTTTCTCAGGAGTATCTTAATTCCGGTCTGGAATATTTCATGAAGTTTTTCTCATCGTATCTGATCTACGGAGCAGTATTAGCCGCACCGCTTTATCTTTTTAAAAGGAAAGAAAATATTTTTGAGATCTCGCTTTTTTATCTGATAATTATTTCATTCATACTATACGTAATCTCTGTCGGAGGGGACGTACTGAAGCAGAACAGATTTTTTCTGCCGGTGCTGCCTCTGATCTATATTCTGTTTGCAAAGTTTCTGACGGAAATTTATTTCATACTGAAAAATAAATCAGGCAGGCAAGTGGCATTTGGATCAGTTGTAATAGTCTGCGCAGTGATGTGTATTTATTATTACAGTTCACAGAAAGTGACTCTTGAAAGTGACATACAAAGTGAAAACGGTCTGGTAGAGAAAATGAAAAGTACAGGCGCATGGTTTAAAAGCAAACAGGTTGAGCTCGGACGTCCTCTGAATCTTGCAGCGACTACTATCGGAGCTGTTTCATATTTCGCAGGTCCGAATGTCAACGTCATAGATCTTCTCGGACTTACAGACAAGGAAATTGCTCATAATCCGAAGATAATTCCGGAAATATCAGCGGGAAATATCGGCTGGAAAGAAAGAAACTATAACGCAGATTATGTAATGTCGCGGAAGCCGGATTACGTATATTTCTCGACAGGAGTTAAGCCGAGCGCATACGGTGAGCGCGCGCTTTTTACAACTGAAGAGTTTATAAAGTATTATTATCCATACTATTATTCTGATAGAGCAAATAAGAGCACTGAAACAGTTTATAAAAGAAAATCAGATGAACAGGTGAAAGATATAAAATGGGAATTTCCGGGAAATCCTGATTACAAAGTTACTTATGTGAACATGTTCAATCAGGCAATGAATACTTCCAGAGATAAATCAGTAACCGAAAGAGCCATCAGCGAATTCAAACAGTCTGCTGAAACGGGACCTGCCGGTTTCGGTCTGCCGTATCAGTATATCGGTGACATCTATATGCAGCAGGGGAAAAAAGATCTTGCAATGGAAAATTATAAAAAAGCAGTTGACATAAATGAAAGCAGTGTGCTTGCAAATTATCAGCTGTATCAGCTGTACAGTGAAAAAGGAGATACTGCAAATGCAAAGCTCAGCTATGACAGGATTCTTAAGTATGATCCGGAAATACTGAGGTAGAATTTTATATTAAAATGTATAAGTGGTAAATAAATTATTCAGTAAAGATGTGTTATGAAGATTCTTATCAACGCTCTCTCAGGCAACGGTGACGCATTAATGTTCTCTCCTTCGCTTCGCCTTCTCAAAGAAAAACTTCCGGAATCTGAAATTGATTTGCTTGTAATGTTCAGATCCGTAAAGGAAATGTATAAGCAGAATCCATTCATAAATAAAATTCACTTCATTGATTTTTTAAAGCAGTCAAAGCTGAAATCCCTTGCAGAGGTCCGCCGGCTCAAAAATAATGAGTATGATTATTCCATTAATGTATATCCGGCTAACAGACTGGAGTACAATATTGTAAACGTCTTTCTTGGTGCAAAGAAAAAGATCGCTCATCATTATGCACATACTGAATTTTTCAGAGCTGAATTTCTTAATGACATACTTATAGATGAAGTAAAAGACAGGCATAATGTACTTCAGAATCTTGATCTTATAAAATCAATTACAGATGTAAAAGATGAAGATGCAGGACAAATGGAAATATTTATAAGTAATGAAGACAAAGCACAAGCAGGGGAGTGGAACAGTACAGTTAATCCCGAAAATAAATTTCTTGTAGGATTTCATCCCGGCTCTTCAGTTCTGAAGAATCATATTCATAAAAGATGGGACAAGAATAAATATGCAGAACTCGGGAATCGGCTCATCAAAAAACATAATGCTAAAATACTACTATTCGGAAATGAATTCGATCTGAATAATGAAATTAATTCAATGATGAACAATGAAGGTGTAATTGCTTCTACAGATAATTACATGGATTCAATTGCCAGAATGGAATACTGCAAACTGTTTGTGTCAAACGATACTGCTTTTATGCACTCTGCAGCAGCTCTGCAGATACCTGTTGTCGGAATATTTGCATATACTAACAGTAAAGAACTGTATCCCTGGAAAACTAATAATGTGGTTGTAAGAAAAGACCTTCCATGCAGCCCTTGCTTTTATAACTCCCCAAAACCCGCGACATGCATATTTAAAGGAGAGGAAGAGTTTAAATGTATGAAGATGATAACTATTGATGATGTACTAGTGTCAGTTAAAAAGTTATTGAACATTGAACATTGAACATTGAACATAGAACATTGAACATTGAACATTGAACATTGAACATTGAACATTGAACATTGAACATTGAAGATTGTTAATTGATAAAATCCCAGACAATTGTAAACCTCGAGATCGAATTCAGAAAACCACCTCTGTCATCAAGCGGAAATAAATAAGTATTGTAAACAAGACTGTTGAAAATATTTGCTATTGTTAGATTAATATTTGCTCTTCCGATCCTTGCTCCGACATAAAAGTCTGCAATGAACTGATTTTGCTGAGGAAAAGGAATGTAGGAATAATCCCAGCCATACCAGGTCTGTTGCTGAAAAGTAATATTTTTTATATTATAATATTTAATGTTAAATCCTGTTTTCAATTTTAATTTCCCCCTGAATAAAATATTCTTGTATGCAATATCGGATTTTATATAATTTTGTGGAAACATGAGTTCATTCGAATGATTATATGAAACTGTAGCGTCCGCATATTTTGATATAAAAGAAATATTTGAATTTACTCCGTAGTGCGTTGGGTACATACCGCCATAGTTAATTTCATATAAATTTCCTGACACAGACAGATCCTTATATCTCAATATCCCACCTATCTCATAAAATTTCATATATATATCATAGACAGGTTTGATATTTCGTCTTGATATCCAGGCGCTGTTGAAGAGCAGATACTTTGTCTGATTTACGCCGCCAGTGATATCAAATCCAAAATCCTTTTTATTGTAAATGCTGAACTTTGCTTCAATACCCGAATTAAGATAATTTTTTTCATAAATGTAATCATTTCTCAGAAGGCCTGAGATAAAGAGTCTTTTATATGTAAGATCATATTTTAACCTTAATGAATACTGATTGTCAGTATATGCATCGAATGTATTTCCGGCAAATGAATTTAAATAAACATTCCCGCCAATAAGAATATCTGAATAGAAGTCTCTGCCATGAGGAATAAATATATTCTGAGTAGCATCCAGACCGTAGAGAACAGAGTGGGTATATCCGGATGGATATGCATTAAATCTGATTGCGCTTGTATCTGCATCAAAAAGGTGCCTTAATGAATTGTTGCTGTAGAGCTTTAATTTTGTAAGTGAATTTTTATTTTTGAAGAAACTTCCCGTTAAAGTAAGATCATAAAAATAATTTTCCAGATTTTCATTTGTATTAGGAAAGACAACCACAGCATTATTCGGATCTGTGAGATTATTTTCATTTGCTGAATATACTAATCCGTCATTAAGATCCCTGTCGTAATTGTCCAAATAGAAATTGAACTTAGCATTAAAAGTTGGTGATAAGAACATATTGATCCTTCCTCTGCCTCTCCATATATTATATGCTGAATTATCATATCTTCCGTCACCCGACTGGTTGGTTACCCCGAGTTGAAAATTTCCTTTTCTCGAAAAGGGCTGGCTGAATAAGACATCAGCAAACAAAGCTCCGAATCTGTCCTGTGAAAACCTCAACTGTGAAAACGGCTTAGGCTGAAAAATATCTTTTGTAATTACGTTTATGGATTTTGAAAATGAATTGATGCCGTAAAAAAAAGAGGAGACATCAGAAACTTCTTCAATCTTATCTATCTCATTTACTGAAATATTCTGAATGTCAAAGCTCTGAAAAAAATTATCATTGATCTGAATACCGTCTCTGAATATTCCTGTTTCGCGGGAGTATCTGCCGTTATAATTGATATCATTCCTCTGTCCAAGTCCGAAATTAAATACAAAATATCCGGGACGCTCATCCATTATTTCGGATAAGTTTCTCTTGTCATTCCAAATGTAGAGTGAATCGTAACTGAATACATCAGATGAGTTTGAAAGTCGTGTCTGTTCCTTAATTCTGTTTGTATCAAAAGGAACTTTGCGGGTTGTATCAGAATTATACTTCCCCTGTGAGAACAAACACTGGGAGATAAGAAGCAGTAACAGCGGGAGAAGTATCTTCATCAGGATACATTTAGGATTTGTCCTTTTGTTCGAGATTCTTCGGGTCCTTGCTGTGTTTGATTATTTTTGCATCAATAAGGAAGATTACATCTTCAGCAATATTGGCTGCGTGATCGGCAAGTCTTTCGATATTCCTGATCAATGTCAGAATATGAGCGCAGGGAACGATAAGATCATTATCAGACCTCATTTCCGTGGTAAGTTTTTCAAAGATATCTTTATCAAGTCTGTCAATTTCAATGTCAGCTTTGATAATTTCTTTTGCAAGTTCTGCATCACCATTGACAAAACTGTCTATGCTCATTTTTATTATCTTCTGAACTCTTCTTGCAATTTCATTGACATTCATTTTATTCATAAGGTCATCATACCCGATAAGCACTTCGGCTCTTTCAGAAATATTCACTGCAATGTCTCCCATTCTTTCAAGATCGCTGTTGATCATTAAAGCAGTCATGATAAGGCGCAGATCGAAAGCTACCGGTTGAGTAAGAGCAAATATTCTCTGACATAGCTTGTCAATTTTTATGTCATATTTATCAACCTCATCATCGCGCGCAATCACTGTTTTGGCTAATTCAATATTGCCTTCGAACAAAGCCCTGAAAGAAAAATCAACCTGTTCTTCGACCAGGCTTCCCATTTTTATTATTTTTGTCCTGAGTTGTTCAAGCTCTTCTTCGAGATAATGAAACATTTGAGTTCGTTTTTATTTATAAAAATATAAAATTAAATCATTAAAACAAAATATTCTGAAAAATTAATTTGCCCGTTTAATCCGTGTTTGCTTAATTATAAATTATCCGAATCTTCCGGAAATATAATTCTGAGTCTTCTCGTGTTTTGGTTTTGTGAACATACTGCTTGTAGAGCTGTATTCAACAATTTCTCCCGTGAGAAAGAATGCGCATTTATCACTGACTCTTGCAGCCTGCTGCATATTATGAGTTACAATAACGATTGTAAGATTTTTTTTCAGTTCAAACATAAGCTCTTCAATCTTAGCAGTTGAGATCGGGTCAAGTGCGCTTGCAGGTTCATCCATAAGCAGCACTTCAGGATCCACAGCAAGTGCCCGTGCAATACAGACTCTCTGCTGTTGTCCGCCTGAAAGACCCATTGCCGAATCATTCATCCTGTCTTTTACTTCATCCCAAATTGCAGCTCTCCTACAGCTGATTTCGACGATCTCCTGCAGCTCCTTCTTCTTATTCACTCCGTTTATTTTCGGTCCGTAAGCGACATTCTCAAATACGGATTTGGGAAACGGATTGGATTTCTGAAATATCATACCGACTCTTTTTCTTAAAGCTACTACATCCACGTTATTATCATAAATGTTTACTCCGTCGATCTTTACTTCACCTTCAATCTTCACATTATCTATGGTATCATTAAGACGGTTAAGTGTTCTGAGAAATGTTGACTTGCCGCAGCCCGAAGGTCCGATCAATGAAGTTATTTTATTCTCATCTATTTCTATGGAAATATTCTTTAATGCATGATTACTTCCGTAGTAAAGATTAAGGTTATGCGTATGTATTTTTTCTAACTTCATACAGTTTCAGATAAAAAATATTTATTTCAAAAATCATTCAATCACTAACTACTAACTAACTACTTTCCCGTCTTTCAGACTAATAATAGTGTCACAATTCTTTGCAAACTCTTCGTTATGAGTGACAATTACAAAAGTCTGCTTGTATTTTGCGCGCAAACTGAAAATAAGATCGATTATGGAATTTGCATTATCAGTATCAAGATTTCCAGTCGGTTCATCAGCGAGTATAAGATTTGGAGAGTTGATCAGCGCTCTTGCAATGGCAACTCTCTGAGCCTCTCCGCCTGAGAGTTCAGAAGGCTTGTGATTTATTCTGTCTTTCAGACCCACTTCTGAAAGCAGTTCTTCAGCTCTGCCTTTATCCGGCTGCCCTGAGATCATTGAAGCGATCATCACATTCTCAATTGCCGTGAATTCAGGAAGGAGATGATGGAACTGAAAAATAAATCCTATTTTTCTGCTTCTGAATTCAGAGATCTGTTTTTCCTTCTGATCAAAAACATTTTTACCTTCAAACAAGACCTTACCTGAATCAGGTTTATCTAGCGTCCCGAGAATATGAAGCAATGTACTTTTACCTGCTCCGGACTTTCCTATAACCGATGCAATAACTTCTTTATTTATTTTTAAAGATATCCCTTTCAGAACTTCCAGCCTATTGGTCTTCGTAACCTGATAAGATTTCTTCAAATCCTCAACTTCTATCAGTACATTATTTTCGATCATTAATTAAATATATTTGATAAATTTAAAAAAACATTGACATATAATTACAAAATACAAGTTGCTAACTGCCTAACTGCCTAACTGCCTAACTGCCATTACTCCCACCTTATAGCATTCACCGGTTCAAGTCCTGCAGCTCTTTTTGAAGGATACAGAGAAGCTAGGAAACACAGGATCATAGCAGCAAGCGGTATATAAATGAAATCCATAAATCTTAATTCTACCGGTAAAGCTCCGATCTTATAAATGCTTGCATCTAATTTATAAAACTCAAAATATTTCTGAGCCAGAGTGATACCGAGTCCGAGAACAGTGCCTGCCAGCATTCCAATAACACCCACTGAAATACCTTCGAACAGAAAAATATTTGTAATCATTTTATCTGTTGCACCAAGCGCTTTGAGTACACCAATATCTCTTTTCTTTTCAATGACAGTCATAGTAAGTGAGCCGAGAATATTGAATGATGCGACTGCAATTATGAGACTGAGAATAATGAAGGCAACCCATCTTTCAACTTTCAGAATAGAGTAAAAATCTTCATGAAGATCATACCAGGTCATAACTTTAAAATCTTTTCCTAATACAGCTGCAAGCTTTTCTTTTTCCTTATCAGAATCCGTAATGCTGCCAAGCCGGATCTCTACTCCGTTCACTTTATCATCAAGCTGAAATAATTCCTGCGAATCCGGAATAGATATATATGCATAGTTACCGTCATAATCTTTATTGTCGGAATCATAAACTCCTCTGATAATGAATTTTTTTATCTTAGGATCAACAAACTGAGTAAGAGAATTTTCAAGTCCCACTGGGCTAAGCAGAGTAAGTGTGTCACCCGGTCTGGATTTTAATTTTCCCAATAATGAAAATCCAAGAACAATACCTCCGTATTCTCCTTTATCAGTAAGATCAAACTCACCGAACCGCATCACATCCTTTACACCTGAAACTTCACCGATCTCTTTCTCATCTACACCTTTTATAAAAACCACTTCATTGCTGTTCTCATTAGCCAGCATTCCTTTATTAAGCGTATAAGGTGTAGAAGACTTAATCCCGAGCTCCTTTATTTTCTCCTGTATCTGCTTATAATCGGTAAGTTTATTTCCTCCCGCTGCTTCAATTCTGATGTGAGGATCAAAACTTATCAGAATTCCGGTTACCTTGCTGCTGAATCCGTTGAACACAGAAAGTACAATGATCAGTGCTGCGACGCCTATGGTCACACCGAGAATAGAAATCAGAGAAATTATTGTAATGAAATTAAAATTCTTCTTTGAAAATAAATATCTCTTCGCTATGAAAAACTCTATACCCAATTATGAGAATTAATTATACCAGTTAAATAAAATATCTGTTTTAAATGTCTTAATGTACCTTCCCTTAACCCACTCCTTCACAAAAGACTTTCTCAAAACATCTTAAGTTGTGAGATACACTCGCAAGGAGAGTGAATTTAGCCAACTTAAAAAACTATTCATCAAAAACAATTACAGATTCCTGATACTGTCTGACTTTATTTTTATCTATTTTATCAATGAGCAGCTTCTTCAGTTCTTCCTGCTTTTCAGAAAGATTCTTATCACTCATCAGTTTTTTGATCTCATATTTAACGTGCAGCACTCTGTTTTGAATTCTGTGTCTTGATATGCCTGCAGGTAATCTGTGATTGTTATTAGCGATCATTACTATATGCTGTTTCTGAAAAGTCGGAAAGACAAACAGGACACCTTTCCTCCTGGTGTATTTTCGGAGATCTGAATATTTAATATCGCATTCAGACCTGTCAAAAGGATTTTGCTTGAAATACAGTTTTGTGATCTTATCAATCTGATCCAGCAATTCACCAAGCTTAGGTGAAAGCTTCAGCAGAATGCTCTCATCGCTGACTATATCTGCTGCCAGAAGAAAATTGAAATTATTTTCAAGAACTTTTAAACCTTCGTTGTAGCTTGTTTTTTTATATGAAATGGAATTGCTGTCACAAAAGTCTATAAGCAATTTAATATCAAAATCATAAACAAGATGATTCCATTTTTCCAGAATAAGCTCTTTATCTTTATAGTCAAGAACCTGTGCGAGAATAAGTTTACATCCTATCTCTTTAAGTGAACCGTACCTGTTAGCTCCGTCAAGAAGTATCAGTTCTTCATTTTGCTTCCCGACAATTACCGGATTAATCAGATATTTTGATTTCGATATCCTGTTGTAAATATTTCTCAGGCGGTTATTTTCAGTGGCTTCGTGAAGTCTTATATCGGAAAGTTTGATAAGCTCTAAATCAAAATAATTCTCTGTGTAATTTATCAATAGATTAAAAAATTAAATTATATTGTACCGGATATAAAAAATTAAAATTAAGTGCTAAATTTAACTAATTCCTGTTGCAAAAGTGAATTAGATAAATTTAAGATCCTTATTCTTAGAGTCTTCGTGCCTTAATGGTTTACAAATATGTTTTGAGTCCCTCATACAAGAAGGGGAAACAAGAACACCTTAAAGAACTTTATTGATTTTTCTTTGCAAACTCAATAAGTCCATGCTTATCAAGCTTTGCCTCTATGGTATCTCCGGGTAAAAACTCAGCATTCAGAATTTTTTCAGACAGCACATTAGTAATATATTTCTGAATTGTTCTTTTGAGAGGTCTTGCGCCGTATGTGATGTCAAAGCCAAGTTTTCCCAGCCAGTCCATTACTTCCGTATCTATTTTCAGCTTCATATTATTTCTTTCCACGCGTTCGGTCAGGAAATTCAGCTGAAGATCAACGATAGCTCTTATTTCATTCTCAGTCAAAGGCATGAATAAAATAATTTCATCTACTCTGTTCAGAAATTCCGGTCTGATAGTTGCTTTGAGAAGATCCATAAGTTTCACACGGAGTTCATTCATTATTTCATTTCTGTTACTGGAATCTATCAGCTGCATTTTTTCCTGTATCAGATGGGATCCGAGATTCGAAGTCATTATTATAATAGTATTCTTAAAATTGACGGTTCGCCCCTGTGAATCTGTAAGCCTTCCTTCATCCAGCACCTGAAGCAGAATATTGAAAACATCAGGATGAGCTTTTTCTATTTCATCAAGCAGCACGACACAGTAGGGTTTCCTCCTTACTGCTTCGGTCAGTTGTCCGCCTTCTTCATATCCGACATATCCCGGTGGAGCGCCGATAAGTCTAGATACAGAAAACTTTTCCATATACTCGCTCATATCTATTCTGACTATAGCTTTTTCATCATCGAACAAAAATTCAGCAAGAGCTCTTGCAAGTTCAGTTTTACCAACACCCGTAGTTCCAAGAAATATAAATGAACCTATTGGCTTGTTCTCATCCTGAAGCCCTGCGCGTGATCTTCTTATTGCATTTGATACGGCTGCTACTGCATCCTCCTGACCAATCACTCTTTTCTGCAGATTCTCTTCCATGTGAACAAGCTTTTGTCTTTCACTTTCCAGCATTCTTGTCACCGGAATACCGGTCCATTTGGAAACTATTTCTGCGATATCATCTGCATCAACCTCTTCTTTCAGCATCTTATTATCCTTTTGAATCTCTGCGAGTTTGACTGTCTGTGCATCAATATTCTTTTGCAGATCAATTATCTTTCCGTATCTTATCTCAGCTACTTTAGCAAGATCGCCTTCACGTTCATATCTGTCAGCTTCAGTTTTCAGATTATCAATTTCCTCTTTTGAAGCTCTTATGTTTTTTATGAGATCCTTTTCGAGATTCCAGTGAGAGACAAGTGAATTTCTCTTTTCAGATAATTCAGCAAGCTCCTTTTCAATCTCTTCCAGTCTTAGTTTTGTGGGATTAATTTTGGTTGTATTCTTTGCCATTTTACTTATTTGTTAAGAAATCAAAATTAATAAATTTAGAAAGTATTTACTATGGAATAAAAACTTAAAGGAGAGAGTGTCTACCACATCCGTCCAAAATGTATTGAATAAATGCTGCCAAAGCTGCTGTGAAATTTAATTATCTTTGAAATTTTATCGGATATCATCACAACCGCACCCCAAACCCCTCTCCGCGCAGGGGCGGGTTTGGTTGACTGAAAAAACTGTTAACTGTTAACTGTTAACTGTTAACTGTTACCTGAAATTTACACCAAAGCAAAATCTATCTTTTTATTTTCCTTGTTTACTCTTATAACTTTGATCTTCACTTTCTGACCGGCCTGGAAAACCTTATGTCTTCTTCTTCCAAATGCAATATGTCTCTTCTCATCATACTCATAATAATCATCTTCAATATCCCTGAACCTTATCATCCCTTCCACGAGTATATCCATTATTTCGACAAACATTCCGAACTGCATAATTCCCGAAACAATCCCTTCAAATACATCTCCGATATGTTTGCTAATGTATTCACCCTGCATCAGTTTTATTGATTCTCTTTCAGCCTGTTCGGCATTCTGCTCCATTATAGAGCTTTGTTTGCAGATTTCAGGAAGAACAATTTTGTAATGTTCCGTAAATTTATGAACATCCTTTCCGCTTTTGATATATTCATGAAGCAGTCTGTGAACCACAAGATCGGGATATCGTCTGATAGGGGAGGTAAAATGAGTATAATCTTTAAAACCCAGTCCGTAATGTCCGATGTTCTTTGTAGTATATATTGCCTTAGCCATAGACCTTATCAGCAGATTATTTATTATGAATTCTTCAGGCTTGCCTTTTATTTCTGTCAGAAGCTTTCTGAGTGAATTCTTATCATCAGGATTGATTGTATAACCGAATTGCTTTACAAACTCGGAAAGCTCTTTCATCTTTTCCTTATTGGGAATGTCATGAACCCTGTAAATAAAAGGATAATGCATCTCATTTTTCTTAGAGATTTCTTTAACATAAAGCGTAGCGCATTTATTTGCAAGGAGCATGAATTCTTCAATCAGCCGCATTGATTCAAGCCTCTCCTTCACAATGATTTCATCAACTTCTCCCTTCTTTGTAAAAGTAAATCTCACTTCGTTCGAATCAAAATCCAGACTTTCATCTTTCAGACGGCTGAGAGTAATTGATTTGCTCATCTTATACATCAGCTGCAGCTCTTCGGCATAATCTCCCTTTTTTGTATCTATAATATTCTGAGCTTCTTCATATGAAAATCTTCTCTTGCTGTTAATTATGCTTTTCTTTATCTCAAAACTCTTTAAAGCAAATCTCTTTGTAAGCGTAATAAATATGGAAAATGTAAGACTGTCCTCGTTAGGTCTGAGTGAACAGACTCCGTTGGATAATTTTTCCGGAAGCATGGGAATCACATTCTTTACAAGATAAACACTTGTAGCCCTTCTCAGGGCTTCTTTGTCAAGAGGTGTATTTTCCCTGACATAATGAGAAACGTCTGCAATATGAACTCCGAGTATAAAAGTGCCATCCTCATTCTTCTCCACAGAGACAGCATCATCAAAATCCTTCGCATCTTCAGGATCTATTGTAAAAATAATTTTATCCCTGAGATCAACCCTGTCATTAATATCATAATTAATTTCAATAGATTTTGCTTCGCGTTCTACATCTTTTGGAAATGCCTTTACAAGATTAAACTTTCTCATAATGGATTTTTCCTCCGTGCTCCTGTCCCCAGATTTGCCCAGTACTTCAATTATTTTCCCTCTGAGATCAGAGAACTCATCCCTTGAATCATCAGGATTAAGGATCTCCAGATACACCTTATCTCCGTCCAGAGCATTTTTGAAATCATCCGATGAGACTATAATTTCTTTTTTGATCTCTCTGGAATCAGGGAATACCAGACCGTAGCTCTGATGATTCTCGAATTTACCGGTAATGAATTTTTTACCGGTATTTAGTACTTGCAGTATTTCAGCGGCTGTTTCTCCTTTATAATCGGTTGATCTTACGGGACGGTATTCAACCTTGTCTCCGACATTCAGCCTGAAAGTATTAGCTTCCTTATTCTTTAAAATATTTATATGCTGCTTTGAGTCTGAATCTATGATGATTATCCTTCCGTCCTTGCCGAAATCAACTTCACCTGTTATTTTTTGTTTCAATGTATCATAGTTTAATGAATAATATTTTTTCTCTTTGGTGATCCTATTTTCCTTTACCAGTTCTCTGAGTTCCTTTTTCAGAGTTTCCATCTGAGATGGTCTGAGACGAAGCTTCTTCAATATAGAATTTGCCTTAAAGGAAGAGTTTTTGTTCCTGGAGAAAAAAGCCAGTATTTCGGATTTGAGTTTGATGATATCAGAATTTAAATTTATAATAAAACATACCGCCTATTCTTGTACCATTAGTATTTGTAACATCTGCATTATTATAGAAAGGATCATAGACTCTTTCAAACCTGAAATAAATATTATTCGAAAGAGATTTCATTTTTAAAAGTTTGTTTACAGGATAGTCCAGTACAATATCCGTATTCGCAAGTCCTCTGAATATCTGTCCTCCGAATCTGATAACAGCATCACCTATAGCAGCAGTAAATCTAACATCAGTATTTTGAGCCAGTGTTCCGCCTTTATTATCTACATATCCGATGCTTGTATTTATCAGCCAGGGCAGTATCTGTTCAATAGACGATGAAACATAATTTGAAAGATAAGAAGCACCCAGAGCAGCTCCAAAGCTTGAACTTTCTCCGAAAGAAAGCTGATCTGAAAATTTTCCGAATAAAAGAAAAGCTATGGCATCGCTTGTTGCATTGCTGCCGGTTTCTTTGACACCGTTTTTGTCAATGGATATTGTAAGAACAGGACTTACCGCCTCTCCGGTAACCTTCATATCAATTATCACATCCTCAAGATTATCCTGACCGGAAGCGTCTGTTCCTGAAGAAGCATATCCTTTATACTGAGCCGTGATATTAAGTCTCGGATTTGAAATCGGTCCGAAGAATGTTGTGCTTCCTGTTGCGTCAAATTTTTTGAAAAATTTATAATAGCAGTTAGTACCTAAAGTAACGGTGCCTCTTCCCATCATAGTATAATCAACATAATTATATATGTTCAGATCGTCCGTAGTGATCTCACCGAAAAATTCCTGCTGTGATTTTTCATTTACGATAAACTTTAAAAACACGTTCTCAGAAGTTGTCACATTTATATCATAAAAGAATCTGCCCGGCTTACCCTTTGCAGTTTTTTTAAGATCTTTATTTTCATATGTATATAAAGTCTTCTCGAACGGATTAAGGTTTACGTTCTTTAGAATATATACACTGTCTGTGCTTTGTCTGATGATTTGTTTATTATAAGTACTGTCACCTAAAAGAGAATCTATTATTACACCGTAGTTAAAATCATCCGAATAAATATTATAAGCTTCCTGAACAAAAGGATTGAATACGACATTTCCCTTTACAAGTATGAGATTTCCTGTCAGATTAAATCTGTCAGGATTGCCTCTGAGAGTGAGCTTATTCTTTCCGCTTCCGACCCAAAGGTCTCCAGAAATACCAAGAGGTGTCTCTCCGAGATCCTTATCAAAAGCTTTCATATCACCGGTCATTTCAAGCAGCAGCTCATTCATCTGAAGACCTGTGAAGTCAACATATCCGGAAGCTGAAATGAATCTTGTCTTGTCTGACGGTTCAAAAATCCTTGAATCTCTTATAATAAGTTTCTCATCATCCGTTGTCATACTAGCCCAGAATCCGTAATTCATTTTTGTAAGTGTAACACCAACCTTTCCGTCGTTTACATCCATCTTCCCTGTAAGAAGAGGCTTTTCACTTGTTCCTAGCAGACTGATTTTTCCATCTAATATTCCCGAAAGATTCTGAGTATAAGGAAGGAGTTCCTGAAATACTCTTAGCTGAAAATTTTTGGCAACCGCATTGAGGTTCACTTCTTTTTGTAAAGCAATATTTAATCTCTTCAGACTGTCTGAGTTGTCCTCAGTAAAATTCAATACAACAGGAATATTCCCCAACAAACTGAAGCTGCCGGTGTTTTGTCTGTTATAAAAATTAATATTGGAGACTAGTTCATCATCAGCTAACTTAAGATTGGCATCAAGCCTGCCGATTTGAGTAGAACCTACACTCAGGAGCTCTGATACAGCGCTGAATTCTAAATTCGGTTTTACAAGCAATCCTTTATATGTCAGATCAAGGTATCTGATCCTGCCAAGCAGCATATTGCTTGTGTCAGGATCATCCCTGAAAAATTTCTGATATGTTCCTAGATCAACATTTGCGGCTGAAAGTTTTATATTGCTTGAATCGTTGAAAGAATATTTACCTGCTACTGAAAGCTTCTGATTAAAACTATTAATGACAAATTTACGGAATTCTATGGACTGACTGCTGTCCTGACTGTTGTATTTTAAAACAAGTCGGTTATTGTTGGTAAGTAAGATATTCTGAAACATAAACGCAAGTGAATCAAAATTAACAATCAGAGAATCTTTCAAACTTCCTTCAGTGAATAATTTTATTGTCGAGTCTTTTTGTGTCCAGAGATCGAAAACGTTACTATTATTTGAAAAACTTATTCTTGCCATAGTTGTATCAATTCCGAATTTACTCACAATAAGTCTGTTGGCTTTCAATACTGCAACTGCATCAAGTCCTGAAAGCTGATATGCATTAATATCATTTCTGATATTTATATCGACCAGTGCGCTGTCAGTGATCAGTAAAGAATCTTTCATTGCCAGCTCCCTGATAAGTCCTTTTGAAACAAAATAAAATACACCGCAGCTGTCGCTCAGACTCCCTTCAAGATTTCCTTTCAGGCTGATAGTATCATTTCCTGTGAAAGAATACAGCGGCTTCAGGTCTTTCACGTTTATGGAATAATTGAAATTTAAATTTTCACAGGCAGAAGAAAAAGAATAGACAGCTTGGTTGGTGCTTTCAATTGAATCAGTATTTATCCCGCTTGTAAGTTCAGATTTTATTTTGTCAATATTATTGCTTATGACTTTCGAAAGAGTGCTGAAGTTCAGAACACCTTCTATTTTTATATCAGCAAATGCAGTATTGAGAGAAATATTTCTGATATTTCCGTTCTGATCTATCTCCGCATTCAGAGGTGTGGCGGGAATATTAAGACCTGCAAATGTAGATGGATTAAGGTTTATGTTGAACTTACCTGACATTGAATTGGGGTCGAATCCTCTGCCGTTTATGTCGAAATCAAAGTTCAGGTTACTCAGCTGACTGTTGTCTTTTGAAAAAGCAGCTATATTAAGATTTGTTGCAGTTCCTTTAAGATCATAGGAAATGTTTTTAATGTTTGAGATATTTATTTTGCCCTGGGCTTTTGTCTGCAGCGCATCAGAATTTAAAGAAATGTTCAAACCAATGTCACCTCTGTTGAAATTCAGTATTCCGTCTGACTTGGCAATATTAAAACCCAGAAATTTTGTTCGGCTGATATCGTAATTAAGCTTTCCTCTTGCAGTTTTGTAATCAAATCCCATCGCGTCAACTTTGAAATTACCCGTTATGCTGCTTTCAAGTTCTTTATCTTTTACGATTTTGCCTATGTTAAAATTAGTTGTTGAGACATCTCCTTTGTATCGTATCTCATTAAATGTCAGATCAATATATGCATTACCGGAAGCATTACCTGCGGATGTTCTTATATCAAAATCAGTATCGAATCTTTCGGGCGTGCCTTTATATTTCAAAGTAGGAATCCTGACTTCTCCGAGATAGCTGTAATCCGGAATCGGAAGTCCGGGCAGATTCAGCCTGGTGTCATGAGGGCTGATCACAATGTTGTTGCCGGTTATATCAAAATATATTTCAGAAGGTTTATTGAGATTCTTTACATTACCAGTGAATTCAAAATTTGAATTCGGCATTTTAAGATTTAAGCTGTCAATCCGAAGGTCACCGTAATATCCTTCTACAATGAGTCTGAGAGCAATTGTGCTGTCAAGAAAATTAATTTCAGGAAGAAAGAATGTCAGGTCTTTAAAGTTAAATGTCTGACTTTCCAGATCCAGCTTTACTTTGTTATTGTCAAAATTTTCATAATCCTCAGCATCAAACGGTTCGAATTTATTCATAGTGAGCTCGTTTATTCTGAAATCCGTGCGGTCAGTTAGAACTGTAAAGTCCATAATCTTCGTTACAGAATCCTTTTCATTGATATCGGCTTTAAGTGTAAAATTATTCAGATTGAAATCCGAGTTTGTTCGGAAAGCAAGCTTCTTAATGTCTGCAGATTTTGATCCGAGAAAATATTTAGCGCTAAGATTGAGATTTAGTTCACTAAGGTCAAGTTTGCCGATCTGAAAAGTGTCAATCTTCTGCATAACAATTTCTCTGATTGGAAGAGCGGAATTTTTATCCTCGAGAATTCTGACAGCTCCGTTCTCAATAGTCAGATTTTCAGCAGTTATGCCCCAGTCAAATTCTGAAGTTGTTGTATCTTCATCTTTTTTACTGCTTTCAAGCAGATAAGCAATATTCCATTTTACGCTGTCATTTTTATCCTTAACGTTGGTAATGTTAATCTGAGGTTCTTTAAGTATTAGATTCTGAACAGAGATCTCTTTATTAAGTAGCGCAAGAATATTGTAATCAGCATGAATTGAACTGAATTTCAGAAGCGTATCACCTTTAACTTTTACGCTTCCGTTAATTAATGTAAATCCTTTTAAAAGATTTCCGGTAAGTGATTCTGCGAAAATAGTCGCATCCTTTTCAGCAAGTGAAGTATTGATCTTGTCAAGAGCAATTCCCAGAGCTAATTTATCGAAGTAATCGGTTTGTATAAAAATAATAAGCCCGGCTAAAAGAAGTATCAGTAAAATTATAAAAAGAGAAATCCATTTGAAAAGTCTTCCAATTATACTTTTCTTCTTTTTTGTTTTTATCTGAGGCTCAATATTTTCCTCTGCTTCTGACAATTATTATTTTTATTTAAAATAAATCTTCAATGTGATACTATAACCAGTAAAGCTTAAAATATTATCCGTTTAGCTTCTTAATAGTATTTGTAGTTGAATAATTTTCTATGAAATTCAGGCTTAGCACTTTTCCGCCGGATGCTTTTACAATATCCCATCCTACGATATCTTCTTGTTTCCAGTCTCCGCCTTTTACAAGAAAATCGGGAATGATCTCTTTGATCAAATTATAAGGAGTATCTTCGTCAAATATAATCACGTAATCCACGCTTTTAAGATTATCAAGTAAGAACGCCCTGTCGTTCTCGTTATTTACAGGACGGCTTTCACCTTTTAAAGTTTTCACTGATCTGTCAGAGTTAATTCCGACTACAAGATAATCGCCGAGTGATTTCGCCTGAATAAGATAAGAAGCATGTCCTCTGTGCAGAATATCAAAACAGCCGTTGGTAAAGACAATACTTTTCTTTTCATTCTTTATTTTATTTCTTTCAGCTGCGAAGTCTTTTGCATCAATTATCAATTCTGCTCCCTGCTGATATGCTCGATAAGGTTATTTTTATAAATAGGAACTATGCCTACTTCTTCCACCACCAGTCCTGCAGCATAATTAGATATGAAAGCCGCATCCCTGAGGCTTGCTCCGAGTGCAAGGCATACAGCAATTGTAGAGATCACTGTATCTCCTGCCCCTGATACATCAGCAACTTTCCTGGCTTTGGTCGGAATTTTTTCCTTTTTAATTTTGCCGTTTATTTTTTCAATGATCATCATTCCCTGTTCCCCGAGAGTAAGAATAATGTTTTCACAGTTAAGCTTTTCCATTAATTCCTGCGCGAGTAAATCTATATCTTCCGGATTCTTTATTTTTTTTCCGAGTGCATCTTCAAGCTCTTTCCGGTTAGGTTTGAAAAGGTAAGCATTCTGAAACTCAAAAAAATTTTCAAATTTCGGATCAACCAGAATCCTTATTTTATTCTTAGCTGCAAATTCAGATACTTTATAAATCAGTTTTTTTGTCAGCACTCCTTTATTATAATCCTGAAGTATCAAAATGCCAATCTCTCCGGAATTCTTTTCCAGAAGAGACATTATTTTATCTTCAGTTTCTTCAGATATATCACTTTTTGATTCACTGTCAATTCTAAGCAGATGATGAGAATCCGAAATTACTCTGGTTTTGCAGGTTGTAGGTCTGGCTTTTTCTTTTAATAAACCACCGGTATCAATGTCCAGTTTATTCATAGCGTCGATAAGAAGCTTACCTTCATTATCATCACCTATTACACCAATAATAAATGGTTCAGCTCCGAGAGTTCTGACATTATATGAAACATTAGCCGCTCCTCCGAGCCTGTATTCACTGTTTCTAATATCAAAAACCTGGACAGGCGCTTCAGGAGATATTCTTGTCACATCTCCCAGAAGATATCTGTCAAGCATTACATCCCCAATGATATAAATTTTTTTTGAATCCGGTGACCCGAATATTTTATCTATTATCGTTTTATCCATTGGATGTAAAATAAATTTATTCTATTGGTTATTCAATGTAAATTATTAATAAACGTGCCGTATAAGTTACTTCTGTCCAATATACCGGATGGCAGATTTTGGATTTTAATTTTGAATTTGAAATTTAAAGCACCAGATGTTTTTAATAATTAAGCAAAATGCGATTATTCGAGAATAACAAGTCTGTCTTATAAACTAATAATATTAAAACCGCAAAGACCCAAATATTTTATTATCAAAACATTTTTTTGTGTCTCCTGCTATAAGGCATTTATAAAAGGCTATAATCCTGAAGAAAAGACTTATTTCTTTCAAAACATTTGGGAATGACATCTTAGGAATTCTGAGTTTTTAAAAACATGTAATGTTTAAATCCCAAATCCCAAATCCCAAATCCCAAATCCCAAATCCCAAATCTAACTGCTTTGTGGTTTATAAAGATGATCACAAACAGATGAGCTGAAAGATCAGATTACTCAATGCAAACTGAAAGAGCTGTCTGCGAAGCATAATCGAGGTTCAGGTCATTTGTCAGCTTTTTCAGACGATCAAATTCTAAAATGGTTAGTTTATCTTTCAGGTCATTTATAATTAATTTATTCTCTTCGAGTCTTGATCCTGAAAATCTGAATTTAAAATCTTCGTTCATTCTTTCGGCAAGTAGAAACAGCCTGGCAGATTTTACATAAATCTTTTCACAGTAGAAATAATTAGCGAGCCCATAAATGCCCAGCATCAGTTTCAGCTTTTCAGAATTCTTTCCAAAACTTTCCAGGCATGAAATAAAAATTTCCTTTGCTTTTTCATTATCTTTAAGGATCAGCGCTATTTCCCCTTCTTTAATGTAAGACCTGTCATATATGTTAATAAGACCGTATTCTTTTGCCCTAGCTTTAGCTGCTTCGTAGAATCCGGTTGCATCGGAATATTTTTTCAGCTGAAAGTTTAAATTTCCCATATTATAAAGAGTAGTTGTATAACTGAACTGATCATTCATTTCCTCAAGCAGCAGCAGTCCTTCTTCAAAACAATTCATAGCCTTTTCCAGATCTCCGCTCTGATAGAAAATACCTCCTTTACTGACAAGGAATTTTGATAACATATTTTTATCATTCAGCTCTCTGTAAGTTAATATAGAATCTTCGAGCAATTCTAAAGCATATTCTGAATCACCTTTTGCGCTGCAGTAAGTTGCAAGATTTCCTTTTATATTCGCTTCAAGATTTTTTTTATTCTGACCCCGGAGCATATCAAGAGCTTCTTCAGAAAGTTTAACAGCTAAATCAGTTTCACCTTTAGTAAAGGTGATCATCCCATAAACACTCAGGCATTCTGCAGTTCTGACTTTGTTACCGGAGGTTTTGTAATATTCCAGAGCTCTTTGAATATAAATATCAGCCTGATCAGTTTGATCAAGCTGACTCGAAAGAAAAGCTGAATTTAAAAAGAGATCTGCTTTAAGTGATGGATTAATTTCTATATCCGATCCCAGTAATTTTTTTAATGTCTCATAAGACTCGGTATAATTTCCGGAAATTTCCCAGAAGTCCGCAACATTTTTTACTATTTCCGCTGATTTTTCAGTATTATTTTCCAGTGACCATTTTATTGCATATCTTAAATTATCCTGTTCCGGTTCCATGATCTTTCTCCATTCAAGATCATACTGATATTCTTTAGATGAATCATCTGAACCTGACAGATTAAGAAAATACTGAAAATGTTTTTTGTAAACTTCGTCATTGGAAACTGATCTTTCAATACAATATTGTCTTATAGTTTCTAACATGCTGAACCTTGTCACTCTATCTTTCTCTTTTGAAATAATAATAGACTTATCCGTAAGATCAGAAATAAGATCTATTATTTCAAATTCCAAAATTTCATCATCACTGCAAATTTCTTCAGCTGCTTCAAGACTCCAGCCACCTGAGAATACCGAAAGCCGCTGAAATAGTATTTTCTCTTTTTCAGACAGAAGATCATAGCTCCAGTCGATCAGCGCTTTTAATGTCTGCTGCCTGGGTAATGCAGTTCGGTTTCCGCCTGTAAGAAGTCTGAATCTGTTGCTGATGTTTTCAAGTATTTTCTCGACCGTCATCACTTTTATTCTCGCTGCTGCAAGTTCTATGGCAAGAGGTATTCCGTCAAGGCGGTGACACAGCTGAACAACCGCGGAGGCATTTTCATTTGTAATTTTAAAGTCCTGTCTCACTGAGCATGCTCTGTCAGTAAAAAGCTGAACGGCTTCAGAACCTTTTACTGAATCAGCAGTATGAAATTCGGATTTCGCCGGAATAGAAAGAACCGGGACAGGAAATACTTTTTCTCCCGGAATTTTCAGTGATTCTCTTGAACTTGCAATAACCTTTATTTTCGGACAGGAAGTTAAAAGACTCTGAAATAATTTAGCGCACTCACTGATCAAATGTTCACAGTTATCAAATATAAGAAGCAGTTCTTTTTGCTTTAAATAATCAATCAGCACTCCGGAAATATTTCTAACGCCGTCTTCATTTAAACCAAATGCTGAAGCAGTCACATATAATATAAGTGAAGGATCAATCAAAGATGCGAACTCAATAAACCAGACACCATTGACAAATTCATCGATCACATCTGCTCCTGCCTGAATGGATAATCTGGTTTTGCCTGTTCCACCCGGTCCAAGCAGGGTGATCAACCTGGATGTTTTCAGAAGTTCTTTTATTTCCTTAAGTTCATTTTCCCTTCCTATAAAATTCGTCAGCTGAACCGGGAGATTATTCGGTCGGGCATCGAGTGTCTTTAATGGAGGAAAATCAGATGTAAGTTCAGGAGAAACCAGCTGAAACAATCTCATAGGTTCTTTAAGATCTTTTAATCTTCTTTCCCCCAGATCCCGGAATGAAATTCCTTTCCGGAGCTTTTCTTCATCGATATTGACAGCATCTTTTGAAACAAGTATCTGACCGCCGTTAGCTGCAGAGACGACTCTGCTGACTGTCGCCAGAGTTATATATCCTGAGTAATCATTTCCTTTCCACTCAGCTTTTCCGGAATGAATCCCCATCTTTACTTTAAACAATGTTCCGTTCCATGCTTCTGTGGATATACTTTTCTGGAAATCAAAAGAGGAATTCACAGCGTCAGTATCATTTTCAAATGAACAGCAGAAAGCATTACCTATGGTTTTAAATATGAATCCTTTATTCGAAGTGACTGACTGTTCTATTATTGAATAATATTTTTTCAATGAATCCTTCAGATCATTCTGATTGTCTAGTGACAGCAATATACTGTCTTCAATATCAGTGAATAAAAAAGCTACATTACCACTTGGAATATTAATCATCCGTATTTCAGTATTTTATATAAAGTGAAATAAATGCCGGTGCCGGCAAATTCGATAAAATTAAGACAGGTTCATTGTGAATCTGAATTTCAAAAAAAAGTTAAACGGCAATCAAAAAATTATCAGGACAAATTTAGATATTAATATACTTACTAAAAATGAAAATGAATTAGATAAGGTGAATTTCAGATTAGTTAATATGTGTCAAAAGGAAACACTTTTTTCAAATACAGTCCCATTTCTCCACACTTGTAATTTCTGTGCATTTATAAAAAAATGATAAATAAAATTTATTAATTGTCATTATTAAAATTCACTAAAACAGAGAGTAATTTAAAGCAAATCTGGAATGATAATAATAAATTTTTATTTCACCCGGATTTAATCTGTTAAAATTTTTTTACTGATCTGGTATATAGATTGCATGCTTATAATATGATATTAGATAGTATATGTATTTAATATTAAGCAAAAGCCGAAAGGAAGGTAAATAACCATGAAAACATTTCTAATCCCAATTATAATCTTATTATCAGTAATATTTAATCCATTGAAAGTATTTTCCCAGCTCAGCGATGCAGAGATAAACGGTATTTTGAGTCTCCGCGAAGAGGAGAAGGTTGCTTATGATGTATATACTTTTATGTTTGAAAAATACGAGAGCAAAGTTTTTAAGAATATTGCTGAGAATGAGAAGAATCATATGGATAAGATAAAAGAGCTTATAGATCAGTATAATCTAAATGATCCTTTGTCAGGAATTGCTGATCAGAAAGGCGTATTCAGTAATAATAAAATGAAGGCGCTTTATGACGAAATGATAATGGCAGGAAATTACGGACTATTAGACGCGCTAAGGGCAGCAGCCAGATTTGAAGAAACTGATATAGTTGATCTAAGAAAATATTTGTCATCTGCATCTGATCAGACAGTCATTAATACTTATATAAATCTGGAGTCAGGTTCCCAGGATCATCTCAGAGCGCTGGTAAAAGATATCAAAGAAGAAGGAATCAGTTACAAGCCAAGCTATCTGTCGAAAGAAGATTTTGACAAGATAATGTCTGTAAATAAAAAGTAGATTCTGATAGTTGACAGTTGATACCAGACTTATGATTGTGATGATTTAGCTATTAGTTATTAATTAAGAATACTGCTGAAAGTGAAGTATTTAAACAGCAGGGGATTGCCATATTTATTTTTCAAATAATAAAGATCCGGTGTATTAATAGTTCTTCAATTCTTAGAAGGAAGAACAAAATAAATTTTTATATTACAATACCTTCTTTTGAAAAAAAATATCATCCATAAATTCTGTTGATATTTATGCAATGAATTGGAAAATTGTTGTAAAATAATTTTATAAAAATTAAAAGCTTTTAAAATCATTACGAATAAAACCAACTCCAAACTCCCTCCATTTGAGATTGTCTCAAAACCATTCACGACATAAACACTGAAGTCAAACAGATATTTTCTGATATTTAAACTCAAAGGTAATGACAATTAATTATAGATTTTCAAAAATCTTTCTGATTCTTAACTCAACTATATTTCAATATCAATAATTATTTCTTTAAAACTCTGTGAACTATTTATAACCCCATTAGAACATATACAAAAGAATTTAATCTTGAACAAAATGTCTTATTTCTTTCAATTCATTTAAGAACGGCATTCGGGAAAGTCTGCATAAAAAAATGTGCTGCATTAAATTCCAAACACCAATTTCCAAATCAAAATACTTTGTGATAGACAATTTTATCATAAGGTTATTAATATGTGTGAACACCTATTTTATTTTCATTCTAATTAATTTAATTTTGTAGAACATATTTTTAAATAAATTGAAAAAGGAGATAACAAAATGGCAGTAGGAAAAGAACTTTACGAACTCGGGATAAAACATACCGGAGAGAAATATATTCTCGGAGCAATGGCTCCAAAGAATAATGCAAACTGGAAAGGACCCTGGGACTGTGCGGAATTTGTATCATGGTGCGTATATCAGGTATCCGGTAAGTTATACGGTTGTGATAAAAATAATGGTAATCCAGGCTCAGCTGATGCATATACCGGATACTGGGGAAGAGATGCAAAGAGCATTGGTAAAAAGATCTCTGTGGAAAAAGCAATGAAGACAAAAGGCGCAGCTCTGCTGAGACTGGCTGTGGGAGGAAGCGTAGGTCATATTGTAATTTCCGACGGCAAAGGCGGCACCATCGAAGCGCATTCCACAAAAAAAGGCGTGATTAAAAGTACTGCTCAGGGAAGAAGATGGGACACGGGAATTCTGATTCCCTGGATAGAATACGAAACAGGGACAGAACCTGTAGAGGTAGAAAAACCAGGTGTGATTTACAGATTGACAAAACCAATGATGAAAGGTCCTAAAGTATTAGCGATTCAGAAAGCGCTTACAAAATCAGGATTTGATACAAACGGAACTGATGGCATTTTCGGACATGATACTTATGCAGCTGTCAGGGCATTTCAGACAACAATGGGAATACTTGTTGACGGAGAAGTCGGACCGCAGACATTAAAGGCACTTGGACTGTAAATAAATAAATATTCAGTTAAGAAGAATAATTATTATAAATACAGACTTTAGATCTTAGGGCAAACTATTATTGACAAATATATTTCTATAAATTTGAAATAATAATAGATTGGAAAAACTAAATCAAAATGGAATCAATCATATACATCCCCGGACTTGGAACAAGATTGTTCAATCAGTCTGTAGAAAGCTTCGCTTACAGATTCAAGAAAGCCCTTGATATAAATGACCCTGATAAAAAAAAACATTTCGAAACCGAATTCAGGAAGATTAATTTCGGAAAGGACAATAAGCAGGAGTCCAATGTAGCAACTATATTTGTAATGGAAGATGGGAAAAAGAAAATTGCCTATGAGATATATGAACTTGATTACGGGAAAACATTGACAGATAAATTTGAAAAGAGTAATATATTTGTAAAAACCTTTCTGCTTTTCATTTCAATAATTATAAAGATACCTGACATTATTTATCAGTTCCTTAGGTCATTGTTTAAAAAAAAGCAGAATCCGATCACATTATCATTTAAGGATATTCTTCAGTTCACATACGGTGCATTTGTTCTTCTTCTACTCAGCATTTTTGGTATCATACTTGTTCTGTCACTTATATCATATCTGCCCGATTTTTTTCAGATGAATAAAATTCAGGACCCTGCAGGCATACTTAAGATGCTGAATACTTTCAAGGAAACGGCTATTGCAAAATACATCATAGGAATATCCACACTGCTTTTTCTGATCCTGCCCAATGCGAAAAATTTCATTACTATCCTCGCAACTGAATATCTCTGTACTATGTATTACCTTAACTTTGGTGAAAGGAGACAGAACATAATCGGTAAACTCGAAGAGCTGACAGAATGTATATCAGAGGGAAATGATTCTGAAAGGATAAGCTTTTACTGTTACAGTTTCGGATCAATAATAGCAGCAGATGCATTGTTTCCCTTTGACGGTAAAGCTTCTTACAGGATAGCCAGCAGCGTTAAGATACTTGTATCAATCGGAAGTCCCATAGATTTTATAAAAGTTTACTGGCCTTCATATTTCGCCGAGAGAAAGAAAGCCAACAATAAACTGAAGAAGTGGTATAATATTTATTCCAATAGCGATATTCTGTCTTCTAATTTCAGATTCGATGATAAAGAGCTTGAGGCAAAATACGGAATAGCTGAAGATTCAATTCTACCCACAAATATTCCGTACAACATTTTAAATTCCGGAGGTAACTCATTTATCAGTACGGCTTTGCTGCTTGGGTTTAAAGCAAATCAGCTTTACTGGGATGATGAGGTTTACAGTGCGAGCTGTTTTACAAACCTTATATTAAGAATGAGGGAAGATAAAGTTTTGGATTCATAAGATTAATAAGATTTGTAAAACTAATCAGATTTGTAAGATTTATATGATTTATAAGATTGATAAGATTAATAAAATATTAATTATCAGAGGACCTTAATGACTCCGCAGGTTATGTCATCACTTTGTTCTGCATCCTTAACAAATTCTTTCAGATCAGCCAGTATATTTTTAATAATATCCGGCGAATCAAAAGTCCTGTTTATCTTTCCTGTTTCGATCAATCTGTCATCTTCATAAAATCCGCCTTCCTTATTCATTGCTTCGGGAACACCATCAGTATAGCAGAGCACAACGTCATCTTTTTTAAGAGTTATCTCTTCTACTGTGAAATCCATATCTATACTACCAAGGAACAGACCGCCTTGTTTTAATTCTATAACTTCATTTTCCCTGAATACATAAATAGTATTATGTCCTGCATTTACACTTTGGAAATTTTTTGTTGAGTGCTCATATAAACCGAACCAGCAGGTTGCAAATTTTTCATCAGTAGTCGATTCTATTAAAACCCTGTTCAGTGATTTCACAAGTTCGACCAGGTCAAATCCTTCTCCGATTATCCTGATCATTTTCAGATAAGTAAGAATACTGGAACAAATCGTTGAGACTATCAAAGCAGCTGAAATACTTTTTCCGGAGACATCACATATAAAAAATAAAGTATGATCATCACTGATATTATAAACATTATAGTAATCACCTCCGACCTGTTTTGCAGGGATGAGTCTGAATGCAACATCAATATCCTTAAAATCCGGTAATGACGCAGGAAGGAGATTCTGCTGTATAGCTCTTGCGGTTTTCAGTTCTCTTTCAAGTGCTTTTTGCTGTATCTGAATTTCGGTAAGCTTTGCATTCTCGATGGAAATGGCGCATTGAGAAGCAAGAATCATAAATATATTAAGATCTCTTTCTCTGAAAATAGCATCAGACTTCTTATTGATCACCTGTATTACACCAATGAGCTTATCTTTTCTGAGCATTGGGGCGCATATCATCGATTTAGTCCTGAAGTTTGTTTTTTTATCCACTTCATCATTGAATCTTGGATCTTCATAACAATCTTCTATAAGAAGCGGCTTGCGATTCAAGCCTACCCAGCCCGCTATACCTTCACCCATTTTGCAGGTAATTTTTTTTATAACTTCTCCTTTGTCTCCCGTTACAACTTCAAAGTTTAAAACATCTTCTGCTTCGTCATACATCAGAAGCGAGCTTGCTTCAGCATTCATAAGCTCTTTGCAGCTCTGCATAATGTCAAACAGCAGTACATCCAGGCTTTTCATTTCAGAGATTCTCTGAGAGATCTCTTGAAGATAATTCATCTCCTGAATCATTGCCTGCATTTCTTCAATGTCTGAAGAGATTTTATTCATTTTAATGTATATTTTTTTTATAAAAAATTATTTACAAGGATTAGCCGTGTAAAATAAATATTTTTTTTTTCTATAAATATTCAAAAGTCAATTTTTTTTAAGAGGATAAATTTTTAATTTCCGTGCCATGGATCCGATAATAAAGAAAAGATTATTTCAGGCAAGTCTGGCAATATTATTTATTTTTGCCTTCGGGACTTTTGGATATTATTATATTACAGATGGCGCATATAATCTGTTCACCTGTTTTTATATGACTGTATTGACAGTCACTACTATAGGATTTGATGAAGTAATAGATCTGAAAAATTACGAAACAGGACGACCATTTACTGTATTTATTGCATTCACCGGAATAGGTTTGCTTACTTATTTCGTTTCAAATGTTGCAGCAGTAATAATAGAAGGTCACTTAAGAGAATCTTATAAAAGAAGAAAAATGGAAAAAGTCATTAGTAAATGTAATGATCATTACGTTATCTGCGGTGCAGGGACACACGCGCTGCATATCATAGAAGAGATTGACAGGACACAGAGAGAATGTGTTGTCATTGATATAAATCCTGATTCAATAAAAAGAATACTTCAGAGTTATCCGAATCAGAATTACATCACGGGTGATGCCACTCACGATGATATTCTTAACAAAGCAAATGTAAAAAGTGCAAACGGATTGTTTGCGACAACCAATGATGATAATCAGAACCTTGTAATAACTCTGCTTGCAAAAAGAATCAATCCGGAATTGAGAATTGTATCACTCTGCGGAAGCAGGGATAATCAATACAAGATAAAACTTGCCGGAGCAGATGTTGTAATATCTCCGAATTACATGGGAGGAATAAGAATGGCTTCGGAAATGCTGAGACCGGTTGTTACTCATTTTCTAGATATAATGCTCAGTGATGCTTATAGAAATCTGCGAATGGAAGAGATAAATTTAAAAAATGAAGTAACTGGTATGAAGATCAGAGATCTAAAGCTTGAACATTACAAAGATACTTTGTTTATTGCGCTTAAATCCGGGGATGAGCTGATATTCAAGCCGCAGGATGATTATGAGATACGGTCAGGTGATCTGCTGTTAATAATAACAACTCCGGAAGACAGAATTAAACTGACAAATATTTAATCAGCAGTTTAATTATGCTGAGCTTTTACTCAAGTTTCTTGCTGAATCTCATTGAACTTAAGATAAGTATTATCACTCCCATAAAAAATAAAACAACAGTTTCCTGCCACAGGTCATAAAATCCCAGACCTTTGATTACTACTCCTCTGATTATGATAATAAAATATTTAAGAGGAATTAAGTAAGTTATATACTGTATGATCACAGGCATATTCTCAATAGGAAAAGAAAATCCCGAGAGAAATATCATTGGCATAATTACAAGAAAAGCCGAAGTGATCATTGCCTGCTGCTGAGTCCGGGAAATAGTTGAAACGAACAAACCGAGACCAAGTGTGGAAAGCATAAATACAAATGATGACAGAAATAAAAAAGGCACGCTTCCTTTCACTTCAATTCCGAACCAGAATCTCATCACGGACAGAACCATTATTACGGCTACAAATCCAATTATTGAAAATGGGATCAGTTTGCCGAGAATAAGCTGATATGGTTTTATTGGAGTGACTATCAGCTGTTCGAGAGTTCCTATCTCGCGCTCTTTTACTATGGCAAGGGAGGTCATGTTTACTGTTATGATTATCAATACCAGTCCTACTATGCTCGGCAGAAAATAATTTCTTGTCTCAAGATTCGGATTGTACCATACTCTGGCTTCTGGTTCGATAGAACTTACCAGGGAAGATTTCATTCCTGAGCGTTCAATATTCTCAACTGAAATATTCTTTGCGAAGGTTGATGATACACTAAGCGCATATCCTGCAGCTATTGACGCTTTGTTTCCGTCAGATCCGTCAATGATCACCTGCACATTAGCGGTCCTTTTATTTTTTATGTCTTTTTCAAAATCATATGGAATGGTAATTCCCATAAATGCTTTTCCATCATCTATGAGTTTCACCATTTCATCATAGTTGCTTACATTATAGTCTATGGAAAAATATCCTGATTCCCCGTAGCTTCTGATATAATCCCGGCTTGTGGAAGTTCTGTCCTGATCAAATAAAACTGTGACAGAATCCTTTATATCCCTGTTAGCAGCATATCCAAGAAAGATAAGCTGTATCACAGGCGCAATCAGAACTACACGGAACATTTTCGGATCCCGTAAAAACTGTATGAATTCTTTTATGATAAATATTTTGAGAATTTTCATATTGATTTTTTTCTTCGGTTTCGGAATCGGGATTCTGCTAAATCTGTCATGTAAAATTTATTTATGGTCAAACTGCATTTGCTTTTTTAGTTTTAAATACTGCTATTGCAATTAGTATAGTTGCAAAAATGATAAGATAAACCATCTGCATTTTGTAAGCTTCGAAGCCGACTCCTTTGATGAGAATATCCCTTAGGATTACTATATAAAATTTTGCCGGAGTAATGTTTGTAAGTATCTGTACCGGCCATGGCATGCTTTCTATCGGAAAAATGAAACCGGACAGTATGACAGTCGGCAGCTGTGACAGAAGCTGAGCCATCTGGAATGCCACCTGCTGCGAATCGGCAATGGTTGAAATCAAAACTCCCATGCTCAGTGTAGCCATTAAATAGCATATAGTGCCCAGGAAAAGAAACAAGTGGCTTCCTTTTACAACAACTCCGAATAAAATATAACCTATGAAAAGTATCGAATACGCAATAAGCAATGAAATGATCAGATAGGGGATAATTTTACCGAATATCAGCTCAAGAGAAGTTACAGGTGAAACGCGGATCTGCTCCAGTGTTCCAAGTTCTTTTTCACGGACCAATGAAATAGATGTAAGTATGACTGAAATAATTATCAAAAGCATTGCGATCAGTCCCGGAATAAAAAACTGTGTAGTGTCAAGATCTTTATTATACCAGAACTGAGTATCAATATTTAAAGGCTGATACTGCTTAATACCTTTTACATCCAGGAATTCCTTTGTGAAATTTGTTGAATAAAATCTTGTAGCTGCATTCACATAGTTCAGAATTATAGTTGCAGTATTAGCATCCACACCGTCTATAAGGAACTGTACTTTTACATTCCGCTTATCTGCAAGATCCTTTGAAAAATTTTCTGGCACAACTACAACGCACTGAACTTTCCCTCTGTCAAGAAGCTCATTTACTTCTTTATCCGCATTTACATAACTGATTATCTTAAAATAAGAAGATCCAATGAAGCCGTTAATAAAATCTCTTGATGCTTCGGTTCTGTCTTTATCAAACACTCCGAGCTTTATTGTATTTATGTCGAGAGTAATAGCATAACCAAAGAGAACAAGCAGAGAAACAGGAAGAATGAAAATTATCATTAGAGTTCTTTTGTCCCTGCTGATCTGCCAGAATTCCTTCTTTGATATTGAATATATTTTACTTAACATCGGGAGAGTTTTTTTCAATAAGATAAAGGAATACATCTTCAAGCGAAGGAGTAATCTCGCTAATTCTGTTTATTATAATGCCCGGATCTTCATTAAGAAGATCCGTAATAATTATGATCTCATCTGTCTCGTATTTCGTTTCTGAAGTCATTTTCTCTTTTAATGTCACGTGAAGCGAATTTCCGAATATAGAAATGCTTTCAGCAATATTTTCCTTTTCCAGAATTTCCGTGGCTCTGTAAATATCGGAACAGTCGATTTCAATAACTTTATTCTTAATGTATTTTTTCTTCAGTTCTTTCGGACTCCCGGAAGCTATGAGTGTTCCGGCATTAATAAGAATTATCCTGTTACAGAATTCTGCTTCATCCAGATAATGGGTTGTGACAAATACAGTTGTACCTCTTTCAGAAAGATCAGTTATAAGGTCCCAGAATTTTCTTCTTGAAATGGGATCAACTCCTCCGGTTGGCTCGTCGAGAAAAATTATTTTCGGCTCGTGTATGACTGCACAGCCTAGCGCCAGTCTCTGCTTAAAACCTACTGAAAGAGATGAGGTGAGAGTCTTTTCCCTGCCTTCAAGACCTGCAATATTCAGCACCCATTTTTTTCTTTCATTAAGCTCATTACCTTCAAGACCGTAAACACCGCCGAAGAAATTAATATTTTCATTTACGGTAAGATCACTGTATAAAGAAAACTTCTGAGACATGTATCCGATATTCCTTTTCACTCCGTCCGGATCTCCTGCTATACTGAACCCTCCGACTTTTGCATCACCTGAAGTCGGCTCGAGGATTCCGCACAGCATTTTAATAGTAGTCGATTTTCCTGCTCCGTTAGATCCCAGAAATCCGAATACTTCACCTTCCTTTACTACAAATGAAATATTATTCACAGATGTAAATTTCCCGAATGTTTTAGTCAGATCGAATACTTCTATTGAGTTCATGTCTGATTTAATATAGCTTTTTACCGATGGATCTGTATAGCTTTAGAAGAGAGATCCTGTAATCAACAATTGCATTTGTATAATTAATTTCAGTCTGAAATACTGAAGTCTCCGCATCCACAAGATCAGTACTTGTCGCAAGCTGGACATCATATTTTTCTTTCGTTACTTTGTAATTGTCTTTAGCCTGTTCAACTGCTTTGCTGCTCACGGCAATTCTTTCTTCAAGATATGAAGTGTTCAGATAGTTTTGATTGACTTCCAGCTCGATAGATTCTTTAAGCTGATCATAAGTGATTTTACCCTGAACATAAGTCTGTTCTGCCTGTCTCACCTGTGCAGAAGTGTTTCCCCAGTTCCATACATCCCAGGAAAGATTTACACCGACATCCCATGTCCCGTGAAACACATCTTCAGGAGGCTGTATTCTTAAATTCGGATTTGCATAATAGTAATTGCTGATGAGAGAAATTAAAGGATAATACCCGGATTTTACAGTAGAAATATTCTCGCTTGCAGAACGAAGCTTGTAGTTAAGTGATTTAAGCTCTATCCTGTTATCCAGAGCTTCATTAGTAAGTGAATTAAGTTCGAATTTCTTCTGATCAAATACGACATCATCCTGAATAATATCTGTATTTGCATCAAGCGGAAGACCCAGTATTCTGTTAAAGGAAACCCTGGCAAGTTCAATATTATTTGCTGCTTCAAGCTGTTGAAGCTTTGCATTGGAATTCTGTACTTCCAGCTTCAGGAGATCGCTTGTTGTAGCCAGACCGTTGAGAAGAAAATTTTTAGTATCTGTAATGTGAAGTTCTGTCTGTGCCAGTGTATTATCAGCAATTTTTTTTACCTGAATTGCTTTGTAAAGATTCCAGAAAGCTATCTGAATGTTAGCGGCAACATTATTCTTTTCATTGTCAAATTCGAGTTCAGACGAAGCCGTCATCAGTTCCGCTGAATTCCTGGAAGAGACAAGTTTGTTCCCGGTATAAATTGGCTGCTGAAGAGACAGCTTAAAAGTATAGTTATTCAAAATTACCTCTGAAAGCTGTAATGGCTCGGCAGAAAACGGAATTATTATAAGATAGGGATCAACATTGCTCTGACGGAGATATCCCGCATTGAATTTCAGCTGCGGCAGAAACTGAGATTTTACCTCCTTTATTCTTTCCTTACTGCTTTCAACTTTCGACTCTGAAATTTTCAATTCCTTGCTGTTCTGTAGTCCGATCTTTATGCTCTGCTCCAGCGTAAGTTTGCTGTTCTGAGCCGGGAGATAACAGTTTAAAAACAATACTGCGGAAAAAATTAATATTACTTTATTCATGCAAATTATTTTCTTTTATTAAATGTATAAAAGCATTTTCCAGTGAAGGGGAAATTTTTCTCAGATCTGTAATAATTACAGAATTCTCTTCGAGTATCTTTCTGATCCTCAGCTCATTATCCGGATTTTCTTCTGCCCCTACATTAAGCCTGTCTCCGAATATCTGAACTTCAAATTCTGAATTTTCCTTAATTACCTGATATGCTTTCCTTACAGGCGAGCATACTACTTCATAGATCAGTTCATTCATCATTGCCTTGATATTGTTAGGAGTATCCAGTGCCAGAACTTTCCCGTTGTCAAGCATTGCCAGCCTGTTGAATCTTTCTGCTTCATCCATATACGGTGTGGAAATTATCACTGTAATATCTTCTTTCAGCAGATTCGAAAGTATTATCCAGAATTCTCTTCGGGAAACCGGATCCACTCCTGTCGTCGGCTCGTCGAGAAAGATTATTCTCGGTCTGTAAATAAGTGTGCAGGCAAGGGCGAGCTTCTGTTTCATACCTCCGGACAATTTCCCTGCAAGAAATTTCCTGAAATTTGTAAGACGTGTAAACTGCAGCAGCTCGTCTCTTCTTTTTTTAAATTCTTTCAGTCCGTGAATGTCTGCAAGAAATTCTATATTTTCATCCACGGTAAGATCCGTATAGAGACTGAATCTCTGAGAAAGATATCCGATATCGTTTTTTATCATATCAATTCCTTTTGACAGGTCAATCCCAAGTATTTCAACATATCCGGAATCCGGCTTTAGCAGACCGCAGAGAATTTTTATCAATGTTGATTTTCCCGCCCCGTCAGGACCTACCAGCCCGAATATAGTTTTGCTTTTTATTTCAATGCTGACATTATCAAGAGCTTTTAACTCGCCATAACTTTTACTGAGTCCCTTTATTGAGATTACATTTTCCAATACAGATTCAGTTTAAGATTAATTTTGCATCTGCCGGCATACCGGATTTCAGATCAAATTCATTATTGGGAATACTTATCTTCACTGCAAATACAAGCTTTGTCCTTTCTTCCTGTGTTTGAATACTTTTCGGAGTGAACTCTGCTTCCGGGGAAATGAAGATGACCTCTCCATTATAAACTTTATCTTTGTATGTATCAATAGTGACATCTGCTTTCTGACCAAGCTTTACTTTTCCAAGCTCTGTTTCTGTTATATAAATATAAAGGTCAACCTTCTGAAGATCTGACAGTTTTAATACTGCTGCTCCGGGAGTTACATATTCTCCGGACTCAACAAATTTCTTAGAAACAATACCGTCAACAGGTGATCTTATGGTGCAGTCTTCAATGTTCTTCTGAATCAGATCAACACTTACCATATTTCTTTTAAGATTTGCCTTTGCGGATTCTATCTCTTCAGGACGTGTAATGTTTTTGATCTTATTCAGATTCTGCTTTGAGCTGTTATACTGATTCATTGCCTGTTCATATTTTGTTTCTGCATCTTCGAACTGCTTTTTTGTTATTGTACTTGTTTCATATAATTTTTCAAGCCTGTCCTTATCGGCAGTTGCCTGATCGAGATTGATCTGTGCAAACTGCACCTGCTCTTCGGCAAGTTTTATATCTTCCTTTCTTGCGCCAGCCTGAAGAAGCCTGAGCTGAGCTTCAGCCTGTTCAACGCTTGCCTGCGCCTGCCTCAGCTGAATATCAAGAAGATCATGATCAAGATATAAAAGTATGTCATCTTTTTTAACTCTGTTACCTTCATCTACAAGTATAGCTTTAATCTGTCCGGCGGTTTTTGAACTTATAGTTACGTCAGTTGCTTCGATGGTTCCTGATGCATTTATCTCATTTGCTGGTTTTTTGCTTTCGCAACCGGAAAGTAAAAGAGAAAATGAGATGGCTAAAAGCAGTATTTTAATTTTCATAAAATAATATAATTGATCTGATTTCATTTTGAGAATTAAATGAATTTATTTGAACTCATACCAGAAAGTCAGTCTCGGAACTACCTGGGTAGTATATTTAATATTCTGCATTGACTTGGCAGTATAAGCATTCATCCAGATATTCGGCATGAAATGAACTGTTCCGGTCGGTGTAAAATCCATACCTGCAGTCATAAAGCTCTGATAAAATCCCGTAGAAGGATTATTAATATTCTCATTATAGAAATCATATCTTACAAAATATTTCAGCTCACTGTCTATTATCCATTGATTAAAATATACGCTGATTCCGAACGGCACAATATCGGAATTAATAGAAGGGTTTGTCTTATTATAATTATTCTGGATCTGAAAAAAACTTTCAGCGCCGATGCTTACCTTATTGTTTCTGTAACCGGTGAAAGCGCTGATTGTTGTCTTACTCTGATCATTTCCAAATGACTGGTAATCAGAATATATATTTGAAACTATTTTCTTATCGACAAAACTGCCGAACAAAGTTCCGTATATTTTTTTGTATTTATTGTTTTCAAGTTTTGTGCCGGTACCGTTTCCAACCATAGCATAATACCCGAAGTCTTTATCTTTGTCAAATACGCCTGACAGCATTATGCCCAGATCCCTGGAACCCAGGATACTTCTCTGACCCATTATAGTCTGTTCAATAGATCTGTAGCCCCACCATTTCTGACTTATGAAATCATACCCCGGCGTAGGCTGAACACCTATAGTAAGATTCGAGTTTGTAAATATTTCTTTCCAGCTTATAAAAGCATCCCTAACGTAAACTGCAAAATTCCCGTCAGACAGAGTATCCGGACCGTCATAGGAAATTGAAAACCTTGTATCAAAATCCTCATTGATCGAATAGTCAAAGCCAATGTTCGCCCGTCTGATTGCAAATGCATTGAATTCTTTATTGTATTGAGTATACTGTAGACTGTTTCCAGTGGAATCACCGCCTGATTTGTAAAAATAATCTCCGAAAAAATTTCCCCAGACATTTACTTTTGACCTGTCCTGATTTCCCTGCTGAGTTTGTGAATATACATTACTGCAAATTACAAAAGAAATAAATAATAAAATTAATGTTCTCATCATAATAGTTTTAATTTAATGTTTTACTGAATACAAATTTAACTATTGTATTGAATAATAACAGTTGTATAAATAATAAGAAAACGATTTTAATTAAAAATTATTCAATTGTAATAAAGCATTATTTTTAAGACTTTTGAGAAAATAAAATTAACAAAATGAAGAATATTTTATGCCCTACCGATTTTTCACCCAATTCTGAAAATGCATTGAATTATGCAGTTGAGATTGCCAGAAAAATCAAAGGAAATCTCGTCCTGCTTCATGCATACAGTGTTCAGCTAATAGATCCCAATATGCCCGCAGAGATATATCTCTCGGCTTATCAGGAAGAAGAGAAATCTGCGAAGGAGAGTCTGGATGAACTCAGCAAAAGAATCTCTGAATCAAATAAGAATGAAAACGGAAATAATATTTTCAATACAGAAGCCATTGTCACTCAGGGACTGGTTGTAGATGAAGTACTGTCTCTGATAAATGATTTTAAGATTGATCTGGTAATAATGGGAACTCACGGTGCAAGCGGCATTACAGAGCTGATTCTGGGAAGCAATACTGCGAGTGTTATAGAAAAAGCGACGATACCTGTTCTGGCAATTCCCGGAAATGCAGTATATAAAGGAATAAATAATATTGTATATGCTTATGATGATATCAAATCCGGTCTGCCTTCTTTTCAGAGACTGCTTGAATTTGCAAAGATATATGACTCCGAGATCACTTTGCTTCATATTATAGAAACCGGGAAAGACACTGCTGATATTAATAAAAAAGAATTTGACAGGATCAGACAGTCTTCAGATTATGATAAAATCAGGCTGGAGCTTGTTAAAGAAGAGAATATTATTGAAGGAATAAATGATTATGTAAACTCTAATAATGTAGATATCCTTGCAATGGCAATCCGGAAAAGAACATTGATTGACAAAATATTCAGCAGAAGTCTTACAAAAAAAATGGCTTATCATACAAAAATACCTTTGCTCGCTCTGCATCTGTAATGAGCAATATGAATTCATAAACGAATAACAAATAACGAAAAACGAATAACAAATAACGAAAAACTAATAACAAATATTTAATAACTACAAACTAATTAACTACTAACTACTAACAGATTCCCTTTGCCAGAAAAATTATTTTTAATAGACGCAATGGCTATGGTATACCGGGCATATTTTGCTATGATATCAAGTCCTCTTATTAATTCGAAAGGAAAAAACACTTCTGCTGTTTTCGGATTTTCAAATTCGCTGATCAAAATTCTTGAAGAAGAAAAGCCGGATCATATTGCTGTATGTTTTGATACAGCTGCTCCTACATTCAGACATAAGGAATTTCCTTTGTATAAAGCACAGCGTCAGGAAATACCGACTGATATGCCTTGGCAGATTGATAAAGTCAAAGAAGTTGTGAAAGCTCTGAACATACCTATGATCGAGCTGGACGGGTACGAAGCGGATGATATTATAGGTACACTTGTGAAGCAGGCGGAGAAAGAAAAAGTTATAAGCTATATGGTAACTCCGGACAAAGATTATATGCAGCTTGTATCAGATAAGATCTTTATGTACAAGCCGGCGAGGAATCTTTATGGAAGCAAAATGTCAGAAGTTGAAATTATTGATATTGAAGGAGTAAAGAAAAAATTCGGTGTAGAACCTGTCAAAGTGATTCAGGTACTCGGATTGATGGGTGATACTTCGGATAATATTCCCGGTATAAAAGGTGTGGGTGAAAAAACCGCTGCAAGCCTGATTCAGGAATTCGGCACAATTGAAAATATGTATAAGAACATAGATAAGATCACCAAGCCGAAACTTAAAGAAAATATTCTTATGCATAAAAGTGATGCATTGATGTCAGAGATGCTTGCTACAATAAGGACAGATGTTCCGTTGAAAATTAATTTTCATCAGCTTAATAAAAAAGAAGCTGATGCAAAATCGCTTGTGTCTCTGTTTTCAGATCTTGAGTTTAAAACTCTTACTAAGAAATTTTCAAAAGGTGATACCGGTACAACGGCTGAAGAAAAAGTTGACCTGAATATAAAAGGAGTTAAAGTCGAAAGCATAAAAGTCGATATTCAGGAATCTGTAAGGCAAATCAAAACCATCAAAGATGTAAAGCACAGTTATAAAATAATTAAAAATGATTCTGAATATCTTGAACTAGTTAAAAAACTTTCTGCTCAGAGTTTAATTTGTTTTGATACGGAAACAGATGCTTTGGACTCAATGAACTGTAATCTGGTCGGGATGTCATTTTCATTTGAAGAAAGGGAAGCTTATTATGTACCGGTCTCGGGTAAGCTTGGCAAAAATGCAGGAAAGAACAGGAAAGAAGATTCACTGTTTGATACTTCCATTAAAGTAAGCAGCGGCAGTGATGCAGGAATTGAACTTAATTTTGCAATTGAAAAGATCAAACCGGTTCTTGAAAGTAAAAAAATAAAATTTGTCGGACAGAATTTAAAATATGATTATCTTGTGATGAGAAATTATGGTATAGAAATGATGAATCTTTATTTCGATACGCTGATTGGTTCTTTCATTTACAGACCTGACGGAGCGCACGATATGGATGCATTATCCGAAAAATATCTTAACTATAAACCTATATCGATCAAAGAACTTATCGGTAAAGGCAAAGAGCAGATCACCATGGATAAAGTCGATATTGACATAGCAGGTGAATATGCAGCAGAAGATGCCGATGTGACGCTGCAGCTTTTTTATAAGATCAGATATGAACTTGGAAAAATAAATATGCTGAATCTTTGCGATGAAGTTGAGTTTCCGCTTGTAAAAGTTCTGGCTGAAATGGAATTTACCGGATTTAAAGTCGATGAAAAAATACTTCAGATCATAAATAAGGAAACAGAACGGCTTATAAAAGATTTTGAAGATAAGATCTATAAATCAGCCGGAGAAAAATTTAATATTAATTCCACTCAGCAGCTCGCAGATATACTTTTTAAAAAGCTGAATCTTACTCCGGTCAGAAAAACGAAAACCGGATTTTCAACAGATGTAAAAGTACTTGAAGAGCTGAAGTATCAGCACGAGATAGCTTCGCTGCTGGTTGATTACAGGATACTTACTAAGCTCAAATCAACTTATCTGGACGGACTTAAGAAGGCGATAAATCCAAGGACAAAAAGGGTACATACGGTGTTTAATCAGATTGCAGCGGCGACTGGAAGAATATCCAGTAACGATCCGAATCTTCAGAATATACCGATAAGAACTGAAGTTGGCAGAAGCTTAAGAAAAGCATTTGTCGCAGGAGACAGTTCCTGTGTAATCATGTCTGCCGATTATTCACAGATAGAGCTAAGGATTATGGCGCATTTTGCAGATGACGGGAATATGATAAGTGCATTCAAGAGGAATCACGATATTCATACTGAGACCTCGATGAGAATATTTAATCTGAATTCTAAAAATGATGTCACACCCGGAATGAGAAGGAAAGCAAAAGAAGTTAACTTTGGAATAATTTACGGCATTGGCGCGTTCGGACTTGCTAACAGACTTGAAATAAAAAACACCGAAGCAAAAGATATCATTGACAGATATTTCAGGGAATATCCGAAAGTAAGGGATTATATGGACAGGACAAAGAAGTTCGCACACGATAACGGATATGTTGAAACTATAAAAGGAAGAAGGAGATATCTCAGCCAGATAAATAATCAGAATGCCGCAGCGCGGGCCGAAGATGAAAGAGCTGCCATCAACATGCCGATACAGGGAACAGCTGCAGATATGATAAAGATAGCAATGGTAGATATTTACAATGAATTTGTAAAAAATAAACTTGAATCGAAAATGCTGTTGCAGGTGCACGACGAACTTGTATTTGAAGTGAAGAAAACAGAGCTGGAAAAAGTAAAGAAGATAGTAGTTGATAAAATGAAAAATGCAATAAAGCTTAATGTGCCGATTGAAGTTGAAGTGGGCGTAGGGAATAACTGGTTTGAAGCACACTGAGTTTAATTGTCAGTTACGAGTTACGAATTACGAGTTACGAGTTACGAGTTACGAGTTACGAGATACGAGATACGAGATACAGGTAACAATTTTAGAGCCAAAACTATTAACTATTAACTATTAACTATTAACTATTAACTAAAGAAATGATCATTGTAACAGGCGGCGCGGGATTCATTGGAAGCGCTTTGATATGGCGGCTGAATCAGCTTGGAAAAGAAGATATAATCGTTGTAGATGAATTCGGTAAGAATGAAAAATGGAAAAACATTATGCATCTAAAATATGCTGATGTATTTGACAAAGATGATTTCGGACATATGGTGCAGTCAGATTTTCTTAAGAACTTTGAAATCGAAACGATCTTTCATCTCGGTGCTTACAGTTCGACAACTATCAGGAACTTTGACCGGCTTCTGAAAAATAATTACGAGTATTCTAAATTTCTTTGTGAGAAAGCCCTGGATAATAATATAAGATTCATATATGCATCTTCTGCTGCAACTTACGGCGACGGCTCGCTGGGATACGAAGATGACGAAAGCAAGCTTCATACTCTCAGACCTCTTAACGGTTACGGCTACTCCAAGCATATGTTTGATCTCTGGGCAAAAAGAAGCAGGATACTTGACAAGATAGTTGGATTGAAATATTTCAATGTTTACGGACCCAATGAATATCATAAGAAAAAAATGCGGAGTGTAGTGAACAAATGTTATCATCAGATAAAAGAAACGGGAAAAGCTAATTTATTCAAATCTGCTAATCCGGATTTTCAGGACGGTGGACAAAGAAGGGATTTTATTTATGTAAAGGATGCTGTCGATATGACTTTGTATTTCCGAGACAATAAAATTGTGAGCGGTATATATAATATAGGAACAGGAGAAGCAAACAGCTTTAATCAATTCGTCAGTCCTGTATTCAAAGCAATGGGACTTAAAGAAAATATTGAATACATAGATATGCCTGAAATTTTAAAAGAGAAATATCAGTATTATACAAAAGCTGATATTTCAAAATTAAGAAGTACAGGATATATAAACAAAATAACTAGTTTAGATGAGGCGGTAACTGATTATGTGAAGAATTATCTGGATACTGATGACCCTTATTTAAATTATGTTTAACAGTTAGTAGTTAATAGTTAGTAGTTAGTAATAAATTGTTTCAATATAACAGTTTTCAATGAAATTTTAATTCACAATACTTAATACTTAATACTTAATACTTAATACTAAAATGAAAACATTATTTATACTGATAATAACTTTCCTTATCTCCGGTAATTCTTTTGCACAGGATCTTCCTCACTACATGACAGAAAGGGAAAAAGAGCTGAACAGAAATTATATTGCTCCGGGACCTATCACCGATGAAATTACACCTCCTCCCACGCCTGTCAGAACAATGGCTGAATGGGAAGAAGTTCAGGGTATAATTGTTGCCTGGACATCATACACGACGATCATAAGACAGATAGTTGATTATGCGCAGGATGAAGGTCAGGTTTTTATTGTTTGTTCTGATTCAAATTCTGTTAAGACATTTCTTACAAGCGGAGGAGTGCCATTGACAAATCTTAAGTTTATCATTACTCCTTTCAATTCCGTATGGTGCAGGGATTACGGTCCATGGGCTGCTTATTCGGGAATTTCAGACAGTCTTAAAATGATCGACTGGATCTATAACAGACCGAGACCTCAAGATGATCAGGTACCGGTTGGTTTTGCTTCATATATGAATTTTCCCATTTATCAGGCAATCAGCGCTCCGAATGATTTTACTCATACCGGAGGTAATTTTATGGTTGACGGTAACGGAACAGGTTTTTCATCAAAACTTGTACTGAATGAAAATCCTTCTAAAACAGAATCACAGATCAATAGTTTGTTCAACAGCTATCTTGGAATTAACAGATATATAAAAATGGAGACGCTTCCTTATGATGAGATACATCATATTGATATGCACATAAAACTACTCGATGAAGAAACGTTACTTGTCGGTCAATATCCCTCGGGTGTTGCGGATGGTCCCCAGATAGAAGCTAACCTTCAGTATGTGCTTAATAATTATCAGACCTGTTACGGCAGACCATATAAAGTTGTGAGAATTCCAATGCCGCCGAATGCATCCGGGCAGTATCCTCCAAGCGCAAATTATTTTACTTATACAAATTCTGTGTTTGTAAATAAAACAGTGATCGTGCCGGTATACGGACTTTCTCAGGATACAACCGCTTTAAGAATTTACAGAGAGAATCTTCCGGGCTACAGGATTGTCAGCATTAACTGTGCTTCGATGATCTCAGCTCTCGGAGCAATTCACTGCATAACAAAAGAGATCGGTGTTAATGAACCCGTTTTCTTTTCGCATGCAAAACTTCTGAATACACTGAATACAACTTCGCCTTATGAAGTCAAATCCTATATCAAAACAAAATCCGGTGTTGCTTCTGCAAGAGTTTACTGGAGAACTGACACGACGCAGGCATACAATACAGTTAATATGACACAATCCCTTGATACATTCATAGCCGGCATTCCTGCGCAGCCATTCGGTACAAAAATCTATTATTACATTTCAGCAACCTCAAATTCCGGAAGGACAACCACAAAGCCGTTAACAGCGCCTTCAGGATATATTAAGTTTGCAATAGATAATCCAACATCAATTCTAACAAATACAGTTATACCGGATAAATATTCTCTTTCGCAGAATTACCCAAATCCTTTTAATCCATCTACACAGTTGGAATTTGAGATTTCGAATATGGGATTTGTTACATTGAAAGTTTATGATGTACTTGGAAATGAAGTAAAAAATCTGGTAAATGAAAATAAACCGGCGGGGAGATATAAAGTAACTTTTGACGGAAGTAATCTTTCGAGCGGAATTTATTTTTATAAACTGGAATCGGGAGCTTTCATAGAAACAAAGCGTATGATTCTTTTAAAATAAACTGTTGGAAATATTTTCATAACCTTTTAATATGAAATTCTCAGTTTCAGTTCTGTTAACATTTATTCTTTTCAATCTATGTGCAGACGCACAGCCATGGAAAAATCCTCTGAAGATCTGCCGGAGTGCTAACGGAGCTGACTTTAATAACTTTCAGACATTTCAGGATTCGTCAGGAGTGCCGAATGTTATAAAACTTCCATCAGGTGTTTTGATAAGCGCTTTCCAGTGGTTCAGGCAGCCCGTAGGATCTGCAACCTGGGACAGAGTTGCGGTGAAGTTTTCATCTGATAACGGTATCAACTGGACACAGCCCCAGCCTATTACTGTAAACGGTTTACCGGTTAACTTCACAAGACCATTTGATCCTACTTTAGCAGTTACGGACAACGCAAGAATCAGAATTTATTTCTCGGATGGTATGTCAATGATCTCAGATACATCGGTTAATACATACTCCGCGGTTTCTGATGATGGAATTAATTTTACAATGGAACCGGGAATTCGATTCACACTTCCTGACAGACCGGTTGTAGATCCCGCTGTAATTAAATTCAGAAATCTATGGCATCTCATTAATCCGGTTTCAAACATGACGTCCGGAGGAGCATTCCATAATATTTCCGGAGATGGATTTAACTTCACACGGGTTGCGGATATACCTTCTGATAATTCTCATAGCTGGATTGGTAATTATATGATCAAAGATACTAATGAACTCAGATTTTACGGAAGCGGCATGGGGATCTGGTATGCGTCAAGTCCTAATGGAGGGGAATGGTCAGGCTATATATCTACAAATGTAATCGGAGGCGATCCGTCTGTCTTAAAACTTTCCGATACTAATTATTTAATGATCTATACCGGACCACCTTATACAACTTCGGTAACTTCCGGTTCTGAAAATATTAGTGATTTTCATTTATATCAGAATTTCCCAAATCCTTTTAATCCTGTTACGAATCTGGAATTTGAAATTCCGAAATTGGAATTTGTATCTTTGAAAGTTTATGATATTCTTGGAAATGAGATTGCATCTTTAGTTAACAATATGAAAGAGCCCGGAAATTATCGTATTGAGTTTGACGGCAGAAATTATTCCAGCAGTATTTATTATTATAAATTAACTGCAGGAAGTTTTTCGGAGACAAAGAGAATGGTCCTTCTGAAATGATGTATTATGTAATGTGTCGATACCTTTAATTATTTTTAAATTAAAGAAACTATCTTATTAAAATAAATCAATTCAGCTTTAACTATCAACTTTCATTTAACTACAAATTCTTTCGAATCCGCCTGCCCGTTAAGTTCAACACGTAAACCGGTCGGAGCATTTACATTATTCACAACAAAATCCAAAGTATTGATGCCTTCGACAAAACCTTCTGTTATCTCAAAAGGAAACATTCCGTAATATGCTTCTATAGGTGTAAAGAATCCTGTACTCTTCCCGTTTATTAATATATCAACTCCGTTATTATCACTTGACCATAATCCTCTAATGACTGCAGAATTATGCTTGAATTTTGAAAGATCGAATCTCGTCCTGTAAACATACAGACCAACTTCATTGAAATTTACCGCGTCAGTTCTGGGAGCGATCCATTTTGAATACTGACTGTTCGGAACCCATCGGTCCATAGGAAACCCGGATGACAGGGAGACTTTTGTTTCAGGACCCGGATAGTTAATGTCAGCACTGGAGATAAGAAAATAATGTGCGTCATCAGACCCGTCGGGCAGAACTTCTCTTTCACTGTTCATTCCTGTATTGTAAAGATCAGGTATTGGCATTGATCCGGGTGAAGAATTAAACAGACTTAGAATTATGTATGCGCAGGTAAAAATGAATTTCATAAAAATATTTTTGATAAAATTAAGTCTATATTTTAAAATATAAAAGATATTTTTTCAATTTCACGAACCGGAAAATTTACAATTTGACAATTCTGAATCATAGTAATAATTTGTAATCGGAAATTTATATTAGCTAATTAAAAATATTCTCGAAAGGAATTTAAAATGAAAAGATCTCCTCCTGTGTATAAGCAACAGAATACAAATTATCTGAAAATTATTTTTTTATTACCTGCTGAGGACAAGAAATGTAAATAACAATTCTTATCTCAGGGACTTATGTAAAAAGCGGAGGGATTAATTTTATTAATGTTTCTATTAACCTTTAAAAATAAAAGCCATGAAAACGATGATTATCTCAGTTCTTATTGCAATAACATTTATAATGAATAATGCTTCAGGCAATGAATCTAAAATGGAAATACAGAATAAGAATTATTATGCAGAAAATGTTCACATGTATATCTGCATAGAAGCTTTAAAGTTACTTAAGGACAGAATCTCTCAGACAGATCTTTCTCAGATTGAAAACCGCATAGGAACAATGTCGGACATTGGCACAAGGCCATGGCAGGTAGGGAAAATCACTACCGGCGCATACAGGGAAGATATTGAGGATGTAGTCTTTGATATAAGAGGTCCGTTCGGACTGGAAGCGAGTTGTTCACATTTCTGGGAAGCAGATGACAGAACAAACGGAGATCACAGCTTAACTCATCTGCCGGTCATAGGAAGTTATCCAAATGCCTATACAAAAATGACAAAACTCGTTAACGGACAGTGGTTCAGATGGTCAAACGGATACCAGGAAAGAACCTACATTAATTATAACGCCAGTGACGGAAAAGTTTACAAATACAGCTATCACACAAGAGGTTTTATAAATTTTTATAAGACTAAAATTATTTTTTTGCACAGTAAAGTAAATTCTCTGGGACAGGAAGAATTCATTGACAGGGAAATTCAGTTAACTGACGAAGTCTTTCACAGGATTGTGTGGGAAGTAGTCGGAAGGATGGCACATCTGATAGCAGATATGACTGTCCCTGCTCATACACACAGTGATGTTCATATAAGACCGCTGGACGGAGGTGATTGCTATCACAATTATATAGATGACGGAGGTTATACATTTTACAATTGGCAGACTGCAAAGTCAGAGGGTGGTTACATCAATCCTTATGAAACCGGAAATGATCCCATCAGATATCTGACATACACTGCAAACCAGCTTGCAGATCATTATCCCAGCGGACCTGAATGTCTTGAAATTCCCCAGCAGCATACCGGAGATCATAGTCTTCCCGGAGGATCTAATCCGGTTATAAATCAATATTATCAGTTGCTGGGTTCCCCTCCGCAGAATATAATCAATACCTATCAGGAAGGTCAGCATTGTTTCAACTTTGCTATCAGATCGACTGCCGGACTATTCTATTGGTTAGCTGTCGAGACCGGAATGATTACTCCTGATCCCGGCGCATTGCCTGTAATACACTCCTTTACTAAAAATCTTTCTGACAATACTATTTTCAGAGGAGAGACTTTGAGACTTACCTGCAATGCCTCCGGATCAAATCTGAATTACAACTGGTTTTATAAAATATGCAATGTTAACAACTGGTGCACACTTCCTGTAAATGGTCTTTCGTTTAATCAAAATAATAATGTTTTCTCTGCATCAAATTACAATTTCAATAACAGATGGACCTGCAGTTTCTTTGATTCATTATGTAACGCAAATGTCCATGTAAATAACGTTTATTCAGAAAATCCTCTTCAGGTAATTATTGGTGTCACAGTTTCAAATCAGTTTGCCCAGGTGACAAAGTATTATGATGAGAATCAAATTCAGCATATAACACCTTACAATGGAATCAGACCCCCTGATCCTCCTGTATCAGGATGCCCGTTCTTATTTTCATACGGAACAGAAAGTTTGATAATTGAGAATAATATTTTACACTGTTCTACATTTCCCGGCAATGAGAATAAGGATATAATTGATAAAATAGTTATTTCTAAAAAACTGATACTTGATACAACTAATAATCTATTTTCCTTTGCAGTATGTGAATCCGCGAACGATAATAATTTTTTTAACAGTATCAGTCTTATTGAGGTGGATCATCATAAAGACTATTCAATTTTAGTCACTGAAAATCTGGATTTAGCATTGATGAAAAATTCTGATGTTGAATCTCCTGATCATGCAGAAAAAAATGGGACAGATGTGACAGATGTACTGAGGTTCGATGCAGATTTTGAGAATGAAGTAAAAGGAATGGAAAAAGATATTATAAATCTGGAGTTCAAGCAGGATAAATTTTCCGGAGCAAAGCAGAAATTCACTGACGAACTTCTGAAGGCAAAATATAAGTTAGATGTCATTAATGAAATTAAGGACAGCATAGCTTTAATTCTTGATCCTTCAGAGCCGGATCACAGCAAAATTCTGACTCAGAAAAGACCCGCAGGATATATATCTATAACTGACACTTCAGGTATCAAGGTCACTGATGATATTGATTTCACTAGAAGAGTGGAAAGATCAATGATTACAATACCTATATTGTCAGGAGGTGATTTATCCCGGGCGGGGATGGTTTTCAAAAGCAGCTTTGATCTTTCATACTGCGCAGCTGCAAGAATATTCTACGGAGGATTTACAGAAAACAAGCTTGAACTGGTAGAAGCGGAAAATTCTTTATCGGGTGATATATTTAAAAAATTACTCAGAGATGATAAGGACTATGCAGAAATGGACAGCAGTTCATTCATTACATTAAAATTCAAATATACTGATAGAGTAATTCCTAAAGACTGGGTAAGGGATTATGTTATGATTATCAACGGAAGGACTGTTGTCCCCGAAAATTCTCAAAACAAGATCTCATCTGAGCACCATCATTACTCATCTGATAATAACCTAATGCGTGAGAAACATGAACTGTATCAGAATTACCCGAATCCTTTCAACCCTGCAACAGAGATCAAATACTTCTTGCCTGAAGATCAGTATACGAAAATAACAGTATATGATCAGCTTGGAAAAGAAGTAGGACTATTGGTGAACGAAAGACAAAATGCTGGAATTCATTCTGTGAAATTCAATGCTGAGAATCTGCCAAGCGGAATTTATTACTATA
>DAIPYG010000001.1:0-33903 GCA_036782875.1 Bacteroidota bacterium | reverse complement strand
CTCAGGGGAATTTACCATGATCAGAAAAATGATTGTCTTAAAATAACGAACAATTGTATTGAACAATAAAAATAACATGTAAAAGAGTTTGACAATGTCCATATGCCAAATGAAACTATTATTTTCCTCCCTTCAGAATGAGAGGGGAGGATTAAATAAAAATTCTATTTAGTTTTTCATTTAAAAACAAGATGTATAATAACTTTATACTCAATATTATATACTCAATTAACCGATCACTTCATAAATATTCACTGGGTTTGCTTTATTCTTCAGGCTTACTTCACCTACTTTACGGCAGTTGAAAGATTCTTTTACTTTTTCGAAAGCGGTCTTGCTTATCAGTATCTGGTCAGGAACGGCAACAGACTGCAGCCGCTGAGCTGTATTTACAGTATCTCCGATCACTGTATAATCAAGCCTTCTCAGACTGGAGGATCCAATATTCCCGGAGATCATTTCACCACTGTTGAGACCGATCGCGACTTTCGGTTTGTAAGAAACATTATCTGACGATACAGGTATTTTATTCACCTGAGTTCTGACTGACAAACAGGCATCAATAGCCCTGTCTATATGAAAGTCACCTCTGAAGACAGCCATGATTGCATCACCGATGAATTTATCTATATACCCCCCCTGCGCAATGATCTCTTTTACTATCACATCAAAATAACTGTTAAGCAGGTTCACAACTTTATCAGGAGATTCATTTTCACTTATTGAAGTAAAACCGCAGATATCAATGAACGCGACAGTGGCTTCAATATTTTCACTGAGCATTAAAGATGATTCATATTCATGACCGCTCATGAAATTGATCACTGTTTCATCCACGTACATTTTCAGTATATTATTTTCCTTAACTGCTTTCAGAGTTTCGCGGATCTGCTGTACATATTTAATGGTTTTATCGATTGTCAGTGAAAGGTCTTCAAAATTTATCGGCTTGGTAATGAAATCATAAGCTCCGCGGTTCATCGCAGTCCGGATGTTTTCCATATCGCCGTATGCAGAGACAATAACAGATTTCAGCAGGGGACTTGACTCATTAAGCCTGCTTAATAAAGTAAGCCCGTCCATCTCAGGCATATTGATGTCACTCAGAAGTATGTCAATATCAGGATGCAGCTGAATTTTGTCCAGTGCATCATTTCCGTTTACTGCAAATACAAATTCATATTCCTTTTCTCTTATCTTCTGACGGAATTTCTGTTTGATTAGTATCTCCAGGTCCGGTTCGTCATCCGCTACTAAAATTTTCGCCATTATTTATTAATATTTAATTTTTCTTTTAAAAGTGTGAAATCAACAGGTTTGGTTAAAAAATCATCTGCTCCCAGTTCTTTTGCAATTCTGAAATTTTCGCCGTCACCATATGCTGTGATCATCATTACAACCGGCGGCGGCTTATGATACTTCTGTTTGATATGCTCCAGCAGTTCAAGTCCGCTCATACCGGGCATATTTATATCTGATAATATAAGGATCGCTTCCTGTTCGTGAGCGTGAGTATTCAGATAGTCCAGAGCTTCCTCACCGGAAAATTTAAAAACAAATTCAACGGTCTTTTCCTTTATCTCTTTTCTGAAACGCTGCTCAAACAATGTTTGAATGTCTCTTTCGTCGTCAACGACTAATATTTTCATTTGTTAAAATTAATGTTTTTATAATGGTAATTTAATGACAAACTCTGAACCCTCTCCCTCAATCGTCTCAACCTTCAGCTCCCCGCCGTGCGCTTTCACAATATCATAACTCAATGACAAACCCAATCCTGTTCCCTGTCCGGTTGGCTTTGTCGTAAAGAACGGCTGAAAAATTTTATCTAATACTTTCTGCGGTATTCCGTTGCCGTTATCTTTTACTCTGACTTCAACATTACCAGCAATCTTTTTTGTACTTACTGAAACAGTCGGTTCGTATCCGTCAGGTGTCTTTTTCTTTTTCTCATCAACGACATAAAATGCATTTGTTATCAAATTCAAAATTACTCTTCCTATATCCTGCGGTACGACATTAACATTTCCAATGCTTTCATCAAAGTCAGTTTTCATTGTTACATTAAAAGATTTATCCTTTGCTCTAAGCCCGTGATATGCCAGTCTTAGATATTCATCTGCCAGTGCATTTACATCAGTCGGTTCTTTTACACCACTACTGCTGCGGCTGTGCTGAAGCATTCCTTTTACAATTTCACCTGCTCTCCTGCCATGGTGATTTATCTTTTCCAGGTTTTGCTTCAGATCCCGGGCTATTTGTTTTGCTTCTTCAGTATTTCCTTTTTCAATTTCAATATTCATTTCATCGATCAGCTCAGTGCTGACTTCGGAAAAATTATTTACAAAGTTTAAAGGGTTCTGTATTTCGTGGGCGATACCGGCTGTAAGTTCTCCGAGTGAAGCCATTTTTTCAGATTGAATCAGCTGCGCCTGAGCAGATTTCAGCTCTTCAAGTGATTTTTGTAAAGCATCGTTGGTTTCTTCAATTGCTTTTCTTTTCAGCTCAAGTTCTTCAATGGTTTCTTCAAGTAAAATAGATGTTGTCTTTTTTACTTTTTCAGTCCGGTCTAATTTAAATTCAGTTATTGATAATATTTTTTCAATATCTTTTATTTTTACAGATAAAATATTTTTTTCTGAATCGCCTAAGGTTTCAGACTTCAGAATAAGATCAAGTAATGTTTGTAGTTGCGGATTCACTATAGATTATTTTCTTTTAATACAAATATGCAAAAGGTATTACTATGAAAAATTGTCTTTCAAGTTATCTCGAAGTTAAATTCATAAATCCCAAATCAGAAATTCCAAATTCCAAATCGCTCATCTTTCCTTTAAAACTACACAACAAGTTGTCAGGTTATGCATCTCAAGATTTCCGTTTGTAGCTCTTGCCAGCTCAGCAGTTGAAAACATTCCTGTCATAGGAACATCCCAGACTTTTCTTACTCCATCTATTTCCTCACTCATCATCGGTCCCATCGATAACAGTCTGCCGGCACAACTGAACAAAACCAAAGCATCTGCTTCCGGCATTTCTTTTCCTTTAGTTCCCTGCATCCTGCAATCACTTTTTCTATTACATCAAAATCAGGAGGCAATGAAAATTTAATTATTGAACCCTGCGGAAGCGAACCGCTGCAAATCAAGGAACCAACATCCCAGTTTAATACAAGTCCCGGTCTCATAACAGGGTCACCCTTTTCCCTTTGCAGCTGAAATGGAAACGAAACCCCGATTTCCAGTCCTGCTGTCGGATTCTCACGGGTCAGGTTTTCCAGTCCGCTGTATTTTTGTGTTAGTTCTAATGGCGAAACACCTTCAATACTATAAACCTTGTTGCCTTCGCTTTTTGTAACTGTTTTTTCCGTTCCCATCGGTTTCCATCCGCATGTAGATTTACCTTTTACAATAAGCTTGTCTTCATCCATTACTAAAGCTACAACTCCTCTATTGCTTGAATTATTATTTGTGAAAACAAACTGTTCTGTGAATTGTTTATCATCACCTGCCATTCCTCCAAATACATTTACATTTCTGCCAATAATATCTTCGAAACCATGCAGAAGTTCTTCTGCATCAGTTTCCAGATTACTTCCTGAAATAAGAAAGCAAGGGTATAAAAATTTCTCCAGTGCTTTTACTGCAATGCTTCGTGTTGTTTCTCTGTAATTTTTCTCAGGAAATTCAGAGAATAGTATAGTGAAAAAATCCGGATTAACATCAAGCAGCAAAATTGCAGCTGCTCCATCAGTAATTCCTTCTTCTGTAAATTCATCATTTGATGTTGCTCCGAAAAAAGCAATATTTTCATTGCTGAATGTTACACATACGGCTACTCGGTCAAGTTTAACTGAAAGAAATACTATTGCCAGTGTCGGCTTAAAAACGTCAGTGATACTTTCTTATAATGCATTTTTTATTTCTTCCGGGGAATTTCCCTTTATTGATTTTGCTTTCATGATAATATTTCTTAAGTAAATAATTTTTCTAATACTTAATACTAAATTTTTAATTATTAATTCTTTTCTTTCAATGCCACCCAGCAGCAGGTAGTCGAATGAAATTCCTGTTGACCTTTTTCTGTCATTCCGAATTCTCCGTATGTATAAAATCCGGCCATAGGAGACTTCCAGACACTCTGCAAAGCTTCATTTTCTTCCTGCGCCATTGGTCCCAGAGCGCTTAATCTTCCTGCGCAGGAAAAAATCAGCAGAGCATCCGCTTCTGAATTCTCCCTATCTCTGAGCTCTTTCGCTTTTGAAACTACCGTGTCAATAACATCAAAATCCGGCGGCATTGAAAAACGAAATTTTGATCCCTCCATTACATTAGATTCACATATAAGCGCATTTTTTTCTTTATTAAATCCGATAGGATTACACATCATTGGTTCTCTATTTTCTCTTTCGATCTGCATAGGGTAATGAACTCCTATTGAATCAAAGAATTTAGACGGATCATCATCTGAGGTGAAATCCATTCCAAGAAAACGCAGATACATTTCAAGAGCCGGCTTTCCATCAATTGTCATGATCAGATTGTCTTCGCATTTAGTTATTGTCTTGAAAACACCGATCGGTTTCCATCCTGAAACTGCCATTCCCCGGAAATCAATTTTCTCCTCATTCAAAGCCAAGGCAATCATTCCGTAGTCAGTGGATCTTCCATTTGTAAATACATAAGTGCCGGAAAATGTAATATCGTCACCTGCCATTCCTCCGCAGATGTTCATTGGTGAAACTGTTATTTCCTCAATGCTGCGAACCAGGCTTTCTCCGTCTAACATTCTTCCGTTGACCGCAAAAAATGTGCTGCAAAGTATTAAAGCCGGTTTGCTGAATTTTTGAATGGCTTCTTTTGCCAGTTTGATTGATGCTTCTTTTAATGTCCTCTCACCAATTTCCTCAAACAAAACACAGTAATCATTTTTCCTAATATTCAAAAGCATTACGACTACTGCCCCTTCGCTCTGATGTCCATCGATGAACTCACCTGAAGAGGTTGCACCAAAAATATCAATTCCTTCCTGCATGAATATTTCACAAACAGCTTTTCTGTCCTGTTTAACAGAGATAAATATTATTGCAAGCGTCGGTTTGTAACCGTCAGCCATGCTTTCCTGAAATGCTGTCTTAATTTCTTCCGGTGAATTTCCTTTTATTGTTTTTGATGTCATGTAGAATTTTTAAATATTTAATTTAATTATAAACTCCGACCCTTTGCCTTCAATCGTCTCAAACTTCAGCTCCCCACCGTGCGCTTTCACAATATCATAACTCAATGACAAACCCAACCCCGTTCCCTGTCCCGTCGGCTTTGTTGTAAAGAACGGCTGAAATATCTTATCCATTATTTTTTGAGGAATTCCGTTACCGTTATCCTTAACGGTTATTAAAACTTTATCATCTGACTTTTTTGTGCTGACTGTGACAGTTGGCTCGTAACCTTTTGTCTCCTCTTTCTTTTTTGCAGTTACTGCATAAAATGCATTCGTAATTAAATTAAGAATCACTCTTCCTATTTCCTGCGGTACAACATTAACATTTCCGATTCTTTCCTCAAAATCAGTTTCCATCTTTGCATTAAATGATTTATCTTTTGCTCTAAGACCGTGATATGCTAATCTCAAATATTCATCTGCCAGAGCATTTATATCAGTCGGCTCTTTTACACCACTGCGTGAGCGGCTGTGCTGAAGCATTCCTTTTACAATTGCATCAGCTCTCTTTCCGTGATTATTTATCTTTTTTTCATTAGCTTCAATATCATTTGCAATTGCTTTCACCTCTTCGATATTTCCTTTATTAATTTCATCTTTCAGCTCACTGATAAGTTCTGTATTTACTTCAGAAAAATTATTCACAAAGTTAAGCGGATTCTGAATCTCGTGCGCAATACCTGCTGTGAGCTCTCCTAGTGAAGCCATTTTTTCGGATTGAATGAGCTGGGATTGAGTTGATTTCAAATCTTCATATGCTTTTTCGATCTTAATATTTGCGATCCTCTTCTGCCTGTTATTTCTGTAAAGCATAAAAACAATGAAACTTAAAACAGCAAGTCCTGTAATCAGACTGTAAATCTGTATCTTTGACTTATATTCCTGAACTGCTTCTTTTTTAGATTGCTCCTCTTTCTGTTTTTGTAATGACTCATTAAATCCCAGGTTTTGAATTTTGTATAACTTCTCGGCACTGTAAATACTGTCGTTTAATAGAGAATACTCTTTAAGATAAAAGTAAGCGCTGTCCGTCTGTCCTTTGGTAAAACAGATATCAGCCATTAGTGAAGCTGCGTTAAGTAAATTGTTCGGGTTTCTGTTATCCCGAAAAATATTATAAACTTTTGATCCGTAATAATACGCTGAGTCTAATTTATTATCATCAAGATACAATTGCCCAAGACCCAGCAGACACTCATTATAAATATCATACCGCTTAATATTTAACGCAACCGGAATACATTTATGGTAATAATAAACTGCAGAGTCAGAGTATTTCAAATCTTTATAAATGTTTGCTATGCCTTCACATCCAAGCGCAGTAAACACCGGATCATTTATTGCCAGACCGGCGTCATAAACCTTTCTCCTGTATATCATAGCTGAATCCTGATTTTTCATTTTTCCGGCACTGTAAAACCCGCCAAGCCGATTATATAGGGTCATTCTGTACCTGAATACTTTTATGCTGTCTTTGAAAATTCCTGAATTTAATATTTCCCGGAGCTTATTTATATATTCAAATTGTTTTTGGTAATCTTCTATAGATTCATAAATTATTGAAACATCTCTGTTGTCACCGATTATCCATGATGTATCTCCGGTTTCCTCCGCTAATTTCAGATTTTTCAAATAGAGTTCCATTGCAGTTGCAAAATCTGATTTTACGGAGTAAAGATAAAATGCAGCTAATCTTCTCGAATATATTTGGTTTCTTATGTCTCCGGTGCTTTCCGATAAAGCAAGTGCATCATTGAAAAATAATAATGCTGAATCGTTTTTCAATTCAGCATAAACTGACCCGACTTTATTTAAATATTTAATTTCAGTTGTATCTTCTTTTGACTGCGAAAGTAATAATTTCAGACTGTCAATTTTTTCATATTGAGCAATACAATTTATTGCAGTTAAAAATAATAAACTGAAGCAGATAATTGTTCTCATCCGAATAAAATTATTTTTTTCCTGTCGAAAGTAATTCCACAATAAACTCAGCTCCTTCACCTTCTATAGTTTCTACTCTTAATTCTCCTCCGTGAGCTTTTATAATATCATAACTCATACTCAGACCCAATCCTGTACCCTGTCCTGTAGGCTTTGTAGTAAAGAACGGCTGAAAGATCTTTTCCATAACTTTTGGTGATATTCCTTTACCGTTGTCTTTTATGGATATCAATACATTCTCACCGGATCTTTTAGTACTGACTGTAACCATGGGCTCATAACCTTTAATATCCTCTTTCTTCTTATCGGTAACTGCATAAAATGCATTGGTTATTAAATTCAAAATAACTCTTCCGATATCCTGCGAAACAACATTTATTTCTCCAATACTCTCGTCAAAATCTGTTTCCATTTTTGCATTAAATGTTTTGTCTTTTGCTCTCAGTCCGTGATAAGCTAAACGTAAATATTCATCAGACAATAAATTAATGTTCACCGGCTCTTTCACACCGCTGCTGCTCCGGCTGTGCTGAAGCATACCTTTCACAATCCCTTCAGCTCGCTTTCCGTGATGCTTTATCTTCTCCTCATTTTCTTTGATGTCTCTTGCAATTAAAACCGCTTCTTCAAAATTTCCTTTTTCCAGTTCTTCATTTAGTTCATCAATTAATTCAGTATTCACTTCAGAAAAATTGTTTACAAAGTTCAGAGGATTCTGTATTTCGTGAGCAATGCCTGCAGTAAGCTCTCCGAGCGAAGCCATCTTTTCAGATTGTATAAGCTGAGTCTGAGTTGCACGTAGTTCAGTCAGCGCTTCTTCAGCCCGCTTCTTTTCAGTTTGCAGTTTTATAAGATCGAGTTGCGCCTGCTCAGCATGATGCTCTGCTATTTTTAGATCATTGAATCTGGCATAAGTGAGATTGAAAACTGCTGCAAATCGTTCAAGCAAAAAAGTTGTTTCTTCAGAAAGCGGTTCCGGGGAAGCAATTCCTATAAATCCATGAGAGAAATAAGCAATGCTCTGAACTCTGCGTTTCTGTGAAAGTCCCTGTTTAAAAGGAACATGAAGTTCTTCACTCAGATGATGGAAATATTCTTCTAATTCTTTTCCCTGCATATCAATGGAAATTGATTTTTGATTTGATTTCCATCCGTCATACATTTTTTGAATTGAAACGTTTCTGTTTGTATTTCCTGAAAATTGATTACTGACTCTGGAACCGTCTTCATCTGTGATCCAGAATTCTATTTCCCCGCTTTCATCCTTTATAATTCCAATATACAATCGGTTTGGCTCTATGCCAAGACTGATAAGTTGTTTAAATACCACCGCTGCGGTTTCTGCGAGTTCATCACTTCTTTGCATGGCAAGAGTGCGGCTTCGAACTCTTTCCAGCGCTGCTTCAATCTGCGCTTCACGCGCCTGAGCCTCTGCCTGTTCAATGTCAATGTATCTTCTGTAAGCAAGCTCAAATACATTCCGGAAACGTTTGAAAATATTTATCTGATCCTCGTTCAATGGAACATAGGTTGAAACTCCCAATGCACCGGGACCTATTGAAAAAAAATAATAATGGACAGAATTTGCTGCGTCTAACTTTGCATCAGTAATCTGATTAGTATTTTTTCTGTAATCTCTCCATTCCTGTAATTCTTTCCCTTCAAAGCTTGTCGAAAAAAAAGCATCGCTTGATTTTTTGATCTCATTTACAAACTCCGTTACTCTCGGATGAAGGTTGTAATCAATTTCACTGAAAGTCTTTTCATTGTAATCCGGGAAATATTCATAATTCTGATAAGTTTCTTTTCCATCATTTAATATAACCGTTTGTGTATTTCTGATTTCAATAACGTTTAAAAGAACAAGCTGATCTGATATGATCTTGCATACATCAAACATATCCTCAGGCTTTCTCATTATTAAAGCGCTTGCTCTTACTCTTTCCAGTGTAGCTTCGATCTGTGCTTCCCTTGCCTGAGCTTCCGCCTGCTTCAGGTCATTAAACCGAGTGTAAGTAAAGTTAATAACATCGGCAAAACGCTTTATCACTGTGATTGCTTCTTCAGGAAAAGGGGATTCCCGGAAAGCAAATAATCCGCCTGACTGAAATGTTGATACATAATAATATTGTTTTAATCCAATGGCTTCATGCTGAATTGAATGCGAATCCGGCAGTTTAAAGTTACTTTTTATTTGTACTTCATAATATTTTCTTAAGTCATCACCTTGCAATAAATAGGAAAAGTCTTCCTGTTTAAGCCAGGCATCATAAGCTCCTATCAGAAGAGGATGAGTATCCATTGATTCGTCTCCTGATAACTGAACTACCTTCTCCCCGTCAGCAATTGCAGCTGCCCAGACATCAACACTTTTCTTAGCTTTATCTATTATTCCGATTCCGCATCTCAGTGCTCCAAGATCAAGCTTGTCCAGTTCTTCAAAAATAGTTGCTACTGCTACACCTAAGTCATCACTCTTCTGCATAGCCATGGCTTTTGATCGAACTCTTTCCAGTGCAGCTTCGATCTGTGACTCTCTTGACTGCGCTTCCGCTCTCTGCAAATCGAGATATCTTCTGTACGTCTGTCCGAAAACTCCGGCAAAACGCTTTAATGTTGAATCATCTTCTGAAGATAAATTTTTCAAAGTGAATACAAACAATGTTCCTTCCCCGAAATAAAAATCATGATGAAATATTTCTTCCGGCAGTGAATCAAAATTGTATTTCACAGGATAATTTTCATGCTTATTGATTGCATTGAAATATCTGATTAAATCTTTTCCCTTTAGGTGATAATAATAAGAATCTTTTTTATTCTTCCAGTTTTCCAAAGCTCCCGTAAGCAATGGGTGCATACTCATATTAAGATATCCGACAATGAGCTCGGCTTTTCCTTTCTCATCAGGTTTTGCAGTCCAAACTTCCATTTCCGTTGCTTCATCCATGACCCCTATGCCGCAGCGATATGTTTCTATTCCAAGCTTTCGTAGCTCATCAAACATAACAGATACTGTTTCTCCAACATCAATGCTGTTGTGCATTGCCATTGTTTTAGCTCTGACTCTTTCAAGTGATGCTTCAATCTGCGCCTCTCTTGTTTGCTCTTCTGCTTTCTGCAGATCGAGAAAGCGTGTATATGCCCGTTCAAATTCAATCGCAAACCGAAGCAGAATTTTTTTCTCTTCATCTGTAAGTGGTCTTCTGAGCTCAACTCCAAAGCATCCGTATTTTATAAATGCCTCGCAATAATAAATTCCATTTTTAAAAAATTCAGGTTTCAGATGCTCAGCTCCGCTGAGGATTTCAGACCATACAGCAAAATAATTATTTATTTCTTCGGGAGGTACAAAATATTCATGAACAGGTTCATTACTTTTCCATGCTCTGAAGCACTCGGCTGTATACCGTTCTTTTTTGTCTAAAGGATAAATAACGGATTTACTTTGAATAATTTCCGAACCGTTTCTGTTTTCCGTCCAGGCAGTCCAGAATAAGTGTTCATTATTCTTTTCATCAGGTAGCCATACAAAGGAGAATTCCGAATCAATTCCAAGCAGCTGAAGCTGTTCGTGAAATACATGTGATGTTATATTAAGCTCATTGGAATGCTTCATAAGCATGCTCTGTGTTCGCGCGCGTTCGAGTGCTGCTTCGATCTTTGCTTCCCTTGCCTGAGCTTCAGCATTTTTCAGATCGGTATATCTCCTGATTGTAAGGTCAAGTATATTTTTAAATCTGTCAAGTATATTTATTTCTTTTTCAGAATAAGGTTCATCACTCCATGTAAAAAGGAATCCTCCTGAAAAAGGAAGAAATGTGCCATGCTGTTTTCTGTCTGTTGGGAAATTCTCAAACGGAACAGAAAGTCCTTCAGCAAGAATTTTATAATATGTATTTAAAATATTTCCTTCCAGTACCGGAAAGTAATTCACCTTCTTTTCCCATGATTCATATTGCTTTTCATAAACGGGATGTCCGGTAAATTCAAATTCTCCTGTAAACGAAATTGTGTTCTTATTATCAAATGATGTTGCAGGATAAAGTTTTGCTTTGCGTGATTCTTTAGTAAGTAAAACAAAACCGCTGCGGATCGGATTTATTCCAAGGTTGCTTAATTCTGTAAACAACATGCCTGCAGCGTCGGTAAGATCACTGCTGTTATGCATTGCCATGGCTTTGCCTCTGACTTTTTCCAATGCCCCTTCTATCTGCGCTTCTCTTGCCTGAGCTTCGGCTTTTTGCAGATCGTTGAAACGTGTGTAAGTTAAATCAAAAACTTTTCCAAAGCGGCTGAGTATTTCCGTATTTTCATCTGATAACGGAGAATCTCCTACGGTTTGTAATCCGCCAAAATTGCTGAAAGAAAATGTAACAACATATTTTTCCATTGCCCTCGAAACTGCCTGTGCCTCCGCAGGCACTCTTCTGAATTCTGTTTCATTAAATAAATACTCATCGTAAATTTTCTTTTCCTGTCCTTCAAGTATATAAACATCTTTGGCTTTTCTTTCTTTCCAACCTTTCATCATTGCATGGTGAAAAGGATAATCTTCAAACAGCATGTGATAAGATTCAGGCGCTTTATTAATATCCGGATTGGCTGCCCATACTGTATTTGACATGGTGCTTACATCTATAATATTAATAATGCACCATGTTAATGCAAAATCCAGTCTGGTTAATTCTTTAAAAACAGTATCAACTAATTCAGACAACTCATCAGATTTTTGCATAGCCATTGCCCTTGCTCTCACTCTTTCCAGTCCTAACTCAATCTGCGATTCCCTCGCCTGAGCTTCCGCTTTTTGCAGATCGAGGAACCGCGTATAGGTTTGCTGGAATACATTTCCAAAACGCATTAGCGTGGCATTCTCATAATCTGTATAAGGAGTACCCGAAAAATTCTCAATGTACAACGAAACATTATCAAGTAATACAAATGATATTGCAAGCCCGGGACAGCTGAAAAGAAAATTTTTAGATTCATCCGGAATTCCGGGGACATGCTTTATAAGCTTTTTATAAAATTTGTTTTTTTCATATAAAGTCAGATTAATGGCAAAGAAAGCCTCTCCTTTTTCTTTTGCTTCTTTAAAGCGATTATAAATCACACAATCAAAGAAAGGAATTTTTACTTTGGAAGGACTGCCGAGTTTGTCTGTAATCCAGAGATCATGATCATCACTCGCTTTATAGTCCATATCAAATCCTGCATGGTCAACATTCATATTTAAATGAACGAATTGTTCGAACACAATCTGAATTACATCTTTGAGCTCTTCGCTTTTCTGCATGCCCATTGTTCTGCTCCTCACTCTTTCCAGTGCCGCTTCTATCTGAGCTTCTCTCGCCTGCGCTTCAGCTTTCTGCAGATCAAGAAATCTTGTATAAGTCTGTTCGAATACATTTGCAAAACGCCTGAAAATATCATGAGCATAGGGAATCTGCTCATGTGTGTGAAATGATAAATAACCTTGTTTGAAAAATGCAGTGTTATAAACAATTGTCTCAGGGAATTCATAACGGGCTTTGCGCAGCTGCTTAATTTTTTCACCTATGCCGGGAACTGTTGTCAGATAATCAAAATGTTTTTTTAGTTCTGCACCTCTGACTTCTTTTACAAAAAATTCTTTTCTTTCTTCCCTTGCTGAATATATTTCCTTATAAATTTTGCTTTTCGTGTGAGGTAATTTAAACGGATCCTGAATGCCTCCATCTGCAGAACTCATCCAGACAGTCGCAACTTTATTTTCCTTATCCCAGATGACATAACCGCAGCTGCCTGTATCCACACCGAGTTCTCTTATCTGCTGAAACAATAAAACTGCTGCATCCTTAAGTTCAACGCTGCTGTGCATTGCCATAGTTCTGCTGCGGACTCTTTCAAGAGCTACTTCAATCTGAGCTTCCTTTGTCTGTGCTTCAGATGTCTGCAGATCCAGAAAACGTCTGTATGTGAGATCGAATACTCCGGCAAATCTTTCAACTATATTTATTGACTCAGTTGGCAGTTCATCTAATGATAAAACACCGATGAGTCCTTTAGAAAAGTATGCAATAGTTTGTAATCTCCGGCTCAGAGATTTCCTGTTTCTGATCGGATAATTCATAATCTCTTTAAGATAAAAAAGATGCTCCGTTAATTCTTTTCCCTTTGGATCAACAATAAATGACTTTTTCTTTTCTTTCCATCCCTGATACATTTTTGTGAAAGTAGTCGAACCGTATAAGTTCGCTTTATATTTTGAGCTGACCTGACTGCCTCCATAGTCAGTAGTCCAGAATTCGATCTCATCACTTTCTTCATCAATAATACCTATATATAAACGCAAAGCATTTATACCAAGACCGCACAATTGCTGAAAAAGCACGGCGGCAGTTTCGGCAAGCTCTTCGCTTTTATGCATTGCCATTGTTCTGCTTCTGACCCTTTCAAGAGCTACCTCTACCATTGCTTCTCTTGCCTGTGCTTCTGCTTTCTGAAGATCCAGGAATCTGGTATAAGTAAGATCGAATACACCTGCAAATCTTTCCAGCAACTGTATGCTTTCAACTGGCAGCAGCTCAGTTGTGGTAATAGAAATAATTCCTTTTGAAAAGAAAGCAACGTAAACAAAAATACGGTACTTTTTAAAATCACCAATACCCTGTTCATTGCCAAAACTTTTTCTGTATGCTATATAGTCTCTTAACGCTTTACCTTTAATATCAATTAATATTGACTTTTCCTGTCTCTTCCAGGCTTTATAAATTTTGTTTATTACGTTAGGCTCATCAATAGAAACTTTAACCATTCTGTTCTTATATCCTTCAACAGTAACCCAGAGTTCAATCTTCCTTTCAGGCTCATTTATAGTTCCAATGGTAATGCGTTCCGGAGCTTCACCAAGTTCTTTGAACTGCTGAAAAAGTATCTGAGATGTTTCCTCCAGTTCGTCACTTCTCTGCATAGCCATGGTTCTTGCACGGACTCTTTCCAGCGCTAATTCTATCTGAGCTTCACGCGCCTGCGCTTCGGCTTTCTTCAGATCAAGAAAACGTCTGTAGATCATTCCGAATACTTTTGCAAACCTAAGCATAAGACTGCATTCATCTTCGGTCAGATTATTTTTTGAAACTACATTGAGTGAACCTTCAGGAAAGAAGAATGTGTAAAAGCATTCTTTTGGATTAAATTCTTTTTTCTCCGGGTAAGAAAGAACCGAAGACATTACCTTGTAATATTTTTTTACTTCCTTGCCTGACATTTCATAAAAATAGTACGGCTCTTTTCTTTTCCAAGCTCTATAATTCAAATCAAAGAATGGATGTGATTTAAAAGGTACAACTCCCAGAATTTTATTCCTTTTTTCTTTTATCAGCTGAGATGACCAGATCTCAACTGCTTTCTTTGTTTCATCGAAAATGCCTACGCCTGTTCTTATAGATTCAATACCCAACGATTTCAATTCATTGAACAAAACTACTGAAGCATCGACCAGTTCATCACTTCTGTGCATAGCCATTGATCTTGCGCGGACTCTTTCCAGAGCCAGTTCAATCTTTGCTTCTTTAGTCTGTGCCTCCGCCTGTTTCAAATCCAGGAATCTTGTATATGTTAAATCAAACACTCCGGCAAATCTTTCCAATAGCTGTAAGGTCTCATTTGAACGGGGATCATTAGTAGAAATGGTGATCATTCCTTTTGAAAAAAATGCAGCCTGAATAAAACGACGGTCATAAGCATGATCATTTTTTGTTTTCACGCCGGTTAATCCGATCCTGTAATCAATATAATCATGCAATTCCTTTCCTTTAATTTCAATCACAACTGATTTTTTTTGTTTCTTCCATGCTGAATATATTTTTTTCATAAGGTCAGTATCTTTCACAGGAAATTTAACCATCATGTCTGCTTTGTTCCCGTCCATTGTAGTCCGGAATTCGATCGCTTTTTCTTCTCCATTTATAATACCTATTGTAATCTGGTCGGGTGCTTCACCGAGATCTTTGAACTGCTGAAAAAGTATGAATGTTGTTTCAGAAAGTTCTTCACTCTTTTGCATTGCCATCGTCCTGCTGCGGACTCTCTCCAAAGCTATTTCGACTCTTGCTTCTCTCGCCTGCGCTTCCGCCAGTGCAACATCTGCATATCTTCTGTATGCTAATCCAAATACATTTTTAAACCGTTCGAGAATTTTTAATTGTTCATCACTGATTGGCTTGAATGTTGAAATACTTACTGCACCGGGTCCGATAGAATAAGAATAGTAATAGACAGCTTTCGCTTTGTTTAATTTCGGATCGGGTAAATATCCGATCTCTTCTCTGTATTTTCTCCAATTAGCAATTTCATCTTCACCAAATTCAACTGAAGTAAATGCATCTTCGGCTTTCTGCATTTCCTCAGCCCATTTTTTTACTTTAGGATGATTGTTGTAAAATATTTCAATTGTCTCAGTTACTCCGTAATCGGAATAATAATAACTCATCACGGATTCTTTTTTATCACTGTTAATTATTATCTCGCTATTCCTTAGATCAGTAATTCCGAGCGATTTCAATTCAGTGAAAATAATTTCACTGATGCTTCCCAGTTGCTCTGACTTATTAATACCCATTGCCTGCGCTCTTACTCGCTCCAGCGATGCTTCGAGTTTAGCTTCATTTGCCTGGGCTTCTGCCTGCATTACATCCATATATCTTCTGTATGCGAATTCAAAAACATTCCTGAATCGCTTAAGCAGTTCTAGTTTTACTTTTGTAATGGAACCGAAGGTTGATATCCCGATTGATCCTGTTCCTATAGAATAAAAATAATAATAAAGAGCTTTAGCGTTTTTCAGACGCGGGTCATCCGGTTCACCTTTTCTTTTTCTGAATTTTTTCCATTCCTTCAGTTCCTCACCTTTAAAAGATGTTTCAGAAAAAGCATCTCTGCCTTTTCTGATCTGCTTTATCTGTTTTGCAATTACCGGATTAATATTGTAAAATAAAGGAGTGATTGTCTTTCCGAGAGTATCTGAAAAATCATAATTCAGAAAAGTCTCTTCTTCATCATTATGAATATTTATCATCGTGTTTCTTAATTCGTCAAAGCCAAGGATTTTAAGTTCATTAAACAATACTTCGCAAATATTAAGCAGGTCACCGGCTTCACGCATTCCCATTGCAATCGTTCTCACACGCTCGAGTGAAGCTTCAATTTCCAGATCCCGGTTTTTAATAATGAGATCATTGGTTTTTTCAGCGACTAATTTCTGCAGTTCTTCATTTTTTCTTTTCCATTCATTGACATGCCAGGTATCAGTTTCGCCTTTTGTTTCATCAGGTTTGGATGTATGAAAATGAACTACTTTCCAAATATTTTCGGAATACTCAAGCACTGTAGTAATTCTTAAAAAGAGTTTGTGCGTATCTTCTTTTGATATAATTTTTATTTTTAACTCTTCAACAAAAATTGCAGAATCTTCCTCCGGTGATATTCTGATTATTTCCGGAATTCGTATACGTTTGAATTTCAAACCGGAAGCCTGCTCTAATTGTCTCTCAACAAGTTCCCGGCAATCATTAATTGACAAAAGCTTTTCATCAATTGTAGTACCGTAAGCCATAATGTCCTCAGCAGTGATTCCGTCAAGCAATTCACCGGGAAGTTTATTTATGCTGATCTTCAGAAACTTTTCGTATGTCGCGTGTAATAATTTTTTCTTATCGGCATTCATGTTTCAGGTAATTTCATTTGTTATAATTAGAAATTTGATTTTATAAATATGATCGCTATAATACATATATTAAAATGTTTCTGATTGATCATATTGAGAAGTGAAAAAGAGATTTATTTTAGGGTGATTAATTTAAAAGCGAAATACATTTCTTCTTTTGATTCGGTCGTTTAATAAAAAAATATACGCAATATAATTATTATTATTCAACTTAAAATATGCAAATCACTTTAACCCGGGTGAGCTTGAACCACATCCGTCCAAAACGTTATTCAAAGACTTTATAATAAATTTAATCCGCTTTTCTTTTGATAGATCGAAAGAAAAGCTTGGCAAAAGAAAAATCTTCCGCTTGTGAAAAATTGCCGGAAATTCTTTCGCAATGGCTGCAATAATCACAACTCCTCGCTCGCTCGTCAGACAGGTGATTTTTGCTTTCGCCATTTCTCAGAATTTCTTAACGGCAATTTTTCACATGCGGGTTTGTTTTTAAAAGAGAAAATTAAGTTTTATTCTGAACCAAATTATGATATAATAAGCTATTCATAATTATTTTGGACAATACTGAGCTTGAACTATACCGGAGAAATTACTATTCCTTATTATACTATTCTTTATTTCTTATCAAGTGCTTTGATCCCTTCATTTAAAACCGGATCTTTGAGATCTATATATTCTGATTGAGAAAGGTCTATAAATATATCCGGAACAAAGTACTCTCTTGGAGTTCCATTAACATTATAAAGCTGTTCAGTCGGAAAGCTGTAAGGAATTTTAAAATTGATTGTTTGAAATCCATTTATCGAACCGTTTAATCCTGCCATTTTTGTTCCTACAATCTCCGCTCTGTCTAATGCATCGAAACCGACTGCTAATCCTTCGCCCATACTGCCTGTCCAGTGATTAACAAGAACGACAACCGGCTTGTCGTATGTAAACGAACCGCGAGGGGAGACGAGTTCAAGCCAGCTTCTTATTATATTTAATTCTTTGTCATCGATAGGTAATACGTGTTTCTGATATGGCATTTCATTTTTTATGAATCTGCTCATTATTCCCCTGGCTACAATTGTGTTCCCTCCGCTAGGTGTTTCCCGTAAATCAAGGATGAGCGCTTTTGTATCTTTGAGCTGAAACAATGCTGAATCAAATAATTGAATTACATCTGTTTCACCTAATGAGTTATTGAATTTAATATAACCATTGTTGTTATCTAAAATCTTAAACTCAAGTAGTGAATTGTATCTGCCGGAATCAGTCAGGTTTCCTCTTGCTTCATCAGGTTTAATAGTAGTTAAAATATCATTCTGTTTGAAGGTGATCTCTCTCTCCTTAATGTAAGTACCGGCAAGCAACATTCTTAAAGCATAATTTAATGCTTCCGGATCAGAGCCGGTAATGCATTTGCCTGTCCTGCTATTCACTGCAAGCTCTACAGGGACGCCGTTTATGCTGATTATTTCCATGCCGCATTTTACACCTGCGATATCAGCAGAGAAACCTTTTCTTACTTCAGTAACTATTGCTTTTCCGTCAATAAATTCTGCGCGGATATCGAGACCTGTCGGAACTAATCTGGTCGATGAACTTAAATTTGTATTCAATGAAAAGTGGTCATCATAAAGTTCTTCCAGCGCATGTTCAAAGACAGATATTAATTCATTTCTGTTCCCGGCTTTTTCTGCTTCCGGAAGATAAAATTCTTTTACTTTATTCCAGTCAGTTTTCTTTTTGTCAAAATAAGAATAGTTCTCATTGACATCATTCCAGAACTGAAGAAAATCTTCTGTGTATTTATTCTCCTGAGAAAATACAGCCATAGGGCATTGAATTAAAAAAAAAATTATTAAATAATATTTATAAATGATTTTCATATTTAAATCGGATATGCTCTTTGTTTACCAGGAGCTTTATTAAAATCATGAAGCAGATAATATTAAAATATCTATTAGAATTCAGAAATGAAATCATCAATGAAAAATGAGTTATGATTCTTAAAAACGAATCATAACTCATAATTTATCAGCTATTGAAATGAATATAAAAAATGGTACTGTCTGAAAAAGAAATATTTATTTCAATACAATCATCTTCATAACCTTGCTGAAAGATTTGCCGTTGCCGCTGAATTCAAGTTTGTAATAGTATACTCCGCTTGACACATCTGCTGCATTGAAATTTACAGAATGATATCCCGAGCTTACGGGACCGTTTAAGAGAGTTGAAACAAGTCTCCCGTTAACATCAAAAATGCTAAGTGTGACATTCCCGTTATCAGGCAGCCTGTAATCAATTTTCGTTTCGGGATTAAATGGATTTGGATAATTCTGATTCAGGCTGAACTCATCGGGTGTTCCTATTGTAATTTCATTCTGCAGATAAAAATATTCATGATTTCCGTTGTAGTCAATTTGTTTCAGCCGGTATTTATATTTCCCAGTGTTTAAATTATTATCAGCATAGAAATAAAAATTCTGTGATGTAGAATTTCCTTTTCCCTGCACAAAACCGATCTTCGTCCACTTATCATTCATCTCAGATCTTTCAATATCAAATCCTGAATTATTACTTTCAGATCCTGTTGACCAGTTGATCAAAGCATTGTTCTGACTTGTTTCGGCTGTAAAATTTGATAATTCTACTGGTAAAATACTCTCGGATGAATCAATTTCTAATGTACCGTCATCAAGAATGTTTACACTGCTGTCACCAATGTAAGCGTAAATAGCTGTAGTAGGTTCGGGTACGATTGTATCTATCCAGGTAAAGTTCAATTTTGAATAAGCAAATGCAGGAGCTGTTGTGGAAAATTTCACTCTTACGATTCGTGATCCCGGATAAATAGAAGATACGATTGGTCCGTTACCTGCGCCGAGGTCAATATTTCTGGTTAATCTTAGCTGAGTTCCAACAATATCGGCGCTTACAGGCATAGCGTCCGGGTTGGAAAAATCAGTTGAATTCGGAATTATCTCATAAGAAAGTGTACCTCCGTTTGCAACACCCGGATTATAAGCCAGATAATACTGACCTGCGGAAAATTCAAAAGGACCGGAATCATCCGGGTTAGTGTGAAGAATCATAAAGTCAAAAGTTACGGAATTGAAATCAGAAGGAGAAGCACCGGTGATCTGAAAATTTGAAACCCGTAGTTCATAAAGCGGATTTACTAATCTGATCGGACCGTCCTGTGAGAACGAGGCAGTATTACAAATTACTGTCAGCAGAACTATAATAAATAATTTAATAATGATTTTCATAAATGGGAAATTTAATTATTTGGGGATTAGTTAAATGTAAAATCTTAAATCTAATTAATGCAAATATACTTTTAAAATTAATTAATTTCAATCAATCTTAATTATTTACAATAATTTAATACTAACTCTTTCTCCGGTGTCTTTATTAAAATATTAAAATGAAATTACTGAAACTTAAATTTATAGATAAAACGTTTAGGAGGCTGTCAGCGTGAAAGGATTTATCAGATATTTCTGAACATCATAAATTAAAATGATAAACATTTTTACCCCGTACATTACCTATAAAAATTTTTAACTCATATCTTAAAAATGCTATCAGTAATTTCTAATCCGGTAAAATTAATCATAATAAATTGATACCATCAGGTAAAGTAACATTCTTATTCACTGACATTGAAGGCAGCACTAAGCTTGCCCAGAAGGACGCCAATTTATATTTATCTTCACTAGATAAGCATCATGAGATATTGTATGAAATAATTGATTCAAATAACGGATTTGTATTTAAGATAGTAGGGGATTCATTCTGCTGCGCGTTTAGCAATCCGGAAGATGCTGTAAATGCTGCTATAAAGACACAGATCAGACTTAATTCTACAGACTGGGAAGGTTCAGTTATTAAGGTCAGAATGGGAATTCATTCCGGTGAAGCTGAATTTGTCAATAAGGATTATTCCGGATATGTAACCTTAAGCCGATCTCAGAGAATTATGTCTGTGGCTCACGGAGGACAGATATTAATAACTCAGGAAGTTTACGATTCTGTGAAAGACAGTTCTGAAATTAAACTATCCTTCAAAGATTTCGGTGAACGGAAAATGAAGGATATATTATTGCCGGAGCACGTGTATCAGATCGTCGCGGAAAATATACCTTCGGAATTCCCTCCGTTAAAAAGTCAGGATGCCAGACAGAATAACCTTCCTTCATCGCTGACTGAATTTATCGGAAGAAGAAAAGAAATCAATGAGATCAAACAGCTTTTTCCGAAGATCCGACTACTGTCGCTTATCGGTGCCGGAGGGACCGGTAAAACAAGACTTGCAATTCAGCTGGTTACTGAACTCATAGATGAATTTGATAACGGAGTTTGGATAATAGAATTTTCTCCGGTTACTGATCCGGAGTTTGTAGTGAAAGAGATCTCATCAGTTCTGAATCTGAAAGAAGACCCCGGTACAGATCTCCTTGACACATTGAAGGAGTTTTTAAAAGAAAAAAAAATACTCCTTCTTTTTGACAACAGTGAGCACCTTCTTCACAAGTGTGCACAGATCTCAGAGGCTCTACTTTCATACTGTCCGGGCTTGAAAATAATTTCCACCAGCCGCGAACCCTTTAACAGTCAGGGTGAAACGCTGTACAGAATTCCTCCTCTTTCAATGCCGGAAAAGATTAAAAATGAATCTTTTGAAACTCTGGCTGAATTTGAATCTGTCAGGTTTTTTCTTGAAAGAGCTAGTTCCATTAATCCTAAGTTTACACTTTCCGAAGAAAATATTCATACTGTAGCGGAGATATGCAAAAAGCTTGACGGAATTCCTCTTGCAATAGAGCTTGCTGCAAAGAGAGTGAATGTATTGTCCGTTGACAAGATCCTGGACCGTCTCAATGACCGGTTCAGACTTTTAACAGGCGGCAGCGCTACTGCATTGCCTCGGCAGAAGACCCTTAAAGCACTGATCGACTGGAGCTACGATATGCTAAGTCCGGAAGAGCAGCAGCTTCTTCAGAGACTGTCGATCTTTATGGGCGGCTGGACACTTGAAGCTGCAGAAGAAATATGCAGTGATGAAACAATTGACCAGTATGAAATACTGGACCTGATGACAGGTCTTCACGATAAATCACTGATTACTTTTAAGGAAACCGAAGGTAACGGCAGATACGGTATTCTTGAGTCGATCAAATATTATGCTCTGGAAAAAATTGAAGACAACACATCTGATTATAAAAGACATCTTGATTATTTCCTGAATATGTCTGACTACTCTAAGCAGAAATTAAAAAAAACAGGTCTGATCCAGTGGCTTAGTGTTGTTGAACCTGAGCTTGATAATATTCGAAGCAATATACACTGGGCTGAGGAAAATGATCCGGTTGATGCCGTAAAGCTTGCAATAAATGCTTTTGATTTCTGGCTTAATAAAGGTTACCTGCAGGAGGGATACGATACTTCTGTAAAGGTACTGGAAACAGTTAATCCTGAAGACAGCAAGCTGAGATCAGATCTCCTTTACAGAATCGCAAGATTCTGTTATGAGCTGGGAAAAATAGATGAGCTGGAAAAATTTTCCGGTGAAGCTTTGAACCTTTACAGGGAAATAAATGATAAAGAGGGGATAGTGAAAACTCTGAATACATTAGGGCTCAAGTATTATACTGAATTAGATTATAATAAAGCTTCAAAGCTGAATGAAGAAGCACTTGAAATAAGTAATGAAATAAATTCAAAAGAAGACAAAGCAAACTCGCTATATAATCTGTCGTTTCCGGTAGTCAACCTTGGCGATCATGAAAGATCCATTGCACTAAAAGAGGAAGCTCTTAAGATCTCAAGAGAAATAAAAAATGATCACCTTACAGCCCGCGTGCTGCTGAGCTTAAGTGTTACTTATTCCAGAAAAACAGGTGACATAAGAAAAGCTGAATTGTATTCTGAAGAGAGCTTAAAGATCTCAAGAAAACTGAATGACAATTATCTTATATCCGTAAATCTTGTTCACCTGGCTGACCTGAAGCTTTACTATGATAACAAAAATTATGAAGAAGCCGAATACATACTCCTTGAAGCGTACAAAATATCAAAAGACAGCGGATACAGTATGAATCTTTTTCCTATATGGAATCATCTCGGTGGTCTTTATACAGAGACTGATAAATTTGATCAGGCAGTGAACATATATAAAGAGTATATTAAGGAAAAAGAAAAACCCGGCGGTGAGTTTTTTATGCCGGATGTAATTTCCGGCTTTGCCAAAATCTTTTTTAAGAGAAACGAATTTGAAAAAGCTGCAAAGCTGCTGGGTTTTACTGAACTGTTTTCAAAACAGTCCAAGAGAAAAACAATAAATAAAAACCTAGGCTTTACTGATGAAGATAAAGAAAAGATCTCCGGTGAACTCGGGGAAGATAAGTATAACAGCTTAAGGAATGAAGGAGAGCAGATGAAATTTGATGAAGCTGTAGAGATTTGTACGGCAGAATGATAGATCAAAGTTAATAGTTAATAGTTAATAGTTGATAATTGAAATTTGAAAGTAACTCTCCCTAAGTCAGTAGTCATTAGTCATTTGTAATTTGAAACTGAATGTATCCAACTGGTAAAGTAACATTTCTTTTCACGGACATCGAAGGCAGCACAAAGCTTTCACAGGAATATCCTGAGTCGCTGCAGTCTGCGCTTGAAAAGCATTATGCGGTTATGCATAAAGCAGTGGAATCCAACAATGGATTTGTTTTTGAAATTGTCGGTGATGCTTTCTGCTGTGCATTTGAGAAAGCCGAAGATGCTGTAAAAGCAGCTGTTGATGCTCAGATCGAACTGGGAAAAATAAAATGGAAAGATGCAGAGATCAAAATAAGAATAGGCATTCATTCCGGAAATGCAGAGTGGATCAACGATAAATATATGGGTTATATCACTCTTGCCAGGACAGCCAGGGTAATGTCCAGCGGATATGGTGAACAGATACTGATCTCAGACAGCACTTATGAATTATGCAGGGACAAGTTTGATGCAGTAAAAGAAAAGAATATAGTTTTCCGTGATCTGGGAGAAAGAAGATTAAAGGATGTCATACAGCCGATAAGATTATTTCAGATCGTATCAGAAGGACTGAGAGAGGAATTTCCTTCCTTAAAGACACTTGATGCAAGACCGAATAATCTTCCTGTGCAGCTCACGAGTTTTATAGGAAGAGAAAAAGACATTTCGGCAATAAAGGAAATACTGAAGTCCACACGACTTCTGACACTGACAGGTCCGGGAGGAACAGGGAAAACGAGACTTTCCCTGCAGGTTGCAGCCGAGCAGATAGATGAATTCAATAACGGAGTATGGCTTGTCGAATTCGCTTCGTTAAGAGACCCGGTGCTTGTAGCTGTTGCAATAGCCGGCGCGCTTGGAGTCGCCGGTCAGCCGGGTGAGGAAACAATGGATTCACTTCAGAATTTTTTAAAGAAGAAAGAGATGCTCATCGTAATGGACAACTGTGAGCATCTGATAGATGCGTGCGCGGACATTGCGGAAAAGATGCTGAAGAATTCACCGGGTCTTAAAATTATTGCAACAAGCAGGGAAGGGCTGAGATCTTCCGGTGAAAGTATTTACAGGGTTTTATCATTAGATCATCCGGATCCGGAGAGTGTTAATTCTCCGGTAGAACTGTCACAGTATGAAGCTGTAAGACTGTTTATAGAAAGAGCAATTGCTGTGAACCCGGAGTTCAGAGTTACAAATCAGAATGCTCCCTCACTTGCTCAGATATGTTATCAGCTTGATGGAATTCCACTTGCCATTGAGCTTGCGGCTGCAAGGATAAAAATATTATCCGTTGAAAAGATCCTGGAAAAACTGAATGACAGGTTCAGGCTTCTTACAGGCGGTAAACGAACTGCTCTGCCGAGACAGCAGACACTGAGAGCTTTGATAGACTGGAGTTATGATCTGCTTTCAGAAAAAGAAAAAATATTGCTGCAGAGACTTTCAGTATTCTCCGGCGGCTGGAACTTAACTGCCGCAGAAACAATATGTCCTGCCGACGGTATGGAATGTTATGATGTATTGGATACACATTCCAATCTCTCAGATAAATCACTGATCAGCACGACTGAAATATCAGGTTCAATAAGATTTTATATGCTTCAGACTATCAGGCAGTATGCTATGGAAAAGCTTGAATATGATGATGAATTGAAACGAAACCATTTTCATTATTTTATGAATACTGCTGATCAGGCGCAGATGCATATCAAAGGATTGGATCAGACCGGCTGGCTGAAATCAGTTGATGCAGATTCCGATAACATCAGATCTGCAATTCAGTGGTCAATGGATAAATATCCTGATGAAGGATGTATGTTAATTTCAAAAATGATTGATTACTGGGATATCAAAGGATATTTCAGGGAAGCATATCAAACTTCAATAAATATGATTGTTACCGGAGGAATAAAGGAAAAGCTGCCGAGAGCTAATGTATTATATTGCGCAGGTCTGATGGCTCAGAATATGGGAATGGTAAGTGAAGCAGAAAAACTGACAGGAGAAAGTCTGTCAATATTCAGGGAATGTAATGACAGGACAGGAATAGGTAAATGTGTAAGCATACTTGGAGTAGCATCATCGACAGATCCCGGAAGAGGAAATGAAACACGCGCATACTATGATGAAGCAATCTCAATCTTCAAAGATTCAGATCTGAAAAGGGACTATGCTGTATCGTTGTATAATATGTCATATATATATATGATAGAGGGAGATCAGGAAAAAGCTCTTCAGTACAGGATGGAAGCTCTCAATATATATAAGGGATTAAATGATAATCATCAGATAGCGCTGATAATGTCAAGTCTGGGAGTATTTGAACTGAGAAGAAAAAATTATGATAAAGCAACATCTTATACTGAAGAAAGTCTGGCTATTTCAAATGAGAACGGTGATAAGTATTTGATTACAATTAATCTGATCAATCTCGGAAACATATATATTGCGCAAAAAGAATATGACAAAGCAATGTCATTATTAAAAGATTCAATATTGATCTTAAAAGAATACGGTTATCAAAGCAATATGATCGTTGCGCTGATGTTTCTTGGCGAAGCTGCATTAATGACAGGTGATTATGAAAAATCAATCAACTGTTTTAAAGAATCTCTCAGTATTTGTAATGATACAGGCAACACATATTATCAGGCAAGTAATTTATTCGGATTAGGATCAGCATATTTTGAACTTAAAGATTTTGAAACATCGCTGAAATATTTAGCAACCTTAAAAAAACTGACTGATGGCAGATTTGATCCGATTTCAAATGAAAAAAAAGAAACTGCAGCAGAATTAAGAAATAAAATAAAGGAAATCATTGGTGATAAGAGATATATGGAATGTGTAAATGAAGATTCAGTTGAAAGTTAAAAGTTAAAAGTAATCAGTCATTTGTAATTTGTAATTTTATGAAACCAACCGGGAACGTAACATTTCTTTTCACCGACATCGAAGGAAGCACAAGGCTTTCTCAGGAATTCCCAGATTTATATCCTGATGCACTGAAAAGACATAATACAATATTACAGGAAGCAGTAGACTCTAACAACGGTTTTGTATTCAAAACGATCGGTGATGCATTCTGTTGCGCATTCGGAAGTCCTGAAGGTGCTGTGAAGGCTGCCGCTGATTCTCAGATAAAACTGAATTCGGAAGACATAGGTGATTTCAAATTAAAGATCAGAATGGGAATACATACCGGCAATGCTGAGTGGAGCGGGAGTGACTACATGGGCTATATAACACTTGCGCGGACCCAGAGAGTAATGTCAGCTGCTTACGGAGGACAGATCATTATTTCAAACGATACATATGAAATTGTAAAGCATAGTTTTTTACCCGGCGGTAATATGAATATAAGCTTCAGGGATTTCGGTGAAAGAAGATTAAAAGACCTGATAGAACCGCTGCGATTGTTTCAGATTAATTCTCCTGAGCTTCAGACTGAATTTCCCCCGCTTAAAACACTGGATGCACGTCCTAATAATATTCCGATTCAGTTAACAAGTTTTATTGGAAGAGAAAATGAAATCAGGGATATAAAAAGCATTCTGAAAAGCTCTAAGCTCCTGACTTTAGCAGGAGCAGGAGGCACGGGAAAGACAAGATTATCCCTGCAGGTTGGTGCTGATATGATAGATGATTTTGAAAACGGAGTTTTTATTACTGAGCTTGCCAATGTAACTGATCCGTTTCTTATTACTGAAACAGTACTTGATTCACTTAAAGTCAAAACCGATCCAGGGACTTATCCGGACGAGAAGCTGGAATCATTTCTTGAAAAAAAAGAAATGCTTTTAATATTGGACAACTGTGAACATCTGATCAGCAGATGTTCTGAGCTGGCGGATAAACTTTTAAAAAAATGCAGCAGATTAAAGATCATTGCCACAAGCCGTGAAGTTCTGAAATGTCAGGGAGAACATGTTTACAGGGTTCCGTCATTGTCTTCACCGGATCCTTCGCTTTCTGAATCTCCTGAAAAGCTTACACGTTATGCTTCAGTCCGGTTGTTTATAGAAAGAGCGTTGTCAGTTAATCAGAACTTCAGAGTCAACAATGATAACCTGCCTGCACTTTCTGAAATCTGCTTCAGACTTGACGGAATACCACTTGCCATAGAGCTTGCGGCAGCAAGGACAAAAACCATGTCAGTTGAAAAAATTAATGAAAGACTGGACAACTGTTTTAATTTGCTTGTAGGCGGTAACAGAACATCTTTACCAAGGCAGCAGACTCTGAAAGCGCTTATCGGATGGAGTTATGATCTGCTCTCTGAAAAAGAGAAAGTATTATGGAGCAGGTTATCTGTATTTAAAGGAGGCTGGAAATTAGAATCAGCAGAAGAAATTTGTTCTGATGAATTATTATTGAAAGAGGAAGTAATGGTTGTATTAAGTCAGCTTGTTGAAAAATCAATTATAGTTTATGACCACTCATTAGAAAGGTACAGTATACTAGAAACTATAAAGCAGTTCGGTGAAGGAAAACTGAACGAAGCCGGTGAAACTGAAAAGCTCTTCAGCCGGCATTTGGACTTTTTTATTTTACTTGCAAAAGATCATTCCAATGTATTTTCCGGAAAGGAAGCGCCTGACTGGCTTAAAATGGCAGATGCAGAACACAGTAATTTTATTTCTGCTATAGAATGGTCTTCTAAAAACGGAAAGGCAGAGAAAGCTGCTGTACTTTCCGAAGAAATAAATATGTTCTGGGAAATCAGAGGACATTATTTTGAAGGTATAAGAATAATGGAATCATTATTTGAAGTCACTTCAGGAATAAATCCGGAATCACTGTCAAATATGTATTTAAATACCGGACATTTATACAGGGCTCAGGGAAATTATGAGAATGCTATGAAATATTTTGATAAATGCATCGCAATTAAAAGAGATTTAAAAAATGACAGGGGGATAATCTTAGTTCTGCAGAGTCTGGCAAATGTCGAAGCCGGTTATGGAAATTTTTCCCGGGCTCAGAAATTATTCGAAGAAAGCCTGGAGATAAGCCTCAGAATTGATTTTGAAAGCGGCATAGCATTCGCTCTGAATAATCTTGGCAACATAGAATTGATCCGCGGAAATATTCAGAAGGCAGAAAAATTAATATCTGAAAGCCTCGTTATTAACAGAAGTTCCGGCAATAAGCACAGGATCGCTTTTTCTCTCGACTCTATTGGTAATGTCATGACTGAAAAAGGAAGCCTTGAAGAAGCGCAAAAATATCTTGAGGAAAGTCTGGAATTGACAAGAGAGGTCGGAGATAAAAGCGGCATAACATACGCACTCACAAATCTTTCCAGTATAGCTTTCAGAAGAGGAAATATTGAACAGGCACAGAACTATACGGAGGAAAGCCTTAAAATGAGAATTGAGCTGGGAGATAAAAACGGAATAGCTTATTCTTTATTCAATCTCGGTGAGATATATTATAGGCGGAAAAAATACGATAAAGCCAGAGAATATCATAGTGAAAGTCTGAGCTTAAGGCTGGAAATACATGATAAACACGGCATTGCTGTTTCTATGCTTTCATTTTCAGAGATTTTAATTAATGAAAAGGAATTCTCAGCTTCAGCTAAAATACTCGGTGCTTCGGAAAATATTCTTAAATCACTTGGGATGGATGAAGTTACTAAAGAATTCATCAAACTAAAGCGTCTCATCTCAGAGCTAACTGTGAAATTAAGCCAGGAAGAATTTAAAAAATATTATGAAGAAGGTAACAAGCTTTCACTTGAAGAAGCGGAAATTTTTATTGCAAATTACAAATGAATTATGAATTATGAATAATGAATAATGTGTAATTCTTAAGTGTTAAGACAATTGTTAAACAGGTAGCTTATAAGTATTTAAATTCTTCTTTAGTTTATATCTTTATGTTAAAAATTAATCAGTCATTTGTAACTATTAATTAGTAATTATATGAATCCGACCGGTAACGTTACATTTCTTTTCACCGACATCGAAGACGGCACAAAGCTTTCGCAGCAGTTTCAGGAAACTTATTCAGATATTCTTGAAAGACATAATGAAATATTGTACGAAGCAGTAGAATCCAATCAGGGTTTTATTTTCAAAACTGCCGGAGATGCTTTCTGCTGTTCATTTCAGAATGCAGATGATGCAGTAAAGGCGGCTGTTGATGCGCAGATAAAAATTAATTCTGAAGACTGGAAAGAAGCTGAGATCAGGGTCCGTATGGGAATTCATTCAGGATATGCAGAATGGAACGGCAGTGATTATATGGGATATATTTGTCTGGCACGGACATCTAGGATAATGTCAGCATCAAACGGCGGTCAGATCATAATTTCAGATGATGCATATAATTTATACAGTCTGAAAGTATCCGGAGAAATTTCATTCAGGGATTTAGGTGAGAGAAGATTAAAAGACCTGAATCAGCCTTTGAAATTATATCAGATCATTTCTTCAGGAATACCTGATGATTTCACGCCTTTAAAAACAATTGATGCCCGGCCTAACAATCTTCCGGTACAGATAACAAGCTTTATCGGCAGGGGAAAAGAAATTTCTGAAATTAAAAAAATTTTAGAAACCTCAGGATTGGTAACATTGCTGGGTGCAGGAGGATCAGGAAAAACAAGTCTTGCGCTGCAGGTCGGAGCGGAAATGACGGATGAATCAGCAAACGGAGTATATATAACAGAGTTTGCAAGCATTACAGACGAGTCGCTGATCCTTCAGACATTAATGAATACTCATGATATTAAAGAAGTAAAAGGACAGACACAGGAGCTCACTGTGACTGAATTTTTTAAAGACAGGGAAATACTGCTGATACTGGACAACTGCGAGCATCTGATTCATGAATGCTCAAACCTTGCTGAAATGCTGCTGGTCAATTGTCCTAAACTGAAGATAATAGCAACAAGCCGTGAGGTGCTTAATTGTCCGGGTGAGTACAGATACAGAGTTCCCTCGCTTACACTTCCCGATCCTGACGCAGTTATTTCTCCTTCAGAACTGCTAAGGTTTGAAGCTGTAAGATTATTCATAGAGCGGGCTCTTACTTTGAATCAGGGTTTCAGGGTTATGGATGAAAATGCACCTGCACTGATAAGGATATGTAATCAGCTTGACGGAATACCTCTTGCAATTGAACTTGCCGCAGCCAGGATCAAAGTATTATCCGTGGAAAAAATCAGCGAGAAGTTAATTGACAGGTTTAAATTTCTGACCGGAGGAAAAAGAACAGCACTTCCGAGACAGCAGACATTAAAGGCTATGATGGACTGGAGTTATGATCTTTTGTCAGTGAAAGAAAAAATTATGCTTCAGCGGCTAACTGTATTTTCAGGAGGATGGACTCAGGAGTCTGCGGAAAATGTATGTCCGGATGAAATGATACAGGAATCTGAAATTCAGAATTTACTTGATCACCTGAGAGATAAATCACTGATCAAACTTTCAAATGATGGTGGCAAAGTGCGTTACCTGATGCTTGAAACAATTAGAAAATACGGAGATGAATTACTAAGCTTTTCAGGTATGAAAGAAGCAGTTCAGGAAAAACATTTTTATTATTATTATAATCTGGCATTGAATTCCCGGGAAAGGTTTATGGGTCCTGAACAAAAGACATGGATAAAGAAATTTGATTCTGAAAATGAAAATCTCAGGGACAGTATAAACTGGTCATTAAAAAATAAGCCTGAGCTTTCTGTTGTGATATCGGTAGAAATGGCGAAGTTCTGGGAGCTCAGAAGTCAGTTCACAGAAGCACTGGAATTCCTGAGGAAATCTTCGGAGTATGCTGATTCAAATGAAAAAATATGGAAGGCAAGAAATTTATACTGGACAGGATTTTTTCTGACAAATCAGGGAAATTACAGCGAAGCCAAAATATTTATGAAAACTAGTCTGGAAATTTTTAAAGAGCTGAAAGATAAAGAAGGAGAAGCACTTGTCCATATGCATTTAGCAACCATAGGTTTATTTGAATCTGATTACTTAAATTTATTTAAGAACTCGGAAAAAAGTCTGGCAATTTCTATTGAATTAAATAATAAAAATTTCATAGCTCAGAATTTACAAAATACAGGATTGGGATTAATGCAGCAGGGAAAGCACAATGAAGCGCGCAAAAAGCTTGATGAAAGCCTGTTGTTATACAGGGAGCTTAACGATACTGTGCAGCTTGCAAAAATTATCGGAAACATCGGAGCACTGTATTACCTGGAAGGTAATTTAGAAAACTCACTTGCATCCCTGGAGGAGAGTCTTCAGCTTCGATATGAGATCGGGGACAGGCAGGGGATTTCAATTGCACTCAGCAATCTTGGTTCAGTAGCTTATATGCAGAAGGATTTTGACAGATCGGAAATGTATCTCAATAAAAGTCTTGTAATAATAAGAGAGCTCGGCGACAAAAGAGTCTGCGTTACTGCAATAAATACACTTGGTAATATTGCCCTTGATAAAGGAAATTTAAATACAGCATTTGATCTTTTCAGAGAGTCTGTATTAATTGCAATGGATCTGGGTGATAATTATTCAATTGCCAAAGGATTTGAAGGTTATTCAAATATTCTTATAAAACAGAACAGGTATGCTGAAGGATGTAAAATTGCTTCGAGGTATATATCAGTTTTGAAAGCAACAAATAAAAATCTGATAGAAGGTGAGCTTGACAGAATTGAGGTCACTAAAAATACATTTAAAGAAAATCTGTCTGAAGATGAGTTCAGAAAATTATGGACCGAAGGTGAATCAATGACCAATGAAAATGCTTTGGAATATATGGACTCAATTAAGAAGTAAATATCAAATGACAGAGTGAATGGCTGATTTAAATTGAGAAATGTAAAATAAAAGATACAAGTAACGTAATTTTAATTCAAAAAATATAAACATAAATTAGCTAAAGCAGAAAAGGAAAGTCTGTATGGTTTTATCCTTTTCAATTTTTTAACCTTAAATTACAAAAATTGAAGAAAACAATTTTACTTCTTGGGATTTTATTATTGAATGCTTCTCTTGTCAGATCACAATGGACACAGTTTGCTGCCGGAAATACCAACGGCACTGTTGTCGATTTTGAAATTTTCAACGATGAACTTTATGCCGCGGGATTATTTACACAGATCAACGGAAGCAGCGCAAATTCCATATCCAAGTGGAACGGAAGTTCCTGGCAGACTGTAGCAGGTGGATTTCCTGACGGCGTACATAATATGACTGTAATTGATGACAAGCTTTATACTGCAGTGTATGAAATGCAGAGTGATTCCAACTGGATTTATTATTTATCCGGAAATTCATGGCAGAAGCTCGGTAAAGGCTTTTATCTCGACGGGGCAAGCCCTTCGCAGTTCTACACTTGTTCTATGTATGATGTTCAGAAATATAACAATAATATTTACGCATGCGGAGAGTTCAACAAAAGCGGAGCTCAGGTCATAAAAGGTATAGCAAAATACAACGGTGCTGACTGGCAGGGTCTTGGCTCAGGGCTGTCAGTACCTTTTCAGGGACTTGTGATATATCCGCATCAGATGCTTTTCAAAGACGGGAAATTATATGTCTGCGGAAATTTTAAGAATGCCGGAGGTGTAACGGTCAACGGAATAGCTGTATGGGATGGAAGCACTTGGTCAGCACTTGGCGCCGGTTTTAACAGTGTGGTATATGCCATGGAGTTTTATAACAATGAGCTCTATGCAGGCGGAGATTTTACTTTAACCGGTACGGATTCAGTTAAGGCAATTGCTAAATGGAACGGCAGTTCCTGGGTAAGTCCAGGATTCAAACTGAATTATGTCGGAAATGCAAACGGCGGTTATTTATTTGTGCATACATTGAAAGTGATTGACAATAAATTATTCGTAACCGGTGGTTTTGACAGGGTGAAAGCCGACGGGCAGCCTGAAGGAGGAGCGGGAAGCATATTATCATTTGATGGCAGCATCATCGATACTTTAAAAGGAGGAGCTAACAATGATGTTGAAGGACTTATTAAATACAAACAGAAAATACTGATCGGAGGATACTTTTCAAAAGTAGGTGCAAATATAAACGCAAGTAAAATTGCACTGTACGATCCTTCCGGTGTTTATATAAACAATAGCAGCTCTGTTTCCGGATCAGAAATAAACGTATATCCTAACCCTTTCAGAAATGAATTCAGTATCTCGGGATATCCCGACAGATCAGTATTTAAAGTATATGACATTCTTGGAAGAATGATCCTGAGCGGAAAATTATCCGGAAGTAAAATTAAAATTGATAATCTGCTCAAAGGAATGTATTTCCTTATTATTGAAAAAGACGGAATAAAGGTGAAGAATTATTCTATCATAAAACAACAGTGACGATTTGTTTTTGTTAATCGTTAATCGTTAATCGAAATTCGTTATTTGTTAATCGTTAATAGCTAAAAATAATTCGTAACTCGTAATTCGTAACTCGTAATTCGTAACTCGTAACTCGTAACTATAGACTCGTAACTCGTATTTTGAAATTGTATGAAGCCAA